>JBHEMM010000017.1:16437-47680 GCA_046262595.1 Vulcanimicrobiaceae bacterium
CAGTTGTAGCAATGCGGAACGCCGATGCGCGCGAACAAGAGGCGCAGGTAGTCGTAGATTTCCGTCACCGTTCCAACGGTCGAGCGCGGATTGCGCGACGTCGATTTTTGGTCGATTGAAATGGCCGGTGAAAGGCCCTCGATGTAATCGACGTCGGGCTTTTCCATCTGGCCGAGAAATTGCCGGGCGTATGAGGACAGCGATTCGACGTACCGGCGCTGGCCTTCGGCATAGATCGTATCAAAGGCAAGCGAGGACTTGCCCGAACCGGAGAGCCCGGTGATGACGATGAGCTTGTTACGCGGAAGCACGAGATCGAAGTTCTTGAGATTATGCTCGCGCGCGCCCTTGATGACAATCGAATCAAGCATGCTTGGTGTTCAACACCGTCCCGGGCTCAAATGTTTCACGAGGAGCCGAGCAGATGAGCGGCGACCTGGCCGATGCGTTCGACCGTCACGTCCGGCACGGCGGCTCCCGGCGGCAGCGCGTCCGCTCGCACGTTGACCCAGATCGTGTACAGCCCCGCTTGCGCGGCGCCGGTGATGTCGCGGTCGTACCGGTCGCCGACCATCACGCTGTGGGCGGGCGCAACGCCCAGACGCCGGCAAGCTTGCGCGAACAGCATCGGGTCCGGCTTGACCAAGCCTGTTTCGTCAGGCAGAAAAAGCGCGTCAAAGTATTCGGCAATCTGCAGGACCGCCAGTTTGTCGCGGTGCGTTTCGGAAAAGCCGTTCGTGACCAAGCCGATTTTTATTCCGCGCGCTTTGAGGCCGCGCAGGAGATCGAGTGCTCCGGGAAACAGCTCGTAGCGTTTTTGGCGGTACGAGTAGTAGTTGCTTGCACTGGTTTGCGCGAGCGCGGGATCGCTCAAGCCGACCGCCCCGAGCGCGTTAGCCCACAGCGTTTCACGCAGATGCGTCATGCGCGTGCGCACTTGTTCGCCGCTCAAACGGTGCCAGAAGCCCTCCGCTTCGGCGATATAGGCCTTTTTGAGCGCCAGCGCGTCGATGCCGTGCTCGGCCGCAACTTCATGCGCAACGTCCTGCGCCGCCGTCGTAAACGCGAGGGTGTCGTCGTGAAGCGTGTCGTCCAGATCGAACAGTACCGCGCGAAACTCAGGCATGGGAAAACCGCACGCGAAACGATCGCAACGCGAACGGCTCGAGATCGAAAACGACGTACTCGTCCTCGATGGAAACCGACCCCGCGCTTGCGCGTTCCAGCGCGTCCACGCTGCTTGCCCACGTCATGCGCGCGCCGCAGCGTAAACGCACGCGCGCGGCTTTCCCGTCGCATTCGCGGACGCGCACGATGGCGCCGTCGCCGTCCTGCGCGGGTTTGCACGCGGCGACCAGCACGGCATCGTTCCCCGTCGTAAACAAAGCAACGCGCGATTCTTGAGCGAACTGCAGCCAGCTGCGCTCGATTTCCCCGGTGTTTGCGCCGTTGAACGGCGCAAACGCGTACGAAAACGACTGCGCGCCCTCATCGGCGTGAGGATCGGGCCAACACGTGCCGCGCAGAAGCGAATGACCCAGGGTCACTCCGCCGCGCGGCAGCGCACGTGCATTCCATCCGTACGTGTCGAGCGCGAACATCGCCACACCGGCACCGCCGTCTTCGCGCACGAGCGCATAGCGCTGCCCGGGAACTTCAAACTTCGCGCGCTCCTGCGCAGTTACGGCTCGCGCACTGCGCTCGATGATGCCGTGCGGCGCGCCATACGCGGCGCTTTGCGTTTGCACGGTAAACCAATTCTCAACGCGCAGCAGTTTGCGCCGCTCCTTCCAATGCACGTCCAGGCAAACGCGCAGAAACGGCTCGCCGGCATGAAGTACGACGCGCATGGCCGCCGGCGAGCGCCCGAGCAAGAATGTGACCACGAGCGCCCCATCGTCCACATGTGCGCCCTGCGGCTTCGCGGCGCGGACGTGCTTCCGATACGTGGGGTCGATGTTCCACGCTTCCCACTGCTTGGGCTTATCGCGGTAAAGCGCGAGCGCGTTGGCTTGCGCGCAAACGTTGCGGCCGCCCGCATGCGCCAGTTCGACAACCGTGCCGTCGGCGCGCACGCGCGCATGCAGCAGCCCGTTGTCGAACACGTATTCACCGCCGTCTTCGCGCGGCCCGGCAAGCGCCGGCCCAGAAGCGGCCGTCGCGCGCGGCAGCATCGCTTGCGCCGCGCCGATCACGCTTGCGGTAAGGTCTTCGGCGGCGGCATACTCCTGTGCAGCGTCTTCGTAGACCGGCGTAACGGACGTTCCGGGCAAGACGTCATGAAATTGATTGCGCAGCACGATGTGCCAGGCAGCGTTCAAGCGCTCCACGAGCTGCGTAACCGTCACGCGCGGCGCATGAACGGCGACGCACCACGCCAATAACTCTTCGGCCTGCGCCAGCGCGCGTTCGCACAGCGCGTTGTGAGCCTTGATGCCGTGATGGGTCGTGTAGACGCCGCGGTGAAATTCCAAATAGAGCTCGTCCCGGTGTTCGGGAAGCCGGTCGCGCCGCTCGCGCAGCTCCAGAAACCACTGTGCGAGATCGATCCAGCGTCCCGAGCGCCGCGCATACGCCAACATCTCCGTGGTGACGCCGCCGCCGCCGTCTCCATAACCGATTGCCAGCGGTTCCCCGCGTTTCTTGGCGTTCGCAACGCGCCAGGGATAGGCCGGTCCGTCATAACCTTGCAGCAGCGCCGCGACCACGCCGCTGCCGTCCGGGCCGCGCCAAACGAACTGCGGATACGGAAACTTCGTCGTGTCGTTCCACTCGAGCTTCGTCGTCGCGAAATACGGTATGCCCGCGTGCGCGAGCAGTTGCGGCAGTGTATTCGCGAAGCCGAACGTGTCGGGAAGCCACGCGATCTCGGGAGTTACGCCAAACTTTTCCTTGCAGTACAGATAGCCGTAGAGCATCTGACGCAGCAGCGACTCGCCGGACGGTATGTTGCAGTCGCTCTCGACCCATAGCGCCGCCACGCCGGGGTCGAAGCGGCGGTTTGCAACGTGCGCACGAACGCGTGAAAACAGTTGCGGGTCCGTTTCTTCGACAAAGGCGTACAGTTGCGGCTGACTCTGAACGAAACGGAACGCCGCATCGCGATCGAGCAAATCGCAGGCCGTTGCAAACGTCCGCTGTGCTTTGCGCCGGGTTTGCTCGTACGTCCACAGCCATGCGACGTCCAAGTGGCTGTGGCCGAACACCGGCATGCGGTCCGTAATGCTGTCTCCGCCGGCGGACGGCGCCGGCGTTGCGGCTGCAATCCCAAGCGTTTTCGAGGGCTCGCGATGCGAGCGCGCGTTGAGATACCACCACACAAGGCCGGGACCCGAGGGCAAGCCGTTTGTCGGCAGCGCCTGTAATTCCACTTCCACGCTAAGTTCGCGCTTGCGTTCGCATGGCGCAAGCACAACTTCATGATGCTCGCGATCGAACGCTCCGGCAGCATCCCCGTCCACGCGCAGGAGCGCGCCCAGATCGGTTCTGTAGCGGATGCACACCGGCTGGGTTTGCGGCGGCAGGACGCCTTGCAGAAACGCCAGCGATGCATCGCGGCTGCGTTCGTTCAAATGAAGGAGCGTCACCTCGTCCACCACACCCATACGATCAGCACGCCCTGCAGCGGCAAACGGGCGTAAAGCAGCGCAGGCGAAGCGACCCCGGCATACAACTGCGGATGCAGCGCCATCTGCAGGTTCGCCGGAAACACCGCGATAAGCAGCGCAACAAGGCAGAGGGCAGCGTACCACCGCAGTGCCGGAACGAGCATGCCGATGCCGCCGGCGATCTCCGCGGCGCCGCTGATCTGCACGAGCAGCGCGTGCGCCGGCAGCCAAGGCGGCATGATGCGGACGTACGCGGCGGGATGCCAAAAGTGGTTGGCACCGGCTGCGATAAAGAAGACGGCGAGCGCGAGGAGCGAGAGCAGTTTCACTGTTTGGGCGCACGAAGCCGGCGCGTCAATTGCCTACGAGCTCTTTGAGGGCGTGTTGGAAGATTTTGGGCGCCTTGCCCTGGAAGAGCAGCGATTCGTTGCCGCCGATGTGTTTGCGCAGGTCGATGAGCTCGTCGCGAAGTGCCGCCGCTTTCTCGAACTCTAAGTTTGCAGCGTAGTCGCGCATCTTCTTTTCGATGTCCGCGGCCATGCGGATCGCGACCTCGCGCGGGAGCTTCTCGCGGCGGATGTCGGCTTGCGCCTCTTCCGTCGCACCGATCATCGTGAGAATATCGCGCACTTCTTTGCGGATGCTGCGCGGCTCGATGTGGTGTTCGGTGTTGTAGGCGATTTGACGGTCGCGGCGGCGCTTGGTTTCGCCTAAGGCGCGCGCCATGGATTCGGTCACCACGTCCGCATACATGATCACGCGGCCTTCGACGTGGCGGGCTGCGCGTCCGATCGTCTGAATGAGCGACGTGCCGCTGCGCAGATAGCCTTCTTTGTCGGCGTCCAGAATGCCGACGAGCGAGACCTCCGGAAGGTCCAGTCCCTCGCGCAGCAGATTGATACCGACCAGAACGTCGAACACCCCCAAGCGCAGGTCCCGCAAAATCGCCACGCGTTCGAGCGTGTCCACTTCGCTGTGCAGATAGCGCACTTTGAAGTTCATCTCCATCAAATAGTCGGTGAGATCTTCCGCCATCTTTTTCGTGAGCGTCGTTACCAGAACGCGCTCTTTTTTTTCAACGCGCTGCCGGATCTCTTCCATCAGATCGTCAACCTGATTGCGCGTCGGCCGCACGTCCACTTCGGGGTCCACCAAACCCGTCGGACGGATGATCATCTCGGCCACCTGCGCACTGCGGCCCATCTCGTACGTGCCGGGCGTCGCGGAAACGTACACGATTTGGTTAACGTGATCTTCGAACTCGTCGTACGTGAGCGGCCGGTTGTCAAGCGCGCTCGGAAGCCGGAAGCCGTGCTCCACGAGGGAGAGTTTGCGCGAGCGGTCCCCGCCGTACATCCCGTGCACCTGCGGCAGCGTCACGTGCGACTCATCGATGAAGACGAGCCAGTCTTTCGGAAAGAAATCGAGCAGACACCACGGCGTCGAGCCCGGTTCGCGGCCGGTCAAGTGGCGCGAATAGTTTTCAATGCCGTTGCAGTAACCCACTTCGCGCAGCATGTCCAGGTCGTACCGCGTGCGCATCTCCAGCCGCTGCGCTTCGAGCAGCTTGCCGTTCTCTTTGAAGTATTTCAGGCGCTCCTCGAGCTCGGCTTCGATGGAGACGACGGCACGGCGCAGCTTCTCGTCCGGCGTGATAAAGTGCTTCGCGGGAAAAATGAGCAGCTCGTCTTTGCTTGCGACGTATTCGCCCGTCAAAATGTTTACCACGTTAATAGCATCGATCTGGTCGCCGAAAAATTCGATGCGGTGGATCAGTTCCTCGTCGACGCCCATAAACTCTAACGTGTCGCCGCGCACGCGGAACGTGCCGCGCACCATGTTCAAGTCGTTGCGCCGGTACTGCATGTCCACGAGCTTGCGCAGCAGCGCGTCCCGGTCGATCTCTTCGCCGAGGCTCAGTTTGACCGACATATCCACGTAGTCGGAGGGTGAGCCCAAGCCGTAGATGCACGAAATGGAAGCAACGATCAGCGTGTCGCGGCGCGTGATGAGCGATTGCGTCGCCGAGTGGCGCAGCCGTTCGATCTCTTCATTGATCGAACTGTCCTTTTCGATGTACGTGTCCGTATGCGCGATATATGCTTCGGGCTGATAGTAGTCGAAGTAGGAGACGAAGTACTCGATGGCGTTTTCCGGAAAAAAGTCGCGGAACTCCGCGCACAGCTGCGCGCCCAGCGTTTTATTGTGGCAAAGCACGAGCGTCGGCTTCTGCACCAGTTCGACGACGCGCGCCATCGCAAGCGTCTTTCCGCTGCCCGTCACGCCGAGAAGCGTCTGCGCGCGATCGCCGCGTTCGACGCCCTGCGCCAAGGCCTGCGTGGCCGCGGGCTGGTCTCCCGCGAGCTGATAAGGCGATACGAGTTTGAACTTATGGGCCATAGAGTAGGGTTGAGGCATTGGGCGCGGAAACCAGGACTTCCGCCTGCTTACACCTCGGAGAATCCCCTCTTGAGCCACAACCCACTCCTCTTTAGCGGTAATTCGAATCAAGTGCTGGCCGAGGAGATCGCCAAGCGCTTGAAGCTGCACGTGGGCAAGGCGCTGGTTTCGCGCTTTAAAAACGAAGAGACGCGCGTCCAAATCGGCGAGAACGTGCGCGGCTCGGAAGTGTTCGTCATCCAGTCCATCTGCAAGTCGGCCAACGGCAACGGCGTGAACGACGCAATCATGGAGCTGCTGCTCATGATCGACGCGCTCAAGCGCGCGTCCGCCTCACGCATCACCGCCGTTGTCCCCTACTACGGATACGCCAAGCAAGATAAGAAAACGACCGGCCGCGAGCCTATCTCGGCAAAAGTCTTAGCGGACATGCTGAAAACCGCCGGCGCAAACCGCATGGTCACGATGGATCTCCACGCGGCGCAGATTCAGGGGTTCTTCGACGGCCCCGTCGATAACCTCATGGCGATGCCGACGCTGTGCAACTATTTAAAGAAGGAAGGCCTTTGCGACGACCGGATCGTGGTCGTTTCGCCGGATGCGGGCGGCGTTCACCGGGCGGAACTCTTCGCCAAGCGCCTGAACTGCTCACTGGCGATCGTCTTCAAGCGCCGTCCCGAACCCGACGTGTCCGAGGTGACCGACATCGTGGGCGACGTGAAAGGCAAAATTGCGGTCGTCGTCGATGATATGATTTCGACCGGCGGTACGCTCGCGAAAGCCGCCGAAGCGATCATTGCGCGCGGGGCTTCTCAGGTGTACACCGTCGCCTCGCACGGCATCTTTGCCGGCAATGCGATCCGCGTTCTGGACGAATCGCAGATCGAACGCGTCGTCGTGACGAACACGATTCCGTTCGCCGACGCACTCGAACACCCGAAGTTCGTGCAATTGTCCGTAGCGCAAACGTTCGCCGATGCCATCAACCGCATCACCACCAACCGGTCCATCTCCGAACTGTTCACCGAAGATGGCGAAAAAAAAATGAATGAAATACCGCACGCGGTTCCCGAACCTGCGGCGGTTTCTTAAAAGGAAACGTATGGCCAATCAATTATCGCTCACCATCGAACGCCGCGAGAGCGCGGGCACGGGTAAAGCACGCGCTTTGCGCGGCGCAGGCAAAGTACCCGGTGTGCTCTACGGGCACGGTTCGAGCGAGGCGATCGCCATCGAACGCCGCGCGCTCGACGAACTGCTGCACCGCGGCGGACGCACGGGTCTTATCCAGCTCTCACTGGGCGGAAAGAAGCTCGACACCGCGCTCGTGCGCGAAGTGCAGATCGATCCCGTTTCGCGCAAAACGATTCACATCGACTTCCAGCGCGTCTCCGCCACCGAAATGGTACATGCGCGCCTGCCGCTGACCATGATCGGCGTTCCCGACGGCGTGCGCAACATGGGCGGCGTCATGGATGTGATCGTTCACGAGATCGAGGTCGAAGGCCCGGCGAACAAATTGCCCGAGCGGTTGGAAATCGATGTAGAGAATTTAGGCATCCACGAACATGTGAACGCGGGCGACATCAAACTGCCTGAGGGCATAAAACTGCTCACGAACCCCGAAGCGACAGTCGTCACCGTCGAGCCTTCGAAGACCGCGCACGCCGTCGAAGAAGCGGCCGCCGGAGCCGCGGAACAGGCGCAGCCGGAACTGGTCGGCAAGCCGGAAGCAGAAACGAACGCGCCGTAGCTTTTGCAGCCAAAGAGGCCGCAAAGATCGTTTGCGGCCTCGGAAACCCCGGAAAAGAATACGCGATGACGCGGCACAACGCCGGCTTCATGGCCGTCGACCGCCTGGCGGAGCGCCTGCACATCGAGCAATGGAAAAAGAAAGACGGCGCGCGGCAGGCGTATGATGCGCAGCGCAAAGTCGCTCTGGTCGAACCGCAAACGTTCATGAATAACAGCGGCGCGCCGCTGCGGATCGTGGCTTCTTGGTATCGCACGCAGCCCGGTTCGCTGCTCGTGATTTACGACGAGATGGATCTGCCGTTCGGCACGATCCGCATGCGCCCGTTGGGCGGGCATGGCGGGCATAACGGCATGCGGTCCGTGATCGCCGCCATGACCGGCGACTTTGCGCGCCTCCGCATCGGCGTGGGACGGCCGGTGCGCGAGAGCATCGACCACGTGCTCAGTCCATTCACTGCCCCGGAGCGGCGCGATCTTCCGGCCGTGCTGGACGCCGCCGCCGAAACTGCCGTGCGTTGGATCGACTCGGGGCCCGAGGCCGCGATGCAGTTTGCAAACACCTGGACGTTAGAAATGCCGCAAAACGGTCGATAAGAACGACAAATGGAAGCGTTCGGCGGGAAATCATTCGTTGTGCGCGTCGACGAAGCCACTGCCTTCGCCGCGAAAACCACGTTTTTCGAGGACCTGGCCATCCTGTGCGCTCAGGGCGTCGCGCCCATCGTTATTGCGCCGTCCGCGCGTGCCGGGCGCGCACTCGTGCGCACGATCAACCGCAGCGGTAACCGCGCCGTCGGCCTTTCCGGCTCCGATGCCGGGATGCTGCCCGGCACGAAATCCGGCATCGCAAACGTTCAAACGGGTATTCTGCAAACGCTCAGCGGCGCCGGCTATATTCCGGTGATCGAGCCGACGGCGTTCATCGCTTTCGGCAAGAGCGATCTTAGCGTCGCCGCCGATGAAGTCGCGCGCGCTGTCGCCGCGGCGACCGATGCGGTGCGCGCGATCTTTTTTCACGCGCTCGGCGGAGTTGCCGATCCGCAGACCGAGGCGCTGATCACCGAGCTCACGCCGGCGGAAGCATTGACAATCGCCGACGACGAGCGCGTTCCCGCAGACCTGCGTACGGCGATTCGCGCCGCAGCGTTAGGGGTGCGCGGCGGCGTGGCTGCGGCGCAGATCGTCGACGGACGCGTTCCGCACGCCGCCGTCGTGGAGCTGCTCACCGCACACCATCTGGGCACGCAGGTCACGGGCGGCGTCTTTACCGGCGCCGCATAGCGCACGCGTCCGCCGCGCCTTGCAGTGCCGAGATGCGCGGGCCGGGCGCCGGGTGCGGCGTGAGATACCACTTGGCGATCGTGCCGGGACAGGCGCTCAGCAGCGCCTGATCGGCGCGGCGCACCTGCATTCGAATCGCACTGGCCGGATCGTGCGTGATCGCCAGCGCCTGCTGGTCCACGGCGACGTCGAGGTTGCGTGAATACGCGTTGTAAAACGGCATCACGAGCAGGTACGTCAATCCGATGACCGCGCCGAGCACCGCGAGACGCGAAACCGGATCGTCGTCGCGCCGGAAGCCGATGCGGTCAGAAACCGCGACGGCAAACGCGGCGCTCACAACGATGAAGGCCGCTTGAACCAGCGCTAAATGCAGCGCATCGTTCGCCGCGATCCACGCCATCGCGCGCGCGATGACGAAACGCATCTCCGGTTCGCTCTGCCCGGCGAGCATCGTATCCGAAACCACGATCCGCTGCGAGGCTCCCAACCCGGCAACGTACGCGGTTGCCAGCCGCGTGCGCGAAGCGATGCGCTGCTCGAGCACCGGTGTCCGTATTCCGGTGCGCATACGCAACGCGGCGACGTCGCCCGAAAGCGTGCGCGTGAGGGCCGCTTCCTGCAGCGGCGGCAGCGCGAACAGCGGCGCCGCGTACGCAGCCACCAGGGTAAGCGCCATAATCGCGGCTAGCGTATACAGGTACCACTGATGCGTGCGGTCGGCAAGCCACAAAACGGCGGCCGCCATCAACCCGGCAGCCAAAATAGCAACGATGGTTCCCAGAACCCATTGCGCAAGCCACGCGCGAAAAAGTTGTTCCGTTAAGCCCATGATCCGCAGAAAGCGGTACTGCATCGCCAGTGGGGCCAATGCGACGATCTTGTCGAGAAGCGCGACGCAGGCGCCGAAGTAAAACCGCACCCGAAACTCCGAGCGCATGCGCAGCCGCAACGCGTCGCGCAGTGCCGCCGAGCCGCCGGAACTCCAGAACCACGCTAGCACGCCGATTTGCAGTGCCGTGACGGCGATCCAAAGCAGCACTTGCGTCTGCTCCAAATGCGCTGCAGCAGCAGCGCGCGAGGGATCGATCAGATCGAAAGACGGACGGCTCAGCAGCGCGTGTGCGGAAAACGCGCCCACTTCCCGGTCGAGCGCATTCGGGCGCGCGAGAACCAATGCCGTCAGTGCCGTCATCGCGGCCTTGTTCGCTATCGGTAAACGGCAAAGCCTTCGCCTGGGGCGGCAAACGAAACGCAGCCGCGGCCCGAACGCTTGCTGTTGTACATCGCCGCGTCTGCAATTTCGAGTAAGTCGGCGGCGCGCTCCGCATCGCCCGGAAACGCCGCGATACCAATGCTTGCCGTAAGACGGAGATCGATTCCGAAATCGTGTTGCGCGACGGCACGGCAAAGGCGCGCCGCGCGCTCGATTGCCGCGATTTTTTGCGCGCCCCGCAAAATCGCGCAGAACTCGTCGCCGCCGTTTCTCGCCGCCGTATCCACACCGTCGATCGTATGGATCTTTAGGAGTGCAGCCATTGCCTGCAGCACGCGGTCTCCGGCGGCGTGACCCAGCGAGTCGTTTACGGTTTTGAAGCGATCGGTGTCCACGAACCAGAGCGCGAGCGCCGCGCCGCGCTGTGCGGCGTACTGCACGTCTTCCTGCAAGAGGTCGCGAAACGCGCGCGGTGCGTAGAGTCCCGTCAGGGCATCGTAGGTTGCGCGCGCGCGATCCTTCTCGCGCTCCGCCGCCAGCGCATACGGCGCCGCCGCCTGTTCCGCGGCGCGAACGACGGCCGGCGCGGCGCACAGCGTCTGCTGCATGCTCGAGGCATAAACGACGGCGCAGCAGTTGCCCGAATCGATCAGCGGTACGGCGAGCGCGCCGCGATCGGAGGGAATCACCGCACCGCCGCCTTCGCCGCGCAGTTCGATGCGGTGCAGAACGCGCGCCGCGCGTGCGGGCAACGCGAGCGGATCGTCACGCCGCAGGCGGGCGCCGGCGTAATGCTGCGCGCGTGAACCGGCGGCATAAACGCAGTGCAACTCTTCGCCGCAGGTTGTAAACACGAGCAGCGCGTCCACCGCAGGCTCCAACGTTTTCAAAGAGCACTCGAGCGCGCAGAGCACCGCGCCGCTCGACTCGCGCGACGCCGCCGTGAACGCGCGAGCGGCTTCGACCAGCGTGCGTTCGCCGCTGCGCACTGTTTCCAATTCCGCTTTCCCGGCGCGCACGCAGGCGCGCAGCCGCGCGATGTAGGCGCCGGCGCACAAACAGAGAAGCGCAACCGTCGGCAGCATCCACAACACCGGAGGAGCAGTACCCATCGGCGGCATCCAGCGGCCAACGCAGCTTTCGCAAGCGGCTATCGAAGCGAACCGCTTGGGCGTCGCTTTGCGCGCTCAAGGCCGTCTGGACGAAGCCGCGCAGGCGTTTACCTTGGGCTTGGAAGCGCAAGATGACGTTGCGGAGCTGCGTTTGAACTTGGCGGCGACGCTCACCCAGCTGGAGCAATACGACCAGGCACGGACGGAATATGCCAAGGTGCTGGCGATGCGCCCTAGCGATGCTTGCGCGCACTGGGCTCTTTACGAGCTCGAGCAAGTCGCCGGCAACCGCAAGAGCGCGCTGGCGCATCAAAGCGCCGTCCTCGATCAGCAGACGATCTTCACCGTTCAAGCGCCGCGCGAGCGGCGGCGTTTAATCGCGCTCATGGCGCCGGGTGATTGGCAGGCGAACGTTCCGGTGGATTATCTGGTCGACGCGCAGACGACCACGCTGCATAAAGTGTACCTCACCGCGGGCGAGCGGGCCTCGCCGGCGCTGCCGCCGGCCGACGCGATCTTCACCGCAATAGCATACTCGCCGCAAAACGCCGGCGCCCTTGCGCGCGCGCGCGATATCGTCCAGCGCTCGCAACTTCCGGTCATCAACGATCCCTCAAGTGTCGCGCGTACCGAACGCGCCGCGGTTTATGCGGCGCTCGACGGCATGCGCTTCGTACGCGTCCCGCAGACGCGCAAATACGCCCGCGCCGCGCTGGAATCGGCGGGCACCTTTGCGTTTCCGCTTGTCATCCGTCCGATAGGTTCGCAAGCCGGACGCGATTTCGAGCGGATCACCGGCGCAGCAGGCTTGCACGCGTATCTTTCCCGCGTGAGCGCCGCGGCGTTTTACGTCATGCCTTTTATCGACTATGCGAGCTCCGACGGCTATTACCGCAAGTACCGCATCTTCGTCGTCGCAGGAACGCCGTATCCGTGCCACCTTGGCATTTCGGAACATTGGATGGTGCATTATTACAATGCCCCGATGCGCGAACATGCGTGGATGCGCGAGGAGGAACGCCGCTTTCTGGAGCAGTTTGAAACGGTTTTCGACGAACGCTTGCGCGAGGGAATGAGCCGGATCGCCGGCGCCCTCGGGCTGGATTACACGGGTCTGGACTGCACCATCGATCGCGACGGCGCGCTGCTCGTCTTTGAGGCCGATCCTGCAATGATCGTGCATGCGGCCGATGAACTCGAGCTCTTCGCCCACAAACATGCTGCGGCCCGGGCTATTTTCGCCGCGTTCAGCCGGCTCGTTGACGATGCTCGATCCCGCTGACTGGGAGCGTTTCCGCCGCACGGCGCACGAAGCGCTCGACGACGCGATCGATTCAATGCGCGACGTTCGCGACGGCCCGGTTTGGCAGGCGGTTCCCGCACCGGTCAAGGAAGCGCTTCGAGCGCCGATGCCGCAAGCGCCCTCGGCTTTCGAAGACGTGTACGCCGAGTATAAAACGGCGATTGCGCCGTACGCAGGCGGAAACGTGCATCCGAGGTTTTGGGGCTGGGTGCATGGTTCGGGCACGGCGGGCGGCGCAATTGCCGAACTGCTCGCCGCGGCGCTGAACGCGAACACCGGCGGGCGCGATCACGGCGCCATCTACGTCGAACGTCAAGTGATCCGCTGGTTCTGCGATCTCTTCGGCTGGCCGCAAACCGCGAGCGGCGTGCTGCTTACGGGAACGTCGGCGGCCAACGCTGCGGCGGTTCTGGTCGCACGCACCAAAGCGCGCGCGCAGGTGCGCGAACGCGGACTCGATCAATCTGCGGAAAAACTTACCGGCTACGCTTCGTCGGCAACCCATGCGTGCGTGCGCAAAGCATTCGAAAACGCCGGCCTGGGATCGCAAGCGCTGCGCGTGCTGCCGGTGGACGGCGCGCTGCGGCTCGATACCGCTGCCTTACGCGAGGCGATCGCAGCCGACCGGCGCGAGGGCTGCGTGCCGTTTTTCGTGGTAGCGAATGCCGGTACGGTGGATACGGCCGCCATCGACCCGCTCGAGCAGATCGCCGGCATTTGCGCGCAGGAGGGCCTTTGGTTTCACGTCGACGGAGCGTTCGGAGCGACGGCGTATCTTTCGCAGGTGCTGCGCCCGCTTCTTCGCGGCATCGAATGCGCCGATTCGATTGCGTTCGATTTCCACAAGTGGCTGCACGTGCCGTATGACGCCGGCTGCGTGCTCGTTCGCGACGGCGCGATTCATCGCGCGACCTTTGCGAGCGAAGGGCCGTACATCACGCGCACGGCGCGCGGACTTGCGGCCGGCGAGCCGTGGTTCACGGATTTCGGCCCCGATCTTTCGCGCGGCTTCCGCGCGCTCAAGGTGTGGTTCACGATCAAAGAGCACGGAACCGCCGCCCTCGCCTCTGCGATGGAACGTAACTGCGCGCAGGCGCAGCTGCTCGCGAACCTCGTCGAGCGCAGCGCCGATTTCGAACTCGCCGCGCCGCCCGTGCTGCAAATCGTCTGTTTGCGGCCCCGTCTTCCCGCTACGCCGGCAGAGCAAGCGGATCGTCTTACCGACGAGGCAGTGATTCGCCTTCAGGAAAGCGGCATCGCCGTGCTCTCGGCCACCACGCTCGGCGGCCGCCGGGCGATGCGCGTTTGCATTACGAACCACCGCACGCGCGATGAAGATTTGCATTTACTGATGGAAACGCTCGCGCGCATCGTGGAGGAACTGCGATCTACGCCAACCGTCTGATGCGTGCCCGCATCAACGAACGCTTGGACCGCGCGACGCGCTATCCCGTCACGCTGATCGTCGCGCCGGCCGGCTTCGGAAAAAGTTCCGCGCTGCGCGACTATCTGCAGACCTCGCGCATTGAAGCCGTGCGCTACGACGTGCGGCGTGAAGACAACACGCTGCTCGCATTCGTTCACCGCTTGAGTGAAGCGATCAAGCCGGTCGCGCCAAGCGCACTGGCGGCATTTCCATCGATTCAGGAACGCGTACTTGCAGCCGCCGAGCCCGTGCGCCAGCTCTCCGACTGGTTTGCGGAGCATCTCAAACGCACCGTCTGCACGGTCGTCATCGACGATCTCCACTACGCAGCCGGCGATCCGGCATCCATCGCGCTGCTTGCGGACCTGGTGGAACGCTCGGCCGATCGCATCAAATGGATCGTCGCGGCGCGCAGCGATGTGGGTCTGCCCATCGGCTCGTGGATTGCCTACGGACGCATGGATCTGCCGCTCGGCGAGGACGAACTGCGCTTTACCACCGACGAAGCGCTTGCGGCGGCCGACGCAAATTCCGCCGATCTCGATCCGCACGAGATCGAATCGCTGCGCCAATTGACGGAAGGGTGGCCGGTCGCGCTCACGATCGCGCTGCGTACGCGCACGCATTCGCGGGATTTGCGTACCGCCTCGCTGGGCACGCGCGAGATGGTTTACCGCTATCTTGCCGAGCAAGTTTTCGCTGGACTCTCGCTGGGGCAGCGCGCGTTTGCGCTGGCATCGTCGGTGTTCTCGTCGTTCGATATGCAGATTGCCGAATCGCTCGGCGCAAGCGCGGCGTTCGTTCAAGAACTGCGCGGGCGCGTCGCATTTCTCAACGAAGTCGCTCCCGGGCAATACCGCTATCACGACCTGTTCCGCGATTTTCTCGAAACGGAGCTGCGCCGCGAAGGCGAGCGCGAGTGGGCGCAGACGGTCTGCAAAGCTGCGCAGATTCTGGAGGCGCGCGAAGATTTCGGCGGCGCGCTCACGCTTTTTGCCAAAGCGCAATCTTCGGCCGACGTGCTGCGCCTGATCGACGCGCGCGGCTTCGCCCTCTTCGAGCGCGGCGAGAGCGAACGGCTTGCGGCCTCGCTCGAACAGGTCACCGAGGCGCAGCTTTCGGCACACGCGGCAGCGCTCGGGCTCAAAGCGGTTATCGAAGCGGGGCGCGGCCGTTTCTCGCTGGTCGAGCGCCGCTTTCTGGGCGCCATTGAAGGCGCGGCCGGCGATCCGGACTTACAGATTATGCTCGTCCAGCGTTACGCAATCGAATTGGTGCGCGATGAGCGCGACTGCGTTCCCTTACTCGAGCCGTACGCCGCGCAGAAAGGATTGAGCGACATGCAGCGCGTTCCGCTGCTCGGCACGCTGGCGACCGCGTACATCCGTGCGGGCCGCTATCCCGACGCCGAGCGCACGATCGAACGCGGGCTCGAGCTGCTCGATTCCGCGATGGCGCCTGAGATGCAGGCGCGCCTGTACCAGCAGGCGGCATTCGTCTACCATAGCCGGCCGGATGCGGCGAAAACGCGCACGTATGCGAACGCCGCGATCGATCTCGCGCTCGCGCACAACTTGTACGACGTCGCGGCGCGCGCCTACAGCGCACTCTTCACGATCGTTTATAATGAAGAGGACGATGCAATCGCCTCACTCTCCATTCTCGACAAGGTTGAGGAGAACGCAAAGAAAGGCGCGAGCAATCAGGCGCATCTGTTCGCGCTGATCGCCGCCTATGAGATCGAAGCGGATCGGGGCGACGAAACGGCGCTTGACCGGCTCGACAACGCGCTGCGCGAAAACGAAGCGGAACTTCCGCACGCGCGCGCCGAAGCGCTGCTCCCGGCCCATGCGCTGCGCGCCGCTTGGAGCGTGGAGTTCGACCGCGCCAGCGCGCTGCTGCAGCCGACGCTTGCGGCGCTCACGCAACCCGACCGCCACGCGTTGCGCGCCGCCGAGATCGCGCTCTATGCGTTTGCAGCGGGTGCCGCGCCGCTCGCCGAAGAGACACTTGCTGCGGCGGCACACGATCTGGAAAGCATCCGTACGCCAAACCGCCGCACGATTCGCGCGCGCTGCTTCTTGGCGCTCGCCGAACTGACGCGCGGTCACACGCCGGGAGCGCACCGTCATTTGAATGAAGCGGAAGGGGCGCTCTCGCCCGGCATGAAACGCTTGCGAACGCTCGTGCATACCGTCCGGACGGCGTATCGCGTTCGCCTGGAGCAGGCCGCGCCCGCGGCGCTGCTTTCCGCGCTCGAACGTTTGCGCGCCGAACACTTCGGGGGCATTGCGCGGCTGCTCGAGGCCCTGCCGCTGCAGAGCGAGCAGGGCAGCGCGTACGGCGGCCTCACGGCCACCGAACGCGAAATACTGCAGCTGCTTGCGAGGGGCGCGAGCACGAAGGACGTCGCGAGCCGCACGGGTCGAAGTCCGCACACCGTCGATACGCACATCCGCTCGATTTGCCGAAAATTACATTGCAGCGGCCGCCGCGAAGCCGTCGCGTTAGCAACCAGCCAAGGCTGGGTACAGAACCAGCAGCTCGGCGGCACCTCCGGGAGTTCTTGATTTGAACGCTTTTCGACGTTTCCTCACCCTTGCGCTCGTGGGCAGCCTTGCAGCATGCGGCGGTTCCCATTCGGCGTTGCCTTCCGCCTCCATGGCCGCGGCCGGCAGGCCCGGGATCGTGACGATGGACAACCCCTCGGCGCTGCCCGGCGACAACCCCAGCGCGCTCCCGGGTGATAATCCGAGCGCGCTCCCGGGTGATAATCCGAGCGCGCTCCCGGGCGCTCAACTCGGCTGCGACCTCACCTTCGCGGCCGATCGTGCGAACTGTACAATTGCCATCAACCTCAACGTTCCGGCGCTTGCCGACGCCACGGCGCCCGCGAGCTTCATCGCAGGCCTTCATCCGGCCGATATCCTCAGCGCGTACCGGCTCTCCGGTGCAAGCGGCACGGGCACCGTCGCCATCGTCGATGCGTACGACGATCCCGCAGCCGAGGCCGATCTCGCGGTTTACCGCACGGCCTTCGGCTTGACGCAGTGCACGAGCACCACGGGCTGCTTCACCAAGATCGGTCAGCGCGGTTCGTCGTCGCCGGTACCGGCACCGAACGCCGGCTGGTCCGAAGAGATCTCGCTCGATCTGGACATGGTTTCCGCCGTTTGCCCGAACTGCCGCATCCTGCTCGTAGAAACCGATTCACCCAGTTTCGACGACTTGGGCGCGGGCGTGGATACCGCAGTAGCGCATGGAGCACGCTTCGTGAGCAACAGCTACTACGGTCCGGAATGGTCCGGCGAAACCGCGTACGACGCGCATTACCACCATGCGGGCGTGGCAATCACCGTCAGTTCCGGCGATCAGCGTTCGCCGTTCTATCCCGCCGCATCTCCGTACGTCACGGCCGTTGGCGGAACGTCGCTCAGCCGCAGCGCGGGAGCGTGGACGGAATCCGCTTGGGCCTACGACGGCGCGGGCTGCAGCAAGTACGAGAGCAAGCCCAGCTGGCAGAACGCGACGGGCTGCAAAACGCGCGCGGCCGTGGACGTTGCGGCGGTGGCCGACCCGCAAACGGGGGTTTCGATGTACGATTCGGCGGCCGGCGGCTGGTACGTCGTCGGCGGCACCAGCGTCGGCGCGCCGGTCCTCGCCGCGGCATATGCGCTCTCCGGTACGCCGCAAGGGCCGGCGTATTCTTACGCGCACCGCAGCCCATTCAACGATATCGCCCCTGCGGGCTACGATTTGCCAACGGGCCTGGGCTCACCCGACGGTGTTGCCGGCCTCTAGCGCTTCTTCGACGTCGTCGTAAATCGGAAAGAGTTCGTCCAGGCCGGTTAGCGTCAGCAGACGGCGGACGAACGCGGAGCGCACAGCCAGAGACGCGGGCACCATTCCACTCGCCACGCGATGCTTGTGCGCCAAAACGAGCGCAGTAATGAGCGAGCTCGTCACGTATTTTGCACTCGTCAGGTCGAGGACTACTTCCGCTTGCGCGTACGCCGGCTGCAGCCGTTCGCGCAATTGCGGCGCTTGATAAATATCCCATTCCCCGGCCAGCGAAATCACCATGCCGCAACGTTAGCACGCAACCAGGCAAGGGCGCTCTACCCAAATCTGGGTATATCGGACGCCGCGCCGGCTCCCGTACGGTAGAAGCAGGAGGGAGTCTTTCTATGAAACGCTTTACCGCCGCGGCTTTGGCCGCCGGCATTTTAACCGCTTCGTGCTCCGGGCACGGCGGTTCGGCCCTTCCCAGCGCTCCGGGCGGTTCGGGCACGCCGGGCACGATGGGCATGCACGGCACGCGCGCAAACGCCGCCACGGTGAGCGTTCCGCTCGGGTGGGCGAGCACCGGGACGCAAGCCGTAACGCTGCCGAACGCGACGGACAACGGCGCCCTGCCCGCCACGCAGACGCTGACGGTGCACGTAGCACTTCAGCTGCGTAATGCCGACCAACTGAAATCGGCTGTTGCAGCCGGTCAGATCGTGCCGCGCTCGACGTTCATGAGCAGCTACGCACCGACCGGCGCTCAAGTCTCGCAAGTGAAGAACTACTTGCAGTCGCAGGGTTTTACGACCGTGCACGAACAGCCGAACAACGTTCTCATCGATGCAACGGGGACGGCGGCGACTGTCGAGAAGGCGTTCAGCACGCAGCTGGAATCGTACGCGGTCTCGGGCGGCAACGTGTACGCCAATAAGCAGGCGGCACTGGTTCCGCAAGCGCTCGCGGGCATGGTGATTGCGGTGCTGGGCCTGAACGACGTCCAGATGCAGAAGCCGCAGCCGCAAAGCGGCGGGCCGAAGAAAGCCCCGTCGCCGTCACCCTCGCCCGTCCCAACGGCAACGCCGACAGCCGCGCCGACCGCGACGCCGACGCCAACGCCGACGCCCGCTCCGCAAGCCGACGGCTGCACGCAAGGCATCAACGCCGAAGGTCTGTGCCCACGCTTCTACGATCCCGGAACGATGCAGCTGGCGTACGACGCCGCAAATGCGCCCACCGGCGCGAACACGGCGGTCGCGATCTTCACCGAAGGCGATCCGACGCAAGCCATCAGCGACTTCCGCTGGAACGAACAAGTGTATACGATGCCGCAGGTACCGGTGAACGTCGTGCATGTCGAACCGATGACGAGCGATACGAGCGGAAACAGCGAGTGGGTGCTCGATATGACGGCGGTGCAAGGTTTAGCTGCAAACGTTAAGCAGATCGACCTGTACAACTTCGCCTCGCTCAGCGATGCCGACATCGTGACAGCGTACAACAAGTGGACCGTTGACGACACCGACCCAATCGGCAACAGCTCGTTCGGCGGATGCGAAGTGTTCCCGTATCAAGACGGCGCCATGCTCGCAGCCGACGAAGTGCTTGTCGAAGCCGCTTCGCAAGGGCAGACGATGTTCGTCTCGACCGGCGACAACGGCGGATACTGCAACAACTTCGTGAATACGAACGGCGCCCCCGGCGGTTTACCGATGGCCGAGTGGCCGGCGGTCTCGCCGTACGTTGCCGCAGTCGGCGGAACGGATCTGTTCAGCAATGCCGACGGATCGTATTACGGCGAAACGTCGTGGGAAGCGGGCGGCGGCGGCCTCAGCCAATTCGAGTACTCGCCCAGTTGGGAATCGCCCACGCAGCCCGTAGGAACCACCGCCGTCGGATACAGCTACCGCGGACTTCCCGACGTCGCGATGGACGCGTCGATCGAAACGGGATACCTCGTCTACTCTTCCTCGCAAGCCGCAAACGGATCGTGCACGCCGTGCATCTCCGGCGGAACGAGCCTCGCCTCGCCGCTGGCCGCAGGCGCATACGCGCGCATGCAGTCCGCGCACGGCAACGCCCTCGGTTTCGCTCCACCGCTCTTCTACCGCATCTACACGAACAACCCGAACGCAAGTCAGCTCAGCGCGAGCGCCGCGGCCACATCGCTGGTCGGCGGGTTCCACGACGTGCTCACGGGCACGAACGGCGCATACACCGCAGCGCCGCGCTACGACTATACGACCGGCTTGGGAAGCTTCGACGTTCTCAAGACCAACGCGATCGTCGGAAAGTAGGAAACCGATTATGAGAAAGATCGTCGCGGTCGCACTGGCCGCCGGAATACTGACCGCATCCTGTTCGGGTCATGGAGGGCAGAACGCGCTGCCCTCCGCCCCGGCAACGTCACCGTACAGCACGGGCGGCGCGCGCACCGGCGCCATCGCACTCGCCGCACCCGACGGATGGTCGGCGACGGCAACGCAAGGCGTCACCGTCGCGAACGCCGCCAATGTGGGAGCGGTAAGCTCCGCGCAGCCCTTGACCGTGCGCGTGGCATTGCAGGCGCACAACACCGCGCAACTCGCGCAGGCGGTCGCTGCCGGTCAGCGGTTCTCCAACGCGCAGCTCGCAAGTTACGCACCGACATCGGCGGAAGCGTCGGCCGTCAAAAGTTATCTGCAAAGCCAAGGCTTTACCAATATCGCAGTCTCACCCGATAATTTACTCGTAAGCGCGGACGGTACTGCGGCGCAAGCGCAAAAGGCGTTCAACACGACGCTCCGATCGTTCTCGCTCGGCGGAAAAACCGTCTACGCGAATACCACGCCGGCATACGTTCCTGCAACGCTGGGCGGTATCGCGCTCTCGGTGCTCGGTTTAAACAACGCGGCGCGGATGGCTTCGGGACCGACGGCGTGTTTCCCGACGGATCCCTCGCCCTCGCCCGTGCCATGCGTGCGCAGCTACGACGCACGTGCGATCCAGACGTACTACGATGCCGGGACCGCACCCGCCGGATCGGCCACGAGCGTCGCCGTCATGGCCGAGGGCGACGTTTCGCAAACGGTCGCCGATCTTGCCTACGCCGAAACGCAGCAAGGATTAGCGCAAACGCCGGTAACGGTCGTCAAAGTCGGTCTTTCGAGCCCGGATACTGCCGGCGTCGGCGAATGGGATCTCGATACGCAAAGCTCGACCGGCATTGCGGGCGGCGTGAAAGCGCTCTATCTCTACGACACAACGTCGTTGACCGATTCCGACATCGCGCATGAATACAGCCAGTGGGAATCGCAGGATCTCGCACAGGTCGGCAACTCGTCGTTCGGCGAGTGCGAATATCAGGCGTATCTCGACGGCGCCATGCACGCGGACGATCAGATTCTTCTTTTCGCCGCCGCGCACGGTCAAACGATGTTCGCTTCTTCGGGCGACACCGGCTCGTCGTGCGCGCTCGCACCGACCAACGGCGTCCCGGCATCCGGACCGCCGATGGTTTCCTATCCGGCTTCTTCGCCGTGGGTGGTTGCCGTCGGCGGCACGACCGTTCTTTCGAACAACGACGAAACGTACGCGGGAGAAACAGCGTGGAACTCCGGCGGCGGCGGTCTGAGCCAATTCGAGAACGCGACGAGCTGGGAACAGCCCGTGCAGTTGACCACCGGCATCGTTGCCGCAGGCAACCTGCGCGGCGTCCCGGACGTTGCGATGGCGGCCGATGCCAACTCCGGAGCGTACGTGGTCTACATGACGCAGCCGCTCGTGTTCATCAACGGCACGTGCAGCTCGCCGTGCAGCATCGGCGGAACGAGCGAAGCATCGCCGCTTTCGATGGGCGTGTACGCCCGTATGCTCTCCGCCCATCCGGGCCTGGGCTTTGCCGCGCCGCACTTCTACACCAATTACCAGCGCTACGAGCCCGCTGAAACGCTGGTTCAAGGGCCGCCTCCGACCGAAAGCTACGGCGGATTCCACGACATCATTCTCGGCCCGAACGGCGCATATACTGCGGCGCCGGGGTACGACTACACCACGGGTCTTGGCACGTTTGATATCTCGGCATTGAACGCCACGATTCAATAGCTCCGTCGTTGCTGGCCGTTACCGCTTTGGCGGCAACGGCCGCGCCGGATTTCCGGCGACGCGGCCGCCGGCGGGCACGTCCTTCGTCACCACCGACGACGCACCGGTCAGCGCGCCGTAACGCGCGACCGCAGCATGCCGAAGAAAGAAACGAGCGAGCCGGGGGTCATTCCCGGGCAAGTCCTCGATCCGCAGTTGCGCGATTATCTCGAGGTCATGAGCACAGCGGTTTTTCAAGCGGGCTTGCGTTGGGCGGCGATCGCAAAGACTTGGGATGCGTACGTCGTCGCGTTCGATGCATTCGAACCGCTCAAAGTGGCATCGTATACCGAGTTCGACGTGGAGCGCCTAATGGAAACGCCGCGCGTGCTGCACAGTGCAAAGAAGATACGCGCGACGATTCACAACGCGCAAACGCTCCTGGCGCTCGATCGCGAACGCGGCGGCTTTCAACACTACCTGCGCTCGTTCGAAAACTATGACGCGTTTTCGAAGGACTTTCGCAAGCGTTTCAAGTTTATGGGCGAGATGAACGTTTGGTACTTTCTGTTCCGGGTGAACGAGCCTGTGCCGGAATTCGAGCACTGGGTGACGACGATTCAAGGCGACCACCCGCGCATGAAAGAAATGGTGGAAAAAGGCCGCAAGGCCGGCACTTCGAGGGAGTACTGATATGCATGTGATCCTTGCCGCGCTCTTCTCGATGAGCCAGGTTTTAAGCGCCCCCATGCCGATGGAGATGACCGCCTCACACGACGGGCGGCACATCGCGTACGTGCTGGACACACGCGGCGTGCGCAGTTTGTGGTTCGCAAGCGCTCCCGCTTTCGCTCCGCGCAAGCTCTGGGACTCGGGCAGCGACGACGGCCAGGAGCTCACGAACGTGCGCATTTCGGATGACGGCGCGTACGTGGTGTACGTTCGCGGCGGATCGCACGACGCGAATTGGCCGGCACGGCCGTGGCCGGATCCCGATTTGAGCCCCAAAGAGCCGCATTTGAGCGTGCTTTCGGTGCCGACGGCGGGCGGCGAGCCGAAACAGATTGGCGAGGGCGATGCGCCCGTTATTTCGCCCGACAGTAAGACCGTCGCGTTTTTGCACGACGGCGATAACGCCGTATGGAGCGCACCGGTTGACGGCGCAAAAAGCGCCGCGCGGCTCTTCTTTGACCGCGTCGGCGACTCCGATCTGATGTTTTCTCCGGACGGCAAGGCGGTTGCATTCACATCCGATCGCGGCGACCATTCGTTTATCGGCATCTACCGGGATCAAAACACGCCGCTGCAGTTCCTCGCGCCGACGACGAACCGCGACGGCGGCCCGGTGTGGTCGCCGGACGGAAAACAGATCGCGTTTCTGCGCCTGCCCGGTGAGGGGGGCCCGCCGCGCAACCTGCTCAAACGCCAAGTGCAGACGTGGGCCATCTGGGTGGCGGATATTGCCGGTGCCGGACGCGCGCATCGCGTCTGGCAAAGCGGCAACGGCCTTCGCGACACGTTTCCCGGAATCAACGGGCCGCAGCTGCAGTGGCTGGCGGGAAACCGCCTGCTGTTCGTGAGCGAACAGTCGAACTGGCCGCATCTCTACACGATCGGAGCAAACGGCGGGACCGCGCGTTTGCTCACGCCGGGAAACTACATGGTGGAAGATACGGCGATCTCACCCGATCTCGCCACCGTGTATTACACCGCCAACACCGGAACACTGCGCGGTGACAACGACCGCCGTCACGTCTTCCGCGTTAATGCAGGCGGCGGCGAACCCGCACAGATAACGAGCGGCGCAGACAGCCAGTGGTGGCCGGCAGCCGTGAGCGGCGGCATCGCGTACGTAAATGCCGGCTCGCGGGAGCCGTTCACCATTGCGTACAACGGGCGCAAGCTCAATGCCGATCTCATCCCTAACGATTTCCCCACCGATCAGCTCGTTGTTCCGCAGCTCGTATCGTTCCGTTCCAGCGACGGGCTCACGGTGCAAGGCACGCTGTTCGTGCCGCGCACAGGCGCGGCACGCAAACCGGCAGTCATCTTCGTGCATGGCGGACCGCCGCGGCAGATGATGACGACGTGGCACTATTTCGACTATTACTCCTACGGATACGGAAGCAATCAGTATCTGGCGAGTCGCGGATGCGTGGTGCTCTCGGTGAATTACCGCCTGGGCATCGGCTACGGACACGACTTCCAATACCCAGCGCATGCAGGCCCCGCCGGCGCCTCGGAATACAAGGACGTGCTTGCAGCGGCCAAATATCTGCAGCACCTGCCCGGCGTGAATCCGAAACTCATCGGCATCTACGGCGGATCGTACGGCGGCTATGTCACGGCCCTCGCGCTTGCGAAGAACTCCAACATTTTCAAAGCGGGCGCCGATCAGCACGGCGTGCACGACTGGACCGATTTCCCCGAATGGTTCGGGAGCGGCGGCTCGCACCGCTATCAGCAGCCGAATACGGCAGCGTTTTTAAAGACGGCGTGGCTTTCTTCGCCGGATGCGTACATCCCGACGTGGCGTTCGCCCGTGCTGCTCATTCACGGCGATGACGATCGCAACGTGCGCTTTCATCAAACGGTCGATCTCGCCGAACGGTTGCGCTTAGCGCACGTGCCTTATGAAGAACTCATCTTCCCCAACGAGATTCACGGCTTTTTGCGCTGGCAAAGTTGGATCGATGCAGACACGGCTGCCGACACCTTTTTGCTGGAGCATTTGAAACGGTGACGGCCCGCGGAACCGTGCACGCAGCTCTCGTTTTCGCGGGTGCGGCGGTCGCGTGCATCGGCCGCTCACAAGCGGCAGCACCGGTGTGCGAAGCGTACGTCCGGAACGCACTTCCCGATGGCGCCCGAGCGGCTTATACGGGCGCAGCACCGTCGGCCGCGCGCCTCGGCTTACAGCTCGCTGCCGATTCGCAAACAGTGCCGGCCGGCGTACTGACGGTGACGACCGACGACGCCAGGTATACCGCACCGGTAGGCACCCGCGTTGGAACGCCGGACCCGCGGTTCTTAGGCGTTTTCGATTCGACGGCATTTTTCGTGAGTCTGCCCGCAGCGCTTCACGTGCGCTACGTTTCGTTCACGCCTGCAGGGCCGCCATGCGAACCGCTTGCTGTACTAACAGACCGCGGCGCGCCTTCGCCCACGCAGTCCGAAGATGACGCGCTCATTGCAAAGACGCCGCGTGCGAACATTCTGCGCGCGGTCTTCGCTGCGCCGTTTTCCCCGCCGCTCGACTGTGCAAAGCGTTATACCGATGCGACGGCCTTAAAAGTGATCCCGCCGGACATCAGCATGATCGACCGGTCGCGCATCCAGAGCGGCTCGGCATCGGGCACGGCCCTCATCCGGGTTGCAGTCGCTTCGGACGGATCGGTTTCTGCTGCGCGCGTTGTACGCTCGACCGGTGATGCATCGCTCGATGCGCGTGCGCTCAACTCCGCCAAACAGGCCACCTATTCGCCGCGAACGTTGGATTGTGCGCCGATCCCGGGGCTTTATCTGTTCGCCGTAACCTTCGCATAGAGCCGCTACGGCGCGGCTGACGGCGCCGGCGACGGCGACGCACTCGCGGGCTGCGGGCCGCCGGCACCGCCGCCGCGGGGTTGCGGGCGCATCAAGTAGAGGCCAATTGAGGGGGTGTAGTTGAGCGCTGGCGGACGCGCACCGTCGAGGCCGAGCTTCGTGAGGTCGTCCTTGCTTGCCGCGGCAACATGACCGCAGTTCAGCAGCGCGGGAATCTCGCCGATGTCCGCGGCTTCTAGCGAGTACCACGTTCCGCCCGTTGCCGTATGAGGCGTAATCGTCCATTCGGACGCGGCCGCGCCGTTTTTGAAGTGCGCCTGCAACTGCGCGAGCGCGCTCTGCGCAGCGCCGTGCAGCTGCGCGGTGCATACCGTGCCGATCGCATGGAGTTGGAACGGCGCTGCGGGCGGCGTTTTGGGCAGCGCGTACATGCGGAAGCTTTCGGCTCCCGACTGCGGCGGACGCTGCACGAAGTACAGGCCCACCGACGGCATAAACGTTACCGTGGGACGGAAGAACATCGCCCCGCCGGGCGGCACGGGAGGAACGTACAGTTTGCGCTGCGTCGCCGTTGCGACGTCCGTCGCGTGGAACGTCGTGCATCCGAAAAGCGAGCGCAACGCGGCGGTCTGGGTCATTGCAATCGAGAGCGCATACGTGCTTCCCAAACCATGATACTGCACCGTTAAGCCGGGAATACTCGCGGCGGGTGCCGTTGCGGGGTAGGCGCCGCTCGACTTGAGCGCTTCAATTTGACGCGTGTACGCCTTGAGCGCATCGAGGATCGGTTTTGCGGTCTTCTGCGCGTCCGCCGTGCACATCGGCGTCGCGTTGACACCGAGCGGATCGGCGGGCGGCGGCGATTGGAACTGCCGGAAACCGCCGCGTCCGCGGCCGCCCGGGCCTTCGGCGTTTTGCGCCAGCAGCGTACGCGAATCGGCTTGCGCGACCGACTGGCCGAAACGGATCGTGTACGTCGCGGTCATTTGCTGCGGCGCGTTCGGCCGCGCGATCGTTGCGATCTGGGTGCCGCCCAGGGTCGTGTACGGCACGGCCCACGTCGAGCCGGCGAACGTGCCGGCATACGTATTAAAAATATTGCTTGCGGCAAACGTGAGATCGCCGCGCGAGAGATGCACGTTCACGCCGGCATCGGCGGTGGTGTACGCGGGCAGGTTCTGATTGTTGTTCGCACCGGTGTAATGCGCGTCCGCGATAAACTCCACCGAAGAACGCGGCGCTTTGTAATCCAGCGTGATGCCCGCGCGGTGCAGCGGAACGTTCGGCAGCTGCGCGCCCGGTATCGTGATCGCATACGGATTGTTCAAACGTACATCGCCGCTGAGCGCCTTGGCCACTTGAATGTTGTAGTACGGCTGGACGACCAGATTGCCGGCCGTGAAATAGCCGGAGAGCTGCGCGCCTTCATAGACGCGGCGCACGCCCCCGATGGGCGTCGAGTAGTACACATATTGGCTGGCGTTTGCCGGGGCGAATGGCGGCGGCGCACCGCACGAGGACGCGAAGTTATTGTAAACGCCGTTGAAGTACCCCGGCGGGAAAAGGCCGCTCGAGGCAAGCACCGATCCATTGACTTGCGTGGGGAGGATGACGTCGCGCTGCACTTGCCGGTAGAACGAGGCGCTGACCTGACCGGCGCGCATCTTATGCGTGGCGCTCAAACGCGCGGAGCTTGACGACGTTGCGCCCGGCCGATCGCCCGGAGCGTTTCCGTAGGCGATGTTCCCGCTGCAGTCGATCCGCAGCGACGACGGATCGCTCAACACGCCGAACCGTCCGGGCCCCGCGGCGTTGCCGCCCAGATTGTAGCTGAGCGCATACGTGTCATTAGCGGTCGGCGACCATTGCGTTCCGACGCCAAGCAGCACGGAAGACCGCGCGTTGCTGGATTGACTCAATCCAAGCGAGTCGTTGAAGCGCAGTTTGGTGTTCGAGCGCACGGAGTCGTTGATGGTCAACGACGAGTAACTCGTTTTCTGCCCGGAAAAGACGAACGGCGCGGCTTGCGGGACGAGCGGGGTAAACTGACTGCTGCTGCTCGAGCTGTAGCCGCTCACCGAAATCGTGTGCCGGTCACGCGAAGGCAGAATCGCGCTGAAGGTCAGGCCACTCGTACGCATCGCCTGCGAGGAGCCCGTGGGCTGCGCGACGCCGTTGACGTAGCGGTCGAGTTGGTTGCGCGTGGAGCCGTTGTTCATCCCGTATGCGGCGAGCTGGAGCTGCGTCTCGCCCACAAGCGCGCTATCCGTCAACGAATAGAGATCGAACCTCGAATCCGAGCTGTTGCCGGGCCCGTACCCGCACGGCAGCGGCCCGGTAATCTGCGCGCACACCAGTTGCGAGCCGCCAACCGAGCGCATGAACATCGCGCTCAAGGTCTGCGCCTCGCTCGGCTGATACCGCAGCTTGACCATCGTGCCCAGCTGCTGGCTGTCGCCGTCGTGCGAATAGTCGAGGCCGCTCGTATCCAAAAATGTTTGCCCGTCGATCAAGCTGGGCTGTAAACGGTACGAGTGCATCACCGCTAAGCCGAACTTGCCCAGCGAGCCGCTCTCACCGAACGAGTAATTATTTTTTCCGTAGCTTCCCACCGACGCGGAGAGTTCGGACTGCCAGGAGATAGTCGGGGAGAGGGTATTAAAATTGACGCCGCCCGCAACGCCGCCGGCCTGCGGTCCGAACGAAACGGTCGAGCGCGTAAAGAGATCCGTGCCGATGCCGCGCAGATTGCCCGCGGTCCCCGGCGCGTTGAGCGGAATGCCGTCCAAGGTCAGCGCTGTTTGGCTGGCATCCTGGCCTTCGAGCGAAACGGTTTGCGTCGCATCGCTATCGCTGCTGGAGGTTGCGACGCTCACGCCCGAGAGTTTGCCCAGCGCGTCTGCCAACGTATCGGAGAGCTTGCGCTGTGCGCTGTTTTGATCGATCGACGTGCTGGAAACCGTTGCGGTGGAATGCGAAGTCACCGAGGCGATCGTTTTGAGTGTTGCGGACGCTGCGAGCGCCAGCGCCACCGTCACCGTAACGACGCGGCCGTTCGTCACTTCGAAGTTTTCCGAAGTCACCGTTTGGAAGCCGCGCGAAAAGACACGGGCGCGGTAAATGCCGTCGGGCACTTCCGTGAAACGCACGCGGCCGTTCTCGCCGCTGAATTCGCTAGTAATGACGGGGCCGTCGAGCATAACGCGCGCAAGCGCAACCGGCGCCTTTGTATCGGCATGCTGCACGACGATGTCGATTTCGCCGGTGTCGGATTGTGCGCCGGCGGGCAGCGTACCAAAGAGCAGCGCAGCGATCGTGAGCGCGCAAACGAGGCCTCGTATCATAGGGTGTTTGTACCGGGTTAAGTATTGAATTTCATGAGAACGGTCGTCCCGGCACCGGGCGAGGTTTCGATCCGGATTCGGCCGCCCGCCCGGTCGATTGCGCGTTTTGCGATCGCAAGCCCGAGGCCCGTTCCCGGTATTTCGCCGCGCGCGTCTCCCCGGTAGAACCGTTCGAATGCGTGCATGCGCTCGAACTCGTTCATGCCCGGCCCTTCATCGCGTACGCTGAGCACCGTGCTGCCGTCCTCACGAAACGCCCGAAGATGAATGGGCGCGCCCGGCGCATATTTGAGCGCGTTTTCGATCACGTTCCAGACCGCTTCACCCACTTCTCCCCGGTCGGCGAAGATCTCGTTCGCGCCGTCCACTTCATAATCGATGAGGCGCCCGTCATCCATGCGCCGTGCCGCTTCGCACTGATCGCGCAAAAACGTCGTCACTTCAATCGGGCGCGGCTCGGGCGGCGCATCGGAGTCCATGCGCGCAAGGCGCATGAGCCGGTCGATCAGGCCGCGCATGTGCTCTTTTTCGAGCGCCATCGTGCCCAAAATTTGTCTAGCCACGGTCGGCTCGGCAATCGCTCCGCGGCGCAGCACGTCGATGTAACCGCCGATCACCGTAAGCGGCGTGCGCAGTTCGTGACCGGCATCCGCAACGAACTGGCGCATGCGGCCCTCGGTGCTGCGCCGCTCTTCCATTGCGCTCGCGACGTTGGCAGCGGCCTCGTTGTACGCCTGCGTGAGCGTGGCGATCTCATCGCCACGCGAGGTGACGAACCGGCGCTGCGTGTAATCGCCGCCCGCAAGCGCTTCGAGCGATCGCGTAACGTCGGTCACCGGCGCAAGCGCTTCCCGTGAAAAGTACATGCCGATGAACCACGACGCGGCGATTGCGACGATCGCGATGCCGAAAACGATCCACCAGTACGGTATCAAGTTCGCGAAGATGATCCAGTCCGACGCCGCAAACGTAACGTAGCCGCCGGGCACCGCGGCG
Organism: Vulcanimicrobiaceae bacterium; assembly: GCA_046262595.1. GTDB lineage: Bacteria > Vulcanimicrobiota > Vulcanimicrobiia > Vulcanimicrobiales > Vulcanimicrobiaceae > DASSRQ01. The sequence continues at coordinate 46,270 of JBHEMM010000017.1, forward strand.
ATGCTCCGCCAATCGTGGCGCGGGCCGGGCGGCGGCGGAAGGCCCGGATGCGCGCCCCGAATCGGCATCTCAAGCGGTTCGCCGCTGCGCCCTGCCGAGGGCAGGCGCACGCGCCCGGAAACCACCTGCGAGAGGATCATCGGACGCACCGACGGATCGCCCGCCAAAAAACGGCCGCCCATGTCGTACACGGCGACGTGCAAGCCGATACCCGAAACGCCGTGCACGATCGCCGGTGCCGCCTCCTTGAGCGTGAGGCCGTTTTCTTGCATGCGTGCGGCTTGAAAGCGCGCCTCTTCGTGCTTGGCGATCAGGATGTCGCTGCTGAAACCGGAGAGCTCGTAGATCAGCGCGACCGACGATGCGGCGATAACCAGCACGACGGTGATGCCCAGCAGCATCGCGTACAGGGTCGCTAAACGCGATGCCAGCGAGCGTTTCACTGATGCAGCCCGTAACCGACGCCGCGAACGGTGCGGATAAACGAGACCGGCTGATTGCGATCGATTTTCGCCCGCAGATACGAAATATACGTTTCGACGATGTTCGGCCCGCCTTCGAAGTCGTGCCCCCAAACCAGTTCGAGCAGATGATCTTTGCTGAACACGCGGCGCGGTTCACGCATGAAGATCTCCAGCAGATCGAATTCCCGCTGCGTGAGTTCGAACCGGTCGCGCCCCAGCCACGCCTCGCGCGTGTCTGGATTCATCGCGACGTCGTGCCAGCGCAGCACGTGCTCTTCTATGAGTTGCGGGCGGCGCAGTTTGGCCTGAAGACGCGCGATCAGCTCTTCGAAGACAAACGGCTTGACCAGATAATCGTCGGCGCCCGCGCCTAAGCCGGCAATCTTGTCGGCGGTTTCGCCCTTCGCCGTGAGCATGATAATAGGCGCCTGCGTAATCTCGCGCAAACGCGGCAGCAGCGTGACGCCGTCGATCTTCGGCATCATGATATCGAGAACGATCACTTCCGGGTTCCAAGCACGCACCAAATCGAGCGCCGCCAAACCGTCGGCTGCCGTCTTTACGGTGAAACCTTCGCGGCCAAGCCCCAGTTCGAGCATTTCGCGGACGTAGCGGTCGTCGTCGACGACCGCGACTCTTGCGGGTTGCATTGCAAACATCTTCTGCCCGATGCTCGCCGCAAACCCTTGGAAGCGGCTGTGCTAGGCCACCCGGCGGCGCCGCTGGCCGCTGACGACGGAGGCTTCGCGGATGGTTTCCAAGGGGTGCGCGACCAAAGCGACCCCGGCGGTACGCACCTGGGCGCACGTTGCCTCGTCGGGAAGCCAATGCGAGAAGACGTGGACTTCCGCGCAGCCGGCCGCCGCGGCCAGCGTCGTGAGCACATCGGCCAGCGAGCAGTCGCCCTGCGCGCGCAATGGCGCTTCAACGCTCTCGCGGAACAGGCA
>JBHEMM010000018.1:0-8644 GCA_046262595.1 Vulcanimicrobiaceae bacterium
TCGGCGCCGATGCCGGCGCGGCGGTTGCACCAGCGCTGCGCAAACGCGGCGAGATCGCCGGAAAACGGTTCGCGGCGGCGGTCCAAGACGATGAAGTCATTGAGCGTGCCGTGCATTTTCGTCACGGTCAGCGCGGGCATTATCCGGGCGCAGCCTCGGCCGGCGCCGGCGTGCCGTCCGGCGTCGCAAACGGCCCTTGCGGAGAGATCGTGGAAACCGCGTGCTTGTAAATCAAATGTGTTTTGCGCTCGTATTCGATCAAAATCGTGAACGGATCGAAACCTTTGACGATTCCACGCAATTGGAAGCCGTTCACCAAGTAAACCGTAACGGGGACGCCTTGCCGCTTGACTTCGGCAAGGTATGAATCTTGCAGGCTTCCGGGCATGTTCTCCGCCTTCAAACCCATGCAAGTTTTTCCCTTGCCGCCGCCTCGAGCGCATCCGCGCGCAGGTGCAGAGTCTGCGCCTCACGCTTGAACCAGGATTGCTGGCGTTTTGCATAGCGGCGCGTCGCCCGCACGAGCGCGCTGCAGAGCTCTGCGCGCGTGCAACGGCCTTCCAAATACGCAAGCGCTTGCGGATAACCGACCGCATCAGCTGCAACCGCCTGCGCGCCGATGCGCTCGGCTTCTTCCAGCAAACCGCCCTCGAGCATCGTTCTCGTGCGTTGCACGATCCGCTCATGCAAAACCGCAGGATCGATCTCGAGAAACACTTTGGCGAACGGAATCCCCGCCGTAAGCAGCGTGCGGAGCGGCTGGGTGCGCAGATGTGTTTGCGCCGGCGCGAGCGCAACTTCAAGCGCACGAAGAACGCGGTACGTATCGGCCGGCACGATCGCGGCAGCGCGGCGCGCATCGCGCACGCTCAACCACGCGTGCAGAAATGCCGCGTCATGCATGCGCGCTTCACGTGCAAGCCGCAGCCGCAGTGTTTCGTCGTGCGCCGCAGCAAGTTCGATGCCTCCGGTCAACGCGCGGATGTAAAAACCAGTTCCACCCGCAACGATAGCGCGCTTGCCCCGGGCGTGAATGTTCTGGATCGCCTCAATCGCATCGTTCACGAAACGGGCGGCCGAGTAGCGCTGGGAAGGATCCAGGAAGCCGACAAGGTGGTGGGGCACCAGCGAACGCTGCGCCGCAGTTGGCGCGGCGGTTCCCACATCCATGCCGCGATAGATCTGGCGCGAATCGGCCCCCACGATCTCCGCATCGAAGCGCTGCGCGAGCGCAAGGGCAGCTTCGGTTTTTCCGCTCGCCGTCGGGCCGGCGACGATTAAGACGCCGGTTCGCACAGAACCGGAAAATTGCCCGAACGCGCGATAAAACACAATGCGTGCGCGCGTTTGTGCAGTTGCGCAGCTTCTTCGGCAGACGGCTGCTCCGTAAACGTCACGAGCGGATGCAGCACGACTTGGGAAAACTGCCCCGAACCATCCGCGTTCAACTGCATCGTCCCGCTCGCTTCGTCGCGGTAAGACTGCACCGCTCGTCCGCTCTCGGCGCAAAGATGCAGAAACCACAGCATGTGGCAGGCCGAAAGCGAGGCAACGAGCAGCTCTTCGGGATTGTAGCGCGTCTTATCGCCGCGGTAGAGCGGCGTCGCGGAGCCGGCGATGACGGTCGCCTTGTCCGGCGCACAGATTTCGTGTTCACGTCCGTAGGCCCAGTAACCGCTCGTACCGGAGCCGCGATTGCCGCTCCAAACCGTCGTCGCTCGGTAAACATGCGTTCTCGGTGCCACGTTAGACTCGCTTAAAGAGTTTTTGAATCGCTTCGCTGTCCATGCGGACAATCGTTGGACGTCCGTGCGGGCAATGCATGGGATTCTCGCAGCGCTGCAGGCGCTCGAGAAGCGACTGCATCTCTGCCGCCTGCAGCCGCTCGCCGGCGCGCGTCACGGAATGGCACGCGAGCGAAGCCCAGATGCGCTCGCGTACGTCGCGCTGTTTCGGGTCGTCCGTCAAGTCATCCAGAAAGCCTGCCAAGTCGAATGCACGCGCGCCGTAGCCGGCCGGCGCGGCCAAAATGCGGTACGCCCGCTCGCCGAACGCTTCGATCTCCATGCCGCCTTCGCGCAGCAGCTCGAGCGTGCGATCCAGCGCTGAGCTTTGCGCAGCCGAGAGTTCGAACGACGCCGGCACCAGCATGGGTTCGGCCGGAATATGCGGCGCGCGCGCCGCTGCGACGATCCGCTCGTAGGCGATGCGCTCGTGCGCCGCATGCTGGTCGACCAGCACGAGCGCGCGTCCGTCGGTCGCAACGATAAACGCGCTATCGAGTTGCGCGATCACGCGCAGCCCGCTGCCGCGATCGGGCGACTCCTCATCTTCGAACACGGCTTGCAGCTGCTCGGGCGATCGGTCAAAGGAATGCGGCGCAGGCGAAAGCGTTACGGCTTGGCTGAAACGCGCGGTTGCATGATCGCGCAGCGTGCTCGCGATGGCGCGCTTCACCACCTCGAACACCTGCCGCCCAAACCGCAAGCGCACGTCGCTCTTGGTCGGGTGCACGTTCGGGTCGACGTGCGAGGGCGGAAGCGTCAAAAACAGCACGCCGAACGGCTGCCGTCCGGTCATCGCAAACGTGTGATAGCCTGCCGTCCATGCGCCCGCGAGAACGGTGCTGCGCAGCAGCCTTCCGTTGACGAAGAGCAGCTGCATCCGGCGGTCGGGCCGATCGTCGCCGGGCGTGCTGATATAGCCGCTCAGCGTGCCCTCCAGCCCGCTCGCTGCTCCGGTGCGCAGCGGCATCAGCGATGCGGCGGCATCCTTTCCGAAAACCAGCGGCAAGCGCGCGGACGGATCGCTCGCGGCCGGAATGATCCACGTTTCGCTGCCGCCGTGAAACAGCGAAAACGTCATCTGCGGATACGCCAGCGCAAACGTCGAGAGCCAGCCCGAGATCCGGTTGAACTCGGCCGCCGGCGTGCGAAGGTATTCGCGCCGCACGGGAACGTTTGCAAACAAATCGCGCGCGCGCACCGTGGTTCCAATCGCAGCCGGCGCCGGCTGCAGTGCCGTTGCATGCTCCGCATGCGCTGTGATGCGCGCGCCGATCTGCGCGCCGGCGCAACGCGAGATCACTTCCAGCTGCGAAACGGCGGCGATACTGGCAAGGCCCTCGCCGCGAAATCCGAGCGTCTGCACGGACTCCAGGTCGTGCGCTTGCGCGAGCTTGCTGGTTGCGTGCCGGCGCACCGCCAGCGGCAAATCGCCGGGCGCAATACCCGCGCCGTCGTCGACCACTTCGATCAGCATAAGACCGCCGTCTTCAACAGCGACGCTCACACGCGCCGCACCCGCGTCTACCGCGTTCTCGACGAGTTCCTTGACGACCGAAAGCGGGCGTTCGATCACCTCGCCCGCGGCGATTTGCCCGATCGTCTGCGGGTCGAGAACGTGGATCAAGATTCGCTGGAAAGAAATGAGAGCTGCGCGGCAGGCGCAACTTTCGCCAAGCGCCGCTTGAGCGGAACCTGATCTTCCAAGTCGGCTTTGCCCCCCAGGGCGTCGGCGATCTCTTGCGCGCGCTCCACGACCGCATCCGGCAAGCCCGCCATGCGCGCCACCTCGATGCCGAACGAGCGTGAGGAGCTGCCGGGCAAGACGCGGTGCGAGAAGACCGGGCCGCCGTCGGATCCGGTATTCTCGACAGCGGTAATATGATAATTCGCCACGAGCTTCCAGTGCCCGGCGAGCGCGACCAACTCGTGAAAGTGCGTTGCGAACAGCACCATCGGTGCCTGGTCTTCCAGGCCGAGCAAAAACTCGCAGATCGCTTGGGCGATCGAGAGCCCGTCGATCGTTCCCGTTCCGCGGCCGACTTCATCGATCAACAGCAAACTGCGGTGCGTGCAGCTGCGCAAGATGCTCGCGGCTTCCGCCATCTCGAGATAAAACGTCGAATGGCCCGAAGCCAGATCGTCGCCCGCGCCGATGCGGGTGAAAATCCGGTCAACGATGCCGATGCGCGCCGCCTTTGCCGGAACGAACGAGCCGATCTGCGCCATAATCGTCAGCAGTGCCGCTTGACGCAGGTACGTCGATTTTCCGCCCATGTTCGGACCCGTCAGCAAAAGAAAGCGATGGTCTTCGCTGCGCAGACGCAGGTCGTTGGGAACGAAGTTCGTGCGCAGCACGGCTTCCATCACGGGGTGACGCCCGTCCACAATCTCGACCTCGCTCGGGCCGCCCAACTCAGGCCGCACGTAACCGCGCTCGGCCGCGCACTGCGCGAGCGAACACAGCACGTCGATCTCGGCCAGCGCCTGCGCGGTGGCAAGCAGGTCGTCGATGCGCAGCGCGATCCGCTCGATCAGCGCTGCGAAGATCCGCTCTTCCAGCCGCAACTGACGCGACTGCGCGCTCGAAATCGCAATCTCCAGCTCCTTGAGCTCGGAGGTGACGAACCGCTCGCCGTTGGCCAGCGTTTGTTTACGCACGTAATCGGCCGGTACTTGGTTCAACGAGCCCTTCGAGACTTCGATCGCATAGCCGAATGCGCTTGCAAACTTGATTTTGAGCGACTTGATACCCGTACGCGCGCGCTCGCGTTCTTCCAGTGCCGACAGTTTCGCGCGTGCATCCGTCCGAAGGCCGGCGCATTCGAAAAGCTCGGCGTCCGATTCGGGCCGTACCACACCGCCGTCGCTCAGCTGCGCGGGCGGATCCTCCACGATCGTACGTCCGAGATCCTCGAGCATGCCCTCAAAATTCGCAATCGCGTCCAGCGGTATCGCGTCCATCTTCGGCGCAACCGCTTTGAGCGGGCGCAAGATATCCAACGTGCGGCGCAGCGAGGCGATATCGCGCGGCAGCGCCCGCCGGAACCGTACCTTCTGCGTGATGCGCTCTAAATCGAAACAGCCGCGCAGCAGTTCCTGCAGCGATTGCCGGCGCGCATGTTCGTCGATCAGCGATTGCGTGCCGTCTTGGCGGGCGCAGATCGCCTGCGGATCGAGCAGCGGGGCCAGGATCCAACGAGCGAGCATCCGCGAACCCATGGACGTCGTGCATTTGTCCAGTGTCGCGAGCAGCGTGGCTTTCGGATTTGCGCCCAGCGCCTTCGTCAACTCCAAGTTCTTGCGGGTGTTGGCGTCCAAATTCAAAAACGTGCGCCGGCGGTAAAATTGCGGGGCGCTAAGCAGCGTTTCGATTTTGTCATCGCCGGCCGAACGCAGCGCGGTGCGCTTTACGAATCCGACGAGCGCGTCCATCGCGCGGTGCACGGCAAGCGATTCATCGAGCGAGAAGCCCTCGACCGCCGTGCGGCTCCTTCCGCTCACGGCCGAAAGGCCCACCGGCGTCACGCGTGCACCGATCGCCTCGAGCGCTTCCGAAAGAGATGCCCGCATGCCGGCCGGCATGTCGGCCACCACTTCGGCGGGGCCGATGCGTCCGAGCTCTGCAAGGAGCTCCTCGAACGCGAACTCGCCGCTGAGCGCGCTCGCAGCACATAAGCCGGTTGAAACGTCGGCGTACGCAAGCGCAAGCGTTTCATCGACGCACGTGATCGCGGCGAGATAATTGTTTTGTTTTCCCTCGAGCAGGTGGTCTTCGATCAGCGTCCCGGGCGTCACGATGCGCACGACGTCGCGGCGCACGAGCTTATTGGGTTGCGGAACTTCAAGCTGCTCGGCGAGCGCGACGATGAAGCGCTGCTGCACCAAACGGGCGAGGTATTGCGCGAGCGCGTGATGCGGAACGCCGGCCATCGCGACCCGCTGGCCGCTGCCCGCCTCTTTCGATGTCAGCGCGATCGAAAGCGAACGCGCGATCGTCTCCGCATCCTCACCGTACGCTTCATAGAAATCGCCGACGCGCGAGAGCAAAATCGCTTCGGGATGACGGGACTTCATGCCGAAATATTGCTCGAGCATCGGTGAGTATTGCTGCACGCTCACTGCTCCAGCCGGCTTCGGCGCGGCTCCTGTGGATAACTTGTGTGCCGCTGGATCTTAACGGGCGAGCAGATCCACCATGGCGGGTGCCACGCGAGCACCCGCGTCCTTCACGTGCTGCGCCCGCCGCACGATCGTTCCCATGCAGCCCCACGTGAACGCTTCGCGGATCTCGACATCGAGCCACGGTTCGCGCGAGTAGAGGTCATCACTGAAGTCAGGAGGCGCGGGCGCGATAACGGTCACGTTGTCGAACGTCTTTGCGGCAAGCTTCAAGGCGTCTTTTTTTGAGGGGCCTTGGATCAACGCGCGCACGGTCGTGCCCACCTTGCCCTGGTGGTAAGCGCGTGAGGCGGCGTTTTGCGCTTCTGCGAGCCGGCCGAACCGCTCGCTCGCCACTGCCGGCGCAACCTGATCCCAACGCGCGGCGGGCGTTCCGCGCCGCGGCGAATAGATGAACATGTACGCATTGGCGAACGCGCCCTGCCGCACATAGTCGAGCGTCGCCTCGAAATCGCGTTCCGTCTCTCCGGGAAAGCCGACGATGATGTCGGTCGTGATCGCCCATCCGGGCAGATAACGGCGCAGCAGCGCTGCCTTTTCCTCGAACTGCGCGCGCGTGTATTTGCGGTTCATGCGGCGCAGCATCGAATCGCTGCCGGATTGCAGCGGCAAATGCACGCGGGCATTCAACTGCGGGATCCGCGCCATCTGCGCGACGATCTTCTCGGTGAAGTCCTTGGGATGCGGCGAGATGAAGGCGAGCCGCTCCAAACCCTCGAGCGCGGCGACGCGCTCGCATAGATCGCCGAAGTCGAGGTTCTGCGCCGCATCCTTGTAGGCGTTGACCGTTTGGCCGACCAGCATCACTTCGCGCGCACCGGCCGCGATGCGCTCGCGCGCTTCGAGAAGAATATCGCCCACCGGCCGGTGGTCGAAACGTCCGCGCACGTGCGGCACGATGCAGAACGTGCAGTAGTAAGAACAGCCCCGCTGCACGGTCACAAATCCGCGCAGATGCGAATAGTCGTCGGTGACGCAGTCCGCGCTCCCGCCGAACGGCTCGAGCAGCGCGCGATCTTCCGTCAAATCGGTGTCTTCAAAACCGCCGCGCCACTGCGAGATGGCCTCCGCCATCTGCGCGAGTTCGCCGGTGCCGAAAATGGCGTCCACATGCGGCGACATTTTCTGCATGCGATCGCGGTCTTGTTCGGCAAGACAGCCCATGACCACCAGGCGCAGCGCCGGATCGGCTTGCTTGAGCACCTTGAAGTGATTGATGCGCCCGTACGCGCGCCGTTCCGCGGCTTCGCGGACGGTGCAGGTGTTCAAAACCAGAACGTTCGCTTCTTCGGGTTTCGCCGCGATGAAGTACCCCGCTGCGGCCGCCCGGTCGGCGATGAATTGCGAATCGGCCTCATTCATTTGACAGCCGAACGTTTCGATGTAAATCCCTGCCACGTTACTTCGTCTTCGTCCCGGCGATCGTCTGAATCAAATCGAGCGGCAGATACAACCGGCCGCCGACCATGCCCGCCGGCGCATCGTAAAGCACTTGACGCCCATCAAGCACGAAGCGCGCGTCGCCCAGCTTTCCGGTGACGGTGTGGCCGCCCCACTTGACCGTCAAACGATCGCCTGCGACTTTTGCTGCGGAGGCCGGAATATAATCTTGCAGCGGCGCGACCACGGCCGAACGCGTTTCAAGCGCCGGGACGCGAAACACCACATGCGTGGCCTGGTCGGGATAAACCGTGACGTCGCGTTCGAATTTTCCTTGCGGCTCTCTGACGGAAAGATGATGCATCCCCGAGGGCAGCTCGTAATGCGTCGCCAGCAGGCGCCAGCTCTGGTGATCGAACGAAACCTTTGCTGCGGCGTCGAGGCCGTGCAGTTCAACGGAGCCGCGCGAAAGCGGCGGATTGAGCGGCGAGAGCTGAACCGTCGTCGCCGCGGTGCTTCCGGCGGCAATGTCCTGATCGACTTCGGCGACGCGCCAGCCGGCTTTGGTCACGGTGATTGCATGTTTCCCCGCGCGCAAGCCGTCGATGAGCACCGGCGTCCTTCCGATATAACTGCCGTCGACCCAGACGTCGGCACCGCCGGGCAGCGAGCTGACGAAGATCCCGCCGAACGGCATGACCGCCGCAAGAAGCAGCGAGAGAATGAGCATGCCGCGGGAATACCCCGCAGCTTGCCCAAACTCCCACGCCGTGCAGCCAGCAACCGTCGCCGTGGTCGGCCGTCCCAATGTCGGGAAGAGCGCGCTTTTCAACCGTTTGATCGGTCAGCGTCTCGCAATTGTCGAGGATACGCCCGGCGTCACGCGCGATCGCTTGTACGGCTTGTGCGAGTGGCAAGGCCGCACGTTCAGTTTGGTCGACACCGCCGGCATCGATCCGGACCAAGACAAAGAAGGCGATCACATCGCCGTCTCCACACGCCGCCAAGCGGAGGCTGCGGCGAATCAAGCCGACGCCATCATCTTCGTCGTGGATGCGCAATCGGGGCGCCACCCGCTCGACGAGGAAGTCGCGGCAATCCTGCGCCGCACGCGTCATCCCGTCGTTCTGGTTGCGAACAAGGCGGAATCGCCGAACGCCGCCGCTGCCGCGTTGCCCACGCTCCCGCCGCGCGAGACGTTCAAAGCAGCCCTCCCGGAAATCACCTTGATCAATCAAGGCACCATCCCCCAACACGGCCTGCTTTCTCCGTCGGTTCGCCCGCGGACCACGCAAGCC
>JBHEMM010000018.1:8654-11305 GCA_046262595.1 Vulcanimicrobiaceae bacterium
GACCAAGCCGAGGCAGCGTTTGCGTTCCACGTAGCCACGGCAGATCGCCGCGATCTGCTCGACGTGGTCGTGAATCATCTCCCCGAAAACGCGCCGGCGCCGGATTTCAGCGGCGAAATTTCGCTCGCGCTGGTCGGCCGGCCGAATGTCGGCAAAAGCTCGCTGCTCAACGCGATGCTCGGCGAGGAACGCGCAATCGTCTCCGACGTTCCCGGAACCACACGCGACGCCATCGACACGCTTTTTCAATTTCACGAACATCGCGTGCGCCTCATCGACACGGCCGGCGTGCGTAAAAAGCCGCAGCAGCACGGTGCCATCGAATACTACTCGGCGCTGCGTTCGCTTTCGGCGATCGCGCGCTGCGACATTGCGATCTTGCTGTTCGACTGCATGGTCGGAATGCAGAATCAGGAACGCCGGTTGGCGGGCATGATTTTGGAAGAGCGCAAAGGCCTCATCATCGTCGGCAATAAGTGGGATCTTGCGCGCGAGCAAGGCGAGTACAGCCAAGGCGAACTGATCAACGTGATCAGCGAGCAAGTTCCTTTCGCGACGTTCGCGCCGGTGACGTTTCTCTCGGCGAAGACGAAGCGCCGGCTGGGCAGTTTGATGCCGCTGGTGATGAAGGTCGCATCGAACCTCGACCGCCGCATTGCCACCGCTCAAGTGAACAACGTCGTGCGCGATGCGGTCATGGCGCACCCGCCCGCCGCGCCCGCGGGGCGCATGTTCAAGATCTATTACTGCTCGCAGGTGGCCGCGCATCCGCCGCTGTTCGTCTTCCATTGCAACGATCCCGACCTGATGCAAAATTCGTACAAGCGTTTCTTGGAAAACGTGCTGCGTCAAAACTTCGATTTCGAGGGCGTCCCGCTCTCGCTCGAGTTTCGCGCGCGTTCGCGCCCCGGCGACGACGACCACTCCGCGTAAGCGATGGCCGCCGCAGTGCTGCTGATCGCAGCCATACCGTACCTGATAGGCTCCATACCATTTGGGCTGATCGTCGGCAGCCTATTTTACAACAAAGATCTGCGCCGGTCGGGAAGCGGAAACATCGGCGCGATGAACGCACTGCGCACGATCGGCAAGGCCGGTGCGGCGGCGGTGCTCGTATTGGATGCCGCCAAAGGAATCGTGCCGGTTGCCGCTGCGCTGGCTCTCTCGCACGACCTTCGCATCGGCGCGCTCGTTGCAGCGGCCGCCGTGCTGGGACACTGTTTTTCGCCGTGGCTGCGCTTCTCCGGCGGAAAGGGTGTTGCAACCGCGCTGGGCGCGCTGTTCGCGCTTTGCTGGCCGGCAGGCGTTCTCGCTATTGCGGTGTGGCTAGCCGGCGCGCTGCTCACGACGTACTCTTCGGTCGGCTCGATTGCGGCGAACGTGTCCGCACCGTTCGCGCTCTGGTATTTCACGCGTGACCCGTGGGTGAGCGGGTACGGCGCATTCGCAGCGCTGCTCATCCTTTATACGCACCGCAGCAACCTGCGCCGCCTGCGCGCGCACCAAGAGCAGGGCATCCCGTTTCTCCGGCGTAACGGGCGCGGGTCATGATTTCTTCGAACGATCTTCGCAACGGAGTGACCATCCAGGAAAACGGCCAACTGTGGACGGTCATTGAGTTTTTGCACGTCAAACCGGGCAAGGGTTCTGCATTCGTCCGCACGCGTTTGAAGAACGTCAAAAGCGGAGCCACGGTCGAACGCACGTTCCGCGCCGGTGAGAAACTCGAGCGCGCGTCGGTCGAAAACCGGCAGATGCAGATGCTGTACAACGACGGCGAGGGCTACCACTTCATGGATCAAGAATCGTTCGAGAACTTCACGCTGCAGCGCGACATCATCGGCGACCCGGCCGACTTTTTGAAAGACGGCATGACGGTCGACATGCAATTCCACGACGGCAATCCGATCGGCGTCGCTTTGCCGGCACACGTCGAGCTGAAAGTCGAAGAAACGGATCCCGGTTTCAAGGGCGACACCGCCACCGGCGCGACGAAGCCCGCAAAACTCGAGACGGGCGCCACCGTGAACGTGCCGCTGTTCGTGAACCCGGGCGATGTCATCCGCATCGACACGCGTGACCGCCGCTACATCGGCCGCGTCGGCGCCTAGCCGCTGAACGCCACCGCGTTCTGGCTGTTCGCAACGGGCCTGGGCGCGAGCATTTTCGGCTCGATGGTGGGATTGGGGGGCGGGTTCATCGCGGTTCCTATCTTATTGCTGTTTTTCGGCTTGCCGCCCGCGCAGGCCGCGGGCACCTCGCTCAGCCTGGTCGTCGCGAACAGCGCCGCCGGAGCGGTCACGTATTCACTGCAGGACCGGGTACACGTACGCATCGGCTTGCTCATCGCGATCGGAGGCATACCGGGAAGCATTTTGGGCGCTCTGCTGGCACAGCGTGTTTCCCCCGCGCTCTTCGATTGGGCACTGGCCGTTTTATTGGTCGGCGTGTCCATCGACATGACATTCAACCGGCGCAAACGGCTGGCAAACCGCAACGCGGCCGCCTTGCAGCAGCACGCCATGCGGTGGGAAAAATGGCTGCTGCTCGGCGTGTTCGTCGGGTTCGTGTCGAGCCTGTTCGGCATCGGCGGCGGCATGGTCGTCGTGCCCTCACTGCTCTATTTCTCCGCGCTTCCCGCGCACATGATC
>JBHEMM010000018.1:11315-45710 GCA_046262595.1 Vulcanimicrobiaceae bacterium
CAGCGCGACCTCCCATTTTGCGATCTTTCTCACCTCACCGGTCGGCCTCGCCTCGCATTGGTGGGAAAATGACATCCGCTGGACCTACGTGCTTCCGCTGGCGCTCGGAGGTTTGATCGGCGGACCCATCGGAGCGCGTCTCTCGCTGCGGCTGGCCCAAACCCGCCTCATGCTCTTTGTCGCGGCCGCTTTAACCCTGGCCGCGCTCGCGTTGGTGCTGCGTCACTTCACACGCGCTTGACATGCACCGCAAGGAATGCGCGCGTCTTGACCTTCAACTAAAGAACCTGATGTACTCCGTCGGCGGTTTTCAGCGTGCAGCCGGGCCGGTGAGCGAACTCGAACGGCTTTTCGAGATCACGCGGGATGTGCTTGGCGCGCCATCGTTGGACGCTGCGCTGATGTCGCTCGCGCACGGCGTACAAGACCTTTTCGGCTGGCGCTATGTCACGATGGTCGCAGCGGAGGAGCCCAACGGCGAGCTCCGGCGGCGCGTCATGCTGGGCTACCCCGACTCGGTTGTGGAGCAGCGCCTGTACGAGGCGATCGATCGCGAGGCGTTCGATCGCATGCTTCAGCAGGCGGTCCGCTTTTTCGAAGACTGCTACTTCTTCCCCGCCGAAAAAGAAGCGCACTGGGAGCGATCGATCTACATCGGCGAATTACCCAGCGCGCCGACGCGAAAATACCCGAGCCATTGGCACGAACGCGACGCGCTCGTGCTCACGTTGCACGACCGCGAGGGCGTGATGATCGGATACATGTCGCCGGACGCGCCGCTGAGCGGTGAAATACCGAGCGCGCAGTCGCTGCGCGCCATGCAGGTCTTCGTTAATCTGATGGGCATGGCGCTCGCGAACGCGCGCTCGCAAAGCCGGCTGCAATACGAGGCCACCCACGACTCGCTCACCGGCTTACCCAACCGCACGGTGTTTTCGCTCGAGCTGGCGCGCGGTCTCGAAGCGGTGCAGCGCGGCGATGCAATTCCGCGCACCGTGCTTTACTTGGATCTGGACGAGTTCAAGTCGATCAACGACACGATGGGCCATCTTGCCGGAGACGACATCCTCAAAGAGGCGGCGGCGCGGCTGCGCGCCATCGTCGATGAGCGCTTCATCGTCGCACGCATGGCGGGCGATGAGTTCGCGGTGCTGCTCACCGACGCCGTTCCCGAGTCGGTTGCGGCGATGCTCGAGCTGCTGCACGGCGCCCTGCATAAGCCGTACGAGATTTCGGGCCGCGAGATCGTGATGACCGCAAGCATCGGCGTCGCGCCGATCGACAGCACCTACACCTCCATTGCCGAAGTGCTGCGCGATGCCGACACGGCGATGTATCACGCCAAACGCGAAGGCCGCAACGCCACCGCGTTTTTCGCCGCAAGCATGCATGAAGAAGCGCTGCGCCGTCTCTCATTGCGCATGGATCTGCGCTCGGCGATCGAGCAGCACCAGTTTGTCGTGCATTATCAGCCTATCGTCACGCTAGCCGAAGGACACATCTGCGGCGTCGAGGCGCTGCTGCGCTGGAACCATCCGGAACAAGGCTACCTCTCGCCCGCGTCGTTTTTACCGTTAGCCGAAGAGATGGGCCTGATGATTCCCGTCGGACGCTTCGTCCTTGAGACCGCGTGCAAGCAGTTGCAGCAGTGGCAAAGATTTTTTCAGGGCCGCGAGTTTCAGATGAATGTGAATCTCGCGGTGCAGGAAGTGCTGCAGCCCGACTTGGCGGAGTTCTTGGTGTCGCTCGTCGATGAATACGGCATCGCGCCCGGCCAACTGACCCTCGAGATCACCGAAACCTCGATCTTGCAGAATGAAACGCGTGCCGCGATCGTCCTCTCGGAGCTTCGCGGCGCCGGCGTCGAGCTGTGCATCGACGACTTCGGCATGGGCTATTCTTCGCTGCGGTACATCCGCTCGCTGCCGATCGACGCCTTTAAGATCGATCAAACGTTTATCGCCGATCTCGCCGACGGCAAAAGCGGCCAAATCGTCGAGATGCTCGTTCGTTTGGGCGAGCTGTGTGCTCTGCGCGTTACCGCCGAAGGTATCGAGACGCCGCTGCAGGCCGAGCGCTTGCTTGCGCTTGGCTGCACATACGGCCAGGGACGGTACTACCATGCCGCGATGGCGGCCGACGGGCTCACTGCGCTGCTGGAGAATGCCGCCGTTACGACGTAGGGCTCGGCGGGTAAGACGCCTGCATGCTCCTGCTAAACACCGGCGAAGCCGCTTCGCGTTTCGGCGAGCCGGTCCATCGTCTGGAACGCGGCACGATCGGCGAACGCGGCGAATTGGCCTATCTGAGCGCGTGGAATTGGCGTTGCGGCTGCCGCGGCGAGCTCATCGGCGAAGCGCTCATGCAGTTGGATTGCTGCGAACGCCACCGGACCGCCGCGTAAACCGCAAAGCCGCTTAAACAGCCCGCGCGACAATCAACGCAGCGCTGCGCGCGCACGCCGGGCCGTTTCGCGCGAGAAACGGCAGATCGATCCATGCGCGCGGATCGAAAGCGGCCCGCACGCCGCTCAGCCATGCCGGCGAGATCTCGCGGCCAGGCGTGTCGAGCACGATGCGCACGCAGGCCAGACGCTCGGCATGGATAAGGCCGCTCTCCATGTCGGCGCCCGCAAAGCCGTGCGCCGCCCACGCCGTGCGCGCCGCACCGCAGATGAACTGCGTGCTGGTAAGCAGCGGGTCGTTGCAAACCAAAACGCCCAGATCTCGCGCCGCCGCACTCAAAATGCTCACGTATTCCGGATCGCACGCAACGGACGTCCCGTCCGGGCGACGCACGTGGTGCGGAATAAGCGCGCTGCCCGTCGGCAGATCATTACGCAGGCCGCCGGCCAACCCGCAGCTGATTGCCAAACCGCCGATCGTTCCCGCGCCGGCACGAAGCGAGATGCCGGCGCGAATCACGCGCACGCGAGCGGGCAGCAGTTTGCGCGCTTGCCGATATTCCAGCGCCGTCGCCGTAACGACCGTTACAGGTAGCGGTGCGCGCGAAACCATTCGACCGACCGCTCGAGCGCGGCGCGCACCGGCCCGGCACGAAAGCCGAGTTCGCGCTGCGCCTTCGAGGAATCCGCGAACATGCGCTCGACCGACATGCGCACGCCTTCGAGCGGAATGTGCGGGACCGCATGCGGAACGAGCCGGCAGCGCGCCTCGTCGGCATAGGCCATCGCCATCGCCAAAGCGTGCGGCGCGCGGAATCGCGGAAGCGGCCGCTGCGTAACGCTCGCAAGCAATTCCCACACCTCGTCAAGCATGAGATTCTCGCCGCCTAAAATGTAGCGCCCGCCCGCCGATCCTTGCCTGAGCGCGCTCACGTGAGCCCGTGCGACATCCTCCACGGGCACCAGGTTCATCCCGCCGCACGGCGGCAGAGAAAACATTTTCCCGCGCGCGAAGTCCAGAATCATTTTCCCGGTCGGCGTCGGTTTGGAGTCACCGGGACCGACGGGCGCGGTCGGCAGTAACGCCACGACGGGCAGTTGTGCGGCGAATGCGGCGCGCTCCTGATCGAGTTTCGAGTGATGGTAGTTTTCCGCTCCGCCGCCGTGCGCCCAATCATCTTCGGTGCGCGTTTCGCCGCGCCCGGATGCGCCCAGCGCCGCGGAACTGGACGTAAGCACGAAGCGCTCAACGCGTGCGACGCGCGCCGCTTCGGCAAGCGAAGCGGTGCCTTTTACGTTGACGGCGTGCATGCGGGCGCGCTCGGCGGGTGCGAACGAGTAGAGCGCCGCGCAATGCACCACGTAACGGCATCCGTTCAGCGCGCGCGCAAAACCGCCGACGTTCTCCATCTCGCCCGGCACGAGCCGCAGCCGCCCGGGACCTGCGTCCTGCCGGGCGCGATCGAGCGCCGGCGAGCCGCGCGTGAGCGCGAGCACCTCGTGCCCGGCCGCGAGCAATTCGCGCAGCACGTGGCTTCCGACGAAACCGCTCGCGCCGGTCAGGAAAACGCTCTGGGCGTCAGTGCGCCAGCGCTGCGCGGATGCTCTCCTTGATCGAACCGGTGGTTTTCCTGACGGCCGTGGGTTCGTAGCCGCAATGCGCCATGCAGTTGCTGCACTTCTCGTGCTTGCCGCGCCCGTACTTGTCCCAATCCGTTTCTTCGATGAGTTCCTTGTACGTTTTTGCGTACGCCTCATCCGACATCAGGTAGCAGGGCCGCTGCCAGCCCAAAATCGAGTACGACGGAATGCCCCAAGGCGTGCACTCCATGTCGAGCTTGCCTTCCAAGAAATCCAAAAAGACCGGACTGTGATTCAGCCGCCAGCGTTTGCGGTTGCCGCCGGAAAACGCCTCGCGGAAAATTCCGCGCGTCTTTTCGACGCCCAAAAAATGCTCTTGGTCGGGCGCTTTTTCATACGCGTATCCTGGCGAGATCTGCATTGAATCGACTTGCAGATCGTCATTGAGATAGTTCAGCACCTTCTTCACCGACGTCGCGTCGTCGGGATCGAAGAACGTGGTGTTCGTGGAGACGCGGAAGCCCTTCGCCTTTGCCACCTTGATGGCGGCAACGGCTTTCTCGAAGGTGCCATCGCGGCAGACGACCTGATCGTGGCGCTCTTTGAGGCCGTCCAAATGCACCATCCACGTGAACAGCGGATGCGGCTTAAAGCGGTCGATCTTCTTTTCCAACAGCACCGCGTTCGTGCAGATGATGACGACTTTCTTACGCGCGACCAGTTCGTCGACCAGACGCGGCAGGTCTTCGTACACGAGCGGTTCGCCGCCGGCGATCGAGATGACCGGCGCGCCGCACTCTTCCACGGCGGCGATGCATTCTTCAACCGAAAGACGCTTGCGCAGAACCTCGGCGGGATACTGAATCTTTCCGCATCCGGCGCAGGCAAGATTACACTGATAGAGCGGTTCGAGTTCCATCACGAGCGCATACTTCTTCTGCCCTCTCATCTTTTTTCCGAAGATGTATTTCGCAATCTCGACTTTTTGCGCCAACGGGGTGCTCATGAAATGGTAACCTGCTCTCTGGAGAGGGAGATGGCCGCCGAAGGCGCGTGCTCGCGGTAGCGCGCGTCCATCGCCAATGCCATCGTCGGAAAAAGATGCCGGTACATATGGTAGTTCAAATAGAAGTCGCCTGGGAACCCCGTTCCCGTGAAGTGCGGCTCGTCCCAGGTGCCGTTGCGCTGGCGCTCGCGTAGGAACGCCAAGCCGCGCTGCGCCGCAGGATGCCCGCCCATTCCCGCCCATTGCAAGGTCATCACGGCCCATGCGGTTTGCGAGGGCGTGCTGGGGCCGTTGCCGGCGAGCGACTCGTCATCGTACGAGGCGCAGCTCTCGCCCCAGCCGCCGTCTGTGTTCTGCACACCGATCGTCCATTCCACGGCGCGTGCAATGGCGTCGCTAGCGGTGCGCAGCTGTGCGAGCGCGCTGACCACGCACCACGTGCCGTAAAGATAATTGACGCCCCAGCGCCCGAACCAAGCGCCCGAGGGCTTCTGCGAAGCGCGCAAATAGGCAACGCCGCTTGCGACGTACGGATCGGACGCGTCCTTGCCGAGCATCGCAAGCATCTCCAGCACGTGCGCCGTGACGTCTTCGGTGGGCGGGTCGATCATCGCGCCGAAATCGGAAAACGGCATGCGGTACAGTATCTCGCTCGTGTTATCGCGGTCGAACGCCGCCCATGCGCCGTTCGAAGAACGCATGGCGAGCGTCCACGTCACGGCGCGATCGATCGCGCCGCGCACCGCTTGGCGCTCGCCGCCTTCAAGCAGCGAACACACGATGACCGCCGTATCGTCGACGTCCGGATAGATGTCGTTGTCGAACTCGAACGACCACCCGCCGTTGGGAACATCTTTGCAGCGCACTTGCCAATCGCCCGGCTGATCCGCGGCGATCTGCTCGCGCAGCATCCACGAAACCGCCTTCTGCATCACGGGGTGATCGCTGCGCAGCCCGGCCTGATACAGCGCGCGGATGGCCCATGCGGTGTCCCAGACCGGCGACATGCACGCCTGAAAACGCCAGCCGCTCTCATCGCTCAATGCAAAGCGGTCCATCCCCGCAAGGCCTTTTTTCATGAGCGGATGATCGAGCGCATAACCTTCCAGATGCAGCGCGATCAGCGAATACACCCACGGCGGTTGAATGCCGCCCCAACTGCCGTCGGCCTCTTGGCGCTGCACGACCCATTCGATCGTGGCGGCACACGCGCGCTCGCGGCCCGGCTTGAACGGCAACCGTTCGTACAACTTGAGCAACTTGTCGGTCCACCAGAGCCAGCCGCTGCCCGGAACGGCATGCATCGCTTGCTCCGTGCCGGCGACGATCACTTCGCCGATCTCGACCCCGAGATCGCGCACCGGACGGCGCGCTATCACGACGCAGAGCGGAGCGACGGTGCCGCGCGCCCAACAGGAGAAATCGTAAAGATTGAACGGCACCCACGCCGGAAGATACACGATCTCCGGCGGCATGGTCGGAATGCCGTCCCACGGATACTTCCCGAAGAGCGCCATCCAAATTTTCGTAAAAACGCGCGCATCGGCCAAACCGCCGAGCGTCCGTATAACGGTGAGCGCGCGCTGCATCTGCGCGCACGCGGGATCGACCCCCAGCACTTTGAGCGCGACGTAGGCTTCCAGGGTCGTGCTGAGATCGGCCGGTCCCTCGTAATAGAGGGCCCACGAACCGTCCGCGCGCTGATGATGCAGCAGATGACGAACGGCGCCCTCGCGGACCGGCTCGACGTCAACGGCCAAAAACCGCAGGAGCAGCACGTGCTCCGCAGTCATCGTTACGTTTGTTTCCAACTCGTCCGTCCACCAGCCGTCCGTATGCTGGCGCTCGAGCAGCCATTGGACCGCGCTCGTCAAAGCGGCTGAGTCAACGCGCATCAGCAAGTGATTCTAGCAGAACGGCGGCCGCCGCTCTACCGCTTTGGACCGCGGATTCCATGGTATCCGGCCACCCCGTCGCCGTCCAAGCTCCGGCCAGCGTGAGATTCCGCAGCGCCGTACGGGGCCCGGGCCGCTGTGTGCCCGGCGGCGGCAGGTACGTTCCCGCGGGATTGCGCGTTGCCGCGCCGCGCAGCAGACGCGCGCCGCGCAGCGGCAACGCGGCGCACACCTGCGCCCACGCCAGCTCCGTCATCTCGGCGCCCGTCTTCTTCGCCAAATCGTTCGCCACGCTTATGCTGCAGCACAAATATCCGCGTGCTTTTTGGAAAACCCACTGGACCGGCGAATCTAAAATCGCCGCGAAGTCCGCATCGAGCGCCGGGCCGTCGTACCACAGATGCACGTCCATGATCGCAAACGGCTCGTATGCGTCCAAGGGCGGCAGGGCCTCAGCGAGTGCACGCGGCAGCAGACGCGCAAGCGATTCGGGGGAAACGGCCAGCACGGCCGCATCGTAGTGCGATTCAGCACGTGCGGTTTTCACGGTAATCGCACCACCGGCGCAAACGATTTCATGCACCGCACTGGAACGGTGCACGCCGTCCAAACCGGCCGCGGCCGCCTCCATGATGCGCGCGAGCGGCACGGTGCTGTAGCCGAAACGCGCCGCGCCGCGATCGTGCAGAAAAGCGGTCGAAACGACGAACGCCGCTTCCGCGGCGTTCATGCGGTGGAGCGGCGCATTGAGCGCCGGGACCATGAACGGTTGCCAAAAAGCGCGAATCGTCTGGGCGCTCTGACCGTGATCGCGCAGCCACTGTGCAAAGCTGATCCCCTCGCTCGCGCTTTCGGGGCGGAACTTGAGCGAGGCCAGCGCGCGCGCGATCTGCAGCTTGCCCGCCACACTCAAATACTTGTACGAAGCAAACGAAGCAAGCAGATGCAGCGGAGCGGGCAGATTTGCCGCGCGAAGACGGCTGCGTTTTCCGTTCTTGGAGTACACGGCGACGTCAAAGCGCTCTTGCAGATACAGGGCCGAGCCCATGCCGGCGCACTCGACGAAATGAACGAACGCCGCACAACACGCCAAATAGACGTGCTGCCCGTTATCCACGACGTGTCCGTCAATCTCAAACGACGTCGCGCGCCCGCCCAACAAACGGCTGCGCTCGAACAGATCGACTCGCGCGCCGGCGCGCTTGAGATCGGCCGCAGCGGAAAGCCCCGCCAGGCCGCCGCCCACGACGGCTACGCTTGCGGCCGAAGCCACGAGCCCACAACGACGCGCAGCTTTTCGCCGTTGCTCAGCGCCGCCCGGCCGTGGAACGGCAGCTGCGGATCGCGTTCGATCTTGCGCAAGATTCCCTCATAGATTCCGGCCATCGTCTGCACGCAAGCGCCGGGACGGCGCGGAATGTAGCGCAGCACTTCGTAACCGCCGGCAAAAAGGTCGTGCGCGCGCGCAGTTTGAAATGCGACGAAAGCATCCCAGCCCGGCCCCGGCATGCCGTCCGCGAGCCGGCTCTGGTCGATGCTGAACCGGCGCAACTCATCTTGGGGCAAGTAGACGCGGCCCATCTGCGCGTCTTCACGCACGTCGCGTAAAATGTTCGTCAGCTGCAGCGCAAGGCCGAGCTCGTCCGCGCGGTCCAATGCCGCCTCATCGGTGAAACCGAAGATCCGTACGCACATGCGGCCTACCGCGGATGCGACCAGCCGGCAGTACGCGCGCAGATCCTCCCATGTTTCATAACGGTCGGCATTCAGATCGCATTCCACGCCGTCGATGAGCGCCAGCAATTCGTTCTGCGGAATGCCGTAGCGGGCGATGGCGCGCCCGAGCACGTGCATGATGTGATCGTCCGCTTCGAACGCGTTCAGAACGCGCGAGCGCTGGGCGGCTAGGCGTTCGGGAATGAGCGCCGGAGCGGGGGCCGCATCCACTTCGTCGTCCACCTGGCGCGCAAAGTCGTACAGCGCATAAATTGCCATCCGCTGCTCGTGCGGCAGCGAGATAAACCCCCAATAAAAATTCTTGGCTTCGCGCCGCGCCATTTCACGGCAGAACCGCTCGGCCTGAGAATCAACGGCTTGCAACATTGACCAAAGTTCGCAATAGCAATTGCATTTTTGTGCCATTCGATACAAATGGGCGCCGTACATCCGTCCGGTAACCAAGACGCTCGATCTCTTCGCAGATAGCAACTCCTCCCAGGCGGTAAAGCGCGAGCTGCGCCCGTAACGCGCCCGGTACGAGGCGTTCCAGCTCGCGCCCCGAGTCCAAAAGCATGCGCGCGCGATCGGTGAGCGATCGCACGGCAAACGCCGTACCGCCTGACTCGACATCGTCCTGTAAAAGATAGCTGCGGCCGATTGCGGCGTCACGCAGAACGTCTTGCGCATGATTGGCGAGCTGAAGTCCGATGCAGACGTCATCCGAGAGCATTTCACTGCGCTCGCCGGCCGCGTTGAAGAAGCGCAGCACGACGCGGCCCACCGGCGCGGCGGAGAGCAAGCAGTACGCGCGCAGCGCCGGCCAGTTGCGGTAAGACAAAACCTGCTGATCCTGTTCGTTCGCGGCGATGAGATCGAGAAACGGCGCGCTGTCCAATCCGAAACGTTCCACCGTTTCACGCAACGCGATGAAGACCGGATGCACGGGAGCGGCACCGGCGAAAAAGGCTTGCGTCTGTTCGCGCCAGGACCGCAAACGCTCCAGCGCGATATGCGGAGCGCCGCTTTCATCACCGAGATCGTCCGTGGTGCGGCAGAATGCATAAAAGCGCATGAGATGCGTCCGTGTCTGCGCGGGAACGATGCGCGATGCAACGGCGAAATTCTCGTAGTGGCCGGTCGCTAACAGGCGGCAATAGGCATCGGCGCTATCGATCTCGCGCATGTTCGATCCGTTTGGTCCTGCGCAGTTTGCCGATCGTGCGCGCGCCCAGCGCGAACATGCCGGTCCGCAAGACTTCGTGCAGCTCGCGCGCCAGATCCGCCGCAGCGTCTTCGGTCTGCGCGGCGGCGCGCAGAAACGGCCCCGCGATGCCCGCAGCGTCCGCACCCAGCGCGAGCGCTTTGAGCACGTCCATGCCCGTGCGAACGCCGCCGCTGGCGACGATGGTTGCCGTGGGAAGCGCGCGGCGCACCGAACGCAACGCTTGCGCCGTCGGAATGCCCCAGCCGGAAAATTGTCCGGCAACGCGCGCGCGCCAGGGCTCGGCCGCGCGGAAGCGTTCGACCTCGCTCCACGACGTGCCGCCGGCTCCGGCAAGATCGATCGCGGCGACGCCCGCGCCGAGCAGCGCTCGAGCGCACGGCGCGTCGATGCCCCAGCCGACTTCTTTGACGACGACCGGCACGGGCATCTTGGCACACAGCCGCGCGATTTGTTTGAGCAATCCGCGAAAGGCCGTGTCGCCTTCGGGCTGCAGTGCCTCTTGCAGCGCATTCAAATGCAGCACGAGCGCGTCGGCCTCGATCAGATCGACGAGCCTGCGGCAATCCTCGAGGCCGTATCCCTTGTTGAGCTGCACCGCGCCGAGATTCGCGAAAAGTAAGACGCCGGGCGCGGCGTCCCGCACGGCAAAGGTGTCGAGCAGCGCCGGGTGTTCGATGAGCGCGCGCCCGGATCCCAAACCCAGCGCGAAGCCGTACTGGCAAGCGACGCGCGCCAGCGTGCGGTTGATCTCGCGCGCCTGGGGCGTGCCGCCGGTCATGCACGAGATAACGATCGGCGCGCGCAGCGGTTTGCCCAGCAGCGTGCACGACGTATCCACGTCCGCCAAATCGATTTCGGGAAGCGCGCAGTTGATGAGGCGGTACGATTCAAAGCCGCTCGTAACGCCTTTGCCGGCAACGTCGCGCTCCAGGTTGATGCGCAGGTGATCCGCTTTACGCGACCCTGTGGAGATACGCCACCTCGTCCATAGTCCGGCTTGGCACGGCAGAGCTTTTTAAACAGGCATTGGAGGTAGCCTGCCAGCATTACGGACTTCACGTGCGGGGACTTATTGTGAGCGCCGATGACTTCGGCCTGGATGTCGCAGTGAACGAGGCAATCGAACGCGGCCACCGCGATGGCATTCTTTCGACGGCCAGTTTGATGGTCGCCGCTCCGGCTTTCGCGGACGCGGTCGAACGCGCGCACCGTCTGCCCGGACTGCACGTCGGTCTTCATCTGGTGCTCGTGAACGGCCGCGCGAAACTCGAAGCGGCGCTCGTTCCGGATTTGGTGGATGCGCAGGGAAACTTCGGGAGCAGCTTGGCGCGCACGGGCGTACGGTATTTTTTCAAACGCGGCATCCGCGCGCAGCTCGAAGCGGAGATCCGCGCCCAATTCGAAGCATTCGCGCACACCGGATTGCCGCTGGACCACGTGAACGCCCAGAATCACTTCCACGTTCACCCGACGGTGCTCGCGATCGTCTTGAAGGTCGGCAAGACGTTCGGGCTTCGGGCGGTGCGCGTTCCGCACGAGCCGTTCGGCCCGTCGTGGCGCGCGATGCACACGCGTTTCACGGCGCGGCTGGCGAACGACGTGTTGCTGCGTCCGTGGATGTCGCTGATGCGCGCGCGCTTGCGGCGCGCGGGCATTGCTGCCAACGATTACGTCTTCGGCATGAACGACTCGGGGCACATGACGCCGCACCGTGTTGCAGCGTTCTTACGCGCGCTTCCCCAGGGCGTTTCAGAAGTGTATCTGCACCCGGCAACGCACGCGTGGCCGGGCGCGTTTCCGCCGGCCTACGACTTCACAGGCGAGCTGGCGGCGCTCGTGGACGCGGAAACGATGCGTTTAGCGCGAAGCGGCGGCATCGTCTGCACGACGTACGCGCAATTGGCCGATGCACGTTAGCGCGCGCGCGGCCGCCGCGGCGATCCTATACGCGGGCAGCGCGGCGGGAATGGGGTTCACCGTTTTCACAATCGGGCGGCTGCGTTCGTTTGCGCGAAACATGGGCCGGCCGCAGCAGCCGTTTGCGCCTGCGCTGACCGTACTCAAACCGCTGCACGGCAGCGAGCCGGCATTATACGAACACCTGCGATCCTTCTGCGATCAGCAGTACGCCGGTTTTCGCATCGTTTTCGGGGCCGCCGATGCAAACGATCCGGCGCTTGAGGCGGTGCGCCGGCTGCAGCGTGAATTTCCGGCGCTCGACATCGTCATCGCGGCGGGTTCCCCCGGGCCGGCGCGCAATCCGAAAGTCGCGAACCTGCTGGGCATGGAGCCGCACATCCAAGGCGAGCTCGTCGTCATTGCCGACAGCGACATCTGCGTGCCGCGCGATTACCTTGCGCGGCTGGCGCCGTTGTTCGCGGATGCCGGCACGGGAGCCGCCACGTGCATCTTTGCCGGCATTCCCAACGCGAGCGCCGCGTCGCGCACCGGCGCCATGGCGATCACCGATGAGTTCACGCCTTCGGTTCTGGCCGCAGCGGCGCTGGGTCCGGTCGATTTTTGCATGGGCGCGACGATCGCGCTGCGCCGCAGCGTCCTGGCCGAAACCGGCGGGTTTGCCGCGATCGCCGACGCTCTGGCCGACGACTACGCGATCGCGCAGGCGGTCGTACGCGCCGGTCACCGCATCGCCCTGGCACCATTTCCGGTGGCGACAGCGGTACCGGAACGCCGCTTCGCGCAGATCTGGGCGCACGAGGTGCGTTGGGCGCGCACCATTCTTCGCGCGCGCCCGGCGGGCTATGCGGGTACTATCGTGCTGCACTATCCGGTGCTCGCCGCCGCGGCCGGCGCAATCGCCGGTTTTCCGCTCCCCGCCTTAGCGTGGTTCGGAGCGGCTCTCGGGATTCGCACGTGGCTGCATTTTGAGGCTCAGCGCATTATGGCACCCCGCGTGGGGACCGCTGCGCATCTGCTGCCGGTACGGATAGTCCTAAGCTTCGGGGTCTGGTGTGCCGCCTTCACGGGACGCCGCGTCGGGTGGCGCGGCGCACATTACGAGGTAAATGCAAAGGGGCGCTTGGTTGAGGGTCCCGGGGCCGTGTAACGATTGCGTTCGCCCTTGGGGCATTGGTCCTAACCCGAATGCACTTTGCGAATCGGAACGCCGATAGATTACGTTGTAATGGACAAGAGTGAAGGACGCAATATGAACGACCGGACCTTAGTGGCGCTCGACGCCGATGACTCCTACTTCAACGACTGGATGATCGATTTATTCAGTTTGGAGCGCGCCGCGTCGAATCGCTGGAACGAAAAAATGTGGGTCGGCGTGAAATCGACGTACGCGACCATCCTTATCCGCGAGAACTAAAGCAAGCGCGCGAGCGCCAAAAACTGCAAAGGCCCGCCTGCCGGCGGGCTTTTTGCGTGGAACGATCGCACTGAAAGCGCCTACTTCGGGCGGGTCATCTCGGCGGGCACGACGTATTGGTCGAACTCCTCGGCGGTAACGTGGCCGAGCGAGACGGCCGCCTCCTTGAGCGTCATGTCGTTGTGGTGCGCGTGCTTGGCAATCTCCGCAGCTTTGTCGTAACCGATCTTCGGTGATAGTGCGGTAACGGTCATCAACGACTCGCCCAGATACTTGGCGATCATTTCCTCGTTCGCTCGCAGCCCCTCAACGGCGTGCTCGCGGAACATGACGCACGTGTCGTGCAGCAGACGGCACGAGTGAAGAAAGTTGTAGATCATCACCGGGTTGAAAACGTTGAGTTCGAAGTTTCCCTGTGAGGCACCGAACGCGATCGCCGTATCGTTGCCGTAAACTTGCGCGACAACCATGGTCATCGCTTCGGACTGCGTGGGATTGACCTTGCCCGGCATGATGGACGAACCCGGTTCGTTTTCCGGCAAAATCAGTTCGCCGATGCCGGCGCGCGGACCCGATGCCAGCCAGCGGATGTCGTTAGCGATCTTCATCAGCGCCGCGCCCAGCGTCTTGAGCGCGCCCGAGGCGAAGACAAAGTCATCGTGGGAAGCCAGCGCCGTGAACTTGTTCGGATGCGAGCGAAACGGCAGCCCCGTCAGTTCGGCGATTTTCTTAGCCGTGCGCTGCGCGAACTCGGGATGCGCGTTCAAGCCGGTGCCGACGGCGGTGCCGCCGATGGCGAGATCGTACAGCGGATCCAATGCCGTCTCGATGGCATGCGTCGCGCGATCCAGTTGCGTGACGTATCCGGAAAACTCTTGACCCAGCGTGAGCGGCGTCGCATCTTGTAAATGCGTCCGGCCGACTTTGACGATGCCGCTCCAGGCTTTCGCTTTCGCGTCGAGCGCATCGCGCAGTTGTTTGATCGCCGGCAGCATTTCGATCACGGCTTTCGCGGCTGCCATATGCATCGCCGTCGGAAACGTATCGTTCGAGGACTGCGACATGTTGACGTGATCGTTGGGGTGAATGGGTTTCTTGCTGCCCATGTCGCCGCCGGCAATCTCGATGGCGCGGTTGGAGATCACTTCGTTCACGTTCATGTTCGTCTGCGTGCCCGAACCGGTTTGCCACACACGCAGCGGAAAATGCGCGTCGAGCTTGCCGACGGCGGCCTCATCAGCAGCGGCGACGATGAGCTTCGTCTTCTCCTCGTCGAGTTTGCCGAGATCGCGGTTCACCAGCGCGCATGCTTTTTTCAGCACGGCCATCGCGTGAAGGACTTCGCGCGGCATCACGTCGCGCGGCCATTCCGGCTCGCCGATCTCAAAGTGGATGAGCGAACGCGCGGATTGCGCGCCGTAGTATTTATCCGAGGGTACCGTGATGGGGCCCATCGAGTCGGACTCGATACGGGTCTTGGCGCCGTTGGCGGGAACGTTCGTGGTCGTCATAACCCCGCTATCTTCGCCTGCCGCCGCCTGATTCTGCCTGGATAAAGGTCGGAACGCCGCCGAAAACCGGGCCTGGCGCGACGCCGGTACGCTCCCTAGCGGCGGGTCTTGAACGCGGCGCGTCCGAGGGTCTGGCCAAGGTCGCGCGTTTCGAGCACTTCGAAGACGCTGAGAGGAAAACGGGAGTCGTAGCCGCGGCGGCTGCAGCGCCCGCAGCTCATGGCAGTGCTGGGCAAGCGCCGGCGCAGCAGTTCGAGGGAACACTTCGCGCAGCGCAGGATGTACCGCTTCGCACTTTCGTTCAGCGGACGCACGTTGCCGAGATCGTGATAGATGGAACTCATCCCGCAATCGCGCATTTTGCGCCGGAACGCGCTGCTGTGGCCGGTGTCACCGTTTTTGTCGAAGAGCCAGGCGTGAATCATCTCATGCAGCAGCGTTTCGCGCAGCGCTTTAGGGCTCTGCTTGAAATGCTTAGGCGAGAGTTCGACCAGCAGCGGGCGTTCGCTGTACGTGATGCGGCCGGCAGAATTGGAGAAGCGCGCGTTGTAGCGGATGCGGCAGACCGGCACCTCGCCGTTGAAATAAAAGTTGTTTAGTTCGGCGAAAAGCAGCTGAAGGTCGGTTTCCGAAGGCAGCACGATGATATTGTTCTCCGCGCGTCCAACCAAATCTTGGTGATTACCGGTCCTGCGCGGGGTTTGCCGCCCCGCATGTATCTTCCCATCACGGCCCTATTCGGCATCGTGCTGGTGACGCTCGTCGTTTTGCTGATACGTCAAAGTTTAAGCACAGGAGGCTCGGTGTTCGGGGCGTCGGCGGCGACCGGCGCGCAGGCGCGCGCAACGCAAGCGCCGCCCGCGGTCAATGTCGAAGGCGGAGGACCGCCCCCGGCCGTGCGCGTGCAGCTGCAGCAGCTGCAAACGCGCGTCGCCCGCAATCCCAAAGACGACGTCGCGCTCACGCAACTGGGCGACATGTATCTGGCCGCCGGCAAATATGCGCTGGCGATCCCGTACTACCGCCGCGCGCTCGCAGCGAACAAAAACAACGTGGCGGCGCAAGAAGGTCTGCAGCAAGCGCGCAGCGCCTCGGGGCAATAATGCGCCTCTACGTATCGTGCGACATGGAGGGGACCGCCGGCGTGTGCAGCTGGATGCAGTGCGATCCCGCCAACCGTCATGAGTATCCGATATACCGGCGCTACATGATGCAGGAAGTCAGCGCGGCGATTGAAGGCGCGCGCAGCGCCGGCGCGAGCGAATTCGTAATCAACGATTCACACTGGGACATGCGCAATGTCTTGTGGGATGAACTTGCGGCGGACGTGCGGGTGATCAGCGGTTCGCGCAAGCCGCGCTCGATGATGCAAGGCCTGCAGCCGGGCTTCGCAGGCGCGTTTTTCACCGGCTACCACGCGCGCGCCGGTGAAGAGAACGGCGTGCTGGCCCACACGTACACCTCCGATTCAATCTACAACGTGCGCATGAACGGCGTGGCCTGCAGCGAGGCGCTGCTCAACGCCGCAATGGCGGGCTGTTACGGCGTTCCGCTGCTGCTGCTCAGCGGCGATTCGGTCGTATGCGCGCACGTCAAAGAGTATCTTCCCTGGGTGCGCACCGTCGAAGTCAAAGAAGGCATCGGTCACTTCGCGACGTCCTCGCTCACGCCCAAAGCGGCGCAGGCGCTGCTGTACGAAGCCGCCGGGCAGGCAATTGCTGGCGCCAAAGCCGCGCGGCCGTTCACGTTCGATTCACCCGTGACCATGGAGCTCGAAATGGCGCGCGCGGAACAAGCCGATTTCGTCGAACTCATGCCCGGCTTTATGCGCACGGGCGGCCGGACGCTGGAGTTTACGCACGGCGATTACCCGATGGTGTTTTGCGCGTTCGTCGCGGCTTACCGGCTCGCAAGCGCGGCGACGGTGATGGGATGAACCTCTACATCTCGTGCGACATGGAAGGCACGGCCGGCGTGTGCAGCTGGGATCAGGTGGACGCGCGCAATTACACACCGGAGTATTTCATCTATCAGCGCCACATGACGGCGGAAGTGAACGCCGCAATCGCCGGCGCGCGCGAAGCGGGCGCGCAAGACGTGTTCGTGAACGATTCGCATGGGCCGATGCGCAACCTGCTGTTGGACGAGCTGCCCGCGGACGTGCGCGTGCTCTTCGGAAACCGCAAGCCGCTCTCGATGGTACAGGGCCTGAACGACACCTTCGCCGGCGTCTTCTTCACCGGCTATCACGGCGCGATCGGCGATATGAACGCCGTTTTAGCGCACACCTACACGCCCTCGGTCATTTACAACGCACGTATCAACGGCGTCACGTGCAGCGAGGCGACGGTTAACGCCGGGCTTGCGGGTTTCTACGGCGTACCGGTCTTGCTGATCACCGGCGATCGCGCGACGGTGGAGAGCGCGCAGGCGCAGATGCCGTGGGTGCGGGGCGTCGTCGTCAAGGAAAGCATCGGCAACTACAGCGCCGACTCGCTCTCGCCGCAAGCGGCGCAAGCGCTGATCCGCGAGGCGGCAGCCCAAGCGGTGCGCGAAGCGGCTCACGCACAGCCGTACGTCTTCAAACCGCCGGTTGCCTTAGAGCTCGACCTTTCGCGCGTCGAGCAGGCCGATTTCGTGGAGCTGATTCCCGGCTTCTCTCGCACGGGGCCGCGCAGCGTTGCCTTCACGCACGACGACTATCCCACCGTGTTCCGCGCTTTCGTTGCGGCGTTCCGGATGGGCGGCGTAGCGGCGATGCCGGCTTAGGGCGTGACCGCTTGTCCCAGGACGATCGCAATCTGCGCGACCTCGTCTTCGGCAATGGAGAGACGGCGCATCGCCTGTTCGTAAACGGCAATCGTTTCTTCGCTGCGGCTGCTCGCCGCGCGCTCTTCGCGCAAGCGTTTTATCTCCTCCGTTACGCGCTGCGCCAGATCCGGCGTCAGATCGACGCCCGCCGCCTGCAGCGTGGCCTGCCGTTTGCGCAGCGTGTCCTCGACCAGTGCAATGCCCGAGTGTTTGCCGAACACCCATTCCATCCGTCCGCCCACTAAATCCGCCGGCACCGCTTCATACATGCGCCGGTCGATGAGCATCGCGTGCGTATGGATGCCGGACTCGTGCGCGAACACCTTCGTGCCGACGATAGGCTCGTGCTGCTGCATGGGAACACCCGTCATGCGTTCCATAAAGCGCGCGAGTTCGCGCAGCTTTTCGTATTTGAAACCCGGGATTTCGATGCCGTACAGCACGTTGAGCGCGGTGACGAACTCGTGCAGCTTCACGTTGCCCGCGCGTTCGCCGTACCCGTTGGCCGTCACGGAAACGACTTGAAAGCCGCACGAAACAGCTGTGATGGCGTTGATGGTTCCCAGGCCGTAGTCGTTGTGAAAATGACACACCATGGGCAGGCCTTCTGGCATCGCTTCGACGATGCGCGTGCAGTACCAGCGCGCAGCCTCGGGCGTGAGACAACCGACGGTGTCGGGCCAGGCGGGCCGGTCGCCGCCGGCGGCTATACCTTCTTTAAAGTAGCGGATGAAGTACTCGACGTCGCCGCGGCTGCCGTCTTCGGCTCCAAACTCTATGCGCGTGACGCCGCGCGAACGCGCGTACCGGATGGCGTCGTTCTGCAACTTGATGTTCGCGTCGCGGTAAAAGCTGAGCGGCAGATCGAGCCACTCGGCCGGGTCCCGCCCTTCGCGTTTGAGCAGCGTCTTGCCGATCTTATATTTCAAGTGCAGATCGCTGCCGCTGGTGAAGATAAAAAACGTGACGTCGGCAGGGGAGACGCCGATCTCTTCGAGCGTGCGCACGGTGATATCGATGTCGCCGGCCGTGCTGCGGCACATGACGACGATCTCCACCTCGCGCATCTCGCCGCGGCGTTTGCCCTCCATGACCATCTGCAGCGTTTTGCGATCGCCGGCCGACGCGGCGGGAAAACCGACGCTCATGATGTGCACGCCGATGTCGGCGAGCCGCTTGGCGATTTCGTACTTCTGTGCAGGCGTAAAGCAGACGCCGGGCATTTGTTCGCCGTCGCGCAGCGTTTCATCGTAAATGCGGATCGCGCCGGGCTGCGGAAAGCGCAAAGCGCCGGTGAATTCACGCGGGTCGCGGATCAGGTCCTCGATGGGCTCGCGGAACTCCATAGCTTACTTTAACACATTCTGCTCGCGGGGAACGAGGCCAGCGTCCGCCGCGGCGCTCGACTGCGCGCGTTCGCTGTACACGCGCAGTTCCGAGATATCGCGCGGAAACACGAGCTCCAGCGTCCAGTCGAACGCCACGCGCAGCTTGCGGTCCAGCCCGGGCAGGCGCGAAAGGTAGTACGAGCGCCACAAAAACCATGCGAGAAAACCGGTGAGCACGCGATCGCCGGGCAGCTGTGCGACCGCTTTGCGCGATCCGAGCGATGCCATCATGCCGAGCGACGTGTACCGGAACGGCACCGTCGTTTTCCCGCGCAGCGCGGCGGCGATGTTGCGCCCGAGCACCGGTCCCTCGCGTATTGCGTGCTGCGCGGTCGGCGGATACGAGCCGCCGCGAGGATCGGGAATTGCCGCGCAATCGCCAATCGCCCACACGCCGTCGTGTCCGGCAACACGCATGTCGGATTGCACGGGAATCGTGCCGTTTTTGCCCGTTGCGATCGCTTCCAATCCGGCGAGCGTGCGCGGCTTGACGCCGGCGCTCCAGACAATCGTGCGCGTTTCGATCCGCTCGCCGCTTTGCAGCTCCAGCCCGTCGTCGTCGGCAAGCCGCACGCCGTCGCCGGTGATGACCCGCACGCCGCGCCGGGCGAGATTGCGCTGGGAATACGCGCCCATCCGCGCGGGCAATCCGGAAAGCAGCGTTTTTCCGCCCTCGATGAGGGTGACGCGCACGTCGGCCGGCCGTACGCGCGGATAGAAATGGTTCACGCTGCGGAACAGCTCGATCATTTCGCCGGCCGCCTCGACGCCGGTAAAACCGCCCCCGACCACCGCAATGCTCAAAAGACGCGCGCGTTCGGCGTCGCTTTGCGCGGTATCCGCAAGCTCGAGCAGCCACATGAACCGGTTGCGTAACGTGCCGGCGTCTTCCAGTGTCTTCAGCGCAAACACCCGCTCGGCAACGCCCGGAAGGCCGAACGTCGAAGTGCCGGCACCCAGCGCATTAACGAGATGGTCGTAGGCAATGGATTCATGCGCGCCGGTGAGCGTGTGCGTATAGTTCACCGTGCGTTCGGCAAGGTCGACCGCTTCGACATCGGCCAAAATAAAGCGCGAGCGCCGCAGTTGCGCGCGAATCGGCGTCACGATATGGCGCACGTCCAGCGCGCCGGAGCTGACCTCCGGAAGCATCGGCGTAAACAGGGAAAAGTTCTCACGGCTGATCAGGACGATCTCGGCATCGCGTTCGTTCAGCAGACGCTCCAAACGCCGTGCGGTCGCAATGCCCGCGAACCCGCCGCCCAAAATAACGATTCGTTTCCTCACGTGCATCAGGGCTTCTGCGCTCCGCGCGCGAACTACTACCCCATGCCGCAGACCCCGAGTTGGGCCGAGCGCCCCGAAGACAAGCAATATGACGTCGTCCCGGGCGACGGACCGCCGCAATCCGGCGCAGTTTCGGCTGCGAATCGCGCGAAGGGCTTCGGCGCGGTCCTTCTTGCAATCGGGGCCGCATTCGCGAAATTCAAATTGTTGCTCGTTTTCTTGCTCAACTTGAAATTCGCCGTCGTCGCGCTCAAAGTATTTTGGTTTGCGGGTTCGTTTCTGGCGTCGGTGTGGTTTTATGCGCTGTTTTGGGGCCTGAAGTTTGCGCTCGGCTTCGTTTTGCTGATCGGCATTCACGAGTTCGGCCATTGGTTCGTGATGAAGTTTTACGGCGTACCCGCGAGCCTGCCGTTTTTCATCCCGGGCATGGGAGCGCTCGTGAACATGCGAGGGACGCCGCCATCGGCGTATCACGAATCGTTGATCGCGTTTGCCGGGCCCGCGACCGGCGCGTTCGCTTCAAGCTTATGCGCATGGATCGGCTTCAGCGCGCACGATCCGTTCTGGATCGCGCTTGCCTACACGGGTTTGTTTCTCAATCTTTTCAACTTGGCGCCGGTGATGCCGCTCGACGGCGGACGCATCGTCGGTTCGATCTCACCGCGCATTTGGATCGCCGGCTTAGTGCTTTTCGTCGCGGCGATGATAGCGTTCCACCTGTGGAATCCGCTCATCATCGTGCTGATCGTGCTCAGCTTGCCGCAAGTGATCCGCGCCTGGAAAGGCACGCTGGATGCAGGCTACTACGGCATCAGCGTTGCTCAGCGCATCACCGTCACCGCGCTTTATTTCGGCCTTGCGGCGGTGCTTTTCGGCGGCATGCTCTACACGCACGTTCCGGTCGCACGGCACGTCATCGCTCAATGAGCCGCGGCGAACCGCCTGCGGATTTCGCGATGCTGCGCGCCGCGGAGGTGTTAGCACATTTGCACCGGCTGCAGCGCGGGAAGGCCGTCGCGGTGCAGAGGCTTGCCGCTCCCGCGGTGCTGCGCAGTCCCCGCATTGCGTTTGCGGTCGGCTTGACGCTGCGCGCGCACGTCGAGCGCGAATTAGGCGTTGCCTT
Organism: Vulcanimicrobiaceae bacterium; assembly: GCA_046262595.1. Classification (GTDB taxonomy): domain Bacteria; phylum Vulcanimicrobiota; class Vulcanimicrobiia; order Vulcanimicrobiales; family Vulcanimicrobiaceae; genus DASSRQ01. The sequence continues at coordinate 32,600 of JBHEMM010000018.1, forward strand.
CAGCTATCCGGCGCGCGGCTGGCATACGTATGCGAGCAACGAATCGGGACGCCGCTGCTTCTTGAGCGCATTTTACAAGGACGCGACGCTGATCGGCGTCGAGCTGTACGTTCCGGCCGTCGCGCGCGCGCCCGCGTTGGCGGCGCTCGAACTGGGCGGCTTCACGCTCGAGCCGGTGGGCGCGCGCATCGGCATGGACGCAAGCGCGGCGCTTGAGGCCACATTTCCGGGCGGTGCTGTGTACGTGAAGGCGGCCCGGGGATCGATCGAGCGGATCGCGGTGTACGCGGACCGCTCGTCGCTCGTGTGAGAGGCGCTCTGGTCACGATAGCCGTTGCGGCCTGCCTTGCAGCGGTAATCTTCTTCCGGCCGCATGCCACGCCCGGGCCGCCGATGCGCGATTTTGAAGCGTATTATGCCGCCGGAAGCGCGGCAAACGCGCACGCCGATCCGTACGGCACGCAGATCTGGCATTTCGAACGCCCCCTCGACCCGCAGGGCGCCTCGCGCTATGCGCTGCTCCCGTTTGTGAGTCCGCCTTCCACCTTGCTGCTGTTTCGCGCGCTTGGGCTGCTGCCGTATGCCGTTGCGCTGTGGACCTGGCGTCTGACGCTGTTCGCGTGCGCGGCGGTGGTCGTCTTCGCCGGGTTCACGCTCTGCGCCGTGCGCCGGCGCCCGTTAAACGTGTTCGCCGGCGCGTGCGTTGCCTTGGGCTTCGGTCCGCTCACGAGCGCTCTCGCGCTCGGGCAGCTCGCGCTGCCGGCGTACGCGGCGGCGGCTGCGGCCGTTCTCGCGCCGCCGGCGGCGCTGTTCGCCTGGCTGCAGCCCAACGTCGCCCTCACGCTGTTCTCGCGCTTGGACCGGCGCGTGCTGGCCTGGACGCTTGCCGGTGCGCTTGTTGCGGTCGTCCCGGCAAACGCGCCGTACGTTGCAACGCTCGCGCAGCACTCGCTCGCCGAACGCTTTTCGGCAATCCAATTCACCCCGGAGGCCGTCGCGTACGGTTTCGGCGTTTCGCAAAACACGGCAAGCGGCATCGGGATCGCGGTGGCGGTTGCGGCGCTCGCGTTTTGGATCCTCTGCATGCGTCGCCTGGAAACGCCGGTGCGCCGTTTCTGCGCAAGCTGCGCGCTTCTGCCGCTCGGCATGCCCTTCTTTCACGAGCACGACTTGATCGTCGCGTTTGTGCCGGCGCTGTATCTGCTCTTGCGCATCAGCTGCCGGTTTTGGCCGCTGGCGGTGCTTGGGGCGATGCTGTGCGCGATCGATTGGCTCGGTTTGGCGCAGCGCCCGGACGGCGCGGTCCAAACCGTCCTCCTGGCGCTCGGGTTCTTCTGCGCCGCCGCGGCGCTGCGCCGGCGGCTGCCCCTGCGATCGCTCTTGTGGAGCGCACCGGCGCCCGCTTTATTCCTAGCGGCGGCAACATTTGCCGCGCACGCGCACGCGCTGCCTGTATGGCCCGACGGCATGCACCTGCACGCGCACGTCTTCGGTTCGGCCGCGCAAGCCTGGCACGCCGAGCAGGCCGCGACCGGCTTGTTCTCCAGGGACGCCGCATGGAGCGCGCTGCGCGCGGCGCCGCTGCTGGGATGCGCACTGCTCAGCGCGATGCTGTTGTGGAAGTTAGATGTCGACGTTCATCATGTCGTCGAACGGCGCGACGCCGCCGGGACGGTAACCCTTGAGGTCGGCGTTGAAGAAAAAGATGTCCTCGCGCCCGTTTGCCACGATCATCGGCACGTCTTTGTTGATTTCTTCAAACAAAATCGCGTCGTCCGCATTGCGCTGCGCCTGATCGTAATGCGCGTACAACGCGTGCATCGCCTGATCGGCGCGGCGATTGCACCAGTGTAGGATGTTCTGGCCCGCGGGCGGCACTTGATCGCAGGCAAACAGGTTGGATTCATCGCCTGTGGCGCCCAAGCCCCAGGCGAAGAACGCCACGTCCCAATTGCCGCGGTAGAGCGGCCCGTTATCCTGGTAGGAAGCGAATAAAAGATTCGCGGCGTAGCGCTTCACCGTCAGATCGACGCCAATCTGCTTCCACCACGCGCGCAGCAGTTCGATGATTTGGTCGCCTGTCGGATTACCCGTATTGGTCACGAACTCGAGCGAAAGTTTCACACCGCCCTTCGCACGGATGCCGTCCGGGCCTTTCTGCCAGCCCGCGCTCTGGAGGAGCGCATTCGCTTTGGCCATATCGAACGGCGTAAGCGCAATCTTCGGATCCCAATAGGGCGCCGTATTGGGAGCCGGCTCGTCCTGCAGAATGCCCACGCCGTGTCCGACTTTTTGAATGAGCGTCGCGCGATCGGCTGCGTATTTGAGCGCCAGGCGCACTGCCGGATCGCGCAGCGCCGGACGCCTCACGTTAAAACTGATGTGGTTGAAAAGATACCCCGGCTGACGGATGAAGGCGAAGCCCCGCATACCCTGCATCTTGCTGACGAAAAAACTGCCCGGCGTCGGGTACCAGAGATCGAGCTGCTTGGCTTGCAGTTCGGTCAGCGTCGTGTTGAGGTCGGGTATGACTTCATAATCGACCTCGTGCAGCTTCGGCATTCCACGGAAATACAGCGGGTTCGCCACCATCACGACACGCTGCGAACGCTCCCACTTCTGATATTTGAACGGACCGATGCCCACGGGCAGCGCATTGTACGGCGCGTTGTTGATGTTGGGAAGCGCGCCCAAAATGTGCTTGGGCAGCAAGCACGGGTTGGCGCCCGCGCTGGAAAAAAACGTTTCCACGAACGGCGAATACGGTTTCTTGAGATGCAGCACGACGGTAAATTTGTCGGGCTCCTCAATGCTGGCGATGCGATCCCAGCCGCTGCGGCTCACGACGTTATTCTGCGGGTTGAGCACCGCCCGGAAGCTGAATACCACATCGTCGGCATCGAATGCCGCGCCGTCGGACCAGCGCACGCCGCGGCGGATGTGATACGTGATCGTCAACCCGTCCTTGCTCACGCCGCCGTTGGCTTGCGTGGGCACCTGCGTCGCGAGTTCGGGCGTCGCGTTGTTGCTGTGATCCCACTTGATGAGCCACGCCATCGTCATCTCGGAAAGGCGCAGCAGCACGCCCTGCGTATTGAGCACCGGATTGAGCGTCGTGATGTCTTCCGAGCTGGTGAAACGCAGCACGTGCGGCTTGGTCCAGGTGTTCACGCGCGCCGAAGCCGCGGGCGCTTCCTTCGATTCGTCAACGAGCGCGGTCCCCGAACCCGCTTGGCCTCCCTTGCTGCACGCGCACAGCAGCGCTGCAAAAGCCACCGCGCCAACGCGAACGCACCGCCGGCGGTTCATCGCTAAATGTCCACGTTCATGAAGTTGTCGAACGGCGAAAGCGCGCCGGGACTGAAGTTTTTCAGATCTTTATTGAACACCCAAACAGCCTCCGTCCCCATGATGACCATGGTTGGGACGTCCTTGCTGAGCTCTTCCATGACGATTGCCGTATCGGCGTTGCGCTGCTGCTGATCGTAATGCGTGTAGAGGGCGAGCATTGCATTCTCTGCGCGGCGGTTGCACCAGTGTAAACTGTTTTGCCCGTTCGGCGGGATCTGCGCGCACGAATAGATCGGCGAGAGATCGCCGATGGCATCGAGCCCCCAGGCAAAATACGCGACATCGAACTTGCCGCGGTACAGGATGCCGCCGTCCTGATATTGCGCGAAAATCAGATTATTGGAGTAGTGGCTCACGTTGATGCTCACGCCCGCTTGTTTCCAAGTGGAGCGCACGAGCTCGATCAATTGATCGTTGATGGCAATGCCGGCGGTGCTCACGAAGTTCAGATCCAGCTTCACCCCGTTCTTCGCGCGCACGCCGTCCGCACCGCGCTTCCAACCGGCCGCGTCCAGCAGCGCGTTCGCTTTGGCGATATCGAAGGGAACCATTGGGATGTTGGGATCCCAGTAGGGCGCCACACGCGGGGCCGGCTCTTCCTGCAGAAGGCCCACGCCATGATACAGCTTCGTAAGGATCGTCTGCCGGTCGGTCGCATACCGCAGCGCGCTGCGCACCGCCGGATCTTTCAGTTTCGGCGAGGTCAGGTTGAAGTCCAGGTGGCGGAAGTAGTAGCTGGGCTGCGCCCACGTAACGAACGAGGTCATCGAGCGGAACTGATCGATCATGCTCGGCGGCGCCTGATACGAGAGGTCCAAGGCCTTCGCCTGCAGTTGCGTCATCGTCGTGTTCGTGTTCGTGATAATTTCGTAGTCGATCTCTTTGAGCTTCGGCATGCCGCGGAAGTAGTACGGGTTTGCGACCATGACCACGCGCGATCCGCGGTTCCATTCCTTGACCATGAACGGTCCGATGCCGACGGGTTTCGCGTTATACGGCGCGTTGTTGATATTGGGCAGATTGCCCAATATATGCTTGGGCATCAAGTTCGGATTCGCGCCGGCGGTCGAGAAAAACGTTTCGAGAAACGGCGAGTACGGCTTGCTCAAGTGCAGAATGACCGTGAATTTGTCGGGCTCGTCAATCTTGGCGATGCGGTCCCAGCCGGTGCGCGTTGTGACGTTGTTCGCTGGATTGATAATCGCTTTTATGCTGAAAATCACATCGTCCGCGTCGAAAGGCGCGCCGTCGGACCATTTCACGCCCTTGCGGATGTGATACGTGATCGTCAGCCCGTCTTTGCTCACGCCGCCGTTATGCTGGGTGGGAATGACCGTCACGAGCTCCGGTATCGGATTGCCCTGTTTATCCCAGCGCACCAGATAGGCCATCGTGAGGGGGTCGATGATGAGCGAAACCGGCGTGTCCGTCGTAAGCGTGCCGTTGAGATTTTGAACGTCTTCGGTTACCGTCAGCCGCAGCACGTGCGGCTGGGTCCAGGGATTCGTCTCCGCCGCGGCGGTGTTCACGGGCGGGTCCGTCGGCATGCCGCCGTTTTCCCCGGCCGGCGCCTGCGGCGCGTTTACGCCCGGTGCCGTGCTGCTTTGCGTGGCCGACTGCTTGGTGCATCCGGCGAGGAGGAACGCGGCGGCCAGCGCGGCCAGGAGTTGCTTGCTCATTCCGCGGCTCTTTGTCCTTGTTCAGGAGGGGTCCTACGTTGGCGCGCTTTGCGATGGCCGTATAGCTGCGCCGGGCCTCGCGCGCCTTTTTGCATCCTGCAACGGACGCGCTGCGGGCGCTGAAAAGAGCCGCACGCGAGCGGCGCCCAGAGAGAATAGAGCCAGCCAGACTAGGGGGTTGGGTTGATTGAGGATTCGCCTAGAGCGTAGATGTACGTTTGTTCCGCTTGGCGCAGGGTGTAGATCGCGTTTAGAAGCGTGGTTTGCGCTTGCGTGTAGTTCGTTTGCGCCTGCAGCAGCGTAACGAGCGTCGTGACGCCGGCGCGATATTGCGCTTGCGCGCCGCGCAAGCTTTCCGCCGCGCTTGTAACTGCGGCTTGCGCTTGCGTGACGGCGGCCTGATTCGAGGCGATGCCGACGAGTGCTTGCTGCACGTTCAGTTCGACGTTGAGGCGCGTTTGGTCCGCGTTTGCCTGCGCGAGACCGAGCTGTGCCTGTGCCTGCTGCGTTTGCGCGCGCGTTAGTCCCTGATCGAAGATTGGGAGCGTCACGTTGGCGCCCACGGAGCTTCCTGAAACAAAACCGCCGCCGCTCGGGAGCGTCGAATTCGTTCCGAGTGACGCGGTGCCGTTGATAGTCGGGAATATTCCCGCGCGCTGTGCCTGAACGTTGTACCGTGCAGCGAGGATCGCGTTTTGCGCGGAAAGATAATCCGGACGCAACGCAAGCGCGCGCGTCACCGCTTCTCCGTACGGCAGAACGGTAACCAGCAGCGCGGACGGATTCGCTTGCGGCGGACTTGCCGGCTGAACCAGCGTCGTCGGATCCAAACCGATCGTGTTGGAGAAGGCGCCGAGCGCAGACGCTTGCGCGCCCCGGTCGCGCGTGAGCTGCACTTGCGCCTGCACCGTCGGCACGTGCGCGGTGACGAGATCGACGCGCGGCGACGTTCCGGCGCGCACTTGCGCGCGCGTAAGATTTTCGTTGGTCTGCGCTTGGCGCAGCACCTCGCGATCGACTTGCACGGTCGCCGCTGCCTGAAGCGCGGTGTAATACGCTTGCGCGACGTTGAGCGAAAGCGTTTCCAGCGAGCGCTGATACGTTTGCGCGCCTCCGACCGCATTCGCGCGCGCCTGATGAATTTGCGCGGCAACTTTCCCGCCGTCAAAAATGAGCTGGCGCAACTCCAGGTTCAGGCCTTTGCTGGTGAAGCCGCTGCTGCTTCCGAACGAACCGCCGTTCGTGCCGCCCGTGCCGCCCGTGCCCGCGCCCGTGCCGCCCGACGAGCCGCCGCCGCTGCGGCCGCCGGTCGAACGCGTAAGCGAACCGATGGCGCTGACATTCGGAAAAATTGCGGTCCGCGCGAGTTCGACGGGAATTTGCGTGAGCTCGTAGTTCGCGCGCGCCGAGGCGAGCACCGGCGATTTAGCAACCGCGATGTCGATCGCTTGCTGCAGCGTCACGGTTTGCGGAACCCCCGGCTGCGCCCTGGGAACGGGAAGCGGTGCGAGTGTTCGGGGCGACGGGGAGGGCGCCGGAGTCGCGAGAACGGCGGCCAGAAGCAGTGCGTGGATCACTATTGTCCGCGCCGCCCGCCGACGATCGCCACGGTGCTGCCGTTCTGCAGCGCGTCGGGACGCGTCGTAATGACGAGGGTCCCGGCTGTGACGCGCGGGCTGTGCACTTCACTCAGCGTGTCCGTTTGCACGCCGACTTGAACGGGCACTTCCTGCGCTTTGTTTTTGCCGGTGACGATGAACACGTTCGCCCCTTGATCCGTTTGCGCCACGGCGGCGCGCGGGACGACGATGACGCCTTTATGGCGGATTTTTTCGATCGTCACGTTGACGAGCATGCCGCCGCGCAGCACGTCGCCGGGATTCGGCTGGCGGATGCGCGCTTGATAAGAAAGCGTGCCTTGCGTCGGAACAGCGTTGACGGTGGAAACTCGGCCGGTGAACGTTCGTCCGCCGAGCTGCGAGGTGCTAAACGTTACCGGCGTTCCGGCGTGCACGTAAGACAAGTCTTCATCGGGTACGTTGACGTTGAGCCACACGGTATCGATCTGCGAGACGCGCAGCACGGGCGTTCCGGGGCTCGCCATGGCGCCCGGGTCCATCAGACGCGCCGTGACGACGCCATCGAACGGAGCGTACAGCGCCGTCTGCCCGATTTCGGTGCGCAAAATATCCGCCTGCGCTTGCGCGGCTTTGACGGCGCCTTGCGCTGCTTGAGCCTGCGCGTTCTGAACGCCCGTCGTGCCACGGTTCGAAAGCGCCGTGCCGTACTGCGATTGCGCGGCAACGTACGCCGATCGCGCCTGTTCGAGTTGCGATTGCGAAACGTAGCCTTGGCGGAACAGCTGCGTGTCTTGATCGTAGGTCAGCTTCGCGTTGTCAAGCGCAGCCTTGGCCGATTGCACGGCTTGCGAAGTATTCGCTTGCGTTATCGGCACGTTCAGTGCGGAGGATTGCGCTTGCGAAGCGCTTTGCGCGATCTGCGCCTGCACCTGCGCGAGCTGCGCCTGAAGCGTGGAGGCGTCGATGCGCGCGAGCATCTCTCCGGAGGACACGCGATCGCCCTGATTGACGTCGATCTGACTTACCGGTCCCGATTGCTGAAACGAGAGCGTCGATTCTTGCAGCGGCGAGATTTGTCCATCGAGCGTGAGAAACGTGGCGATGTCGTGACGCTGCGCTTGCGCGACGTCCACATCGAGCGCCATCGGCCCGCGCTGCTGCTTCTGACCGCCGCAACCCGCCAGCATCGCCGAGGCAAGTGCCGCGGCGCTCAGGGTCCGGAGAACGCTCATACTTTTCCTCACTAAAGCTCCATAAAATAGCCGTCAGTCTCACCTGTATACACACTGAGGCCTTCTTTTGATTCACCCATTACTACCGCCGCAACCTTAAATCCGCCGGGGAAGCGGGCGTGCCGCGTTGTATGACACCCTCTGTGCGCGAGAAACTGGAAATCGGACGAACCTTCAGCACGCAGACCCGCGTCGAAGAATGGATGACGGCTGAAAAAGCCGGCAACAAAGGCGTGGACGTGCTTTCCACGCCGATGCTCGTCCAACTCGTTGAAGATGCGGCCATGGCGTGCGCCGGCCCGGGCCTGGCCGAGGGCGAGATCTCGCTCGGCACCCACATCGATCTGGAACATCACAAACCCGTGCCGGTCGGCTTCATCGTGCGGACGGAGGTCGAACTGGTGCTGGTCGACGGGCCGCGCCTGAGTTTCGCGGTTCAGGTCTTCGACGAACAAGAAGCCGTCGCGGAGGGAACCCACGAACGCTACGTCATGGCGCGAGAAAAGTTTCTCGCGAAGCTTGAAGAGAAGCTCGCTTAACGCTACCCTTATAGTCAAATGGGGCTAACGGCCCCTGGACTGCCCTGCAGGGGGGGCGCGCAGCTTCCCTTAAAGGATTAACCAAGCTTGCTTTGGGGTAACTGCGACATGATGCTTGGTTTGTCGCGGGCTTACTCATAGAGGCCCCTCGCGAGCCAAGGTTTTCATACTAGCTAGGAGGATAACTTGAAACGACTGAGCACCGGAGTCCTCAGTGCCGTCCTAATGGTCGGCCTTGGACTTAGCGCGGTGGCAGCTCCGTCTACGGCATCGCATGGCAACATTGGACCCAACGCGATTGCCCAGGCGACGGCTGCACCGTCACCGGCAGCGACTGCGATGGCCTCACCGGCAACGACGCCGGCTGCGACCATGGCACCTGCCCCGGCGGCGCCGGCTCCCATGCCGATGGCGAACTTCGGTTCCCCGCCGTCCGGACAAATACCGATCCTCTTCAACGATCATCACGTTTACTCCAAACCGGATAAGTTGAAGCAAGGCCGCGTCCTTGCGGCACTCGTCCGCGGCGGCACCATTCTCATCCCGCTTCGCTCGATGTTCGAGCAAATGGGTGCGACGGTGAACTACGACCCCGGTTCGAAGACGGTTGACGTCACGAAGCCGGGAGCGGACGTGAAGGTCACGGTCGGCAAACCGGAAGTGGTCATCAACGGCGAAACGCGCCCGCTCGACGTTCCCCCCGAGATGTATCAGGGACACGTCGTCGTGCCGGTTCGCGTCATCTCTGAAGGCATGGGTGCCTACGTGCAATGGGTTGCGGAACGCCATTTAGTGGTGGTCCGTTACGCGCCGCCGACACCGACTCCGGCAACGCCGGCACCGGTCGGCACCATGGCGCCGACGCCCGTTCCGACGGCGGTTCCCACGCCGGTCGTCAGCGCATTCATTGCCGGCGACTACATCATCTCACCGAAAGTCTACAACGAGTTCAGCCCCGGCAACGTCAGCTCGAACACGAACGGCGGATTCTCCTACCGGATCCACGGAGCATGGGAATTCGACCTGTTGAGCTTGCCTTGGATGATCGCGGGCGACTATCGCCAGTACAACTACCCGCATAATCAGCAAGCGCTGACCACCTCGGACAACCAGGGACAACTGTGCGACGGTCTGCCCGGTCCGGGCGGAACGCCGCATGCCTCGAACGGCGATCCGGGCTGCGTCACCGCCATCGGCGGCCAGTTCCAGACGTTCGTTCCCGCGTTTACCGTGCGTGATTACGACGGCGATGCGCGTCTGGGCCTCAAGGTACTCGATCCGAAGATCTATATCGGCGTCGGCTACATGTGGCGCTCGGGCAACTACGGCTATCCGAAGCTCAACGGCCTCGGTGCGGGTATCGAAAAACTGCCTGACCTGCAGAACAACGGGTTCACCTGGTACGGCAGCGCCTGGTACTACGGCAACGTCAAGGGCACGGGAACGGGCTGCTTGACGCTGGGCTGCGTGCCGCCGGGCGGGAGCTACACCCTTGCGTACAACATCCTGAAGTACGACATCGGCGGAGCGTTCACGTTCGGAGCCAACACCCCGATCTTCCTCGAGTTCGGCTATCTGGGTGACAGAGGCTACGAAAAGACCAATGCACCGATAGGCTTCTCTGAAGCCGGCCCATACGTGGGCCTTGGTCTGAAGTTCTAACCGCCTAACACAAGGCGACGACGGACTGGAAGAGCCTCGCTTGTAGCGGGGCTCTTCTCATTTCGGAGTCCGGCGCGGCGAACGGGTCCGGCCGCGGACAACTGTTCCGCGTCGCGTGCGCCGCGCCCTAAGGGCGGTGCGTCGCCGCCGGTCGGGCAGAGGCCGTTGGGGTCGCCGTTGGGGTCGCCGTTGGGGTCGGCATCAGCCGTGGCGAGGGCGTCGCCGCCGGTGCGGGGCTTGTGCTCGACGACGGGCTCGGAGCCGGCGGCGGCGTCATGCCCCGCGGCGTTGCGGTCGGCGTCGGCGTCGGCGTCGGGCTCGGTGTGGGCGACGGCGTCGGCGTGAGGCACGGCACGGGAAGAATTTCCACCTTCGGCTGGCCTTGGCCGGGCGTTGGCGTCGGGCTCGGCGTGGGTGTGGGGCTCGGCGTGGGGGAAGGCGTGGGACCGCCGCGGCGGTTTCCGTTGGCGGGCGTCGGGAGCGGCGATGCAAGGTCGCTGCACGCAACCGGCGTCGCGAAATAGTGTTCCGTGTAACCGATTGCGAGCGACTTGCGCAGCGATTTGGCGAAGTAGCTTGTGGGATACTTGCGCACGATCAGCGTCGCATAGAAAAACGCGCGATCTTGATAGTCGTGCGTCCAGATTTTACGGAACATTTGAAAACCCAGGTAATACGATCGCGCGAGCTGCGGATCGCGCGGATAGCGGCGCGACCAATCGCTGAGCGCTTCATCGGCGAAACCGACGCGCGCGACGATGCGCGGATCGGTCGTGTATGCGCCGGCCCGGACCGACTCGTCGCGGAAGGTGTTGTTGATTCCCAAATAGCTCAGCTTGAGCCGGCCGAAGTATTCGTCTCCGGGCGCGGCGTCGTGCAGCGTTTGCTGGACGTGCTGCTGCCATTTGGAGAGGTGCGGAACGCTCTTCGCTGCCGGCTTTTTCGCATGCGGCGCGGTTGGCTTAGCGGCGACCGTTCCGGCGATTCCTGCCAGCAATGCGGCGGTGGAGACCAATGCAAATGCCCGTTTCATACTTCAGAAACGGGCATTCACGGCAGAACGGTCCGGTTACTTCACTGCCTGGCTGAAAACTTGCGATCGCGCCGTAGCGGCGTATGCCGTCGACGGGTAGCGATCGATGACCCAGCGCAGCGTTGCCGCGGCGCGGCGCTGCCCTTCCTCGGTGTGAATCGATGCGTAGAGCTGCGAGAGCATATAGACGCTCTTGGGAAGCCACGAATCGTCGGGATATTTGTGTTCCCAGTCGCGGATGGCATCTTCCACCGTCAGCGCGGAGCCCAGGAGCTCGCCGCCGCGGTCGGGATTGAACGAAAGGCGCGTGGACAAATCTTTGATCTCGTTGCGCATCCCCAGAATGCTCATTTTCAACCGGCCGAAATATTCGTCGGCCGGAGCGACGCGATGGTGCTGCGGTTGCGCTAGCGCGGGGCCGGCAGCCGCGCCGCCGGTAAGGACTGCTAAAAGTGCGACGAATACAGCTCGGCGCATATGCATGGAAACGCTGTCTCCTCGCTCCCCTACACTCCAGGCATCGTCTCGTCCGGTTCTTTCTTAAGCTGCTTGTTTAGCTTACGAGCGCAACGGCGCGCAGCGCCATGAGTCTGCGCGTAGCGGCGCTGCAGCTCGCGGCACATGACCGGGGCGGATTCCAGGCGGCGTGGCCGCTCATGGAGGGCGCGCTGCGCGCGGCGCTCGACAACGGCGCGCAGCTCGCGGTGCTGCCGGAGGGCACGCTGCCGGCGTACGTCCTCGGTCCGGAGCCCTATACGGATGCAGAGATCGCACCGGCGTTGGAACGTATCCGCGAACTCGCGCGCGCCGCCGGCGCCGTCGTGGTCGTGGGCGCCGCGCGAACCGCCGCAAGCGGCACCACGAACAGTGCGATCGTGATCGATGCGGACGGCAGCATCGCCGGCGCTGCTGATAAGCACTTCCTCTGGCATTTCGACCGGCGCTGGTTCCGAGCGGCCGGACACCTTGCGGCCGTCGACACCAAAATCGGAAGAATCGGCGCGCTGATCTGCGCCGACGGCCGCATCCCGACGATCGCGCGCGCGCTGACGGATCGCGGCGCTCAGATTCTGGTGATGCCGACCGCATGGGTGACGAGCGGCCGGGATCCGCGCGCGCTTGAAAACGTGCAGGCCGATCTGCTCGGCCGCGTGCGCGCCCGCGAGAACGCCGTACCTTTCGTCGCTGCAAACAAATGCGGCATCGAGCAGCGGTGCGTGGCGTATTGCGGCAAGAGCCAAATCGTCGCCGCAGACGGAACGCCGATCGTCATCGCTTCGCAAGACCGCCAAGAAATCGTTAGCGCAACGCTCGATCTTGCCCAGCCGCGCGGCGCGCGTGCTCTGGCCCAAACCGCGTACACGGGCGAAGCGCCGGCGCAAGCACTGCGCATTGCCGTCATGGCGCGCGCGCTCGAGGACGGCGACGCCCAGCGCCTTTGCGTCATTGAGGCGGATCGCATCGTGCATCCCGGCGAACCGGCGCTGCGCGATGACGTCGTGCTCGACCCCGGCGGCCTAGCGGCGCTGCGGCTGCGCGGCGCGACGTTTGCCGTGTGGGCGACAGCGATCGATCCGGCATGGCAGGTTAGGTTTGCACGCGCGCGAGCGCTCGAACTGCGCATGTATCTCGCCGTCATCGACGAAGGCCGCCGGCGCGCATTCGCCGTCGATCCGGACGGCGCGGTGCTTTGCGGAACGTTCGGATCGTACGATATGGCGGCGTTTGCCTTCGATCCGGCTCGCGCGCAGCAAACACTCGTTGCGCCGGGAACGGACGTCCTTGCCGGATTAGCGCGCGCCGCAGCGCATGCATAGACTGCGCGCGGCTGCCGCCGCTCTTTCGCTCACGCTGATCGCGAGCGCGCAGCACGCGCCGCCGCAGCGCCACGGCTCATTTGCACTCGCGATGGGTACCGGGCCGTTTATCTCCGGCAGCCGGATCCTGCTCACGACCACCGGCGCGCCCGGCCGCGTGTCGTTTACCGTTTCGGGCGCGGGCACACTTACCGGCGCAATCTTTACCGCGCCGGCGG
>JBHEMM010000018.1:45723-46053 GCA_046262595.1 Vulcanimicrobiaceae bacterium
CTCGCGCCCGACACCGACGGAAATACGCTGGCGTGGTTTTCGAGAAAACCGTGGAACGCGCGGTGGATCGACGGTGTCGCCGTAGGCAATGAAGTCGCCGCCGACGATGCCGCCGGCGATGTTTTCGTAAGCGACCGCGATGTTGCGGGGGCCGGCGCACTCACCCGCGTGACGCGCGGCGGCGAAGTCGATCGTGTGCTGACGGGAACGACGGCGGAGGGTTTGGCCATCGACGCGCGGCGCGGTCTGGTCTACACCGGGAACGTCAACGATGCTTCCGTAGCCGAAGTCGACGCCCGCACGATGAGCGTACGGCGCAAACTGCACAGC
>JBHEMM010000019.1:0-337 GCA_046262595.1 Vulcanimicrobiaceae bacterium
GCGTGTAGTCGCCCGGCCCGATCTGCACCGAAAAGGCGCCGGCGGCATCGCTGACCGCATGCGCGCTTTGCGGGCCGCGCAGAGCGATCTGCGCGCCGCCGACGGGGCTGCCTGAGGGACTGTGTATGTTACCCGACAGAACGCAGCACAGCACCGCGAAAACGAAGGTCATATTTTGCCTACGCTATGCATGGGGCCTTAACGCTTTCTGAGAACCGGGCAAGCTAATGCGTCTTAGGGAGAAGGCGCATCACTTCGTGCGCGTAGTCGAGAACGATGCGGTACTTCGAGAGAAAGCCGCCGCCCAAATGGCCGTCGGCGGTGCCGCGCAGCGTTT
>JBHEMM010000019.1:347-5785 GCA_046262595.1 Vulcanimicrobiaceae bacterium
CATCAGTTCCACGCTCTCGCCGCCGACGCCGCTCACGCTCTGCATTTTTGTCGCTTGAAAAAGTTGCGAGTGCTCACGGTAATATTCATAGCCCAGGTTGATGTTGGATTGGTCGCCCGTGTCGACCGCGAGCGAGCTGAGCGAATCGTTCAGAATGACGCTGACGACCGGGACGAGATTTTGGAAGGCGAGCGGCACCGTCGCGGCGGCTGCGGAAACCGGCACGTTCTGCCCGAAGTACAATGCGTGCGCCTGATAGTCGATCGTTACGGGCATCGTGGCGAGCGCATCGGCGCCGATCACGATATCGTAACCGTAGCGGTGAATGTCGCTCAGCACGACGTAATTTGCATCGCCAAAGTTTTTATCCGCCAGTTTCAGCGGTCCGGCGCGCACGACTTCCGTTGCATAGTTGCCCAAGCCCGCCACGCGGAGCATGCCGACCGGCTTGAGATTCAGCTGTTCGGCCAGCTCCACGCTCATCGACAACGCGGAGTTTCCAGAATCGATCAGGCACGCTACGCTGATGCCCGCGACCGTGCACGTTCCGAGCGGCAAAATACTTTGCGGATCGAGCGCCATGGCGGGAAGCGCACCGGCAATCTCTTGCGCGTGTAAACCCTGCGGCGCGTTGAACGGCGCGGCCTCGACGCGGCGAGTCAAATAGCGTTCCAGGGGCGCGCCGCTGCGATCGATCTCGAACGGCAGCACGAACGCGCCGACGCGCCGGTAATCGCGCATCACGTAGACCGCATCGCCGTTCACGTCTTGCGCGCCGGCTACGAGCCCCGTTTGCGGATTGACGTAGATCTCCATCGGCAGGGCAATGCGATCGCTTACGAAGATGCGCCGCACCGTACGTCCGAGGAAATGCGCGGCGCCGCCGTCGTAAACCGTGCCTTCAAACTGCGGGTCCAGAAACGCAAGCATTCCCAAAATGCGCAGTGCGCGCAGCCGCGGCTCGGGCGTGCTCGAGCGCGGCAGTGCCGTGTCGTTAATGTTAACCGAAAAAAGCCGCTCGCCGTCGAAGTAAGTCCCTAAGCAGACCAAGCCCGTGCACTGGTCTTGCCGGTAGCGCAGACCTTGAACGTGGGTGGTCAAAATGGCCGGCATACCGTCAACGAGGTGCCGGGAGGTGCTTACGATATGCGCGTTTACCAGGCCGCCGTTGGCAGCGCGCATTCGCGCAAAAAGCGGCGCCAGGGCGGCAGCCTGCGGCCCCGCCGCGCCAGCCGTCAAGCATGCAAGAACGCAGAGCACGGCGAGCCGCGCGGCGAAGGCCATACCATGGAGTTCGATTTGCTCGACGGCTATCTTCTCGATGGTAAGCCCGCAAAGGCGGCGCTCATCGAAGCGCTGCTCGAATCGCCGCCCGCGTTGCCGCAAGCCGGACCGTTTTTGGAAGGCATGCGCATCTTGAAAGCGCGGACGCCGGATCTATCGCTGCTCGCATTGCGTTTGATCCTCGCCGGAAAGCCGGCGAACGACGAAACGGTGCTCGCGCTGCGGACCGCTTCCGACGCCGCCCGCGCAAACGGCGCGGGCCGCCCGGCCGCAGTGGAGCGCTACCGTTCCTTAACATCGTCATGACCGGGAATAAACGTCCGCCGATGGAACGGGAGATCGGTTCCCCGCGTTGAGAATAGCGAGATGGTTGGTATTTATCGCACAATCCGGGTGGCAACCGCGGCCGCGCTTCTCGTGCTCGCCGGCGCCGGTTCCGCTCTTGCCGTTCCGCCCCCGTGGGCCCATTCCGGCCACCGGGGCCACGGCGCGCCGTCCGCCGGTCCGCGCGCGCACGCACTTATATCGGGAACCATCGTGGGCATCGATTATGGGTCGGCTACCATCCTCGTTGCAACGGCGCGCGGCATCGTACCGGTCGCCGTAACGCCATCGACCAGCATCTACCGTGGAAGCGCCTTTGCCTCGTTTGCGGAAATCGGACGCGGCGCACACGTTGACGTCGATGCGGCCGACGTCGAAGGGCACCTCGTCGCGCAGCTCATCCGCATCCGCTGACGGCGCGCTTCACGCGAGCGATCTCACGCTGGGGCGCCGCATTTGCGGCGTCTCTTTTGTTGTCGCGCCGCGCCAGACGCTGGTGGTACTGGGCCCGAGCGGCGCGGGAAAAACCTCGCTTTTGCGTCTCCTCGCCGGCTTGGAACCGCCCGATTGCGGCACCTTACGGTTCGATGGCGCGGATCTTTCGAATGTCCCGGCCGAGCGCCGCCGCATCGCCATGGTATTTCAGCAGGACGCTTTGCTGCCGCATCTCTCGATCGAGCAGAATCTCCGCTTTGCGATGCGAAGCGTCAAGCCGCAGCGCGTGCGCGAGATTGCGGCGGCGCTGGAGATCGGGCACCGTCTGCATGAACGCCCGGCCCGGCTCTCGGGCGGCGAACGCCAGCGTGCCTCGCTTGCGCGGGCGGTGCTCAGCGAACCGCGCGTGCTCCTGCTCGACGAACCGCTCGCGCATCTCGACCCGCAGCTACGCCGGCGCGTGGCATCCGCCTTTGCCGCATTCGTACACGAATGGGGCGGCCCGGTCATCTTCGTGACGCACGATCACGAAGAAGCGCTCGCCTTGGGCGATCGCATTGCCATCTTGATTGCGGGGCGCATCGTCCAGTGCGATGTACCGCAGAACGTCTACGATCGGCCGGCAACGCTGGAGGCCGCCAGGTTTTTCGGAACACCTGCGATGAACTTGCTCGACGAAGGCATGCATATCATTGGAATTCGCGCCGAACACGTGCGCATCGACCGCGCTGCGCCGCTGCGCGGCACTGTTTTGGAAACGCAGCCCGCGGGCGCCGATACGTTCGTGCGCGCGGCGACGGCACAAGGTGAGATCGTCGCGCGCGTGCGCAGGCCAGCGGATCTGCCGGGACGCGGAGACGAAACGGGTTTTGCATTTGATCGGCGCGCGGCGCTGCGTTTCGATAAAACGACCGGCTTGCTGCTGCAGTGAGCGAACTGGAGCAACTTGCCGCCGGCGTGGTGTGCGTCGGGTTTTCAGGCACGAGGCCCGAAGCGCTCGATACGCGCCTGCTGCGCACGCCGTTCGCCGGCTTCATTTTGTTTGCGCGAAACGTCGAAACGCCCGAGCAGATGCGCGTACTGTGCGATGTGCTGCAGCAAAGCAATGAGAATGGTTCGCCGCGGCTGATCGCCATCGATCAAGAAGGCGGACGCGTGGCGCGGATGCGTGCCGGCGTCGAGCAAATCCCCTCGATGATGGCCGTTTCGGCGGCCTACGATGTGGAACTGGCCACCAAAGCGGGGCAGCAGATGGGTTTCGATCTGCGCCGTGCGGGCGTGAACCTGGATTTCGCCCCCGTTTTGGACCTGGCGCTGTTCGAGAAAAACACGGTGATTGGGGCCCGCGCGTTTAGCGACGATCCGCAGCGCGTTACGTATTTTGCCGGAGCGTTCGCCGCCGGTTTGGAATCGGCCGGCGTCTTTGCGACCTACAAGCACTTTCCGGGGCACGGATCCACCGACGTCGACTCGCACCTCGATCTCCCCGTCATTGAAGTGGACGAGGCGACGCTGCGTTTACGCGACCTGGTGCCGTTCGCACAGCTCTTGCCGCAAGCGCACGCCGTGATGACGGCGCACATCGTCGCTTACGCGTTCGACAAAGAGCGGGCGGCGACGCTCTCGCGGCGCATTCTCACCCAGCTGCTTCGCGAAGAGCTGATGTTCAAAGGCGTGTGCTTCACCGATTGCATGCAGATGGACGCGATAGCGAAGCGCATCGGCTCGGCGCAAGGCGGCGTGGAGGCGCTGCGCGCCGGCGCCGATTGCGTGCTCATCAGCCACAGCATCGATCTGGCGCTCGAGACCATTGCGTCGATCTGTAATGCCGTGGAAAACGGCACGCTGCCCATCGAGCGCCTTGAAGAGGCGCGCGCTCGAGTCGGCGCATTGCGTGCGGCCGTAGCTCCGCCGCTGGCGCTCGATGCGTCCCCGCCGCATGCGGGAATCGGCCGAGAGATCGGACGGCGTGCGGTTACGCTGATCCGCGGATATGCGCATGCCGAGCCGAAAGCATCCTTCGCGTTAAGTTTTGAGGGAACGACGACCGAAGGCGTTCAAGGAACGCACTCGGCGCACGCGCCGCTTCAAGGCGTTCAAACCATTCGGTTGGCGCTCGAGCCATCGGCCGCGGCGCTCGAGCGTGCGCTGGCGGAAATGCACGCTCTTGCCAAGCGTCCGATCGTCTTGATGCGCCGCGCGCATCTGTATGAAACACAGCGCACCGCGATCGAGCGCGTCGTGCAGGCGTTTCCCAACGCGCTTCTGGTTTCAACCCGCGAGCCGTACGACGCGTTTCTCTTCCCCGGCGCAATGCATATGCTGTGCACGTACGGCGACGACGAGCCGAGCATGCAAGGCTTGGCCGATGTGCTCTTTGCCGGACATGCGGCCCAAGGGCGTTTTCCCTTGGACATCCGCTAGTGCGGAGCGCAGACGATGTGCTGCGCGAAGCGACCGGAAAAACGTTCACCGCGGCCGTCGCCCGCGTCGAACATCGCGGCGTGCCGGTTTTCGAGCGCGCGTACGGCGTAACGCGGCAAGACTCCGGCGCCCGGGCGGTCTATGCGGACACCGCGTTCGACTTGGCGTCCATCACGAAGTTGTTTGTCGCGACGCTCGCATTGCGTGCGGTGCAGGACGGCACGCTGGCGCTCGACGTTCCGGTGCTGCACGAGGGCATTACGCTGCGCATGCTGCTCTCGCATACGGCCGGCATCAACTCGGGCGCGGATTACCGTCAGCTGCTCGGGCACAACGTTGTTGCTTTCGCGAACGCGCGCGAGCTGGTGGCGCGCCCGGGTGAGCGCGTGATTTACAGCGATCTCGGTTTCATCGCTTTGGGCGATTTGCTCGAACGCAGCTACGGATGTTCGCTTGATGCGCTGATGCGCGGCTTGCGGCGTTCGCCGTTTTTTCGTCCGCGCGCCGCACAAAAAATGCAGATCCCGGCGACGGAAGAAGACGCCTGGCGCGGCCGCGTGCAAGGCGCCGTACACGACGAAAAGGCCCACTTGCTGGGCGGCATTGCCGGGCACGCCGGACTTTTCGGCACGGCATCGGATGTCGCGTGGCTTACCGAGCAATACCTTGGCCCGCTCAACGGCCGGACGCACGACACGCTCCATACGGAACTGGTGCGCGAAGCGGTGAGCGAACAAGCCGATGATCCCGTCCTGCGCCGCGGTTTAGGGTGGGCCCTCAAGACGAGCGACGAAAATTCGTGCGGACGTTTCTTTTCGCGCGACTCGTTCGGGCACACAGGATTTGTCGGCACGTGCGTGTGGGCCGATCCGGTGCGCGACTGCTGCGCGGTGCTGCTCACGAACAGCGTGTACTTCGGCCGCAGCGATACCCGGGATCTGCGCGCCGCGTTCTACGATGCGGCCGTTGCG
>JBHEMM010000019.1:5795-6367 GCA_046262595.1 Vulcanimicrobiaceae bacterium
ACTGGTCCGGCTGCGGCCTCAGGGCGATCGCTATCAGATCGATCTGCTGAACTTTGCCACCGTGCCGTTCGATGATGCGCTGCAGCGCGTGCTGCACGAGGCACTGCCTCCGCACGCAGGCACGTTGGCGCAAACGGCGCAGCTGCACCAGCTGCTGGGGCGGGCGTTCGCAAAAGCTGCGCTGCACGTGCGCGGCGACATGCCGCTCGATTACGTCGCCTCGCACGGCCAAACGCTTTATCACGACGGCGATGCGCACCGCACGCTGCAGGCCGGCGATCCGTTCATCATCCGGGATGCGGCACAGTGCACGGTGTGCTTCGACTTCCGCAGCGCCGATTGCGCGGCGGGCGGCCAGGGCGCGCCGCTCGTGCCGTACGTGGACGCGCTGCTCTTCGCCGATACTGCCGAACACCGCGTTGCCGTGAACATCGGCGGCATTGCCAATCTCACCGTGCTGCAAGCCGGCTCGCCGTCGTCCGGTGTGCTCGCCTTTGACAGCGGGCCGGGCAACATGCTCATCGATGCGCTCGTGCGGGAGCGCACGCGCGGCGCGCAGCACTACGATGGCA
>JBHEMM010000019.1:6377-24186 GCA_046262595.1 Vulcanimicrobiaceae bacterium
TCGCTACTTCGCGCAGCCGCCGCCGAAAAGCACCGGACGCGAGCATTTCGGCGCGCAGTTTCTGCGCGAGCATGCGGCGCTTCTCGATCCGCTCAGCCTGCAGGATGCCGCGGCGACGCTGGCCGCTTTGACGGCGGCTTCTTTGGCGAACGCGATCGGCGCCAACGCTCCGCAGGGCGCCCGCGTTCTGGTGAGCGGCGGTGGAGCACATAATGCGTGCCTCATGGGCTTACTGGAGCGCGATCTTCGCGGTTACACGGTTCAGCATTCGAGCGCGCTCAACGTGCACGGCGACGCCAAAGAAGCCGTTGCGTTCGCAGTTCTGGGCTACGAGTTGCTGCGCGAGCGCGCCGCAAACGTTCCCCGCGTGACCGGCGCAAGCGGCCCGGTCTTGCTGGGCGCGCTCGCGCCGCATGATTTGCTCTCGCTGCTCGCAAAAGTGCACACGGAATGCCGGACGTAATCGTCGGCGTCGACGCCGGAGGAACGAAAACCGCGGTCGCTTACCGTTTGGGCGATGCGCCGCCGCGCATCCTCATGGCCGAAGGCGCGAACGCCGCAACGCTCGGCCCCGAGCGCGCCGGCGCCTCGATTGCCTCGCTCGTCGAACGCGCACTGGACGGAGCGCAGCCGCACGCGCTGTTCGTGGGCATGGCCGGCGGCGGCACTGCGTCGCTTGCCCAGAGCGTGCGGGACGTTCTGCAAGCGCGTTTCGCGCGCGCGCGCATCGCCGTCGGGGACGATGCCGCAGCGGCGCTGCGAGCGAATATCCCCGGTGGGGACGGCGCGGTTTTAATCGCCGGAACCGGTTCCATAGCATACGCGGAGTGCGGCGCCCAGACGTTTCGCTGCGGTGGTTTCGGCTATCTCTTGGGCGACGAAGGCAGCGGGTTTTCGATCGGCGCCGCGGCCCTCAAACATCTTCTGCGCGCATACGATCGCCGCGGGCCGCGCGATGCGCTGGCCGATGCAATCGAAACGCATCTGCAGGTGCACGACGCGCAGGAGGCGGTTGCAGCGGTTTACGGCCGTAAGTTTCCTGTTACAACGATCGCGCAGGCCGGTGCCATCGTCGTCGAGGCCGCCGGAACGGGTGAGCGAAGCGCCTTGAAGATCGTGCAGAACGCAGCGCTCGAACTTTGCGATCTTGCCAAAGCGGTCATACGCAAAGCCGGCCTTTCGCAGACCGGCGCGCCGCTCGCGTTTTCCGGCGGGCTGCTCGGAACGAACAGTGTCCTCAGTTATCTGCTGGAAACGAGGCTGCTCAACGAGCTGCCGCAGACTCCGCTCGTGAAGACCGCAAACGCGCCCGTAAGCGGCGCGCTCATGCTCGCGAGCCGTCTGCTGCAATGAGCGAGCTGCCGCAAACCGAGCAGATCAACCCGCGCACGCGCGAGTTGGATATCCTCGCGAGCGCCGACCTCACCGCCTTACTCGCGAGCGAGCAGCAGCAAGCGCTCGATGCGGTGCGCGCCGTGTCCGCAAGCATCGCGGACGCCGTGGATTGCATCGCGGCGCGCCTGCGCGCGGGCGGCGTTCTGCACTATGTCGGCGCGGGAACGAGCGGACGGCTCGGGTTTTTAGACGCATCGGAGATGCCGCCCACATTCGGTACGCCCCCGCGGCTGGTTTGCGCTCACATTGCGGGCGGGCGCGAGGCATTGACGCGCGCCATCGAAGGCGCCGAGGACGATGCGTCCGCCGGCGCAGCGGAAATGCGCGATCACGTTACTCCCGCTGATGCGGTTGCGGGCTTGAGCGCGAGCGGCGGCGCACCGTTCGTCGTGAGCGCGCTCGAAAGCGCGCGGGCGGCCGGCGCGTGGACGCTCGGCGTGGCGAACGTTCCGGGAAGCGCATTGACGAGGGATGCCGACCTCGGCATCCTTTTGGACACCGGCCCTGAGCCGCTCACCGGCTCGACACGGCTCAAAGCCGGAACGGCGCAGAAGATTCTGCTGAACACCCTTTCAACGGCAATCATGATCCGTTTGGGAAAAGTGCACGGCAATTTGATGGTGGACGTCGTCGCAACGAATGCGAAACTGCGCGACCGCGCACTGCGCTTGGTGCGCACGCTTACCGGCGCGCCGGAACCGCAAGCGCGGGCCCTGCTGCAGGCGGCAGGCGGCAGCGTCAAGGTCGCCGTTGCGATGCACGCTAACCGCTGCGAGGCGGCCGCGGCGCGCGCGCTGCTCGAAGCGCACGGCGGCGTCCTTCGCGCGGTGATCCTGCCCAAACCGTGATTGCGTTCGTTCTTGCGCTGATAACGTTCGTGCCGCTCGACGATCGGCCCGTCACGCGCCAGTTGCCGCAGATGCTCGCGCAGATTGCCGGCGAACGTCTGATCGAGCCGCCGCGCCGACTGCTTGGCAATTACCTCAGCTTCGGCAAACCCGACGCGATCGCGGCGTGGCTGAACGGTGCGCAGCCGCGCGCATCCGGCGCCTTCGTCATTTCCACCGATATGCTCGCATACGGCGGCCTCGTCGCCTCGCGCGTTCCCGGCGTCACTTATGCCGATGCGTTTTACCGCCTGGGCGAACTCACGCATTTGCGCGCGCGCCATCCGCATGCGTGGATCGGCGCGTTCGGGACCGTGATGCGCCTCGCGCCGACCGGCGTTCCTTCGCTCGGATCGGCGGCACAATTTTTTGCCGCGTACCCCGCGTGGGACTACTTGCAGCAGTATGCGAACCTGCACGATCCGCCGCTCCGAAGCGAACTGGCGCTCGCGCAACAGCTCAGATCCCTCGTTGGAGAGCCGCTGCTGCAGGCCTATCTGCAGACACGCGCGCGCAACTTGAGCGTCGATCTGCACGAAATCGGTCTCGCGCGCGCAAGCGGCTTGAATGCACTCGCGCTCGGGCAGGACGATGCCGGCCCATACGGGCTGCACCTCAAAGACGTCTCGGCGCTGCAGCAAGCGGCAGCGCAAATGCCCGGACGCATCGCCATCGAACCGGGCGCCGACGAATTAGGAATGGCGATGGTGGCCCACGCGCTTGCGCGCAGCGTGCATTGGTTTCCGTCGGTGGCCGTGCATTATTATCCCGCAGCGGGCGGCTCGATCAACGATCCGCTGGAGTATGCGCCCATCGACGTAGCCGTCGGCTCACTTATCACGCTCTGCGGCGCTGTGCGCACGCAGGGGCCCGCCGACATTCACCTGTACGTGCGCGCGCCGGGATCGAACGCGCAGGACGATGCCGCGCTCCAGCAGGCGCTGCAGGCAGACGAGACGGCGGGCGACTCCGTGGCGTTCGCCGATCTGACGTTCTTGGAAGATTCGTTCGCCAGTCAAGCGCGCTTCGCTGAGTCACTGCTTGCCGGCGGCCTGGCTTCGAAGCTCGACGCGTATTCGTCGTGGAACACGAATGCGAATACGGTGGGCACGGCGATCGCAGAAGCGGTCGCCGCCGGCGCCGGACGGCGCAGCCACCGTTACGACGCGTTGGCGCACAAGACGTTCACGTTCAACCGCATCGTGGACGACTATGCGTTCCACGATTACGTTCGCCCCGATCTCAACGCGTGGCTGAGCTCGCAAGGTATCGCCGACCATACGTATCTCTTGCCGGGACCGGCGGCACAGGCCGCATCGCGCAACGGCGCGGAACTGTTCGCGCGCGCTGCCGCATTACTGCCGCACCTCTATCCGGGCTATCACATCGCCGCAATGCAAATTACGCTGCCGTGGAACCGGACGTTCGAAACCGAAATCGACGCAGCGCTGGCGCCGCGGCTTTAGCGCGGCTAGCGGACGAGGTCGCCGGCCAGAACGAAAACGATGCCGCGCGCCTGCAGTTGGGCATAAAGCGCGCGCAGCGCCGCAAGCGTCGTCGGCTTGGGATGCCCGATCGCGATCGCGCTGCCTTTGCGCTGCGCGACGCCGGCGGCATGAAGCAGCATCGCTTCCGTGTACGCCGTATCGGCTTCGTTATCCAAAAAGACATCGCGCGACGCGTTGGGAATGCCGTCCGCTTGCGCGAGCGCCGCTCCCACCGTTGCCTTGTTCGTGCGAGAATCGATAAAGAACAGGCCGTGCTGCTTCACAACGGAGAGCACGTGGGCCATCACCCGCGCGTCCGCGCTTGCGGCGCTGCCCTCGTGATTGTTCACTCCCGCGGCTAGCGGAACTTGTGCAAGATCGTCTTGCGTCTGTGCATCGACGGCGTCATCGCTCATCGCCGTTTCGATCTCGCCTTCGCCCGAGCGCTTGTGCGAGAGCGGCTCCATCGGCAGATGCAGCATCACGCCTTTGCCGGCGCCGGAGGCTTCGGCGGCGATTTGCGCCGTGTAGCGCACGTGCGGCATGACGGAAAGCGTGATGGGAATCGGAAGCGCGATAAGCGCGCGCTCTATCCCGGGCCACTGTCCGCAGTCGTCAATGATGATTGCGAGTTTCGCGGGCGTGGCGGCGGCCGCCGTAGAGGATACGCTCGGCGCAAACGTCGCGCCGGGCGATGCCTGCGCCGAGGGCGAGGGCAACGGCGTTGCGGCCGGCCGCGGCGAGGCGCCGTGGACGCGGTACGCATACCGTTTTCCCGGATGATGAGCGCGCGGAACGATGGTCCATGTGACGCCCGCAAGCAATGCGAGCGCAATAAAAACGGGCAACGCCGGATTGCTCCGCCGCGTGCGCCGGCGTCTACGAGGCATAAGTGCTATTAATTGCGCACCTGGGGTAAAGTGTCATGCATGCCCGCATACGATGCGCTCATCATCGGCGGCGGTCCCGCCGGTTTAAGCGCTGCCTTAAGCCTCGGACGGTCGTGCCGTTCGGTGCTGGTTTGCGACGACGGACAGCCGCGCAACGCCGTTGCGGATCGGATGCACGGCTTTCTTTCGCGCGACGGGACGCCGCCGGCGGAACTGCTCCGCACGGCGCGCGAGCAGCTCGCCCAGTATGCGTCGGTCAGCTTTCGCGCGGGGCACATTGCGGCGGCTTCAAAAGAACGTGACGCGTTCGTCCTCGAGTCGGATGCCGGCGAACGCTTTGAGGCGCGCACCGTCCTCTTGTCGACGGGTGTTTACGACGAGTTGCCGGCGATCGACGGAGTCCGCGAGCAGTGGGGCCGCAGCGTCTTCGTGTGCCCCTACTGCGACGGATGGGAAGTGCGCGGCAGACGGCTTGCGATCCTCGGCAAAGGCGGGCGCGCGATCGAGCTCGCGCAAGAGCTGCGACAATGGAGCGACGATCTGTTGGTGTGCCTGCAGCGCGACGGAGAGGTAAGCGAGAAGCAGAAGCGTTGGCTCGAACGCAGCCGGGCGAACGTCCGCGAGGCGGAAGTCGTGCGCGTGCAAGACGAACGGGGCGGCCTGCGGCTTCACTTTTCGGATGGTGCGCACGAGCTTTGCGACGCGCTCTTCCTTTGCGCGCCGCTGCGTCAGCGCTATCCGCTGGTGGCAATGCTCGGCTGCAGCCTCGGTCCCGACGGGAATATCGCCGCCGACAATCACGGGCGGACCGGCGTCGGCGGCGTCTACGCCGCCGGCGATGCGGCGAGCAGCGTGCATCAGGTCATGTTGGCCGCGGCGAGCGGCGTTTGCGCGGGCATGGCAATCAACGAAGACTTGCTTGCGGCCGAGGTTGAAGCGCTGTCCTGATGCATGTCGCCGTGCTCTACGGTTCGGTACGAAAGAACCGTCAAGGTATTAAACTCGCGCGGTTCGCCGATAAAGAGCTGGAGCGCCGGGGCTGTACGTCCACACTCGTCGATCCCGAGGTGCACCGTTTGCCTTTGCTCGAAATGCAATACTCGGATTATCCGGCCGGCGAAGCGCCCGTGCAGTTAGAAGAACTCGCACAATTGTACCGCTCGGTGGATGGTTTCCTCATCGTGAGCGGCGAGTACAACCACGGCATTCCGCCCGCGCTCAAAAATCTGCTGGACTACTTTTTGGAAGAGTATTTTTCGCGGCCCGCGGGCATCGTGTCGTATTCCGGCGGCCGCTTCGGCGGCGTGCGCGCGGCGATGCAGCTGCGCATGACGCTGGCGGAACTGGGCATGCCGACGATCCCGACGACGTTACCGGTGGGCAACGTCGGCGAATCGTTCGATGAGGAAGGCGTTCCGGCGGATCCGCGCTTCACCGAACGCAGCGCTCAGTTTTTCGACGAGTTCTCCTGGTACATGCAAGCTCTGAAAGCGCAGCGTGCTGCGGGGCTCCCCTACTAAGCGCACCGGCTGCCGGAACCGCTACTCCCGCTCGCACAATTCGATCAGCACGCCGGCCGTGCTCGCCGGGTGGAGAAATGCGATGCTGTTTCCGTGCGCGCCTTTGCGGGGCGACTCGTCGATCAAGCGCACGCCTTGCGCTTTCAAACGCGCCAGCTCCGCCCGCAGATCGGCAACGCGGTAAGCCGTATGATGAAGTTTCGTTTGCGCCTGCCCGCGGTATTTTGCGATAGGCGAGCCTTCGTCGAGCGGGCACAGCAGTTCGATAACGGAGTCGCCGGCGCGCAGGCCGACGGCTTCAACGCCCTGATCGGCGATCGTTTCACGGTAGACTTGCTCGAAGCCGAGCGTTTTCACGTAAACCTCGAGCGTCGACTCGAGGTCTTTGACAACGATCGCCACGTGATCGATCTGCATCAGGCGACCGCCTCGGGCGCCCGGTAAACGCCGAACACTTCGCGCAGCACGTTGCAAACTTCCCCGAGCGTTGCGCCGGCGTCGACGGCTTCGATGAAATGCGGCATCAGGTTCTCGCCCCCGCGCGCGGCATCTCGAACGCAGGAAAGCCGGTCCAGCACGAGCGCGTTCTCCCGGTTTGCGCGGAAAGCGATGACGCGATCCACTTGCTCCTGTTCGACGGCATCTTCCACGCGCTGCAGCGGTAGAGCGCTCTGTTCGCTGCCCGGCTCGGCAAAGCGGTTCACGCCTACGACCACTTGGCGCCCCCGTTCGATGTCCTGCTGCGCGCGGTATGCCGAGTCGGCAATGCGCGATTGCATCCAGCCGCTCTCGATTGCCGCAATGCTGCCGCCGAGATCGTCGACTTCGGCGATGAGCGCGCTTGCGCGGTCGATCAAGCCGTTCGTCAGCGACTCGACGTAATACGATCCGGCAAGCGGATCCGCGACCTGAGCGACGCCGCTCTCGTATCCGATGATCTGCTGCGTGCGCAGCGCGACCTTTGCGGCTTGCGCCGTGGGAAGAGCGAGCGCCTCGTCTTTGCCGTTCGTGTGCAGCGACTGCGTGCCGCCCAGCACCGCCGCCAATGCCTGCAGCGTGACCCGCACGACGTTGTTGTCGGGCTCTTGAGCGGTTAGCGTTGAGCCGGCCGTTTGCGTATGAAAGCGAAGCATGTGCGAGCGCGGATCTTTGCATTTGAACTCGTCGCGCGTGATGTGAGCCCAAAGATACCGCGCCGCGCGAAACTTCGCCACCTCTTCGAAGAGATCGTTGTGCGCATTCCAAAAAAACGAGAGGCGCGGCGCTATCCGGTCCGGATCGATCCCGGCCTCGCGGGCGGCGCGCAGATACGCTTTGCCGTTGGAAAGTGTGAACGCCAGTTCTTCGAGCGCCGTGGACCCTGCTTCGCGGATGTGGTACCCTGAGATCGAAATCGTGTTCCATTGCGGCACGTGCTGGGCGCAGAACGCCATAACGTCCGTCACCAAGCGCATCGAGGGCGCCGGAGGATAGATGTAGGTGCCCCGTGCGACATATTCTTTGAGGACGTCGTTTTGCGTCGTGCCGCCGAGCTTCTCGAACGCGATGCCGCGCCGCCGCGCGACTGCGAGCAGCATCGCAAGCAGAATCGCCGCGGGCGCGTTAATCGTCATGGAAACGGTCACGCGATCCAGCGGGATGTTCTCGAACAGCGTTTCCATATCGTCGATCGTATCGATCGCTACGCCGACCTTGCCCACTTCGCCGCGCGCGAGCGGCGCATCCGAGTCGTGTCCGAGTTGCGTCGGCAAGTCAAACGCAACGGACAGCCCCGTGGTGCCTTGTTCGAGCAGGTACCGGTAGCGCGCGTTCGACTGCGTCGCCGTCGCGAAGCCGGCGTATTGGCGCATCGTCCAAAGCCGGCCGCGGTACATATCTTTGCGGATGCCCCGCGTGTACGGAAAAGCGCCCGGGAGGCCGGCTTCGTGCTGCGGACCTTCAATCTGCGCGTACACGGGCTTGACGGGAACGCCGCCCGGATTTTCGCCGCCGGTCATGCGATGGTGACCAAAGCGCTTTGCGCTTCGACCGTATCGCCGGCTTTGACGTGCACGGCGCCGACAGCGCCGCTTTTGTGAGCGCGAACTTCGTTCATCATTTTCATCGCCTCGATGACGGCGAGCACTTGACCTTGCCGCACATCATCGCCTGTTTTCGCGTGGAGCTCCACGACGACGCCGTGCATTGGGGAGACGACGTCGTCACCGCTTGCCTGCACGCTGCGCTTTTTGTGCGCCGCGCGCGGCGGGGGGCGCGTGCCGCCGCGTGGGCGCTGCGCGCCCGCCGGCAGATCGATCAGCCGCACGCGGAACAACTGTCCGTTCACCTCGACTCTGATCGCTTCTTGCGCGCCTTCGGGCGGCATCGCCGGGGCCGTTCCAGCGCCCGGCGCTGAAGCGGCTTCGCCGTAGCGCTCTGCGGCGAACGCCTCCAGGGTCGCCGTTCCGTACGTGGCCTGCTGTACCCGCGGGTTATCGCAAAGCGCGCGCAGCAGAGGCAGCGTCGTCGGAACCCCTTCGATGACGAACTCATCGATCGCGCGCCGCAGACGCGCAATCGCGTGCTCGCGCGTGGGCGCCCAAACGATCAGTTTGGCGATCATCGAATCGTAATCCGGTGAAATGACAAAGCCCGGATATGCGGCGGAGTCGACGCGCACGCCGGGCCCCGCGGGCTCGCGGTACGCCGCCAGCGTGCCCGGAGCGGGACGGAAATGCTGCGCAGGGTCCTCGGCATTCACGCGGCCTTCGATTGCGAAGCCGCGAAACGCCACGTCATTTTGCGCATAGCCCAGCGGTTCACCGGCCGCAATGCGGATCTGCTCGCGGATCAAGTCTAAGCCGCTGATCATTTCGCTGACCGTGTGCTCAACCTGGATGCGCGTGTTCATTTCCAAGAAATAAAACGCATCACCGCTCACGAGGCACTCGATCGTGCCGACGCTGTCGTAGCCGATGGCTTGCGCCGCGCGAATGCCGGCTTCGCGCATACCGTCGCGTACGTGTTCCGATATGGTTGCGGGCGCCTCTTCCCACAGTTTCTGATGGCGCCGCTGCAGCGAACAGTCGCGGTCGCCCACGTGCAGGACGGTGCCGTGCTTATCCGCGAGAATCTGCAGCTCGACGTGTTTCGGGTTGTCCAAATACCGCTCGGCATAGACCGCCCCGTTCTTAAAGTAAGCCAGGGCCTCGCGCTGCGCCGTCGCAAGCGCCGGCGCGAGATCGTCGAGCGTGTGCGCCACTTTGAGGCCCTTGCCGCCTCCGCCGCCCGAGGCTTTGAGCGCGAGGGGAAGACCGTATTGGGCTGCTGCGGCGCGGGCCTGGGCGTCATTCTCGATCGCCTCCGTGCCGCCCGGAACGACGGGTACGCCTGCCGCGATCATCGCTTGCCGAGCGCGCATCTTGTCGCCCATTGCCTCGATGGCGCCCGGATGCGGCCCGATCCAAATGCATCCGGCGGCAATAACCTCACGCGCGAACGCCGCATTCTCGGCCAGGAAGCCGTAGCCGGGATGAATTCCCTGCGCGCCGGCGCGCTGCGCGACGGCGACGAGCTTCGCCGTGTCGAGATAACTTTGCGACGGCGCTGCGGGCCCGATGAGAAACGCTTCGTCCGCCATGCGCACGTGCATCGCATCACGGTCGATCTCGGAATACACGGCAACGGTCGCAATGCCCATCTCGCGCGCCGTGCGGATAATGCGCACCGCGATTTCTCCGCGGTTAGCAACGAGCAGCTTATTCATCGCTCACCGCCTGCGCGCGGGCCGCTTGCCGCCACGCCGGCATCTCCGGCGCGTTTTGCGGCGTTTGCCGCGATGCGAGCACTGCCGATACAGCGGCGGCGACGGCGGCTAACTCCTCCGGGCGGATTCCGCGATCGTTCATTCGGCGGTGATCGAAGGCGGGTACATTCCCATCGCGTGGTACCCGGCATCGACGAAGTGGACGTCGCCGGTGACGGCGCTCGAAAGATCCGATGCCAAATACACGGCTGTTTTGCCGACGTCGTCTTGCGTGATGTTGCGCTTGAGCGGAGCCACTTTGGGAACGACGTCCAGAATGCGCGAGAAGCCTCCGACTTGCCGCGAACTTGCCGTCTTAACCGGCCCTGCGGAGATCGCGTTCACCCGAATGGCGCGCGCGCCCAAATCGAATGCGAGATACCGGACGATCGATTCGAGCGCCGCTTTGGAGATGCCCGCAATATTGTAATTCGGAACGATTGCCGTCGAGCCCAGATAGGTGAGCGCCATAATCGACGCGCCGTCGTTCATGCGCTCGTGCAGCGCGTTTACCAATCCGATAAGCGAAAATGCGGAGATGTCCAGCGCCATGGCGAAGCCCTCGCGCGAGGTGTCGTACACCGTTCCGCTCAAATCTTCTTTCTTCACGAACGCAATCGAATGAACCAGCGCGTCGATTTTGCCGAAGCCCTCGAGCGCCGCGGCCATCTTCACGAGCGATGCGTCCGAGGAAACGTCGCATTCGAGAACCGGACCGCCGCCGAGTTCGCCGGCAATTTTTTCCACCGAGTCTTGTACGCGCTCGCCCTGATAGGTGAACGCGATCTGCGCGCCGTGCTCGTGCATCTGCCGCGCGATGCCCGTCGCGATAGACCACTGATTGGCGACGCCGGTCACGAGCGCTTTTTTGCCTTCCAACAATCTCATGAGCGCTTATGCCGCCACATAGGTGAACCGCGCTTCTTCGCAAGCGCTGACCGCCATGACGCCCGTTTTAAGGTGCGGCACGAGCACGCCGTTCCAAAAGGCGTCGCTCATCGCGCCGATCGTATTGTTCATCGCGAACAAGGTGCTGCCGCCGGCAATATCTTCGACGCCGAAGCATTGTTTATGCGCCGCGGCGGCAATCGTTGTGATGAAGTCGCTGCGTGAAGTCATAGCGGAATATTTCCGTGCTTTCTCTTCGGACGCTCCACCCGCTTGTCGGCGAGCATGGTGAGCGATTGCGCGATGGCGCGGCGTGTTGCGTGCGCCTCGATGATGTCGTCCACGTAACCGCGCTGCGCGGCGATGAATGGGTTCGCGAAACGGTCCCTGTAGGTCTCCACCAGATCCTGCATCTTTGCCGCCGGATCGGCCGCCGAGGCGATTTCGCGCCGGAAGATGGTCTTTACCGCGCCCTCCGCGCCCATAACGGCGATCTCTGCGGTGGGCCAGGCGAGATTCACGTCGGCGCGGATATGTTTGCTTGCCATGACGTCGTACGCGCCGCCGTAGGCTTTGCGGGTGATGATCGTGATCTTTGGGACGCTCGCCTCGGCGAACGCGTAAAGCAGCTTCGCGCCGTGAACGATGATGCCGCCGTACTCTTGATCGGTACCGGGCAAAAAGCCTGGGACGTCCACGAAGGTGACGAGCGCAATGTTGAAGGCATCGCAAAAGCGCACGAACCGCGCCGCTTTGACGGAGCTTTTGATGTCCAGAACCCCAGCCAGAACGCTGGGCTGGTTTGCGACAATACCGACGGTTTGTCCGTCCACGCGCCCAAAACCGGTGATGATGTTTTGCGCGTACAGCGCTTGAATCTCGAAAAAATCCCCTTCATCCAGGATCGGCAGAATGACGCCGTGCATGTCGTACGGTTTATTGGGCGAGTCGGGAATGATGCCGTCCAGTTCGGGAACATCGCGCAGCGGGTCGTCTTGCGGTTCGTAGCGCGGCGTATCTTCCAAGTTGTTTTGCGGCAGATACGAGAGCAGCGCGCGCGCCGCGTCGTTCATTTCATCTTCGTCCGCTGCCGTAACATGCGCGACACCGCTCTTGCTCGCGTGCGTCGCCGCGCCGCCCAGCTCTTCAAACGTAACGTCCTGCCCGGTGACCGTCTTGATGATCTCCGGCCCCGTGATGAACATCTGCGCGATCTTTTCGGTCATGATGATGAAGTCGGTGATCGCGGGCGAATAGACGGCACCGCCCGCGCACGGCCCCGCGATAAGGCTGATCTGCGGAATGACGCCGCTGGCTTGAACGTTACGCCAGAAAATTTCGGCATAGCCGCCCAGACTGACCACGCCTTCTTGGATGCGGGCGCCGCCCGAGTCGTTGATGCCGATCATCGGCGAGCCGGTGCGCAGCGCGAGATCCATTACCTTGCAGATCTTTTCGGCGAACACTTCGCCCAGCGATCCGCCGAGTACGGTGAAATCCTGTGAGAACAGGAAGACTTGGCGTCCGTCGATGGAAGCGCGTCCCGTGATGACGCCGTCGCCTAAAAACTCCTTATCGGCCAGACCGAACGCCGCCGTCCGGTGGACCGCGAAGCGATCCAGTTCCACGAAGGAGTCCGCATCGACCAACGTGTCCACGCGCTCGCGCGCAGTTCGCTTGCCGCGCTCGTGCTGCTTGCGCACCGCTTCGGCGCCCGCGGGCGCCTGCGCGAGCTCGCGTTTGCGCTGCAACTCCGCGTACTTCTCCTGGTGTGTCCTCATCCGGGGCGGGCTTTGACGCTTGATCGGCCTTTTCCGCCGATACATAATAGACCGATATGATCCAGCTGGGCGCCGAGCAACTGCTCTCGATCGTTTTTGCCGACGCCGCCGTTACCATCCCGGCGGCGGCGACCGTTGCCCTGCCTGCAGGCCGGAACCCAAGCAGCGAGCCGGGAACGATCGCGAAAATCCCGTACGCGAGCGACGGGCTCCTCAAGGAGTTCCGCGCCGAACTGACCGGCAACGCGCCGCGTTGATGTCGCCGTACCGGTTCTTCGCTGCCGCCGCGGCGTTCTCGCTAGTGACGGTTCAGACGGCGTTTGCCGCGCAGCCCGTCCCGGCCGTCATCGTAACCGCGCAGCAAATCGCGCTGCATGCGGACCGCGCGCTGCTCATTGCCGAGGGCGGCGTTTCCATCCGGATCGGTACCGCTGCGCCAATGAATGCGACGCGCGCCGCATACGATCTGCGCCGGAACCGCCTGGTTGCCGCCGGCGATGCGGCCGGCAGCGGGTTCACATACGACTTTGCGACGCAGCGCGCGCTCAAGGCCGGCCCGGTTGAGGTGCCGCAGCTGGGCACGTTCGACGCGCTCGCCGTCGGCCAACAAGTCGAACTGCGCCCGGGAAGGAGCATCACCTTTTCAAACGCCCAGGTGCTTGCAGGTTCGACGTTCGTGCCCTCCGCAGCGTATACGTACGATATTCCGCCGCCGCGCGCCAAAGATTTCGGCTATTCGCCCGTTCCCGCTGCGGCGCTCGAATATGCGCTCCCGCTCGGCGCTTCAAAGAACAGCTATGCATTCACACGCGCGCGCTACGACCGGTATAACGGCGGCATCGGCGCGGGGCTGGAAGAGCATTATGCTGCCAGCGATCGCGGGTACGCGGCGCTCGGCGAGACGCTGGACGTCAACGGCGGCCGCTGGGATCTGGCGACTTACCAGCATTTGAACGACGCGCTCTCGCATTCGTTCACGGGCTCTTACCTGAGCGGTGCGCACACGATGCGCTACGCTCTCACTTCTACCGGCCCGCGAGGATACGCCTCGTTCTCGATCTTTCAATATAACAACTACCGTCAGGACGACTTGCTCGCGAGCGGTAATCAACATGCGCTCGGCCGCGCCGCTTCCTTTCGTGTTCAGGCCGACTTCGCGCACGACGTGCATCCCGGGGATTGGCACGGCGCGCAAGATTTCCGTTTCACGCCTGCGGTGCACTTGGATACCGCGGCATTGCACGCGGGCGCTGCTTCATTGAGCGCTTCCGGCGACGTCGGTGAAGCGCTGTACGATTACGGCCGAGCGACGCTCGCCAGCGACGCCACGCTCTGGGCGAACGTCCCCGTCACACCGCGTTTGGCCTTCAGCGGCGGAGCGACGTTCTCGCACAATGCCCCGCCTTTTCCCGCAACGTTTCGCACGTACACGCTCGGCAGCACCTGGCGCGCGAGCGATGCGTTCAACTTGGTCAGTTCGATCGGCTACACGCACGACTACGGGCAAGTGTTCGGCACCGGGCGCCCGCAGTGGAGCGCCGCATTCGACGTGCGTTTCCGGCGCCGGAATCACACCGGCGTCGAAATCGGCGCCGTCGTGCCGTTCGGCGGCGTGGGCAATCTGAACCGCCAAGGCGTCCTGAACGTGCGTTTCTTTAAGTGGTGAAGACGAACGCTTTATGGCGCGGGAGGCGCGTCACTTCGGAATCCGCAGAATGTCGCGCAGTGCCCGGCCGGGTCCGCGCAGCGCCGGCGGGCTGAGCGCAATCAGCCGCCGGAAAAACATCTGCACGCCGGCGGCGCGCTGCTGCTGCGGCCGCAGCCGGAAAAGCGTGTTGTGACCCGCCTCGGTTTGCTTTTCGCTGCGGACGGGCGAGTAATAATACGCTGCTAGTGATTTGCGCGTAACGCCGGCGGGCAGCCGCAACTCTTTGTAACCGTGAAACGCGTAGTCGTGCGTTTCCATGATCAAGCAACGGTTGAATTTCGGTTCGATGTACTGCCGGCACTCGTTCATGTCGCGCGACCAAAGTTCGAGATAGCCTTGCCAGTGCGGTTCCCAGCGCGGGTTTAAATAAATCAGCAGATTTAAGCGCCGGAACAAACCCGAGCCGGGATGAATGTTGAAATCGGCATGCACGTCGAGATAGCTGCCGTCGGGCCCCTGATGCAGCCCGCCGCCGTGTAACTGCGGGTCGGCGGCTAAATCCGGAATCTGCGTTACTCCGGCAAGCCACTGCACAAAAGCGGGATCGTTGAGGTCGTCAAATATTCCGGCGAAGACCGCGTCGAGCGCGCCCAAATCCTGTTCTGCGCGTTTGACCTCCGCCAGGCCGGCAAACGCAATGGCCATCGCTTCCGGCTTCGGAAACGCCTGCTCCGCACGGCGGGCAGCGTCCGGCTGCAGAAAGTCTTCGATCACCACATGGCGTATGGGATCGGCTTGCGCGAAAGCGCGGCGCAGCTCTTCCTGCTGCGCCCGCAAACGATCGAAGGCAATGCTCCTGAACGACGCGCTCATCTTACTCTGCTGCTATCTGTACGGGAGCGCCTTGTCCTCTCGGCGTTCGAAGAAAAATGACGAGCGGCGAGAGCAGCAGCGTCACGACGGCGAGGACCATGAACGCATCCCCGAAGGCCATGGTGCGGGCTTGCGCCGCAACGAGACCGGCGATCGCGCTCACCGGCGTATGCACCGCCGCGTTCAACGCGAGGTTGTGCGCGTTCACCGATGCAGCCAGGGCATCTTGATGCACCGCGCCACGGCGGTCGAGAAGCGTCACAAGGACGGCCGTCGAGATCGACCCGCCCAGCTGTTGGCACAAACTGATGAGCGAGGTCGCCTTCTGCGTATCCGCACCGTGCACGCTGCGCAAAACACTGATGGAAAGCGGCAGAAACAGCATACCAAAACCCGCCCCGCCCAGGAGCAGCGGCCATGCGAACGTCCAAAACGTCGAGTCGGTCGTGGTCACGAACGCCTGCATGGCGTTGCCGATCGCGACGATGACGAATCCGGTTCCCAGCAGCACGCGCGGCTGAACGTGAAACCGGTTGATCAACGCGAGCGTAACGAACGTGAAGAGCATGATCGCAAGCGCGCGCAGCAGGATCGATTCACCGCTGAGCGTGGCGGTGAAATTCAAAAGTTGCTGTTGGAATTGCGGCGAGAGAATGATGCCGCCGAAGAGCGAGAATCCGATCGCGAGCGCCAGGCCTGTTCCGGCGGCGACGGTGCGGTTTTTTAGAATGCGCAGATCGACGATCGGATGCTTCGTCCCCATGGTTTCCCAAAACGCAAAGCCTGCGAGCGCGATGAGCGCCAACAGGGAGAGTCGCAAGATACCCGGATCCGAGAGCCAATCGTTGCGTTCGCCTTCGTCCAACACGTACTGCAAGCTCCCCAAGCCCAGCGCGAGCAGAGCCAGTCCCATTCCATCGAACGGCGCCGTGCGCCGCACCCGCTTGGGATTCCGGAGCGTCGAGGCGATCATGAGGGCTGCCAGAATTCCGGGGATAATATTGATGTAGAAGATCCAGTTCCACGAAAATGCGTCGGTCAAGATGCCGCCCAGCGTCGGGCCGATGCTGGGCCCGACGACCGCGCCCAATGAAACCAGCGCCTGACTTTTGCCCAGGTCTTTGACCGGGAACGTGTCGCGCAGAATCGCCTGACCCGTCGCGATCAATCCGCCGCCGCACAGTCCTTGAAGAATGCGGAAGAAGACGAGTTCGGGCAGCGAGGTGGAGATACCGCACAATGCGGAGGTGATGGTGAAGCCCGCGATCGCGGCGAGGTAATATTGCTTGCGGCCCATGACCTGCTGCAGCCAGGGGGTGAGGGGAATGACGATGACGGCCGCGATAATGTAGCCCGTAACGATCCAGGCGCCTTCATCGAAATTGGCGCCCATGTTGCCTTGAATCGTCGGCAGCGCGACGTTGACGATCGTCGCGTCGAGCACTTGCAGCAGCGTCGCCGACATCACGCCGATGACGACGATCCAGCGGCGCAAACCGTATTCGACCAGCGGGCCGTCCGCGCTCATTGCTTCATTCTCAGCAGTTAAGACGGCCGCACCGGCGCGAAGGTTGCACGCTGCGGCGCCCGGTATGAACGGCACATGCCTACACTGCAAGTTGAGTGGAACGATCCGGCGTCCATCGTTGCGAAGTGGATGGAGCTCGACGGCCGCACGTTCCTGGATGCGATCGGCAGGTGCGAGATACCATTGCCGCCGATTCTGGACGTGCTCGGCATAGCGGAGGGGACCATCGGTGACGGCTGGATCGAGTTCTCGATGCGCCCGCAGGTATACATGATGAACCTTGCGGGCACGCTGCACGGCGGTGTCCTGGCGACGCTGATCGACTCTGCACTCACATGTGCGCTCGTTACGAAACTGCCCAAAGGCGTTGCCTGCACGACAATCGATCTGCAGATGCGCTTCTTCCGGCCCGCGCGGCTTTCCGCGGAATTGCTCACGGCCCGCGCGGAAGTACTGCACGTCGGCACGACGCTCGGAGCAACGTCGGGCGAGATTCGCGATGCTAAAGGAAGAGCGATCGTTCACGCCACGTCGTCGCTGGCGATCGCGCCTGCAGCGGCGCTTTTGAACGAACGCGCTTAGGCGGAGATCACCAGATGCCCAGGAGCACTTTCACGTCTTCGCTGGCCATCTCTTTCGGATCCCACGGCGGCGAAAACGTGATATCCACTTTGACGGTTTTTACACCGTCGATCGACTTCACGTTGTCCTCGACGGATTGCTTGAAGAGCGGCCCGACGGGACACATCGGCGAGGTCAGCGTCATCACAACCGTCACGTGTTCTCCATTCTCACCTTCGGCGGTAATGTCGTAGACCAAACCGAGATCGAGGATCGGGATGTTCAGTTCGGGATCGCTGACGTTCTTGAGCGACTCGCGCACTTGTTCGACTGTCGGCATTTCCTCGCGTCTTTCACAAGGCGCCCGCACGCGGCCTGCGAACCAGCAAGGTCATATGAAGCGCCTCTTCCTGATTGGAACACTCCTCGCGTGCGCGGCGTTGCCGCTTCCCGCGCCGGCGTCCGTTTCGGTGGCCGCCGGCGGGTATACGCAGAACGCGCCTTCCAAGACCGGCGGGGCGCTCATCTTCAGTACCGGCGCCTCGATACCGCAGGTGCCGCTGGAGG
>JBHEMM010000019.1:24196-45074 GCA_046262595.1 Vulcanimicrobiaceae bacterium
CCCTCGACCCGGTCAGGGGCGACTTCGGGCTCACCGCCCTGCGGGCCAAGGCTGTGAGCCAGCTCGAAGGAAGCGGCCTGCCGGCGTCCACCGATCCCTACTGGCGCTTCGGGGCAACCGTCCTCGGGCCGGTCTTCACCGGCTTCGCCGGAAAGTCGATTGCGGCACGAACGTCAGTCGAGCTGCGTTTGTATCGAACGACGGGCAGTACGGCGGCAACGGCTGGGTTCATCGGCCTGCGTTTGAGCCTTTAAGATTGGAACTAAAGATTCGAGCACGGGGTTATGCGGTGTCACCGGTTCGCAACCAATCAGGGTAAGTACGTCACCAGGTCGCTGCGGCCGGCAGCGAAGGGAGTTTAAGGAACAGACCATGTCAATGTGGGAACCGTTCACCGAACGCGCGCGGCGCAGCATCGTGCTGGCACAAGAAGAAGCGCAACGCTTGGGGAACAACTACATCGGAACCGAGCACATTCTGCTCGGGATTATCTCCGAGGGCGAGAGCCTTGCCGCCAAAGTGCTCGAGACGCTGGGCGTCAATCTGGCCAAAGTACGCCAAGAAGTCGAAGCGATTGTCGGCCGCGGCGGACAGACGGTTCAGCAAGAGATGGTCTTCACGCCCCGCGCCAAGCGCGTCATCGAACTGGCTTTTGAAGAAGCGCGTCAGCTCAATCACAATTATATCGGTACCGAGCATCTGCTCTTGGGCCTGATCCGCGAGGGCGAAGGCGTGGCAGCGCGCGTGCTCACGAATTTGGGCGTCGATCCTGCAAAAGTGCGCGTGCAAACCACCTCGCTGCTGGGCGCCGAAGGGCAGCCTCCGGCACCAAAAGGCAAGAGCAAGACGCCGACGCTCGACGCGTACGGCCGCGATCTCACGCAGCTCGCGAGGGAGAATAAACTCGATCCCGTCATTGGGCGGGCTTCCGAAATCGAGCGCGTCATCCAGATTCTCTCGCGGCGTACGAAGAACAATCCCGCGCTCATCGGTGAACCGGGCGTCGGCAAAACGGCGATCGCCGAAGGTCTCGCGCAACGCGTCATCAAGGGTGACATCCCCGAGCCGCTGCGCGACAAACGCGTAATCACGCTCGATTTGGCGGGCCTGGTCGCCGGCACGAAGTACCGCGGCGAGTTCGAAGAACGCATGAAGCGCGTGATGGATGAAATCCGCGCCGCCGCGGGCGAAATCATCCTCTTCATCGACGAACTGCATACGCTCGTCGGAGCGGGCGCCGCCGAAGGCGCCATCGACGCGAGCAACATCATCAAACCCGCGCTCGCGCGCGGCGAGCTGCAATGCATCGGCGCGACGACGCTGAATGAATTCCGCAAGCATATCGAAAAAGACTCGGCGCTGGAGCGGCGGTTCCAGCCGGTGATGGTCGGCGAACCGTCGTTAGAGGAAACGGTCGAGATTCTCAAGGGTCTGCGCGACCGCTACGAAGCGCATCACAAAGTGCAGATTACCGATGAAGCGCTGGCAGCCGCGGCGAAACTGGGCGACCGGTACATCACCGATCGTTTCTTGCCCGACAAAGCGGTCGATCTGATCGACGAGGCGGCCTCGCGCGTGCGCCTGCAGGCAACGCTGCCGCCGCAAGAGATTCGCGATATCGACGCTCAACTGCGCAAAGTCATCGTTGAAAAAGAAGCGGTCGTAAAATCGCAAGAGTTCGACAAAGCTGCCGAGCTGCGCGACCGCGAAGAGAAGATCCGCCTCGAAAAAGCGCGCCTCGAAAAAGAGTGGCAAGACAAGCGCGCGCAAAGCGACAAGGTGATCAAAGTCACGGAAGAAGATATCGCGTACATCGTTTCGTCGTGGACCAAGATTCCGGTGAGCCGCCTGGCTCAGGCCGAAACGCAGAAGCTGCTGAACATGGCCGAATCGCTGCACAAACGCGTTGTCGGCCAGGAAGAAGCAATCAACGTGATCGTGCGCGCCATCCGCCGCTCGCGCGCCGGCTTGAAGAATCCGAACCGGCCTATCGGCTCGTTCATGTTTCTGGGCCCGACGGGCGTGGGCAAGACGGAAGTCGCGCGCAGCGTGGCGGAGTTCTTGTTCGACGATTCGGATTCGATGGTCCGCATCGACATGTCGGAATACATGGAGAAGTATGCCGTCTCACGTCTGGTCGGCGCACCTCCGGGATACGTCGGCTATGAAGAAGGCGGCCAGCTCACCGAAGCCGTGCGCCGGCGTCCGTACGCCGTCGTGCTGCTCGACGAAGTGGAAAAAGCGCATCCGGACGTGTTTAACCTGCTGCTGCAGGTCCTCGACGACGGACGCCTGACGGATTCACAAGGGCGCCAGGTCGACTTCAAAAACGCCGTGATCATTATGACGTCGAACGTCGGCGCCACCGGCATGCAGACGACGAGTGACATCGGTTTCCGCACC
Source organism: Vulcanimicrobiaceae bacterium (assembly GCA_046262595.1). Classification (GTDB taxonomy): domain Bacteria; phylum Vulcanimicrobiota; class Vulcanimicrobiia; order Vulcanimicrobiales; family Vulcanimicrobiaceae; genus DASSRQ01. The sequence continues at coordinate 26,600 of JBHEMM010000019.1, forward strand.
AGCAAGACGACGGACGAGGATGAAGCGCGTCAGTACGAGCGCATGAAGAACAAAGTGCTCGAAGAAGTCAAGCATACGTTCCGGCCGGAGTTTCTCAACCGCTTGGATGAAGTGGTCGTTTTTCATCAACTTACGCGCCCGCAGATCGAAGAGATTGTGGGCCTGGAGCTCGAGAAAGTCATGCGCGAGGTCAAGGCGCAAGACATGCATCTCGAAGTCACCGAAGAAGCCAAAGCGCTGCTTGCGAAAAAAGGCTGGGACCCGCAGTACGGCGCGCGTCCGCTGCGCCGGGCGATTCAGCGCGAAGTGGAAGACGAGCTTGCCGAAGAGATGCTGCGCGGCCGCTTCGGCCCCGGAGCCCGCATTTTGGCGGAAGTCGACCCCGGCAACCCGGAGAAGCTGCGCTTCAGCAAAATACCGGGCATCGAACCGCCTGCGGCGCCGCAGCCCGAACACGCGACGAACTGACGTCTGCCTATTGACGCAGGGTCGTCACTGCGGCAAACGCGATCGCAATCGCGACGACATCTTCCGTCGCTCCGGCCGGAACCGCGCCAATCAATCCGATGAGGCGCATCCGCAACCGGTGGCCTGCGAACGTTCCGATGAGTGCGCCGGCGACGCCGATGGCAGCGCCGGCAGCTTCGGCAGCGATCCAGCCCATGAAGCCGCCGCTCGCACAGCGCGCGATCGCTGGCCCGATCGTTGTGCGCGAGGGGCATTGCGGCAAAAGATCGACGGCGTATTCGCCGATTGCGCCCAGAATAAAGACGATTCCCCACGTGCCGCCGCGGAAGCCGAAAAAGACCGCCTCGCCCGTAAGCGTTCGCAAGCCGGCGACAATACCGAAGAGCAGAGCCGCAACGAGACTCATGGGGTCAGTATAGTGGCACGCAGTATCTAAAGCAACGTAAGCGAAGCACCTGCCATGCATCAGATCGCGCTGCTTCTTTCGCTCGTCACCTCGGCGATGTTCTCGCATTTAGACTTTCGCAACATCGGACCGCTGCCCGGACGCATCGATACGGTTTCGGGCGTTTCGGGCGATCCGCGTGTTTACTACGGCGGCGGTCTGGGCGGTCTGTTCAAAAGCAGCGACGGCGGCGTTTCGTGGGAACCGGTTTTTCATCAGCAGTCGGTCAGTTCGATCGGCGCGGTTGCGGTTGCACCGTCGGATCCTTCGATCGTTTACGCCGGAACGGGCGAACCGAATCTGCGCAACGACGTCGCCTTCGGCAACGGCGTGTACAAGTCGAGCGACGCAGGCGCAACGTGGCAGCACGTCGGCTTGGATGCGAGCGGTTCGGTTGCGCGCATCGCGATCGATCCTGTTGATCCGCAGCGCGTCTTTGTGGCGGTCTCGGGCGATTTCTACGCTGCGAACGGCGAGCGGGGTATCTTTAAGACAACCGACGGCGGCACGACCTGGCGCAAGGTGCTCTCCTCCGGCGAACGCACCGGCGCCTCGTCCGTCGCAATCGATCCGCGCGATCCCAAGCACCTGATCGCCGGCATGTGGGAGGCATGGCGCACGCCGTATCATCTCAACAGCGGCGGCAAAGACGACGGTTTATACGCGTCCTCCGACGGCGGCGAACATTGGGCGCGTCTGCAAGGCAACGGACTGCCGGGCGGCACCATGGGCCGCATCGACGTGCGCTTCGCGCCCGGAAATCCCAAACGCGTGTACGCGCTGATCGAGTCGAATGAGGGGACGCTTTGGCGCAGCGACGACGGCGGTAAAACATGGGCGGTGATCAACACAAGTCACGGTATCGATCAGCGTCCGTTTTACTTCACCACGATGGCGGTCGATCCGAAAGACGAGAATCACCTGTTCTTCATGTCGGTGCAGATGTGGGAGTCCAAAGACGGCGGCAAAACGGCGAAAACGTTGCGCGGCACGCGCGGGGGAGACTACCACGCCCTCTGGATCGACCCGCAGGATCCGCATCGCATGGTTGCGGGCGATGACGGCGGCATCCAGTACACCGTCGGCGCGCCCAAAGGCTGGACCAGCGCGGCGGTTGCCGTATCGCAGCCGTACCACGTGGATACCGACAACCGCGTTCCGTACACGGTGTGCGCGGAAACGCAAGATTCGGGCAGCGCGTGCGGTTCGAGTACGAACACGGCATCGAACCGCGGCGATTGGTTTTATGCGGGCGGCGGCGAGAGCGGATGGATCGTGTTCGATCGCGGGAACTCGAATCTCATCTACGGCGACGGCTACCAGGGCGCCCTCACGGAATACGACCGCCGCACGGATCAGGCGCGTGCTATCGACGTATGGCCGGAGGATGCGATGGGTTGGGCGGCCGCGGCTCTGAAGTACCGCTTCCAATGGACTTCGCCGCTGGCAGTGAGCGCGCATCACGCTCACCGCCTGTTTATGGGCGGCAATAAAGTGTTCGCAACGGACGACGGCGGCCAGCATTGGCGCGCGATCAGCGGCGATCTCACCCGAAATGCGAAGCAGTTTGAGCAGTTTTCCGGAGGTCTGACGCGCGATAACACCAGCGTCGAATACTACGACACGGTTTTCAGCATTGCCGAGTCGCCGCTGCGCGCGGGCACGTTGTGGGCCGGCACCGACGACGGGTATGTGTGGGTGACCCGCGACGAAGGCGCCCATTGGAACAACGTGACGCCGGCCGCAATGCGGGCTGACGCGCCCGGCGCGTGGGGCCGCGTGGATGGCGTCGCGCCGTCGCCGTTCGACCCGGCGGTCGCATACATGACGGCGGATTATCACAAGTCGGGCAGCCGCGTTCCGCACTTGTATCGCACGGCAGACTACGGGCGCACGTGGACCGCGATCGCGCAAACGCTTCCGCAGGACAGCTACGCGCGTATGGTCCGGCCCGATCCCGTGCGCCGCGGCATGTTGTACGCGGGAACAGAAACCGGCCTGTGGCTTTCATACGACGACGGCGCGCATTGGATGGCGCTAAACACGAATCTGCCCACCGCTCCCGTGTACGACTTTCACGTTCAGCGCCAATTCGATGACCTCGTGGTTGCAACGCACGGCCGCGGCATCTGGATATTGGACAATCTGCACGCCTTGCAGGAGTTGAATGATGCCGCCGCCGCGCAGCCGCTGCATCTGTTCACGCTGCGTCCTGCGTACCGTTCCGTGAGCGGTCAAGAAGCGCTGATCGACTTCTTCCTTAAGCAGCCGCCCGCGAGCGGCGGCGTACGCGTCGAAGTTTTGCAGGACGGGCGCGTGATCCGCACGCTTGCGGTGGAGAAGCCCGCGGCGGGCATCAACCGGGTGCGTTGGAATCTGCAATACGAAGATCTCAAGCCGGTGAAAAACTACGTACCGTGGGGATCCGGCGGCTTCGACGGTCCGGCAGTGCTGCCGGGAAGGTACACGGTGCGCGTGACGGCGGGCGGCATCTCGCGCACGGGGAGCCTGCAAGTGCGGCTCGACCCTCGCGTACACGTCGCAGCAACGGCGCTGCGCGAGCAGTTGACGTTCATTCAGCGCGCCCGGGGCGACCTGTCCTCCCTTACCGCGCTCATCAACCGCCTCAATGTTCTCAAAGCGAAAAACGGCCGCAACGCGGCAAAGATCGATGCCTTGCTGCACCGCATCTACGAGCCCGAGGTCACGGAAGGCGAGGATGCGCTTCGCTACCCGCAGCAAGTGTACGGCAAGATTGCCTACCTGGCCGGAAACGCCGGCGCGAGCGATGCGCGCCCTACGGCGTCCGACTATGCCGTGCTCAACGCGCTCGAAACGCGCGCGCGCGCGCTCGAACGGGAAGCCCGGTCGCTGACCACGCCGTGACGGGGCCGCTTGATGACTCCTTGATGGCAGAGGAGCGTGATTTTTGATGACATTTTTATGGCCGGGGACCGGCGCATAGTGCCACAATTGTGGTATGGAACGCACGAACGAGCCGAAGATTGTGTTGCTGGTCCGGCTGCTCAACGCGATTGACGAAGGCCGCTTTTCGTTCGAAGAACTTAAAGACCGCATTGCCGAGGGAGAACACAAGCCGAGCACGCGCAGCCTGCGCCGCTATTTGGCAGTGCTTGCGGACGCGGGCTTCCCGTGGTACTTCGATCGCGCCACCAACACGTACCGGTTTACCGAAGGTTACAGCCTCAAACGCCTGGAGCTCAACAGCAGCGAACTGTTCGGTCTGGTCGCGCTGCGCGCCATCAGCGCCAGTTTGAAGGGCGCCATCGGCACGTACGTTGACGAAGTGACCGCCAAGATCGTTGGCTCGAGCGGCAGCGGGGCGAAGGAACGGTTGCAGGCGCCCTCGCCGGTCGCGTTCCGCCTGAGCGAGATCGCGCTGGATGTGCAGGGAGAACAGATATTCAGCCGTCTCTCCTCGGCCGAACGCAGTTCGCGCAGTGTGCGGTTCCAATACCAGGACAAAGAAGGCAATACGTCCACGCGCACGGCCGACCCCTACGGCTTTGTCGTGGGCGGCGGACGCGTGTACTGCGTGGCGCACGATCGCGACCGGCGCGGCATGCGGACGTTCGCGGTCGACAACATGACCGACCTCACGGTGCTGGCGCAGACGTTTACCAAGCCGCAAAATTTCAGCGTCGAAGACTTTGCCTCGAGCTCGATCAGCGGCGTGCTGCACAGTTCGCAAACCGCGGAAGTGCGCGTGCGGTTCGCACCGCGCGTCGCGAAGGCGGCAATCGCCGCGCGCGTCGTGGCGGATCGCGCCGTGAGCCGATCGGCCGACGGTTCGGTCGAGATAACGTACACCGTCGCGGACGTTGACGAACTGACGCGCTGGGTTTTGGGTTGGGGCGCACAGGCCGAGATCGTGGCGCCGGCGGAAGCACGCGCCAAAGTCCAGATGCTCATCTCCGAGATCGCGACGAAGTACGAACTTCCGGTCTCGCGCTAAACGGACATACATCAAAAACCCCGATGACTTTTACGTCACCGGGGTTTGAACGTATTCGCCGGTTTGCGCCTGTCAGAATTCCGGTAAAAGAAATCGACTGACGCCGCCGTACGTTTGGCCGGCTCACTCGGGACCGCGGCTTTCACCGCTGTCCGTCAACATGTTCCGGTTGCGGCTTTTACGTTTGCCGCCCTTCAATCGCTTGAAGTTCTTGCATGGTATCATCCGGAAAATCACTTTGCAAGAGCGCGATGCAGCGACTCACAGCATATGCACAAAAACTTTCAGTTGTTCGCCGTTTGTGCACTCGGCGGAGCGCGCTCCTCAATTCGCGATTACTCACACGTTGTGCACGCAGGTGCATAAAAAAACAGAAGCCCCGAATGTTCATCCGGAGCTTCCGGCGTATGTCTTTCTCGCTCGTGCCTGTTTGGCTCCGGTGAAGAAACCCTACTGACCACCGCTTGAAAGTCCGGCCGTTTCACTCGTATCGCCGTCATGCGGCTGCATCGTCAACATGGCCCGGCCGCGACGACACGTTCGCCGCACTTCGTTTCATCGAAGTGTCTGAATGGTAGCACCGTACAAATGTCGTAGCAAGTAGCCGGGTGCCGTTTCCACCGCATTTCCACAAGAAAGACGCGTTATTCACATGGTTATACACCTGCTTGCTCTGTTGCTCGCTCAAAGCATGTTCGCCGGTCTTCCTGTCGACGGTATCCGATGCGATTCGATGGAAGGTGCGCTCGAACACATCCACGCGCATTTGAAAATTACGGATGGCGGCCGCGCGCTGGAAATCCCCTCGGGCATCGGGATTCCGCAGGGCGGCCAGTGCCTGTACTGGCTGCATACGCATTCGTCCGACGGCCTCGTGCACATCGAGTCGCCGCTGAAGAAGACGTTTAGGCTGGGGCAATTCTTCGACATCTGGGGGGAGCCGCTGAGCCGCACGCAGGCCGCAGGAGCGCATGCGTCGCGAGGCCACGCGCTGCGCGTGACCGTCAACGGAAAAGCCTGGAAAGGCGACCCGCGCACCATTCCGTTACGTGACCATGAGGAGATCGTCATCAACGGCTCATAAGGTATCCGCATGGCAACTACCGCCGCCGCCATCGAACTCGACGGCAAACACCTCACCCTGCAGGCGATCCGCGCCATCGCTCAAGACGGCGCAACCGTCGCGATCACCGCCGGCGCGCGAGCACGCGTTGCCGCGGCGCGCGCGCTGGTCGACGAAAAATTCGGTTTAGGCGATGCGATTTACGGCGTGACGACCGGCTTCGGCCGCTTGGCGAACATTCGGGTCGAACCGCACGATGCAAACCTCCTCCAGCTCAACCTCGTGCGCAGCCACGCCGCCGGCACGGGCGAGCCGCTGAGCATTCCGCATGTCCGCGCCGCGGGCGTCCTGCGCGCTAGTTCGCTGGCGGCCGGTCACTCGGGGATCCGCGAGAGCACCCTCGATCTGCTCGTCGGGCTGCTCAACCGGGGCGTCACGCCCGTGGTTCCGCGCCAGGGATCCGTCGGCGCCAGCGGCGATCTGGCGCCCCTGGCGCACATGACGTTGACGCTTATCGGCGAGGGCGAAGCATTTTATCAAAGTGAGCGCATGCCGAGCGCCGTTGCGCTGCAGCGCGCGGGCCTGCAGCCGATCGAGCTGGGTGCAAAAGAAGGACTGGCGCTCGTAAACGGTACTGAGGTGATGACCGGCATCGCCGCCTTGTGCCAGCTGCGCGCCGAACGCCTTTTGGCGAGCGCCGACGTGATCGGCGCCATGTCGCTCGAAGCGTTTTTAGGAACGGACCGCGTGTTCGACCGGCGCATCAACGCACTGCGTCCGCATCCGGGTCAAGCACGCGTCGCCGACAATCTTCGCGCATTGTTGAGCGGTTCTCAAATTATCGAATCGCACCGCGAATGCGGACGCGTGCAAGATCCGTATTCGTACCGCTGCATTCCCGTGGTGCATGGCACCGTGCGCGACGCCGCGGCGCATGCGCGCCGCGTCATCGAAATTGAGGCAATCTCCGTTACCGATAACCCGCTGGTTTTCCCGGAAGACGGCGAATTTTTGAGCGGCGGCAACTTCCACGGCCAGCCCATCGCGCTCGCATCCGATCTGTTGAAAATTGCGCTTGCGGAACTGGCCGGTATCAGCGAACGGCGTCTCTATCTGCTGCTCAATGCGGAAGAGCGCGGCCTGCCGCTGTTTCTCACGGGACGCTCGGGCTTGCAGTCCGGCTTGATGATCGTGCAGTACACCTCGGCGGCACTCGTCTCGGAAAATAAAGGCCTGGCATGGCCGAACAGCGTCGATTCGATTCCCACCTCGGCCGGCCAAGAGGATCATGTGAGCATGGGCATGACGGCGGCGGTTCATTTGGACCGCGTGCTGGAGAACGTCGAAGGCTCGTTGGCCTGCGAGCTGCTCGGTGCGCTCGTTGCGACGGATTTTCGGCGTCCGCTCAAATCGGGCGCAGGAACGCAGGCCGCGTTCGACGTGGCGCGCGAACGCATTGCGCCCTGGAGCGACGACCGCATTCCGGCCCCGGATATCGAAGCCGCGCGAATGCTCATTCGTTCCGGCGCGATCGCACAGGCCGCGGAGTCGGCGATCGGAACGGAGCTCGTATGATTGCCAAACCTCGCGCGGTGCGCGCGCCGCACGGCGCGCATCTGAGCTGCCAAGGCTGGCCGCAAGAAGCGGCGATGCGCATGCTGATGAACAATTTGGATCCGGACGTTGCCGAACGTCCCGACGACTTGGTCGTGTACGGCGGTAACGGCCGCGCAGCACGCTCGTGGGACGCGTATGAGGCGATTATACGCACGCTGCGGCGCTTGCAGAACGACGAGACGCTGATCGTGCAAAGCGGCAAGCCGGTTGCAGTGTGGAAGACGCACGCGCGCGCGCCGCGCGTGCTCATCGCCAATTCGAATCTGGTGCCGAAATGGGCGGACTGGTCGATCTTCCGCGAACTCGAAGCGAACGGCCTCACGATGTACGGCCAGATGACGGCGGGATCGTGGATCTACATCGGATCGCAAGGCATCGTGCAGGGAACGTACGAGACGTTTGCGGAGCTCGCGCGCCAGCACTACGGCGGCTCGCTCAAAGGACGCGTTGCGCTCACTGCCGGTTGCGGCGGCATGGGCGGCGCGCAGCCGCTGGCGATCACGATGAACGAAGGCATTTGCCTGATCGTGGACGTCGATCGCTCGCGTCTGGACCGCCGCGTTGAATTGCGTTATCTGGATAAAGTCGCGGACTCGCGCGAAGAAGCGCTGCGCGAAGTGCACGCCGCTCGCCGCGAAGGGCGTTCCGTTTCGATCGGATATGAAGGCAACGCCGGCGATGAGTTCTTGGCGCTCCATGCCGCCGGATTGCGTCCTGATGCCGTGACGGATCAAACCTCGTCGCACGACATGCTCAACGGCTACGTTCCCGCCGGCATGAGCCTGCAAGAGTGCGCCGCGCTGCGCGCGCAAGAGCCGGAGGAGTACGAGCGCCGCGCGTATGAGACGGTCGCGCGCCACGTGCGCGGCATGCTGGCATTTCTTAAAGACGGTGCGGTCGTTTTCGACTACGGCAACAATATTCGCGCGATGGCTCAGCGTGCCGGCGTGCAGAACGCGTTCGATTTCCCCGGCTTCGTACCCGCTTTCATCCGTCCGCTCTTTTGCAAAGGCAGCGGTCCGTTCCGCTTTGCAGCGCTCTCGGGCCATCCCCAGGACATCGCGCGGTGCGACCGCGAGCTGCTTGAGCTATTCCCGGACGACACGCACTTGCAACGTTGGATCACCATGGCGCAGGAACGCATCGCTTTCCAAGGACTGCCGGCGCGCATCTGCTGGCTCGGCTACGGCGACCGCGCGAAGGCGGGATTGCGTTTCAACGAACTGGTGCGCTCGGGCGAGCTCCGCGCGCCGATCGTCATCGGACGCGACCATCTGGACACGGGAAGCGTCGCATCGCCGTACCGCGAAACCGAAGCGATGAAAGACGGCAGCGACGCGATCGCGGATTGGCCGCTGCTCAACGCGCTGCTCAACACCGCTGCAGGTGCCCATTGGGTTTCGATCCACCACGGCGGGGGCGTCGGCATCGGCTACAGCACGCACGCCGGAATGGTGGTCGTTGCCGACGGGTCGGAAGATGCGCGCGAACGCTTGGAGTGCGTGCTTGCAACGGATTGCGGCATGGGCGTGGTTCGTCATGCCGATGCCGGCTATGAGATCGCAGTCGAAACGGCGGACGAAAAACACATCGACTGGCGGCTGTGAGCGCACCGCTTCTCGTCCTGGCCGGCACGATCGTCACCTGCGATACGGATGCCCCGCAGAACGGCGTGACATTCGAGGACCTGAACACCATACGGGATGGGGCGCTGCTGTGTTCGGGCGGAACGATCGACGCAATCGGTCCCCGAGCGGACATCGAGCCGCTCGTGAATGCGGCGCGCGAGCGCTACCGTATCGACGTCGCGGATTTTCGCGACTGCATTCTGGTCCCGGGCTTTGTGGACGCGCATGCGCACCCGCTCTTTGCCGGCGATCGGGAAGCGGATTTCGCGGCGCGCGTTGCCGGGCAGAAGCCGCCGCTGGGAATGCTTTATACCGTCGAGCGCACGCGCGAAGCGCTCGATGACGAGGGCGCCTTCGAGCGCACGATACTCAGCCGCCTGAGCGCTATCGCAGCGCACGGCACGACGACGCTTGAAACGAAAACCGGCTACGCGCTGCATAAACCGGGCGAGATGCAGCTGCTTGACCTGATCGCGCGCTGCAACGACGACGCACAGCTGCCGGGTACGCGCGTGCTGCCGCGTTTGATCGCCACGTTTTTAGGCGCGCATACGCTGCCGCCGGAGTTTTCCACGGAAAAGGACTATGTCGATTATCTGATCGATCAGTGCTTGCCGTTCGCAAAGGCGCACGGCGCCGTCTACGCGGACGCTTTCTGCGAGCCGGGCTTCTTTTCGCCCGGACAGACGCGGCGCTACCTGGAAGCGGCGCGGGCGAACGGGCTGCGCCTGCGCGTCCACTGTGACGAGATGCAGTACGGCGGCGCGGCCGGGATGGCTGTCGTTACCGGTGTCGACGCTGTGGATCACTGCAACTGCATCCGCGAGGCAGACGTGCGCGCCATCGCGCAGAGCGGCACCATCACCGTCGCTTGCCCCGCGACCATCGCGTACCTCGATTTGCCGCAGCGCACTCCCGTGCGCGATTTGCTGCAGGCCGGCGGCTGTGTCGCCTTGGGCAGCGATTACAACCCGGGCACGTCACCGTGCTTCAACCTGCAGACCGTCGCATACTTCGGCCGTGCGCTCTTCGGTCTAACGGCCGCCGAGGCGCTCTACGGCGTCACCATTGCCGCCGCTGCATCGCTGCACGCAAATGCGGGCGTGCTGCGCAGCGGCGGTCCCGCCGATTTTGTCGCATTAGAGCTCGATTCGCCCTCGCAGTTCGGCTGGACGTTCGGAGGCAATCTGGCGCGCAGCGTGTACGTTGCCGGCCGCCGGGCGGAGTAGTGGAACTGTTCCGTTGCGCGCGGGCGATTGCCGGCGGAAACGAACAGCGCGACTTCGCCTTCGCCGTCGAGGGCGCACGCATCACGGCGGCAGGGCCGGCGCCGCAGTTGCAGGCGCAATTTCCTGAAGCGCGGATCACGGCATTCGCGCAAGACGTGCTCGTGGTTCCAGGCTTTATCAACGGGCACAGCCACGCGTATCAGATACTTTTACGCGGTTGGGCCGACGATCTGCCGTTCGAGCGCTGGCGCAGCGATGCGCTGTATACCGTCATCCCGGGACTTACGCCCGACGAAGTGTATTGGACGTTTCGCTTGGCGTTCGATGAAATGCTGGCCGCCGGCATAACCACGGTTGCCGAGTTTTTCTATTTGAATGGCGCGGGCAACGCACATGCGGAGCGCGCGATTCAAGCGGCAAGCGACAGCGGGATCCGCTTGATGTTCGCGCGGGCGTGGATGGACGCCGCATCCGCGCCCGCCGCCTTCCGCGAAACTCCGGCGCTCGCAGCGCAGCGCACGGCCGAACTGATGGAATCGTTTCCCGGCATCGACATCTGCATCGCGCCGCATTCGCTGCATGCGGCCTCGCCGGAGATGCTGCGCGCCGCGGCGGCGTTCGCGCGCGAGCGCGGCTGCATGATGCACGTGCATGCGGCGGAAGCGCCGTACGAGGGCGCGCAGACGCTCGAACGTTTCGGCGCAACACCGGTCACGCTGCTCGACCGGCTCGGCGCGCTGAACGAACGCAGCGTGGTGATCCATGCGATCCACGTTTCCGATGCGGAAAAGGATTTGCTCGCGGCCTGCGGCGCGCGCGTCATCCACAATCCCATGACGAACCAATATTTGGGCGACGGGATCTGCGACGTTTCGAAATTGCTCGCGCTGGGCGTACCGGTCGGCCTGGGCACCGATGCCGATGTCAAGCCCTCGCTGTTCGAGGAGATGCGCGCCGCCTCGCTGCTGCAGAAGATCGCGCGCTTGGACGGCAGCGCGCTGGGCGCCGCGGCCGCCTACGGTTTGGGAACGGCGCAGGGCGCTCGCGCGCTCGCGGTAGACGCCGGGGATCTGCGTGCGGGCGCCTTCGCCGATTTTGCGCTCATCGAGACGCGAGGCATCGACGCGTGGACCCCCGCGGTCAATGCGCTGGTGTACCGCGCCGAGAACAGCTGGGTTCGCGAAACGTTCGTCGGCGGACGCCGCGTGCGCGTTCGTTCCGCGGCTCCGCCGCAGCAGGCGCGGGAAGCGCTCGCGCCAATCTACGGGCGTCTACAATTGAAGTAAGCCGCACGTCCTGTGCGACCTACTTTCTCTGCCCACGACCTACGTTGTACCCGCTGCATTTTCAAGCAAACGCCTTCCCGACGCCTAGATCAGTATTCGCACGGAACGCATAAAATCGCCAAAGCGGGCATCGTGCGCATCGCTGGACGGCGTTGCGGTATAAACGACCAAGACGAACGAGCGGCCATCGCACAGCTGCAAAATTCCGCCGTCGTGCGCCACCTCATCGGTGTCGCCGGTCTTATGGGCAAACCGGTCGCCTGGCTGCAAGCCGCGCGAAAGTTTGGTGTTCCACTCCTGGCGCGAGAGCAGCTCACGGAGTTCGGCCGCGTGCGGCACCGCGTCGCGCGCGATCAACTCGAAGACGCGGGCGGCATCGCGCAGCGAGTGGCGGTTCATCAGGACGCCATCCCACTGCGGATCGGGGATTAGCGGCTCGGCTCCGGAGAGTTTGCGGCGGAACGCGGTTGCGCCCAACGCGAAGCGCTCGCGCAGAATGCCGGAGGCGCGCTTACGGCCGGCAAGATCGTAGAGAATATTCGTGGCGACGTTGTCCGAGCGTGTTATGGCGAGTTCGATGAGCTCACCGACATGCGCGCGGTAGCCGGGCACGAGCGGTGACGGCTTGTCGTTCTGCGTCATATTGTCGGCCGTGACGCTAACAGGCGCCTCGAGCGAGAGGACGCCATCATCGGCCAAGGCAAAGACGGCAAGGGCAAGCGGCGTTTTGAGCATGCTCGCGGGATAGATCTCGCGGTCCGGGTCGCCCCAGATGACGTCCGCGCCGGGCCGCGGGCCGTCAAGAGCCCGCAACAGCACGGCGGCCTGCCGCAGGCCGCAGGCGCCTGCCAGCCGCTCGAAGTCCGTTGATGTAACCATTGCCGGGCTTTCGCCGTTACGCAAGTAAGTACTTGCATTCGCCGCGGCGGCGTGGTACGCTCGGCGTGCAAGTACGTACTTGCACCGCTTAGAGGACCCGACCATCCATGCTTCGCATTTTTTTCGCCCTCACCGTTGCCATGGCGGCTTTAACCGCAGCAAGCCCACGGCCTGCGCCCGACGCGCAAAGCATCATGCACGCGATCGACGCACGCAATGCGTCGTTGACCACGTTCCAAACGCGCGTTCACGTGAATCTGCGACTGCTCAGTTTCCCGTGGCTCTTTTCGAACCTCGAGGGGACCGAGTATTTTAAGCGGCCGGACAAACACGGTGTGGTCTTCGACCGTGCGCCGTCGTATGCGCGCGGCATCAACTCGCTTTTCGGCGCCGTCGATGAGCCTTCGGAGTGGCGCAAAGACAGCAACGTTGTTTTTCTGGGAACCCGCCGCATCGCCGGAAAGCCCGCTCTGGTCCTTCGTATGACCAAAAAAGTCTACAGCGATCAGGTTAAGGACACGATCGCGTACGTCGATCCGCGGTCGTATGAGGTCACGCGCATGGATTTCAACTACACCAATGGCGATGCGATAACGATGACGCAGACGTACAAAAATCAAGGACCCTACAGCGTGGTGACCTCGCGGCATCTGGAGATCAAGCGCCACGTGCGCGCCGTCGCCGACGCCACCTATGCGGCCTATCAGACGAACGTTGCCATCAGCGACACCGTGTTCGAGAAGAAGTAGCGATGCTGCCGCAAACCGCCCCCGCGCGTTCGAGCCCTGAGGAAACGCGCTGCCGCATTCTCGCGGCCACGCGCGCGCTTTTCGCAAAAAAAGGCCGACGCGGAACGACGACGCGCGAGATAGCCGAACTTGCCGGTGTCAACGAAGCGACGCTCTTCCGGCACTTCGGCCACAAGGACACGCTCATCGAAGCGTGCGCCCAGCACTACTGCCAAGCCGAACACTTGCAAGAGTTCATTCAGAACCTCACGGGCGACATCGAGTCGGACTTGCATGCGATTGCGCAAGCGCTTTACGAGCGGCTCAATCAAGTGCGCGACATGATCGTTATGTCGCTCGCCGAAGAGGAGGCCGATTCGGCGGTCGAGACGGCCGCGTGGCGGGCCCCCATGGCCATTCACACGATGGTGCGCGACTACATGACGCGCCGAGTGGAGAACGGCGAGCTGCAAGGCGACCCGTTGCTGATGACCCGGCTCTTTCTGGGCATGATTTTTGCGCGCGTGATCGGGCGCAAGAAGTTTCCCGACGAGCAATACACACAGAACGATCTCATCGATTTTCAAGTCAACGTCTTTTTGAACGGCGTAAGGAAGAAGAAGTAATGGATACGCGCGAACGCGAGCAAACGGCAAGCTCCGGCGAAGTCGATGCTGCGCCCCCGCAAGAAGACACCCTGATCGAAGAAGGCAGCGCAAAGCGGCCGGGACGCCCGATCGTTTGGATTATCGCGGCGGCCGCCGTCGTTCTGCTGCTGCTCTTCTGGGGTGTTCCGTATTTGAAATACGCCCGTTCGCATCAGAGCACGGACGATGCGCGCGTGGATGCAAGCGTGGTGGCGGTGACGAGTAAGATCAACGAGCGTATCACCTCGATCTTGGTGGACACCGATCAGCGCGTGCGCAAAGGCGAGCTCGTTGTCGCCTTGGACAACGTGACGGAGCGCGCCGCAGTGGATCAAGCGCGCGCAAATCTACAGTTTGCGCTCGAGAATCAGTCGGCGGGCGTTACGCAAGGAAGCGGCGGCATCGCGCAGGCGCAGGCGCAAGTCCAAAACGCGGGGGCGCAGGTGCCCGAAGCGCAGGCCGGCGTGGCCGCCGCCCAGGCGCAGGTTGCACAAGCGCGCGCGGCACTGCCGGGCGCGCGTCAAGCGGTGGCCAACGCTCAAGCGAATTTGGCGCGCTCGCAGTCGCTGGTGCGAACCGGCGACGTCGCACGATCGCAGCTCGACGCCGCGCAAGCGCAGTACGAACAGGCCGTCTCTCAATACAACGCCGCGCAGCAAGCCGTCACCGTCGCGCAGGCCAATGTGGACTCCGCAGCGCAGCACATCGGCGCCGCGCAAGCCGGAGTTGCCGCGGCCCAAGGCGGCGTGACGACCGCGCAGGGCAAACTGAGCCAGGCGCAGGCGCCGGCGCAGATCGCCTCGCAGCGGGCGGCGCTCGCGATTGCGGAGCAGAATCTGCGCTATACGAAGATTTATTCGCCTATCGACGGTTTCGTGGGCGAGAAAAGCGTGGAATTGGGGCAAGTCGTTCAACCCGGTAACACGCTCATGACGCTGGTGCCGAACCGCGTTTTCATTACGGCCAACTTCAAGGAAACGCAAGTCGGCAGCATGCGCCCCGGACAGCCGGTCGACATCAAGGTGGACGCTTATAAAGGCATGACGTTCCACGGGAAGGTGGACTCGGTCAATCCCGCCTCGCAAAACACGTATGCCCTCGTTCCAGCGCAAAACGCAACGGGGAACTTCGTGAAAGTCACGCAGCGCATTCCCGTGAAAATCGTCTTCACGGGTACGGATTTCAACAAATATCCGATGCGCCCGGGCATGTCGGTCGAAACGTCGGTCCTCGTAAAGTAAATGTACCACGATGCTCGAAATGATCCACACGGCGATCGCCAACGTCGTGTCTCCTAACCTGCACGCATTCGTCACGCAACAGGCATACGTGCTTTCTTCTGCCGGCACGCGACGGCTGACTGCCGTCCTCTGCCTGGTGCTCGCGCTTCTCGTCATCATCATGCGCCGCGCGCGCACCGCCGCCGCCGTCGCGGCGGGATAGGAGTCCACGTGTTGTTCGTCCCGAGCTTGATACTGGCCGCGTCAATCGCTGCGGTTCCCTCACCGGCTCCTAAGCCGCAGCTGCCCGCGGTGCCGGCGGTTGCGCCCGGCTATGCCGCGCCTAAAATTTCCCAGCCGCCGCCGCAGGTGATCGGCGTGACGCAGCAGCCGTTCGTCGGAATAACGCTCGAAAACGCGATCGGCATGGCGCTCGCGCGTAATCCCGACCTTGCGATCGCGCAGGCGAACCGGCGCATCTCCGCCTATCAAATTCAAGCGGCGCGCGGCGCATACGACGTGAACCTCTCGGTGCTGCCGCAGTATCAATATTCGAAGCAGGCGCCGCAAAATGCATTTTTTGCCAGCCCGAATTTTGGCCCCATCGTGCAGCAGACCACCTCGATCAACGGCGGCGCGCAAGGCACGCTTCGCGGCGGGCAGCAGTACGACGTGACGCTGGCGGGGCGTAAAGTGAACGACAACACGACGATCAATACGTTCGATCCGTATTACCCGACGATCTTTTCCGTCAATTTCGCGCAGCCGCTCGGGCGCGGCCGCTCGACGAACCAGGCGGTGCATCAACTGCAGCTCGCGCAGATCAATCAAGCCGCAACGAACGCTCAAACGCTCTCGACCGTTTCCAGCACGATCGCCGGCGTGCAAAATGCGTATTGGGATCTGGTGTCGGCTTGGCGGAGCGTCGCGATTCAAGAAGAGGCGCTCAAAGACGTCATCGCGCAGCAGCACAGCAACGTGCGGCTTGCGCGGGCGGGGGCGAGCGCACCGGTTGACGTCGTGCAAGTGAACAGCCAGATAGCCGTTTTCCAGCAAAACGTTTTCCAAGCGCTGCAGAATGTCGCGCTGCTGCAAAATCAGCTCAAGTCGCAACTCGTGGACAATCCCGCCGATCCGATCTGGACTGCGAATCTCGTGCCGACGTCTCCCGTGCTGGAGTTGCCGACGCAGCCGTCTCTGTCCGCGCTCGTCACCCAGGCGCTCGGCAATCGGCCGGAGATCGCGCAGCTGCGCTCGCAACTCCAGGTTGCGGCGGAGAACTTGGCCTACGCGCAAAATCAGGTCAAGCCGCAAGTCGATCTGAAATTGGGGTACACGAGCAACGGTTTTGCCGGACAGGTCATTCCGCCCGGCTCATTTTTCCAGAGTTCGGCGGAGCAAGTCGTCGCGATCGATCAACTGATCGCGGCGGTGAATCGGACGCTTCCGCCGGCGCAGCAGATTCCGGCGCTGCCTGCGGCCAACACCCCGGTGCCGGCATACCTTGCCGGCGGGCTCGATCGATCGATCAAGAATCTGCTCTCCAACCGCTTTCCGGTGTATACCGCCGGCGTGCAAGTCAATTTCCCGGTAGGCAACAATGCCGCCAAAGGCAACTTGGGCGTTGCCCTGGAGCAGCAGCGCATCGCGCAGTTGCAAGAAGCCTCCACGATCCAGCGCATCACCGCCGACGTGCGCAACGCACTGCAAGCGTACTCGAGCTCGATAGCGCAGCTCGAAGCGGCGCGCGCCGCGCGGCAAGCCTCGCAAGAGGTTCTTGCGAGCGAATTACGCCGCTTTCGGGCGGGCGCATCGACGACGTTTTTGGTGCTGCAGCGTGAAATCGAACTTGCGGACAACCGCGGACGCGAGTTGCAGGCTCAGACGAATCTCAATAAAGCCGTGGTACAGTTGCAACAGGCGACCGGAACGATTTTGAGCACGAATAACGTTAACATAACGACGGTTGGAGAAGGGAGTTCGAATCAATGAAAAAGCGAATGAGCCGCACGCGCCTCTCCAAACTTTCCGAACAAAAATTGCAGGAGCGCAGCGCGGTGCTGTACGGGCGTGAACTGGAGCGGTGGAACCAGCGCCCGCTAGGTTATCAGGCGACCGCTCAGGGGTAAGATCCCGTCATGAACGAGATCAACAAAGCGGCAAAAGATATCGGCGACACCGTAAAGGAAGGCGTGCACCGCGGCCAAGCGGATTCCGAACGCGCGAAACGTGAGGCGGCAGGCGATGCAATGACGCCGGGTGATAAAGCCGGTTCCGTCATCGACGAAGCAGGCTCGACGGCGAAGGCAGAGATCGACCGCACGAAGCGCACGTTCCGCGACTCAACGTAGCTTACAATCGCTGCGCCTGGCGGCGGCGCGATCGGCAAACCATTCGAGCAGCCCGGACGCCGGCGAGACAATCTGCACCGGATGCGCCGCCGGATCGTAGGCGCCTTCGCGCACTTCGTGCAGCATTTCCGCTTTCGCCGCCCCTTCGCACGCAATCACGATGTGCCGGGCGTCATTGATTGCCGCCGGCGTCAAGGTGATGCGGTGCGTCTTCAGCTTTTCAACCCAAACGGCGCGCACCAGCTGAGCCTCGTCGGTGCGCGGATCGCTGCCGGGAAACAGCGAGGCAGTATGTCCGTCGGGACCCATGCCCAAGAGAAGCAGATCGAAGTGAGGCTCCTCGCCCAGTAACGCGATCAGCAGGGTTGCGTACGCTTGAGCCGCTTCCGCGGGATCGTCTTCACCGCGCATGCGGTGGACGCTTTGCGCCGGCAGCGGCACCTTGCTCAGCAATGTGTCATCCGCCATTTTATAGTTCGATTCGGCGTTAGCCGGCGGCACGCAGCGCTCGTCGCCGAAGAACACGCGCACGCGCTGCCAATCGACTTCGCCGCGCCACGGCTCCTGCGCTAACAAAGCGTATGCCGCCCGCGGCGACGTGGCGCGCAATGGCGTCTTTTGCGTCGTGAACGAAAACGCCCGCAACCGCCTCGGCGAGATCTGCCGAAGATTCAAAGACGCGCAGCACGCCGGCGTTACGCGTCATGAAAGGTGCTGCAGCAGCCGTCCGGCCATGCGCAGACTCTCAAGAAACACCGCTTGTCCGCTGGTGCCGAACACGGCGCGTTCGATCAGCGAGACCATATCGACTTCGCGCAACGGCGCGCAGCGTTGCGGCCGCTTCAGATCGCCTTCCACGTGCAAACAGACGACGTCGTCGGAGCCGTGTTGCACGGCTGCTTGAAAGAGCGCCGCCTGCGATGCAAGAGACACGCAGG
>JBHEMM010000020.1:0-490 GCA_046262595.1 Vulcanimicrobiaceae bacterium
GCCCAATACGTGTTTGCCGTCACTGTGGCGGCAGCGCGTTTGTGCATTCCCGCAGAGACGTTGCGTCGTTGACGGACGTCATCCGAACCCGCGACGCGGTGCATTTCCGCATGGTCGCGGAAGCAATGCCGCAACTCGTTTGGGTCGCTGACGCCGCCGGCGAAATCGAATATTTCAACGAGCGATGGTTTGCGTATACGGGGCTCACCGTCGATGAGGTCCGAGCAGCGGGCACAAAGAACGTCGTCCACCCCGAAGACCTGGCCGAAACGTGGGAACGCTGGAAACGCGCGCTCGAAACCGGCGAACCGTACGAGATTGAGTATCGCCTGCGCAGCGCCGCGGACAGCACGTACCGCTGGTTCGTCGCGCGGGCGATGCCCGTGCGGGCACAGGGCGGCGAGATCACGCATTGGATCGGCAGCGCGACGGACATCGATGCGCAGCGGCGCGCGGCCGACAATCTGCGCTTTGTGATCGAAGCGGCGGG
>JBHEMM010000020.1:500-43413 GCA_046262595.1 Vulcanimicrobiaceae bacterium
GGGCGGTCTTTCGACCTCGCACAGCGTGAACGATATCTGCGCAAACCTGGCCGATCTTGCGGCGGGGCGGATCGCCGATTGGTGCTTCACCGTCCTCAACGAAGGCGGGGCGTATCGCGTTTCTGCAATCGCCCACCGCGACCGCGAGATGGTACGCTACGTCGAGCAGTTTCGCGCCCGTTATCCCGTTCGGCCCGGAAGCACCACGGATTTGGCGATCCGGAAAAATCTTTCCATTCTCACGCCTTCCGTCACGAGCGAAGACCTGGAAGCCGCCGCGCAAGACGACTTGCACCTGCAAATCTTGCAAAAGCTGTCGATGCATTCCGTGATGACGGTGCCGCTGGGCGCCTCGTCGGGCACGGTCTATGGAGCAATCGTGCTTATTTCGGCCGAATCGGCGCGCGGCTTCACGCAAGAAGACATGGGCGTCGTGGAGAAAGTCGCGCGGCGCGCCGCAGACGCCATTGAAACGGCACACATTCTTGAGGAAGAGCGCCGGCGCTCGCAGCGTCTGCGCTTTATCGCGCGCGCAAGCGAACTGGTCTTCGAGTCGCTCGATTTGCAGAAGGCCTTTGCGCGCCTCTGCGAGTTCGTCGTTTCGGAGATGGCGGATTTGGCATACGTTCTGCGGTTTGAACAAGACGGCGCCCTGCGCACGGTGGCGTGTTCGCATGCCGAGCGTGAGAAGCAATACGTTGTCGAGCGCCTGCGCGGCGAACGCACGCTCAAACCGCAAGCCGAAGAATCCGCGGGTCGAATTCTCTCGCAGCACCGCACGGTTCTGCACGAAACGGTCAGCGACGAGGACGTTCTCCCGCACATGTGGGAATATCTGGCGGCCGAAGTGCGGTCGCTCGGCGTCCGCTCGGCGATCACCGTTCCGCTGTTTGCCCGCGGAGAGACGTTCGGAGCACTCGTGGTGTACTGGTGCGACACGCCGCGCACATACACGCAAGACGACATTCCCATTTTCGAGGATCTGGGACGCCGGCTTTCGATCGCGATCGAGCACGCCGTTGCGTTCGAGCGCGAACGGAACATCGCGGTGGCGCTGCAGCAGGCGCTGCTTCCGGCAGACAATGTCATGCCGCATGGCCCGGACGTTGCGTTCGATGCCGAATACCGGGCCAGCTCCACCGACGCCGAGGTCGGCGGCGATTGGTACGATGCCTTCACGCGCGCCGATGGCGCGGTCGTGATTTGCGTCGGCGATGTGACCGGCCGCGGCTTAGGGGCCGCCGGCCTGATGGGCAAATTGCGGCAGTCGATCGGCATTGCGGCCATTTACGAACGCGAGCCGGCCCAGATTTTGGACACAGTCGATCAGCACCTGCGCTCGAGACGCGCGCACGCGATAGCGACCGCATTCATCGGCATCATCTCGCCGGACCGTAAACGGATGCAATTTTCAAGCGCCGGTCATCCTGCGGCGCTGCTGCGCCGCGGCAAGGAGCTCGTCGAACTGACGACCGAGGGCCTTCCCCTCGGCCTGCGCGATTACGCCGCCGGCGCGAACGGCGAGATCTCGCTCGAAGGCGCAGACTTATTGACGCTGTATACGGACGGACTGATCGAGGGCACGCGCGACATTTTGTTCGGCGAGCGCCGGCTGCACGACGTGGCGCGCTCGCAGGCAATCCTCTACGTGCGCAACCCCGCGAAACTGCTGTGTGATGCGTGTCTTCCGCGAGACGCCCAGGACGACACGGCGGTGCTGACGGTCCGCTTCGGCGAGCGCTCGCACTGGCAATTCGAAGCCGACAATGCGGAAGCGGCGCATGACGCGCGCAAAGCGTTTATCGGGCAGCTCCAGCAGGCGCGGAAGATGTCGCCGGCCGCGCTTGGCGCAGCCGAACTCGTCTTCGGCGAATTGATTGGGAACGTTGTGCGCCATGCGCCGGGTCCGATCGACGTGCAGCTCGATCTGTCGGCCCAAAACCCCGTACTGCATGTGATCGATCACGGCATGGGTTTCGTGCGCGACGCCGCGCTGCCGAACGACCCGCTCAGCGAGTCGGGCCGCGGCCTCTATATCATCGCGCAGCTCACGAAGGCGATCCGCGTCGAACGCATTCCCGGCTACGGGAACCATTTGAGCGCAACGCTGGCGCTCTGACGGCTTACATTCGCAGGCCGAGCGCTCGGCACGGTTGGGCCAAACGATGGAACAAAAAAGCCGCGTTCTTCACGCGGCTTTTGTTTGTTAGGCTTTCAGTTCGATGTCTACGCCTGCCGGCAAGTCCAGATGCATCAGCGCATCCATCGTCTTTGGAGAGGCTTGCAAGATGTCGATAAGCCGTTTGTGCGTGCGCATCTCGAAATGCTCGCGCGACTTCTTGTCGACGTGCGGCGAGCGGTTCACGCAGAACCGGTTGATTTCAGTCGGCAGCGGAACCGGCCCGCTGACGAATGCGCCGGTGCGCTTCGCGGTTTCGACAATTCGCTCCGCCGACTGGTCGAGCACCTTGTGGTCGTACGCCTTGAGACGGATGCGAATTTTTTGCTTTGCCATGGTTAGTTAGTCTTGTACTCCGACAACGACGCCGGCGCCGACGGTGCGGCCGCCCTCGCGGATGGCGAAGCGCAGACCTTCTTCACACGCGATGGGCGTGATCAGCTCGACGTCCATCGCGACGTTGTCGCCCGGCATGACCATCTCGACGCCTTCCGGCAGCTGGATCGTGCCCGTCACGTCGGTCGTGCGGAAGTAGAACTGGGGCCGGTAGTTCGCGAAGAACGGCGTGTGGCGTCCGCCCTCTTCTTTTGAGAGCACGTACACTTCGGCTTTGAACTTTTTGTGCGGTTTGATCGAGCCCGGCTTTGCGAGCACTTGTCCGCGCTCGATGTCGTTGCGCTCAACGCCGCGCAGCAGTACGCCCACATTATCGCCGGCGATGCCCACATCGAGCAGTTTGCGGAACATTTCAATGCCCGTCACCACGGTTTTTCGGGTGGCTTCCTGCAGACCGACGATTTCCACGTCTTCGCCGACTTTGACCTGGCCGCGTTCGACGCGGCCGGTGCCGACGGTGCCGCGGCCCGTGATCGTGAAGACGTCTTCAACCGGCATGAGGAACGGTTTGTCGACGGCGCGTTCCGGATTCGGAATGTACTCATCAACCGTGTCCATGAGTTTGAAGATCGGGTCTGCATCCGGGTCGCCGCGCTTGCCCGAGCTGTTGAGCGCTTTGAGCGCGGATCCGCGGACGATCGGCGTGTCGTCGCCGGGGAACTCGTAGCTCGAGAGCAGCTCGCGCACTTCCATCTCGACCAGTTCGAGCAACTCTTCGTCGTCGACCATGTCGCACTTGTTCAGGAACACGACGATGTACGGAACGCCGACTTGGCGCATGAGCAGAATGTGCTCGCGCGTCTGCGGCATCGGACCGTCGGTGGCAGACACGACCAAAATTGCGCCGTCCATCTGGGCCGCGCCCGTGATCATGTTTTTGATGTAGTCGGCGTGACCGGGGCAATCGACGTGCGCGTAGTGGCGCTTGGCCGTTTCGTACTCTTGGTGCGAAATGGCAATCGTAATGCCGCGCTCTTTTTCTTCGGGCGCATTGTCGATGTCGTCGACGTTCCGCTTCTGGATGTTCGAGTTCTCGGTGGCGAGGCAATTGATGATTGCCGCGGTAAGAGTCGTTTTACCGTGGTCGACGTGCCCTGTCGTTCCGATGTTTACGTGCGGTTTGCTACGTTCGAATTTAGCCTTCGCCATTTAAACGTTCTACTTCCTTATTTCTTATTGGGAGTGCTGGTTGCCGGAGTCAACGGACCCTGGCGTTCTGTTCGGCCCGTAAGGGCGGACAACGCATAAGCGCCGGCGCCCTGGAGTGCCGGCGTGACGTGGACTACCGGAATATATCAAGACCCTCGCAGACCTGTCAACGTACGCCCTTACGCCGCCGGCTTCTTGCCGGCCTTGGCGACGATCTCTTCTTCGACGGACTTGGGAGCCTTCTCGTAGTGCGAGAACTCCATCGTGTACGTCGCCCTGCCCTGCGTCGAGGAGCGCATGTCGGTCGCGTAGCCGAACATCTCCGAGAGGGGAACGTTCGCCAAGATGACCTGCGCGCCGCCGGGCGCTTCTTCGGTGGCTTGAATCATCCCGCGGCGCCGGTTCAAATCACCGGTGATGGCGCCCATGTAATCCTTAGGCGTCGTCACTTCTACTTTCATGATCGGCTCGAGCAAGATCGGCCCGGCACCGCGGTTGGCTTCTTTAAAGCCCATCGACGCGGCGATCTTAAAGGCCATTTCCGAGGAGTCGACGTCGTGATACGAGCCGTCAAACGCTTCAACCTTAAAGTCGAGGACGGGATAGCCGGCCAGCACGCCGCTTTGCGAGGCTTCGCGGATGCCTTCCTGGACCGCCTTGGAGTATTCCTTAGGCACTTTGCCGCCGACGATCTTCCAATCGAAGGTGAACCCGCTGCCCACTTCAGCCGGCCCAACCCGGATCCAAATATCGCCGTACTGTCCTTTACCGCCGGACTGCCGCACGAACTTGCCCTGCTTTTCGACGGTTTTGGTAATGGCTTCTTTATATGCGACCTGCGGCTTGCCGACGTTCGCCTCGACTTTGAATTCGCGGCGCAGCCGGTCCAGGATGATCTCCAGATGCAGCTCGCCCATGCCCGCGATGATCGTCTGCTGCGTCTCTTCGTCGGTAAACATGCGGAACGTCGGATCTTCCTGCGCCAAGCGCGCAAGACCCTTGCCGAGCTGATCCTGATCGCCCTTGGTCTTCGGTTCGATCGCCTGCGAGATCACCGGCTCCGGGAACACGATGTTCTCCAGAATGATCGGCGTCTTTTCATCGCACAGCGTATCGCCCGTGCGCGTATCGGTCATGCCGACGGCAGCGGCAATGTCGCCGGCGCCGATCGAATCGATATCTTCGCGGTGATTGGCGTGCATGCGTAAGATGCGGCCGATGCGCTCTTTCTTGCCGGAGCGCGCGTTGTATACGTACGAGCCCTTGTCGAGCGTGCCGGAGTATACGCGGAAGTACGTCAAATTGCCGTACGGGTCGGTCGCAATTTTAAATGCGAGCGCCGCGAACGGTTGATTGTCGTCCGCTTTACGCGTGATCGGCTGATCGTTCTTCGGATCGATGCCCGTGATCGTCTTGGCTTCCAGCGGCGAGGGCAGATACTCGACGATCGCGTCGAGCAGCGGCTGCACGCCTTTGTTTTTGAAAGCGGAACCGCAGAGCATCGGCAGCACGGTGCCGGCAATCGTTGCCTTGCGCAGCGCTTCCTTCATGCGATCCACGGGCAGTTCTTTTTCGTCGAAGAACATTTCGAGCAACTCTTCGTCCTGCTCGGCGATGTTCTCGATCAAGTTCTTGCGCCACGTCAGCGCGAGCTCGCGCAGATCGCCGCTCACGTCTTCCGTGGACTCCATCGTCGATCCGAGATCGTCGGTGTAGACCGTCTTCTTCATCGTGAACAGGTCCACGATGCCTTCGAATTTGTCTTCCGCGCCGATAGGCACTTGAATCGGCGTTGCGTTCGCACCCAGACGCTCTTTGATCTTGGCGACGGCATTGAAAAAGTCGGCACCCATGCGGTCCATCTTGTTGACAAAGATGATCCGGGGCACTTTATATTTGTTCGCTTGGCGCCAGACGGTCTCCGACTGCGGCTGCACGGCGGCAACCGAATCAAACAGGGCAACCAAACCATCAAGAACGCGAAGCGAGCGCTCGACCTCTACAGTGAAGTCCACGTGGCCTGGCGTGTCTATAATGTTGATGCGGGTGTCGCGCCACGTGCACGCCGTTGCGGCCGACGTGATCGTGATGCCGCGCTCTTGCTCCTGGACCATCCAGTCCATGGTTGCGGCGCCATCATGCACTTCGCCGATCTTATGCGTGCGGCCGGTGTAAAACAGAATGCGTTCCGTGCACGTCGTCTTACCTGCGTCGATGTGCGCGGCAATGCCGATGTTGCGGGTCCGCTCGAGCGGATATTCTCTGGCAGCCATACGCTACCAGCGGTAATGGGCGAATGCTTTGTTCGCTTCGGCCATTTTGTGCGTGTCTTCGCGTTTTTTGATCGCGGCGCCCTGATTGTTGGCTGCGTCCATCAGTTCGGCAGCGAGCTTTTCTTCCATCGAGCGGCCGGCGCGCGAACGCGCGTAACCGATCAGCCAGCGCATCGCCATCGCCTGACGGCGGTCCGGGCGCACTTCCATCGGCACCTGATACGTTGCACCGCCGACGCGGCGCGGGCGCACTTCGACCAGCGGCATCGCGTTGCTCAGCGCTTGCGAGAAAATGTCCATCGCATCGCGGCCCGTCTTGGTGGCGACGATGTCGAGCGCACCGTACGTAATGTTCTCGGCGGTCGACTTCTTGCCGCACAGCATGATCTTATTAATGAAGCGCGCGAGTACTTTGCTGTTGAAGCGCGGGTCGGGCAAAATCTGGCGTTTGGGCGCGGGGCCTTTACGTGGCATGTGTTGCTAGCTATTCCTTACTTCTTTGCGGAGCGCTTGGCTCCGTATTTCGAGCGGCCTTGTTTGCGGTTCGCGGTTCCCGAGGTATCCAGCGTGCCGCGGATGATGTGATAACGCACGCCGGGAAGATCTTTGACGCGGCCCCCGCGCACGAGCACGACGCTGTGCTCCTGCAAATTGTGGCCGATTCCCGGGATGTACGCCGTGACTTCCTCGCCATTGGTCAAGCGCACGCGCGCGACCTTACGCAGGGCCGAGTTCGGCTTCTTCGGGGTGACGGTCTTCACTTGCGTGCACACGCCGCGGCGCTGCGGATTGCCCGCGACTTCGAAGGTGCGCAGCGGCAGATCCGGATGCCCGGGTTTCGGTCCCGTTTGAATGACCCGGAAGGCCGGCGTCTTGACCTTTTTCTCGGCTTTCTGCCGGCCTTTGCGGACCAGCTGACTAATGGTTGGCAACCGTCAAACTCCTAAAAAGCGGGCTGGAACCCGCGCACACACAAAGTCGGCCACACCGGCGGGGTGGGACCGAACCTTGGGAGTATACCAAGGACGCTCGGGCCCGTCAAACGTACATGGCGCTCATGGCCAAGCAAGCGCGTCTTCCGCCATCTTTGGTTCTCTTTAAGTGGGTGATCGACATCCGTTCGTTTCTGATGACGGCCTGACAGGAACGCGGCAAAGCAGAAATGGCGCAAACGCGGCTCGCGGTGCTCGACGGCCTTCGCGGCATCGCGGTGCTGCTCGTGCTGTGGTAGCGGCTTCGTCATCGTCTATCCGTTCATCAAAGCGCTCCTGAATGGCGATGCAGCGCCGTCCTGGGGACAATTCGCCTACCGCCGCGGCATCAAGATCGTGCCCTCCTACATCTTGTCGATCGTGCTGCTCATTGCCATTGGTTACGCGCAGTTCTCTTCACCGCGCGACATGGCGGTATCGGTGATCGCGCATCTCCTCTTCGTGCACACGTGGTTCTCCGCAACGTACGGCTCCATCAACGGCGTGTTGTGGACCCTGGCCGTCGAAGTGGAGTTCTACGCCGTCTTCCCCCTGATCTGGTTCGTCTTTAAGCGGTTGCCGTACGTGATGGCGCTCGCCCTAATCGCTTTTTCGATTGGTTTCCGCTCGTATGCGCTCGCGTGCTGCCTGCACACGTTCGCGCCGCTCATGATCGATAATCTTCCCGGTTATCTGGATACGTTCGCCTGCGGCATGTTGGCGGCGTACCTCTACGTGCGCTATCGCGAACAACTGCGCGGCACCGCGGCAAAGGCGGCGGCGACGGCGGTCGCGCTCGGCGGATTCGTATGGCTGGCATCCTTGCTGCACGGATTATGGCTCATGCGCGCGGCGCCGGACTGGTCGACGGTGTGGCAGATCGGCAATCGCACCCTGGTCGCGGCCGCGTTCGTGATGATGGCGCTCGGTTCGCTGCTCGCGTTCTCGTGGTGGCAGCGCACAGTCGCAAATCCCGTGCTGCTCTTTCTTGCGGTCATCTCGTACAATCTCTATCTCTATCATCAGGCGCTCGCGCGGCTCTTGCTGAAATGGCACATCCCGCCGTTCACCGGTGCGAGCGAGCACGCCGACGCGAAATGGCCCGTGCCGTATACCTTCGTTGCGTTCGCCGCCACGATTGCGTGGGCGGCGTTCATCGCGTTCGCATGCGAACGGCCGCTGCTTCGGATCAAACTCGAGCAGTGGCGCGGATTACTGTCGCGCAGGGGCCGCGAGGGGGCACTGCCTCCGGCGTGAGCCGGGGATTCACACTTGCGGAAACCGCAATCGGCGCGGCCGTCGTGGCCGTGGCAGCCCTTGCCATGCTGTTTGCGCTCGCACAGGCGGCGCATTTTTCCGCACACAGCGCGGGGCCGGTGCGGACGGCGGCAGAAGCGCTTGCCGGATCGCTGCTGCGCGACGCACAGGCATCATGGAAGTACGGTTCGCCGGGCGCCGTTCCCGCAGGCGCATTCGCGACGAGCCTGCCGCTTGCGAATGCGCCGGCTGCGCCGGTGAGCGTCACGCTCACCGTTTCAAACGCAAGCGCGACCGATGCGCAGATAGCCGTCCGCGTGCAGTACACCCCGGATCCGGGCCGCGGCGGCGATCGCGGCATCGTGCTCGTGCAGGGTTCCCTCTTCGTGAAAGCGCCGTTGCCCGGGACGCAGGTCGCACGGCCGGGCCTGGTGCCGATGCCCTCGAGCGCACCATAGTGCTCGTCAACGCCGTGTTTTATGTGATGCTCGCGTGCACGCTGACGTTCGCAGTGCTCTCCGCGGCATTCTGCGGCGCGCGTATTGCGCTCGAAGCGCGCGCGCGAACGTACCTTTCCGCGGGTTTGGACCGCGCGCGGTCCTCGCTCATCCGCACGATCGCCGCCCAAGTGGAGTCCGGTGCAAGCGCGTATCCGCTCCCGGCTTTAACGCCGCTGCCGCAAGCGTGCGCGAACGAGTCCTGCTCGTTCACCACCGCGGCGGTCATCACACTTCAAACCGCTGCGCCCTCGGTCGCGCCTTCGTGCGCGCCCGCGCAGACGAATTGCGCGCAGAACGTGCAGGTGAACCCGTACGTCGCCGAAGACCGGATCGGCGCACGCATTACGGTCAGCGTCTTCGCGGGCGGCACGGCTCTTCTCGTGCGCAGCAGTGACGTCGTTCTGCGCACGACGCAGACGCCGCCTTATGCGGCGGTTTCAGGATCGCGCGACGGATCGTTTGACGGCAGCGCACGGACCACTGCCGCCGGAGACGACGGCGGTACGCTGCCGGCGACGCCCAACCCGTGCGCCACCGTTGCGGCGGGCATCGGCACAGACACGGCGGTACGCGTGCAATACAGAAACGCAGCGAGCGCTGCATGCAGCGACGGCGCGCAATGGAGCGATGCTTCCTACTCGATGCAGCCGGGCACAAGCTCAGGATGGACTCCCTAAGGCAGCGTCCAATAGGTTCGCGGCTTTGCCTCCAACGCGTGCGCTGATTTATTTCGGCCTGGCATACGTCATCTGCTGCTGGGCGCTCAACACGGTGATTTTGAAGTATGCCTTCGGCGCATTCGATCCGCTCGCGCTCATGGGTTTGCGCTTTATCGCGATGACGCCGCTTGCCTTTCTGCTCGCGCGTCTGCGCGGCGAGCGCATTCATGTGTATCGCCGCGATATTCCGATGCTGATGCTGTGCGGGGCGTGCGGTTACGGCGTGTACCAATATTTTTGGGTGCTCGGACTCGATCACACAACGCCTTTCGCTTCCGCACTGCTCGGCAGCCTCACCCCCGTATTTACGCTGGCAATCGTCGCCGCGCTGGGACAGGAACGCGTGCGCAGCGGCCGTTGGCTCGGTGCGGGCGTAGCGCTCGCGGGCGTTGCAGTGTTCGAAGGTGCGTTTGCCGGGCACACGACGTTCCATCTGGGCGACGGTCTGACGCTGGCGTCCATGCTGCTGTTTTCGGTGTTCAACGTGTTGAGCGCGCGCATGCTCGACCGGTACACGCCGCTCGCGTTCGTCGCAATAACGATGTTTATCGGCATGCTGATCATTCTTCCGGGCTCGCTGCTGCATATGCTGCACCAAGATTTCCGGCACATCCCTCCCGTGGACTGGGGCATCTTCGCATACGCTGTTGTTTTCCCGATTCTGCTCACGTATCCGGTGTGGAGCTACGGCATCTCGCAGCTCGGCGCGGGGCGAACCTCACTCTTTCAATACGGCACTCCGGTGCTGGCGGGGCTGCTGAGCATCGCACTGCTCGGCGCGCACATCGAAGCGCACCAGATCGTTGGAACGGCGATCTGCATCGGCGGTATGGCGCTCTCCCAGCTTCTCGGAAAGCAGTCCCTGTTCGCATTGTGGGCGCAGCGCACGCAAGGCGTCGAACGGTAGAACGCGAACCCCAGGCCGCGTGAACAAGCGGTGGTGGTACGGGCTCTTGATCCTTCCGCTGGCCGGAACGCTGGTGCCGCCGTTCTACGCGCGCGCGCAGCCCGAGCTCTTCGGCTTCCCATTCTTCTACTGGTACCAGTTGGTTTGGGTCGTGCTCGCTTCGCTCTTTACGTGGATCGTGTACGTGCGTACGCGCGAGACGCCGCATGGCTAGTGCCGTCTGTCTGATCCTCGTTGCCGCCGTCATGGTGCTCGGCTTTCTCGCTGCGCGCTGGGGTAACGTCGAGATCCACTCGATCGAAGAGTGGGCGCTGGGCGGCCGCCGCTTCGGCACGGTGATCTATTGGTTTCTGCTCGGCGGCGACGCGTACACGGCATATACGTTTATCGCGCTTCCCGCCTTGGCATACGGCGCCGGCGCACTCGCCTTTTACGCCGTGCCCTACGCGACGATCACCTACCCGCTCGCCTATCTCTTCGTGACGCGTCTGTGGATCATCGGAAAGAAGCGGGGTTATCTCACGACGGCGGATTTTGTGCGCGAGCGCTTCGACAGCCGCCCGCTCGAACTCGCCGTGGCGGGGACGGGTCTGCTCGCGCTCGTGCCCTATATCGCGCTGCAGCTCATCGGCATGCAAGCCGTACTGCAAAGTCTGGGCGTCGGTTCTTTGAATTCGGACGTTTTTCTGATCGTCTCCTTTGCCTTGCTTGCGGCCTTCACGTTTACCAGCGGCCTGCGCGCACCCGCGCTTATCGCCGTCGCGAAAGATATTTTGATCTACGTCACCGTTCTCACCGCAATCGTGTACATTCCCATGAAACTCGGCGGCTGGCATCATATCTTCTCCGTCGCACAAGTTGCGCTGGCCGCCCGGCCGAAGCGCGGAGCGCTGATCATTCCGCCGGGGCAGTATTTCGCCTACTCGACGCTCGTCTTCGGCTCGGCGCTCGCCTTGTTCAATTACCCGCATCTGATCACGAGCGCGCTAAGCGCGAAGAACGTGGATGTGGTCAAGCGGAACATGGCGCTCCTTCCCGCGTACACGCTGCTGCTCGGCTTTCTCGCGCTGCTCGGGTTCTGCGCGCTGGCCGCCGGCATCCACGTAAAGAACACAAACCTTGCGGTGCCGATGCTCTTCGCGAAGTTCTTCCAGCCGTGGTTTGCCGGCGTCGCATTCGCTGCCATTATCATCGGCGCGCTGGTGCCGGCGGCGATCATGGCGATCGGCGCCGCAAATCTCTTCGCGAGCAATATCTTCCGCTCGTTCAGCGTGCGCGGCGAAGGCGCGGCCGCCTTGCCGGCGCTGAATGCAAAACTCCTCGCGCTGGTGATGCTCGCCGCCGCTCTGCTCATCGCGCTTCTCATCAAACCCGAGTTTGCGATCAACTTTCAACTGCTCGGCGGAGCGTGGATGCTGCAGACCGTTCCTGCAGGCGCAATCGGCCTGTTCACGCGCTGGTTTCATCCCGTGCCGCTCTTCATCGGCTGGCTTACGGGAATGGTGTGCGGCACATCCATGGGATATGCAACGCACTATCAGTCGATCTATACGCTGCACGCCGGCAGTTTCTCGCTCTCGGGATACATCGCGTTCTACGCGCTGTTCGCGAACCTCGCCGTTGCCTGCGTGGGCACGCTGCTGCTCAGGGCAGCGGACGTCGATCCGGGGCGCGACCTCACGTCGGCGGCGGATTACGCGTGAGCCGCGTCATTGAGCCGGAGGATTGGCCGCGCCCAAGCGGCTACAGCAACGGCATTGCCGCAAGCGGCGAACAGCTCTTCATTGCCGGACAGGTCGGCTGGAACGAACGGCACGAGTTCGTTTCCGACGACTTTGCGGGACAAGCGGCGCAGGCACTGCGCAATGTTACGGCGGTTGTCCAGGCCGCCGGAGGCGCGCCTTGCGATGTCGTTCGCATGACGTGGTATGTCACCGATATACGCGAATACCAGGCCGCGCTCAAAGAAGTGGGCGCAGCGTTTCGCGCGCTCTTCGGCGCGCATTATCCGGCGATGACGCTCGTGCAAGTGCCGTCGCTGCTCGAAGATCGCGCAAAGGTGGAAATCGAAGCGACGGCGGTTCTGCGCCGGTAGCCGCGTCGTGTCCGCTTACGATTGTTCCGACGCCGCTTGTTCGCGTAGGCGGAAGCGTTGGACTTTTCCGGTTCCCGTTCGCGGCAGTTCGGTGACGAACTCAATTTCGCGCGGACATTTGAACGACGCGATCCGCGCGCGCACGAACGACTGCAGCGCTTCCGCGGTCAGCGGTTCGCCGTCGTTCAACACGACGTACGCTTTCACGATATTCGTATCACGCTGCGGATCGGGCTTGGCCACGACCGCGCATTCTTTGATGCGCTCGTGCGCGAGCAGCGCCTGCTCCACTTCCGGACCAGAAATGTTGTAGCCGGAGGCGATGATCATGTCGTCCGAGCGCGCAACGTACCAAAAATAACCATCTGCGTCCATGCGGTAGGTGTCTCCGGGATAATTCCAGCCGCCGCGAACGTACGCAGCCTGCCGCTCGTCATTGAGGTAACGGCAGCCCGTCGGTCCTTTCACGGCGAGCCGGCCGATCGTTCCGGGCGCAACTTCACGGCCGTCGTCATCGTGAATCTGCGCCGTATAACCCGGCACGGCTTGGCCGGTCGCGCCCGGACGAACGCGGTCTTGCGGCGAGCCGATGAAAATGTGCAGCATCTCCGTGCTTCCGATCCCGTCGAGAATCGTCAATCCGGTGGCGTCGTGCCAGCGTTCCCACACCGGTTTCGGCAACGTCTCGCCCGCCGAGACGCAGCGCCGCAGGGAAGTGGTGTCGTACTTCGCGACGAGGTCCGTCATGGCACGATATGCGACGGGCGCCGTGAAGATGACGCTCACCCCGTACTCGTGGATCGCCTGCAGAAGCGGTTCGGGCGAAGCTTTTTCCAAGAGCAGCGTCGCGGCGCCGGCGTGCAGCGGGAACAGCAGCAAGCCGCCCAAACCGAACGTGAACGCCAGCGGCGGACTGCCCGCGAAAAGATCGTCCGGCGCGGGCTGCAGCACGTGGCGGCTGTACGTTTCGCACGTTGCCAGAATGTCGCGGTGAAAGTGTGCCGCGGCTTTCGGCTTGCCGGTCGTCCCGGACGTAAAAGCGATCATTGCGACGTCGTCACGAGCCGTGTGCACATTCTCGAACGCGGCCGCCTGGGCGTCCATCAGCTCTTCGAGTTCGCCCTCGCCCCAGCAGCGCAGCAGCAATTCCTCGCCCGTGGTCGTCTGCCGCAGGTCGCCGGCCAAGCGCGCGTCGCAAAGCGCGTGGCGCACTCGCACGTTTTCGCGAATCGCCTGCAGTTCGCCCGTGCGGTAGAGCGGCATCGTGCTCACCGCAATCGCGCCTGCCTTCATGACGCCGAACCAGCACGCAGCGAGCATGGGCGAGTTGAAGCCGCGCAGCAGGACGCGGTTGCCCGGAACGACGCCCATGCCACGCGTAAGTACGTGCGCGATCTGATTCGCCTTGCGCTGCAGGTCCGCGTACGTCCATTGCACACCGGGTGCCAAAATGCAGCGACGCGCACCGTTTCCCGCTGCTACGTGGCGGTCGAGCAGCACGCTTGCGCAGTTTATCTGTGCGGGAAACTGCAACTCGGCAATCGTGAAGAGCAGGTCCGGCCACTCGGCGCGCGGCGGCAGCGCGTGAGCCGCGAAGCGGTCCACGTGCGCGCTCATGCCGAGAGGACGGAACGGGCGATGACGAGCTGCTGAACTTCGCTCGCGCCTTCGTAAATCCGCAGCGCGCGGACGTCGCGGTAGATGCGCTCGACCACCTCGCCGCGGCTCACGCCGCGTCCGCCGAAGATCTGCACGGCCTTATCGGCAATAACGCACGCCGATTCGGTCGCAAACCACTTCGCCATCGCGGCCTCCCGCGTGATGCGCGCCGCGCCGTTATCTTTCGCATGCGCCGCGCGGTACACAAGCAGCGCCGCGGCGTCGATGCGCGTCGCCATGTCGGCAATCGCGGCCTGCGTGAGCTGCAAGTCCGCGAGCGGAGCGCCGAACAAACGGCGCGAGCGCGCATGCGCCAGCGTTTCGTCGAGCGCCCGGCGCGCAAAACCCAAAGCGGCCGCTCCGACCGTCGCCCGGAACACGTCGAGCGTCGCCATCGCGATCTTGAACCCTTCTCCTTCGTCTCCCAGCAAGTTCGCCGCGGGGATCCGCACACTTCGCAGACGGACCGTTCCGAGCGGATGCGGCGCAATTGTCTCAATGCGTTCGGGAACGCTCAGCCCGGCGGTCTGTGCCGGCACGACGAACGCACTTAAGCCCTTTGCGCCCGCGCCGCCGGTGCGCGCGAAGACGACGTACACGCCGGCGATTCCGGCGTTGCTGATCCATGTTTTCTCGCCGTCGAGGACGTACGCGTCGCCGTCGTTGCGCGCGGCGCATGCGGTTGCTGCGACGTCCGAGCCCGCTTCGCGTTCCGAGAGCGCGAAGGCCATGATCGTGCGGCCGTTTGCGACGCCGGGTAAGAATTGCGCTTTCTGCCGCGCATCGCCGAAGA
The DNA here is from genome assembly GCA_046262595.1 of Vulcanimicrobiaceae bacterium. Lineage (GTDB taxonomy): Bacteria > Vulcanimicrobiota > Vulcanimicrobiia > Vulcanimicrobiales > Vulcanimicrobiaceae > DASSRQ01. Next base: position 15,399 of record JBHEMM010000020.1, read on the forward strand.
GCGAAACCGGTGCACTTCCCAAGCCTTGCATCGCGAACGCAAAATCGGCAAGGCCGTCGGCGTAGGCGAGCGATTCGCGGGCGAGGCAAAGCGTGCGCACTTCCAAATCGAGCGCCGGCTGCAGCAAGCCCGCGGCAGCCAGTGATGCAACGTACGCGCTGACCTGCGCATCCGCGCCTTGCACGCCCGGCGCCGCCGCGCCGCTCGGAGCACCGGATAAAAACGCGGCGATCCGCGACTCGAACGCGCGGTGCCGTTCCTCGAAGAATGGCCAATGCAGATAGCCGCGGTCGGCCACGTTCAGTTGCCTTCGAACACCGGCTTGCGGCCGGCAACGAACGCTTCGTAAGCGCGCCGGAAGTCGCGCGTCTGCATGCACTGCGCCTGCGCCGCGGCTTCCGCGTCGATTGCCGCGTCGAGCGGCATGTCCCACTCGGTATGCAGCATGCGTTTGGTCATTGCATGCGCGAGCGAGGGACCTTGCGCAAGCGCGCGCGCTTGAGACTGCACGGCGCCGAGCAGTTGCGCGGGCTCGTAAAGCGCGTTGTAAAATCCGCACCCGAGCGACTCTTCGCCGCTCATACTTCGGCCGGTGTAGAGCAGTTCGCTCGCGCGGCCCAGGCCGATGATGCGCGGAAGCATCGCGCAAGCGCCCATATCGCATCCGGCAAGGCCGACGCGAACGAACAGGAACGCCACGTTGCTTCGCGCCGTTCCGTAGCGCAGATCGCATGCCATCGCTAAAATCGCTCCGGCACCGGCACACACGCCGTCCACCGCGGCGAGCAGCGGCTGCGGGCAGGCGCGCATCGCTTTCACGAGGTCTCCCGTCATCTGCGCGAACGCCAGCTGCTCGTCGGCCGTGCGTTGTGTCAGCGGGCCGATGATCTCGTGCACGTCACCGCCGCTGCAGAAGTTCTCGCCCGCGCCGGCGATTACGACGGCACGCACGGACGCATCCGACTCCAGAGCACGGAAACGTTCCAAAAGTTCGGCATACGATTCGAAGGTTAACGGATTTTTACGCTCCGGCCGATCGAGCACGATCGTCGCAACGCGCTCTTCGAGGCGCCAACCGAAATGTTTCAAGGCAGGCTCGCGGTGATTGCCGGCAGGACGATCTCCCGGCCGTTCGTATCGCCCGTCACCAAATCGATCGTTGCCTGAGCCACTTCTTGCGCTGTGGCGATGCGGCCGCCCGGATTCGTGCGCGCGAGCTCTTCACGGGCGCGATCCCCCGTCATCCCGGTGCGTTCCACGATGGTCGAAAGCGCGCGATCCATCATGCCGGATTCGGTGTAGCCCGGGCAGACGGCGTTGACCGTCACGCCGCTGCCGACGAGTTCGGCCGCGAGCGAACGTGTCAGCCCCATGACGCCGTGTTTGCTCGCGGCGTAAGCGCTAATGTACGGTGCGCCGTAAAGGCCGGCGATGCTCGCGATATTGACGATGCGGCCCCAGTGCGCTGCGAGCATCGGTTCGAGCACCAAACGCGAGCACAGGTAGGTGCCCGTCAGGTTCGTGCCGACGATGCGATCCCACGCGTCGCTGGAGCCGCTTGAACGGCGCCGACTCCGCGATGCCGGCGTTGTTGATGAGAATCGCAACCGGACCGAACGCCTCGCGCGCCGTATCGAAGGCGCGCGCGACGTGTGTTTCGTGCATGATGTCGGCGGCGGCGCGCAAGAATCCATCGCCCGTGTCCGGGGCGTTGCGGCTCACGACGCTCACGTTCGCCCCCTGCGCTTTGAGCGCGCGCGCGATCGCCAGGCCGATGCCTCGGGCGCCGCCGGTAACCAACGCGTGCTTGCCTTTTATGACGCTCATATCTGCGCACCAAGTTCAGCGGCGCGCGCGAGATTCCGTTCCAGCTGCGCTTTGCCCGGAAGATACTGCTTGGGCCATTGGATCCCGGCGTAGTTGAGCTGCGCAGCGGCGTGCAGCGTCCAGTTCGGATCCGCCAAATGCGGGCGGCCGATGGCGCAGAGATCGGCGCGGCCCGAGGCAATGATGCCGTCAACGTGGTCCGGTTCGTAGATGTTTCCGACGGCCATCGTTGCGATGCCCGCTTCGTTACGGATCCGGTCGGCGTACGGCGTTTGATACATCCGCCCGTAGACCGGCTTCGACTCACGCGTCGTCTGCCCGGTCGAGGCGTCGATGAGATCGGCGCCCGCGTTCTTGAACGCGAGTGCGATGTGCACCGAATCGTTTTCCGTAATGCCTTCGGGATGCCAATCCGTCGCGGAGATGCGCACGGACACCGGCTTTTCGGCCGGCCACACGTCGCGTACCGCACGAAAGACTTCAAGCGGAAACCGTAGGCGGTTCTCCAGCGAACCGCCGTACGTGTCGGTGCGGTTGTTTTGAAGCGGCGTGATGAAACTCGAGAGCAGATATCCGTGTGCGCAGTGCAGTTCGAGCATATCGAAGTCCGCTTCGATCGCCATACGTGCCGCGCGCACGAACTCCGCGCGCACGGTGTCCATATCCGCGCGCGTCATCTCCGCGGGCAATTGGTTTTCCGGACCGTATCGCAGCGCCGACGGGCCCATCACCGGCCAGTTGCCGGCGGGGAGCGGCTCGTCCATGCCCTCCCACATGAGTTTCGTGGAACCTTTGGGACCGCTATGCCCGAGCTGCATGCATATTTTTGCGCCGCTCCACTGATGAACGAACGCGGTGATCTCTTTCCAGCCTGCAACGTGCTGCGGCGCGTACATGCCGGTGCATCCCGGGGTAATACGGCCGCCCGCGCTCACGCAGGTCATCTCCGTGTAAATAAGGCCCGCGCCGCCGAGTGCGCGCGCGCCCAAGTGCACGAGGTGGAACGCATTAGGCATGCCGTCGACCGCGCTGTACATATCCATGGGAGATACGGCAACGCGGTTGCGCAACTGCAGATCGCGCAAACGAAACGGCGTAAACATGGGCGGGACCGGTTGGGCTCCCCGCGACAGCCAACGTTCGATTCGCTCGACGTACGATCTATCGCGTGCGCGCAAGTTTTCGTGACTGATGCGCTGGCTGCGCGTCAAAAGACTGTACGCGAACTGCTCGGGCGGCAGGGCGGCATACCGGGCGACGTTTTCGAACCATTCGGTGCTGTTGCGCGCCGCGTTTTGCAGGCGCAGCACCTCGAGACGGCGCTCGCTCTCGTACCGGGCGAGTGCGGTTTCACGAACGGGCTCCTCGCACAGCGCCCGCTGCAGCGCGATGGCATCCTCCATGGCAAGTTTCGTGCCGGAGCCCACGGAAAAGTGGGCGCTGTGCGCCGCATCACCCAGCAGCACGATGTTGCCGGATCTCCATTGCGCATTGCTTACGCGCGTGAAGTTCACCCAATCGCGCCCGCGCAGATGGGCGCTGTTCGCGACGAGCCGGTGGCCGTGCAGATACGGCGCAAACAGCCGCTCGCAAAACGCAACAGTCTGCGCCGTCCCGGCGTTTTGCAAGCCGTGCGCGAGCCACGTCTCTTCCCGGCATTCGACAATGAACGTGCTCGTGCGATCGTCGAAACGATACGCGTGCACGGTGAACCACCCGTGTTCGGTCTGTTCGAAGAGAAACGTGAACGCGTCCAGCGGCAACGTGGTGCCCAGCCATACGTAACGGCACTTGCGTTTGTCGAGGTCCGGACCGAACGCGGCGGCAAACGTGCTGCGCACGCCGCTGTTGACCCCGTCGCAAGCAACGATCAGGTCAGCGTCGCGGTACGGCGCAAGGTTACGCACCTCGCTTTCGAAATGCAGTTCGACGCCAAGCTCGTGCGCGCGCGCTTGCAGGATCTTCAGCAGACGTTTGCGCGCGATGCCCGAGAATCCGTGGCCGCCGGAGCGAAAGACGCTGCCGCGGAAATGAATGACGATATCGTCCCAGTGTGCGAAGCTGCGTTCGATCGCTTCGTGGGTGCGGGCGTCGGCGCGCTGCAAATTCTCCAACGTGGCGTCCGAAAACACCACACCCCAGCCGAACGTGTCGCCGGGCGCGTTACGCTCGAAGACCCGGATGCGCGAATCGGGCTGCGCCTTCTTCATCAGCAGGCCAAAGTACAGTCCGGCCGGACCGCCGCCGATGCAGACGATATTCATCGCGGTGGTATTGGCGCACGGCAGCGCGAAAAGCCTGGCGTATGAAGATTCCGATCACGTTGATGCTCGTGCTCGCCTTGTCGTCGCCTGCCCCGCAGTACCACTGGTTCGCTTCCGGCGACGGCCAACGGATCGCGTATACCGTGCAAGGGCGCGGGCCTGCGATGCTCGTTGTCCCGGGCGGCCCGGGTTTGGACGGCGCGTACATGCGCGCAGCCGTCAAGGGGCTGGATGCGAAGGCATACATTATGGACCCGCGCGGCACCGGCGCTTCGCACGTTCCGGAAACGCCGCAGTTCATCAACGTGGGCAACATCCTTATCGACATGGAACGCCTGCGCCGCTCGCTGCACCTGCAGCGTTGGATCGTGATGGGGCATTCTTTCGGCGGTTATTTGGCGCAAGCATATGCCGCGCGTTATCCGAACCGGGTCGCCGCCCTGCTGTTGGTGTCGAGCTCGGCGCCCGACCTTTCGCTCGAAGCGCAAGTGCAGCGCGAATTTTCACACGTCACTGCCACGGACCAAGCGACGCTCAACGGGCTGCGCGCGCTGAGCGTCAAGCATCCCGACGCGGCGATGCACATCCAGATGGACACGCTGCTGCCGTACTACTTCGCCGATCGTTCAAAGTGGCCGCAGGTCAAGCCGCTGATGGACCCGCCTCACAACAGTTACGCGATGGCCCGTGCGCTCTACGTTGACTTGGGATCGAATCATTCCACCGGGTCCCTGCGCGCGCTGCGCGCGCCGGTGCTCGCGATCTACGGACAGAAGGACGGCGGCGTCGACGTCTTCTCGCGCGCTATCGAGCAAAATACCGCGCACGTGCGTGTGGCGGTGGTCAAGGATGCGGGACACTTCGTCTGGATCGAGCAGCCGCAGGTGTTTCGCCGCACCGTCAACAGTTTTTTAGACGGCGTGCGCCATCTGCATTAGAACGTAGAGTTCGGCCAGCACTTCCGAAACCGTGATCGAGGCCAAACCCGGATCGACATACCGAGCGTGGGGGTCGCCCAGTTTGCCATGCCAGATGATCCGGTGAACGCCGCGGACGGGCGGCCCCCAATGCTTCGGGCTCGTCGGTCCGAACAGGACGACCGATGGAACGTCGAACGCGCCGGCTAAATGCGCGATGCCCGTGTCACCGCAGATGACGGCTTGCGCGCTTGCAACCAGCGCACTGAGCTCCCGCAGGCCGGTCCGGCCCGCCAGCACGTCGGAAATCGAAATATGGGCGGCGCGCGCGATGAGACGGCAGCGCCGGAACTCCGATCGCGAACCCGTCAGAACGATGCGCTGGCCCTGGCTTTTGAGCGTCGCACACAACGCGATCCAGTTTTCAACGGGCCAACGGCGCGATTCACTCGCCGCGCCGGCATGGATAAGGATCGCTCCCTGGGCACGCGCATCGGGCGGCGGGCGCGGTAATCCGAGATCGCGCGGATCCGCCGGGATGCCGCTTTCCTGCAGCATCCGGCACCACCGATGAACTTCGTGTTCGTCGGCGCGCCATTGCGGCATTCCGCGCGTTTGCTCGATCTGAGCGTTCTCAAACGCAATGAGCCGGTGCGGCGCACGCTCGAGCAGCAGCCGGTGGCTTTGCGGCCCGCGCCCGTGCAGGTTGACCGCAACCGCCGGCCGCTCGTTGAGAGAAAGCGGTTCCAGCGGAGCCGCGTCGATCGTTTCGTCCATGCCGCCGCAGAGCGAAACGATCGGCTGCAAATACCGCGGCGCCGCCAAGACGCGCCGGTGATCGGGAAACGCGCGTGCTATGGCGCGTATCGCCGGCACGGCGGTGAGTAAGTCGCCTAAACCGAGCGCGCGCAGCACAAGCACCAGCGGTTTGCTCACGATCGTTACGAGGCTTCTTTGGCGAATGCCCGTTCGAAGATGAGATCGCGGTAAACGGCGACCGTGTCGCTCGCAATACGCGCCCAGCCATAACGGCGGTTCGCGCGTTTTGTGCCTTGCACGGCAAGCCGGCGGCAGTATTCCTCGTTTGCGAGCAGCCCGCGCAGCGCGTGGGCCAGCGCGTCGGGTGAGCGCGGCGGAACGTGTACACCGGTTACGCCGTGAACGACGCTGTCAACCAGACCGCCGACCTGGGAGACGACAACGGGAACGCCGCACGCCATGGCTTCGAGCGGAACGATGCCGAACGGCTCGTACCACGGATAACAAACGACGGCGTCAGCGGATCGGAGAAGCGCGGGAACGTCGGCGCGTTCCACGCGCCCGCGAAACTCGACCCGATCGGCGATGCCGTAGGCGCGTGCGAGCTGCATCAGCCGGTGCGCTTCGGGATCGCGTTCGAGCAGCGCGCGCTCCGGGCCGCCCGCAATGACGAGCTCGATCTCTTCCAACTGCTCGAGCGCCGCGAGAACGTCGGCAATGCCCTTGCGTTCCACCAGACGGCTCAAGCAGACCAAACGCTTGCGCCGACGGCGCGGCTCCGCCGGCCCGAGCGGACTGAACATCTGCAGATCAACGCCGCACGGCACGACGGCGATGTTCGACTTATCGGCGCCCATGCGAACGAGTTCGAAAGCTTCGGCCGTGGCCGTTGCCACGATGCGGCCCGCTTCACGCGAGATCCGTTCTTCGTGCTCCAGCCGCGCCGCCGGACTCGTGTCCTTGGCGCCTTGATAGCGGCGTTTTTCAACGCCGAGCGCGTGAAACGTCTGCACCACGGGAATGCCGAGCGGGGAAGCCGCATCGAGCGCGGCCTTCCCCGACATCCAGAAGTGGCTGTGGACCACATCCGGCCGTTCGTGCTGCCACCGGTTACGCAAAATGTCCGCGAAGCGGTCCATGTACGGGAGCAGGCGGTCTTTCTCCACGGGCTCGGGCGGACCGGCATCCACGTGTTCGACAATGACACCGCGCGAGTACCGCACGCGCCGCGGCAACGCGGCATCGTCGCGGCGCGTGTAAACGGTAACCTCACCGCCTTGCTGCGCGAGCGCTTCGGCCAACGCGGCAACATGCACATTTTGGCCGCCCGCGTCGACGCCTCCAAGAACGGCGAGCGGACTTGCGTGCTCCGAAACCATTGCAACGTTCATGATACGAGCTCTCCTAAAAGGCGATCCCAATCGGCAAGAAAGCGGCCAAGGCCATAGCGTTCGCGCGCAAAAGCACGCGCGTGCAGCCCCAGCTCGCGCGCTCGTTCCGGCTCTTCGAGCAATTCTGCGAGCGATCGAACCAGCGTGTCGACGTTCGTGGAAACGACTCCGGCACCGGCCGGAACGGCTTGTGGAACTTCTGTCGTTGCGAGTGCTACCACCGGCATTCCCAAGTGCATCGCCTCGATAAGCGAGAGCCCGAGCGACGTCCAGCGGATCGGGTGCAGATATACGCGCCGCCGCCCCATTTGCACGTGCAGTTCGGCCTGGCGCAAATTTTCGTAGCCGCCGCGGGCGCCCGCGCCCATGCCGAAGAGCTCGACGGGAACGCGCGCTTGAAACGCCTGCAGCAAATCGGTTCCCGTCACGCGTGCGCGCCGGTCCGGTTCGTTGATGACCACCGCCGCCGATGCGATCTCGCCGGTATAACGGTAGCCGGGATCAACCACACCATGCTCGATAACGGTGCGCGGACGGTCGCCGCAATCCCAAAAGAGATCGTTGAAATGCGTGACATGCGCGACGTGCACGCCGCGCAGCTCGGCCGCCGGATGGCGCATCGCGTTGATTTGCCCTTGCGGCGCATTATGTTCGACGTAGACGGCGGGCACGTCCACGCCGGCTTTCAAACCGGTCCAGCGCTCGAGCAGTTCGTAGTCTTCGGGGCGCTGCAGCACGACGACGTCGAACGCCAGGTCCGCCAACTCTTGCGGCGTGCATTCGCGTACGCGATCCGGCCAGTCGAACGTTTGCGCGCGTCCGCGGCCGTCCGGACCCCGGCCGGGAACGACGGGAATGAAGTAGTCATGCGAACCCTGCACGAACGCGGTCATCCACGATCCGTGCACGTGCCAAGCTAACACGCGCATCAGGCGGCGCGCGCCTCCTGCGGAACAAGCGCGTCGAGCGCGCGCATGACGTCGTCCACGCCGACGCCGTCCAGGCACGGCTGGCCCTCGATCGGGCAGCTGCGCGCACGGCAGCCTGCGCACGGCGCTTGCTGATCGCCCAGCACCGCGTACCGCACCATCCACGGCGAGAAGCGCACGAACGGGATCGTCGGCGGAAAAATCGCGACGACCGGCGTGCCGACCGCAGCCGCCAGGTGTGCTGCGGCCGTATTGCCGCAGATGACCGCCGCCGCGTTGCCCAACACCTCGGCAAATTCTGAAAACGTCGTGCTGCCACCCAGATCGCGCGCGCTGCTGCCGGCGACGAACTGCGTCAAGGCGCGTTCTTCACGCGAGCCCGTGACGACAACGCAGCGTCCGCGCGCCGCCAAGCTCTTGACGAGATCCGCGTTGCGGTTCGGATACCAGGCACGCGCAGCCACCGTCGCGCCGGGGTGCACAACGATGTACGGCTTGGGCGGCAACTCCGAGGCGCGTTCGCCGCTGCCGGTGATGCGCAGCCGCGCGTCGTCACCGGAATCCAGTTCGTAGCCCATCGCGTTCGCGAGCGAAAGCGCGCGGCGTACTTCATGGATATCGTCCTCAACGGTGTGGCGAACATCGAGGAGCGAGCCGGGATAGTCCGTGCTGATGGCGCCGATGCGTGGGACGCCCGCCATTCGCAGCAACAGTGCAAGCGGCAGCGGGCTTTGATGGAACGATGTGAAAATAACCGCCTCGTCGAACGCGCCGCCGCGCACGCCGGCGATAAACGCCGCCGTGTCGTTTGCTTCCACGCGTTTGGGATGCGCGTCGATCCATTCGGCCTGACGCACGATCACCCGGTCGACGCCGGGCAACAAGCGCGCCGCCGCCTCGCCCGCCGGACTGCATAACAGCGTTACGCCGGCACGGCGCGCAATCGCGCGCAGCGCCGGACCGCACAGAAGCACGTCGCCGTTGTTGTCCTGGCGCGCTGCGAGGACGCGTTTCATCGCGGCTGCCTGCCCAATGCGGCCACGACGGCTTCGAACGCATCGTTGCACACGACCGGCGCGCACGCGATCTCCTTCGCCAGCGTAACGCTCGTAGGCACCATGACGGCGAACGCGCCGGCAGCGCGCGCGGCTTCCACATCGCTGCCGATGTCGCCGATCACGGCGATTTCATGCGGCCCGACGCCGAAGGCTTGCGCGGCCTGCATGATCAGGCCCGGCTGCGGCTTACGGCACGCGCAGTGTGCGGCAGCGGCATGCGCGCAGACGAACCACCCGTCGAATTGACCGAATTGCTGCTCGATCAGCGCGTGCGTGCGCTGCATGCGTTGCGCCGCACCCAGGTCACCGGCGAGCTGCGGCTGATTCGTGACGACACCGACTTTCAGACCGCACTCGCGCACGAATTCCACGGCGGCAACTGCGCCGCGCATCGCCTTCACCGTTTCTGAAGCCGGATCGTCGGCGATCAGCGTTCCGTCACGATCGAACAGCACGGCGCGAATCATTGGGCGCCCCGCTGTGCGAACGCGAAAGCCGCGCCTGCCCGCGCCCGGTGGTAGACCGCCGCAAACGGAATGACGGCGCTGGTCGCAACCATCGCGGCGATCTCGCGAGCCGTTCGCGGGCCCGGCGCGATGCGGCGCAGCGCGAACTCGGCCGTAAGCGCCGCCCAGCCGGCGGCACACAAAACGGTAGCAAGATGCAGCGGCCACCGTCCGGTGCCCGCGCCGATCGCTTTGCGCCATGACCGCCCATGCAGCATGCGCATCAGCACGTCGTCCGCATTGCCGGCTTGCAGCCGTACGCTGATCCACGCATCGGCCGGACGCACGGGATGCACGGCGCGTCGCGAGCCGCGCACGATCGCAAAGCCGGCTTTTACGGCGCGAAGGGCAAAATCGGAATCTTCGCGGTACGCGCGCTTGAACCGTTCGTCGAAACCGTCGAGCTGTTCCAGGACGTCGCGCCGGTAGATCATATCGGCGGTGATCCACTGCGCGCGAGAAAGACCCGCGACGTTGCGCTCCCAATCGCTCGGCGCGCGGTTCGGCGGAAGCGGCACGTCGAGCTGCGCCTGAGAACCGGCAACCGTACCGGCAAGCGCACGCGCGTCGGCAGCTGCTCTTTGAAGCCAGTCTTCGCCGACGCGGACGTCATCGTCGAGAAAGGCGATGTGCGGGGCGTCCGATGCGCGCCAGCCGGCGTTTCGCGCCGAAGCAGGGCCCGCTGCCTTTCCCGCGACGACGGACACGCGCGCACGAAGGCGCGGGGCGACGCGCGTGAGCGAGAGCGGCTCGCGCCGGTCGCGGCGATCGTCCACGACGATGACGCGGCCGGGAAGCTCGCCGGACGATCGCGCAATCGAGTCGAGCAAATCGTACAGCGAGGCGCGGCCGATCGTTGGAACGACGATGTCAAACGGCATGCGCGAGCACTCCGGCGCGGCGCAGAAGATAGGGGCCGATCGCAAGCGCATCGAGCGGCGTCGATCCGAAGCACTCGAGCGCGTCGCGCGGTTCGTCGACCATCGGACGGCCCGCGGTGTTGAAACTCGTATTGATGACGACCGGAATGCCGGTGAGCCGTTCGAACTCACGCAGCATGCGGGCGACCAGCGGCTCCTCGCGTTCGTCCACTGTCTGCACGCGCGCCGTTCCGTCGACATGCACGGCCGCGGCGATCGCCTCTCGCCACTGCGGCTTCACGCGATGCGTGAAAAGCATGTACGGGCTAGGAAGTTGACCCTCGAAGATCTCCGGCGCGCGATCCGCGAGAACCATCGGCGCGACGGGCCGGAATTGCTCGCGCCCTTTGATATTGTTCAGGCGTTCGAGGTTCTGCGCAAATTTCGGATTCGCGAACAGGCTGCGGTGACCCAAAGCCCGCGGCCCAAATTCGCTGCGGCCTTGAAACCACCCGACGACGCCGTCTTGCGCTAGAATACGCGCAACCTCGAGCGCGATATCGTCGGGCGTTTCGTGCTGCACGTTCGCGACGTTAAGCCGTCTGCCGAGCTCCGCATCGTCCCATTCACGCCCCAGCGCCGCGGTCGTCATCGGTACGACACGCTCTCCGTGTTTGTGAGCGGCGAACATCGCTGCGCCGAGCGCCGTTCCCGCATCGCCGGCAGCCGGTTGAACCCAAATGCGCTCGAACGGGCCTTCGCGCGCCAAACGCGCATTCGCAACGCAATTCAACGCCACGCCGCCCGCCATCGTCAAAACGCGATCGCCGGTGCGCTGCGCCAGCCACTGCGCAAGTTCGAGCAGCACTTCTTCCAAACGCGTTTGCACGCTCGCCGCTAAATCGGCGTGTGCGCCGGAAAACGGGCCGTCGGCCGCGCGCGCAGGCGCAAACTCGCAGAAGTCGAGCGGATCGACCGCAAAACCGCCTCCGGGAAGCACGCGCACTGCCGAGCGAAGCGCGTCCAAAAACTTCGGTTTCCCGTAACCCGCCAAGCCCATGACCTTGTACTCGTCGGAGGAGCGGTGGAAACCAAGGTGCACCGTGAGCTCTTCATAGAGCAGGCCCAGCGAATGCGGCAACTCTTGCGAGGCGAGGATGTTCAGGCGGCCGTCGCGCACTTTGCCGGCAACGTACGACCCGCGCTCCCCGCGGCCGTCGGCAACGATGACCGCACAATCTCCGAGCGGAGCGGCTAAGTAGGCCGAAGCGGCGTGCGCGATGTGGTGAGGAACGAATTCAAAGGCCGCGCGTTCGATGCCCGGCAGCGCCGCGCGCAAAAAATGCGGCGCGCGCTTAGCGTAAAGCGTACGCAGCGCTTCCCAGTCGTTTTCCATGACATCGTCCGACACGCTTGTCGCGAGTGACGGATCGTACGAGTACGCGATGACATCGACGTCTTGCGGTTTTAATCCGGCGTATTGCAAGCACCACGCGGCCGCTTGCACGGGGAGCTCCCATGCGGTGAACGGCATGCAGTTCTTCGCGTGCTTGCGGCGGTTGAAGCGCTCTTCCTCGCTTGCGGCTACAATGCGGCCGCCGACGCTCAGCGCCGCCGACGAATCATGGAACACTGCATTTATGCCAAGAATATTCATTCGCGCCCGCTGCCGTTGAAGTGCATGAACGCCGGAGCGTCCGCCCTTATTGCTTCGTACGAGGAGTGTTTCCGGTGAGTGGAAACTTAAACGCTCAGGTTAAAAGGGGGCACTTCATGGAATGAACCCTCCATGATGTACGGCATTGCAGTATTCGGCTGCGGATACGTCGGGTTGGTGACGGCTGCATGTCTTTCCAACTTAGGTCATCATGTCGTTTGTTTCGATACCGAACAGATGCGCGTGCGCGACTTGCAGCTTGGCCGCCTGCCGTTCTACGAACCGGACTTAGAACCGCTGATCGCGCAAGGGCGTGAACGCGGGCTTCTGCATTTTGCAGCGTCCGCCGGCGAAGCGCTCGCCGATGCGGATGTTGCATTCATCGCCGTCGGAACGCCCACCGGACCGACCGGCGAAGCTGATTTAACGTACGTCCGCCAATGCGTGCTCGATATTTCGGCGCACGCAGCGCGCCCGCTTATCCTCGTGAATAAATCGACGGTTCCCGTTGAAACCGCGGACTACGTTCAACGGCTCATCGAACGGCATGCGCCCGATCGAACGCGGTTTACGGTTGCCTCGAACCCGGAGTTTTTGCGCGAAGGAAGCGCAGTGCACGACTTCATGCACCCCGATCGCATCGTGATCGGATGCGCCGACACGCGCGCGGCAAAAACGCTTGAAGCGATCTACGCGCCGCTTGCTGCGCCAACGTTCATCGTCGACGTCCATACGGCCGAGATGATCAAGTACGCCGCAAATGCGTTCTTGGCGACGAAAATCTCGTTCATCAACGAGATTGCCAACCTGTGCGCGGCGGTCGACGCCGATGTCGACGGCGTGATCGCGGGCATTGCCGCCGACGCGCGCATCGGCCGCTCGTATCTTGACCCCGGATTAGGTTTCGGAGGCTCCTGCTTGCCCAAAGACGTGGCGGCGCTCGCAAGCGTCGCGCGTAAACACGCGATAGAACCCACGATGCTCGACGCGACGCTGGCGGTAAACCGGCGTCAGGTCGCACACGCCGTGCGCTTGATTGAAGACGCGCTCGGAGATCTGTTCGACCGCCGGATAGCCGTTGCCGGCGTTGCGTTCAAGGCGGGCACGGACGACATCCGCGAATCGCCCGCGCTGGTTCTCGTGGAAGCGCTGCTGACGCGCGGAGCCCGTGTGACGATCTACGATGCGCACGCGCTTGCCCGCGCCCGCGTTGTTTTCGAAGACCGCGTCCGGTATGCGGAATCGATCTACGAAGCTGCCGCCGGCGCCGATGCGCTTGCAATCGCGAACGACGACCCGTCGTGCACGCACGCATCGTGGCCGCGCGTTGCCGCGGCGCTCGCACAACCCTTTCTCATCGACCTGCGCAACAAGACGGACCGGCAGGAGCTGCAGAACGCCGGTTTGCGATACACCGGCGTCGGCCGGGCAGCGCTGCCGGTGGCGTCGTGAACGTGCTCATTACCGGCGCCGCCGGTTTCCTGGGCTCGCATCTTGCGCAAGCGTACCTGCGTGAAGGCAGCTTCGTAACGGGAGTCGACAACTTCGCGACGTCGAGCGATCGCAACTTGGCAGTGCTCAGCACCGGCGACGGCTTTACGTTCGTGCGAGCGGACGTTTCGCGCGAGCTGCCCGTTCCGGCGGCCAAGCCGGACCTAATTCTGCATTTCGCCTCCCCGGCGAGCCCGGTCGATTATGCGCGTGACCCGCTCGGGACGCTGGCCGTCAACGGTGCCGGAACCATGAACTGCTGCGAACTCGCGCGGCAAACGGGTGCGCGGCTGGTGTTCGCTTCTACCTCGGAAGTATACGGCGACCCGCTCGTTCACCCGCAGCCGGAGGACTACTGGGGCAACGTCAACTCGTTCGGCGCGCGCAGTTGCTACGACGAGGGAAAGCGCTACGGCGAGGCGGCAATCGCTTCGTACCGCTCGCTATACGGCATCGACGCGCGCATCGTGCGCATCTTCAACACGTACGGACCGCGCATGCGTGCGCGCGACGGCCGCGTCGTTCCGGCATTTATTTCCCAAGCGCTCGCGGGCGAGGCGCTCACGGTGTTCGGTGAAGGCCGCCAGACGCGCTCGCTGTGCTACGTCGACGATCTTCTTGAAGGCGTCCGGCGGTTCGCTGCGCTCGAGCAGCCGCGCTTTCCGCTGCTGAACTTGGGGTCCGACCGTGAAGTGAGCGTCAACGAGATCGCACGCATCATCGCCGGCCTTTGCGGCGTGCCGCTGCGCGTCACGCACGCACCGCTCCCTGCGGACGATCCGTCGCGCCGCCGCCCCGACCTGCATCGCGCGCGCGCCATGCTGGGCTGGGAGCCGGCGACATCACTTGAAGACGGGCTGCGCGCAACGATCGCGTGGTTCGCGCAACAACGCTCTTCGGGAAAGGAAGCATTGGCATTATGACGAGCACGATCGGTTCGGTCGGCACGGCGCAGACAGGTGCGGCGCTGACCGGCGCATTCATCGTAACTGGCGCATCTTCGGGGCTCGGGCTTGCGATCGCGCAGGCGATCGGCGCGGCGGGCGGCGATCCCATCGGTTTCGATGTGCATCCGGCGGCGGCGGACTTCGAACACGAAACGGTGGATGTCTCCGACGCCCGCGCCGTTACCGAAGGCGTGCAGCGCGTCATCGCGCGCCACGCCGGCATTGCGGGCGTGGTCGCAAATGCGGGAATCGACGCATGCGGAAAGTTTTCGGATGTTTCCGCGGATGCGTGGGAGCGGGTTATCCGCGTGAATCTGCTGGGCACAGCCGCGGTCGTGCGCGCCGCGCTGCCCTCGCTTGTCGAGAATCACGGACGCATCGTCACGGTTGCCTCAACGCTCGGTCTGCGCGCCGTCAGCGATGCGACCGCATATTGCGCGAGCAAGTTCGGCGTCGTCGGGTTTACCCGCGCGCTTTCAACCGAACTCGCCGGACAAGTGCCCGTAACGCTGCTGATACCGGGCGGGATGCATACGCATTTCTTCGACGGGCGCGACGAACAGTATAAGCCGGCGGCGGACGCACAGCTCAACCGCCCGCAGGACGTCGCGCGCGCCGTTGTGTTCGCGCTCTCGCAGCCGCGCGGATGCGAGATACGGGAAATGCTCATCTGCCCGTCGAGCGAGACTTCGTGGCCCTAACGTTTCTCGAAGCGCTGACCGAACATTTGGACGCGGTGCGCGAACGCGACATCGACCGCTTCGCACAGACCCTCGCCGGTCAAGGCGTGCAATTCATCGGCGGTGACGGCACACTGCTCGAGGGAAAAGAAAACGTCGTCGCGGCGCACCGGGAATGGTTTATGAACGAGCACTGGACGTTCGATCCGGAGATTGTCTCGACGCGTGAGGAGGCCGGAGCGTCATTCGCTCTCCTGCGCGTGACGTACACCGAACAAGGTCAGCGCAAGGAGTTCTGGCTGTCGTTCGGTTTCGTGGAGGAGGACGGCGCATGGAAAGTGCTTTGCGATCAGAACACGCCGATTCCGGCATAATTCAGGATGACCGGCGCGTGGTCGGAAAAGCGCGTCTCGCGATAAATCGAGGCGGCGCGAACAGCCGGCGCGAGATCCGGCGTGACGAGCTGATAGTCGATGCGCCATCCGTTATTGCGTTCGAAGGCCGCTTGAAAGTTTGACCACCAGCTGAATTGCCCCGGCTGCGGGTTGACGGCGCGGAACGCATCGACCCAGCCTAAGCCGGTAAGCACCTTTTCCATCCAAGCGCGTTCGTGCGGGAAAAAGCCGGAGATACCGCTGCATCGCGCCGGGTTATAGACGTCGATCTCCCGGTGCGCGATGTTGAAATCGCCCGCGACGATGAACGATCGGCCGCTCCCGCGCAGCGCCTGCAGATGCGCGTAAAAGCGTTCGAGAAAGGCCTCTTTGACGATTTGACGCGGCGGTCCCATCGAACCGGACGGAACGTATAACGAAACGATGCTCACGTTGCCGTAGTCGAACTGCAGATAACGGGCCTCGCGATCGTATTCGGGCCAGCCCAACCCGCGAAGGACGCGGTCCGGTTCGCGTTTTGCATAAATGGCAACGCCGCTGTAGCCCTTCTTTTCCGCGTCGAGGAAGACGCCCGTGTATGCCGAGACGGCCGCAGCTTCGAGCGGAAGCTGATGTTCTTGCGCCTTCGTTTCCTGCAGGCACACGACGTCCGCATCCAGCGATTGCATCCACGCGTAAAAGCCCTTGCGCGCCGCGGAACGAATGCCGTTACAATTAAGCGTGACGACTCTCAATCCGTCTTCCTCTTGCGCACGATCGTCAATCCGTCACCGATCGAAAGCAGGGCCGCGTCAACGCGTTCGTCGCAGCCGATCTTCTCGTTGAGCGCCCGGAGCGCGCTCGTATCGGCGTCGGTGGCGCTCTTATCGGCAACATCGCCGCCCCATAAGACGTTGTCGATCGCGACGATCCCGTTCGGCCGCAGCAGATTCAGGCAGCGCTCGTAATACGCATCGTATCCGCTTTTGTCCGCATCGATGTACGCAAAATCGTACCGGCCGCCCTGCCCGGAGTGAAGCAGCTCGTCGAGCGTTTGCAATGCGGGCGCCAGGTACAGGTCGATCTTCTGCTGGACTCCGGCGCGCTGCCAGAATGGGCGCCCGACTGCGGTAAACTCGGCGCTCACATCGCACGCCACAATTTTTCCCTCAGCGGGAAGCGCCAGGGCCACACCGAGCGCGCTGTACCCCGTAAACACGCCGACTTCAATGCACCTCTTCGCTCCGATGAGGCGCACGAGCAGCTGTAAAAACTGCACCTGATCCGCGCCGGTCTGCATGCGCGCTTGCCGGTGCTTTTGCGTGACCTCACGCAGCTCGCGCATGACCGGATCTTCGCGCAGCATCGTGCGCTCGATATACGCGTAAACGTTTTCGGGAAGAAATGACGAACGGTTCACAGCGCCCTCACGCTGATCGCGGCGGTGCGGAGCATTTCGCGGGCCGCGTTCCAGCCCGGAGCGCCCATCACGCCGCCGCCCGGGTGCGCGGCCGAGCCGCACAGATACAGGCCCTCAAGCGGCATTTTGTATCCGGCGTGTCCGGGCGCCGGACGGAACATGAACAACTTGTCCAAGTTCATCGCGCCTTGGAAAATGTTTCCGCCGGTGAGTCCGAACGTTTCTTCCAAGTCCTTCGGCATGAGGACCTGGCGATCGATCACCGACGACGTGAAACCCGGCGCGTAGTGTTCGACGGTTTCGAAACAGCGATCGGCAAAGGCGCTCTTCTTCTGCGGCGTCCAACCGCCGTCACGCAGCGCATACGGCGCGTATTGAACGAACATCGACATGAGATGTTTCCCCGGCGGAGCGACGCTCGGATCGACCGCTGAGGGCATCGTGCACTCCACGATCGGATCGCGCGAGGGGCTTCCGTACTTCGCGTCGTCGTAACCGCGCTCGATGAAGTCCTGATCGGGGCACAGGTGCACCGTGCCGCGATGCTGCGGCCCGGATTCATGGCCGGGCAGGGCGGTAAAGTTCGGCAGGCGCTCCAACGCGACGTTGATCTTCGCCGAGGCGCTCTCATAGCTCATCGTGTTAATGCAAGCCAGGAAACCGGGCGGCAGCTGATCGTGCGCGCTCGCCAACAGCTTGTTGAATGTGACATTGCAGTCGGCGTTGGACGCAATGGTTTTCGAAAAAAACTCTTGCCCGTCCGCAAGCACGACGCCGCTCACGGTGCCGTTGCGGCTGATGATCTGCGCGACCTCGCTGTCCAAGCGGATCTCGACGCCGAGATCCGTTGCGGCGCGCGCGAGTGCTTGCGTGAGCCCGCCCATGCCGCCTTTGACGTATGCCCAGACGCCGCGTTTGCCGTTCGTCTCGCCCATGACGTGATGGAACAGCACATATGCCGTTCCCGGCATCGACGGCGCTGCAAACGCGCCGATGATGGCGTCGGTGGCGAGCGTCGCTTTCAACGCTTCGGATTCAAACCAGCGATCGAGGATCGGGCGCGCCGCGCCGGTCAACACTTCGATCGCCTCGCCCATTGCGGTACCGAGCTTCTTCACGTCCATGCCGAGCATGCCCATTTGGAGCAGGTCGCCCAGCGACGGCTTCACGACGTTGGGCGGCCGCTTCACGAGCGTGGGTTCGATGACCGAAGCGACACGCATGAGCATTTCTTCGTACTTCGGATAAGCGGCGGCGTCTTTTGCACTGAACTTGGAGATTTCACTCACGTTGCGCTGCGGCGATCCGCCGAGCATCAAGTACCGGCCGTCCTCAAAAGGTGAAAACGACGCCGGATCGCGCTCGAGCAGCTCGAATCCGTATGCGTCCAAGTGAAGGTCGCGTACGATCTCCGGCCGGAACAGGCTGTTGACGTATGCCGCCGTGGAGACTTTAAAGCCCGGAAACGTTGCTTCTTCCGTGACGCAAGCGCCGCCGGCGATATAGCGCCGCTCCAACACGAGCACGTTCCATTTCGCTTTTGCCAGATAACAGGCCGTTACGAGGCCGTTGTGGCCGCCCCCGATGACGATCGCGTCGTAGGTTTTCATGGGCGCCACATACTATTGAAGGCTCATGAAGTCCCTGGCGCGCTTCGGACTTGCCGCGATTCCCTCGATCATGCTTATTGCGGCACCTTTCTTGGTGAACGCCGATCGGCCGCGCGTGTTCGGGCTGCCGCTGCTTCTGGCGTGGATCGTCGCATGGGTGGTGCTCACGCCGTTCTTTCTCTTCGGCGCCGACCGCTTTCGCGAGGAACGATGACCCCCGGCATTCAGGCAATCACGATCATCGCGGCCGTGGTTCTCGCCACGATCGGCTTCGCGCTTTACGCGGTACGCCGCTTCAAGATGGAGCCGCAGGAGTTTATCGTCGGCGGACGCTCGTTCGGCGCGCTGCTGCTGTGGATCTTGCTCGCGGGCGAGATTTATACGAGCTTCACGTTTTTGGGCGCCGCCGGCTATGCGTACGGGCGGGGCGCGCCCGCATATTACATTATGGCGTACGGCACGGTGGGGTATACGATCGCGTACTTCTATTTGCCCGCAGTGTGGCGCATCGGCAAGCAGCGTAATCTGATGACATGGCCCGATTTTCTGTTCGACCGTTACGGAAGCAGAGCGCTCGCCGTTACCGTTGCGGTACTGCAGTTCTTCCTCGCGGTCCCCTACGTTACGCTGCAATTGAGCGGCCTGCAAACGATTTTAACGATCGCCGGATACTCGCAGTTCAACGCGACGGCCGACGTGGGCATCGCGTTTGTGCTGATGTCGCTTTTCGTGTTCACGGCCGGGCTGCGCGGTGCGGCCTGGGCAAGCGTCATCAAAGACGCGCTGGTTTTGATTGCCGTGCTGTTCGCCGGAATCTATCTGCCGCTGCATTTTTTCGGCTCGGCCGGCGCGATGTTCGATCGCGTCGCCGCCGCCCATCCGCATTGGCTTTGGCTGCACGCCGGCGGCGCCCCGTTCGGCACAAACTGGTACGTCTCGACGGTGCTCTTGACGAGCATCGGCTTTTTCATGGGACCGGCGAGCGCGCAATCGATCTTTTCGGCACGCAACGAGCAGTCCGTGCGGCGCAATATGATGCTCATGCCGATCTATCAACTCGTCATTATCTTCGTTTTACTCGCCGGCTTTACCGCGCTTGTCGTCACGCCCGGCCTCACGGGTAAGGCCGTCGATCAGTCGTTTCTGCTGCTGCTGCAGCATTATTTTCCGGCCTCGGTGCTCGGTTTCGTGGGCGCTGCCGGGTGCCTGGCGGCGCTTATCCCGGCTTCCGTGCTGCTTCTGGGCGCGGCCAGCATTTTTTCGAAAAACGTCATCGGGAACACGCGCTACGTGCGCGTGCTCGTGTTGGTTTGCGCCCTTCTGGCGCTCGTTTTGTGGCTGTTTGCGAGTGCGAATTTGGTGGATCTGCTCTTGTTCTACTACAACGGCATCACGCAGTTTGCGCCGGGTATTCTGCTCGCACTGTGTTGGCGGCGCGTGAGCGCCTGGGGCGCCGGAGCGGGACTTGCCGCCGGCGAGCTCGTCGCGTTGTGGTTTCTGCACTCGACCTATTCGACGAGCGGTCCGGCCGGTATCAATCCCGGCCTCCTCGCGCTAGCATGCAACGTCGCCGTGCTGGTTGCTGTCACGCTGGTTTTTCCGCGGGCGCAAAAGTTGCGGGCCGCGAACGACTCGCCCTGACACTTCGCCTCGACGCCGTCCGGATCTGCCGGCGGCTCCGCGCGGAACGGAATGTCGTCAACCGAGTCGAGCGGTTCGTAGCCGAGCGATCGCGCCCGGTCCAACGACCAAAACGCCGCGCTGTTGTTGGAAATTCCGTAAACGCACGTGTAGCTGACCGGCTCGTGTTCCAGCGCGGCAAGCAGCAACTGCGCCAGATCGCGCGGACTGATCCAGATCGCCCGGTCTATGTCGTACTGGGGGTGCGCCGCGACGTGCCCAATGCGCAGGCACACCACCTCGAGACCGTACTTATCCGCATAGTGCCGCCCCAGCGCTTCGGCGAACACCTTGGAAACCGCGTAGAAGCTGTCGGGCCGCACGGGGGCCGATTCGTCAATCGCAATCGCGCGCGGATAGAATCCCGTCACGTGACCGGTGCCCGCCAGCACCACGCGCCGCACGCCTTCAAGGCGCGCCGCTTCCAGCACGCTATACGTGGCGCGCATGTTGTGCTCGAGCAGACGGTCAAACGAGTTCTCTTTCGAAATCCCGCCCAGATGAACGACCGCACGCGCGCCCCGCATTGTTTTGCGCGCGGCGTCCACGCTGCGCAGGTCCGCGCGGATGAAGCGGTCTTCGCCTTTGGGGATTTTGAAAGGAACCGCATCGGTTAACCACAACGGCCCGAGCGCATCGCGCAGGCGATCTCCGACCAGACCAAAGACATTTCCGGCGGCGCCGGTTATCAGCACGGGTCCGCCGTCCGCTGCGGGCGCAGCAACTGCGCGGCGTTTCTGCACGAGCTCGCGCACAATGGCAACAATGCGCTGCGCGTCCGCGCGCTTGGGAATCCACAGCTGCCCGGGCGGTATGCGCGTCGCGCGGAAAAACACAACAGTATTGAACAGGGCCCCGGCAACGTACGTTACGGTTGAGGCCAAAGCGGCGCCGGCCAAACCGAAGCGCGGCACGAGCGCAAAGCACGCCGCTGTTTGTGCCGCAATCATGACGATGTTGACCGCGGTTACGAGCAGCGGCCGCCCGAGTTGAAAAATGAAAAATGATGCAAACGTGCCGGCACTGCTGAAAGCAACGATGCCGGGCAAGAGCACGCGCATCGGCGTGGCGGCAGCGTCGAATCGCGCACCGTAGACGGCATGCACGAGCAGCGGCGCAAAGACCGCAAGCGGCACGGCGCACAGCAAGCAGATAGCAAAGCCGGCGCGCACCACATGCGCGGTGATCTCTGCGGCGCGGCCTTCGCTTGCGACGCCGATTTCTCGCCCAACCGCGGCGTTGACCGGGCGAGCGATCATGAACAGCAGCTCGCCGATGCTCACGGCGACGGAGTAAACGCCGAAGACCGGCAAACCCAGCAGCGCGATCAGAATGAGCGAATCGACCCGGTAGTTCAGCAGCCCCAAACCGGAGTTCAACGCCGATTGAGCGCCGAATTGCGCGAATTCACGCAGGCGGGCGCCAAGCTCGCGCCGGTGCAGGCGGCCCGCATCCCGCGCAACGTCCGCAGCAATCGCGACGGCACCGGCGTACAGCGCCAAGAGCCACGCGGCAATGACGCCGGGCGTCTCGCGGCCGAACGCGAGCGCTGCCGCGGTGAGAGCCAGCGTACCGAACGCAATCGCGATGGATTGAATGTTGAACGTGCGCAGGCGGTCGGCGGCGACGTAATAGTTCTGCTGCCAAGCGATGACGACCGACGGCGGCAGGCCGGCCGCAAAACCGATCGCGGCAAGCGTCCATCCGTGGATGCCCGCATAGATTGCGCAGGCGGCGGTGCAAAACGCCGTAATCAGTCCAAACGTAACGGCGATGGCGGGCAACAGCTCACTTGCGGTGCGCCGCTGCTTCGTCATCAAATACGTTATCGCCGCGCCCGCGCCGCCCGCGACAGCAACCGGAATTGAAAGCAGCGTTTGCACGCCGCTATAAACGCCTTTGCCCTCGGGGCCGAGCGCGCGAGCGACGATGATGCCGGTCAGGACGGCGAATGCGGAAACAAGCAGGCGCGCCGCAAACGTTTGCGCGGCCTTTGCGCCGACTGCGGCGCCGAAGCTGCGTGCGGCCATGTTAGGGGCTGCCAGTGCCCGGCAGGCGCGCGGCGAAGGCGGCGCCGGCGAGCATCCTGCCGCCAAGGACGCGCGCGCGGCGGGCCAGCGTTTGACGCACGCCGTCGTTGGCGTACGCAGCCGGCAGCGCCAGCGCCGTCGCCGGTCCGCGCAGCCGCCGTCCGTTCGCGTAGTATGCGTCGGTCAAGTGCATGCGTCCGCGAAACGGACGCGGCAAGCCTTCGCGTTCCAGCGCCCATGCCACATAACGGCGCACGTCCGCTCCAAAGCGCTGCGGCAAACCGGCCATTGCAGCCGCGGCGCATAATGCCGCCTGCAGCGGTACGCGCTGCACCTTCTCGCGTGCACTGGCCTCCGCAAGCCGATCCAGCAGCGCGGTTTTGCCGTGCACAATCATCGCGATCTGCACGACGTCGCCCAAACGGTACAATCCCGCGCCATGCAGCGCAAGATGAAGCGCCGAACCGTACTCATCCAAACGGGTGGCCGGGCCGGCGGGTCCTTCGATCTGCCGGTGGTAAGGCGCGAGCGCGTCCCAGCCCGTCGCAAGCGTGAAAGAACCGCGCGGCGCCAGGGCAACGTGAAGCTCCAATGCTTTGCTGAATGCCGGCGAGACGAGCGGCGCGAGATGGTGATGGCGCATGCGGTAACCGGCGGCTACGCCGGGCTGCTCGTACGCATAGCCTGCCGCCGCAAGCGCCGTTACGGCGGCGTCCGCATCTTGCGGGCGCACCAGCGCGTCGAGGTCGAAGATCTGCGAACGTTCCGCGATCGGATCGCCCGCATAAAGCCGCGCCGAACTTTTGAGCAAGACGGCCGGAATCCGCGCATCCCGCAGCACGGACACGATCTGCGCGGTCTGCGCGCGCGCTTCAACCGCCTGCAGCGCGAACGTCCCCGCATAACGCTGCAGCATGACGCGCAGCGGCCGCAACTCGGGCGCGCCGATGCGGTGCGTGAGGAACGCTTCGAGCAGATACGCGCTGCATTTGTGACGCGCCGAATGTCCGAACAGCTGCGCGCCCGGAACGGAGTGCAGCGCGGACTTCAGGCGTTCGTGATCTGGCCGCACGAGCGCCGTCATCGCTTCGAACAGCGCGGAAAACGGCCGCATTTAACCGCTCTTCTCCAGAACGATCTCCCGCACGCCGCCGGTAAACGCGATGGGCGGTCCCTCGATAACCGAGCCGTCATGCGAGACCCACGCATGGCCGTGCAGCCGCTCGCGCGAGTTGCTGCGGTGCTCGATCCCAAAATGCAGGCGAAGCCTTCCGGTATCGCACTGCAGAAAACGGTACAGCGTCATTGCGCGAATGTAGCACGTGTTATGCCGAGGGAAAAAGCGAACCAGCCAAAAGGCGCGCATCCGCGAAAGCGTTCCCCGATCCGCGCGCCGCAACGCGCCCTCGCGCAGCGTGCGCACAAACGACGAAAGTTCCGTCTTCGCCATACGGTTAGGTGCCGTCGCGATAAACCATCCCACCTGCACAAAGAGCGGCAGGTTGCGCGGATGGCCGACGACCGCTCTGAAGCGCTGCGCGATGCCGCGCGGCGTCCAGGGTGGGGCTAACATCTCCACCGCCGCCGTTCGCGCGCGCTGTAAAATGTCGCGATAAAGCCTGCCTGCTGTGCCGCCGCGCGCACCAGCCCGCCTTTACGCAATACCGCCGTATCGCCATGCGCGGGAACGGCGGCGTAAACGGCCTTCACCAACACGTCACCGGCGGCGCGCGTCTGGTGCAGCACATTCCACCGCATAGCCGACCGGTGCGCCAGCACGAACTGCGCGTATCCGACGCCATAGAAGAACTGCTGCCGCCAGTACGCGCGCCACGTCCGGCGGTGACGGTGCATGACCAGCGCGCGCGGCTCGTAAACGAATGGTCCATCGTGCAGCCGCCGCATTCGCGTGTGGAGATCGCAGGCGTCGTACGTGGCAAAGCGCGCGTCGAACCCGCCCGCTTCCTGAACATACGCTTTACGGTATAAGGCGTTGCTCGTCGGTGCGAATGGGAAACGCGGATGCCGCAGCGAGCGGATAGGGTCGAGTCCGCCCATCAGATCGACGAACCGCGCCGCGGGCGTCGCCGATTGAAAACCCGTCGTTTTACCTGCTGCACCCAACGCGCCGGGTTCGCGCTCTGCGGCGCGCACGAGTGAGGCGAGCCAACCCCGCGAACACACGCAATCACTGTCGGTGAACGCGATCCACGCGCCTGCAGCGTGCGCAATTCCGGTGTTTCGCGCCGCCGGCGCGCCGGCATTGCGCTGACGTATCACCTGTACGCCGCACGCTTTCGCGATTTCCGCCGAATTGTCGGTGGACCCGTCGTCGACCACGATGATCTCGTACTGGTCTCTCGCAAGCGTTTGATACGCCAGCGAGCGCAGGCACTCTGCGAGCGTATCGGCGCCGTTGTATACCGGAATAACCACCGAAACGTTCATGCGCCGCCCCTGCGCACGTGCCACGCGCGCAAACCGAAGCCGAGCCAAAAGTTTTTGGTCCAGAGCGACTGGTAGCGCAGAAACTCCGCCCGCCGTTGGTCGAGGATGCCGAAAGCGCAGCCCGCGGCGGCAGCCGCTGGCGTGAGCGCGCGCGAAAGCAGGACACCGCACAACCGCAGGGCTTTCGCCGCGTCCCACTGCACTTCGCAGGGGTACATGCGGTAAAGATCGGCAACGCCGGCGCCGTAACTGCGCGCTTGGCGCCGCAACGCGGCGTCATCGGCGCGCGCGCGATGGTAGAGCACCGCATCCGCACAATAGACGACGCCCTCGCCGTACGCGCGCTGCAGGCGGTATGAAAAATCGACGTCTTCGCCCGTGAGCAGCGCTTCGTTCCAGCCGCCCACGGCGCGGGCCGCAGCAGCACGCACGGCCAAATTGAGCGAGGGAGCGAACGGAAAAGGCTTGCGCGCGGCGGCAATCTGCGCATCGTATAGACCCGCAGCTTGGACGTAACGTTCCGCCGGTGTTTGCGGCGGATAACACAGCGTATGCCCTGAGACGAGCACCGTCTCGGGCTCGGCAAACGGCTTGACGATCTCGCTCAGCCACCGGCGGCTGGGCACCGTATCGGCATCGAGATGTACGACGATCGCGCCCTGCGCGGCACGCAAGCCGCAGTTTCTTGCTGCAGCCGGCCCCCGCCGGATCTCGTCGAGAACGCGCGCGCCCGATGCGTGCGCGAGCGCCTTCGTGCCGTCTGTCGAGCCGTTGTCCACGACGATCAGCTCGAAAGCCGGCGGCCGCGCCTGCGAGCGCAGCGCGCGAAGCGTTTCACCCAGCGTCGATTCCGCGTTCAACGCCGGGATAACGACCGAAACGTCCGTCATCGCAACGCATCCTCAATGCCGGCGAGCCATCCGGAGCTCCGGTAGGCATCTTGGCCGATTTCGAGGCGCACGCCGCGCATGCCGCGCAGCGCGGCCATCGTTTGCGTGAGCGTCCAGCGCGCAACCGGCGCATCGCACGGAAGCACAATTTGCCGCAGCAGCGCGGCCGCGCTTTGCGAGACCGTCATCGGCGCGGACCGGATGCCTGCGTGCGCTGCGGTGCGAGCAACTTCTACGATGTGCGTCGGCCGGGCGTGCGGCCGGGCTGCGCCGGGACGAACCCTATCGAGGTGAACGCGGCGCTTGTCCGTCCAGGCGGAGTAACGCGGCAGCGAAGCGAGGTCGCGTAAATCGAACCAGCGCCCTGTGGCCGGGTCTAAGTTAAACGTTTGCAGCAAAGAGCGCAGAACGGGCTTACCGCCTTCATTGCGCAGGAGCAGTTTATCATCCCCGAGCGTCGACCACCCGTTTAAGACGAGCGCCGTCGTCAGCGTGCTTTTTCCGCCCCCCGATGCAGCGCACAGCAGCGCGCACACATCGCCCTTAACCACGGCGCCCGCATGCAGCGCCACGAAACCCTCGTTTCGCCAACCCGCGGTACAAATGAGCGAAAACACGTCTTCCATGTCGCCGACTTGCGGCTCGTCGAAAACCGTTTCCGGTGGAACGGAGATCGTCCAAACGTCTGTACCTGCAACGGTGGAACCGCGGGCGACGAAGCCGTACTGCGTATCGGCAACATACGAATCGCCCGTGCGGTCGACCGTCATGTGCGCGCAGGAAACGAACGTTCCGCTTGCGCGCACACCCAGCGCCCGGCGTTCCAAGTGCACCTCGACGCGGCGCGTGCGCTCTCTCCACGTCCGGCTGAACAGCGAGACATAGTTGCAGGCGACGGCAGCGAGCTCGCCGTCGGCTGCGCTAATGCTCAGGTCCAACGGCCCGCAACTGCCGGTAATGCGCTCGACCGCGGCCAGCATGCTACTCGGCCAGCGGTATGCTGGGATCGAACGCGCTGGTTACGACGCTTTGCAGCGGTTCAGCGTGACGTTCGATGGTGGGCGCAACCCAAGGCGCCGCGTATGTGGCGACCTCGGGCGCGGCATCCTCAGTGGACGGCTCGAGCAAATTCTCCGCCGATAAGTGCGCGAGAAAGCTGCGGACTTCGTCCTCGCCGCTCGCGCCCCACAGGATGCATTGCCGCACGATCCGTTCCGGCGACGCGCCGGAGATCTCGAACAACTGCACGATTGCCCATGCCGACCGGTTGAGCGAATAAAAGTACTTGGTTTCAAGGTCCAGCAGAACGGCGCCGCCTTCGACGACCGTAGCAACAAGCGCGGGCCGCAAGGCAACGGCCGCGGCGCGTATATCCGTCCCGATCATAACTTTTCCCCTCCGTGCGAACACTATACGGCGGCGCCGCCGCAGCCAGCAAGCGCCGGGAAGGGAAGGTAGCGGTGCCGGGCGGCCTAACGCTTCGTACGGAATCCCGTGAAAAAGCAGGAAGCGCGCCTATCGGCCGGCTTCCTGCGTTCGTTTCTGCGTTTTTTTAGCGGTAAGACGGGCGCGATGCAAAGCAGTCGCGGCAATATACGGGCTTGTCGCCGCGCGGCTGAAACGGAACTTCCGCAACGCCGCCGCACTGGCTGCATGTGGCTTGGAACATTTCCCGACGCGCACCGCCGCCGGCGCCCACGCCGCCGCCGCCTCCCGAACTGGTGCGCATTTGCTTGCGCGCCGTACGGCAATCGGGGCAACGGTTCGGCTTATTCTGAAAACCTTTTTGAGCGTAAAACTGCTGTTCACCCGAAGTGAACGCGAACTCACGTCCGCAGTCGACACAGTTCAGCATTTCATCAACGTACACTTGACCAGACTCCCTCTTATACGTGGCTATTTTCGGCCTGATTCGACTCGCCTAAGGTACCTTGAGATGGACACTGGGACGCACTTCGAAACCAGAATTTTACCGGGAAATCCTACCACGCGATAGTAACGAAAAGCAATTAAAGGGTTCGTCCGGATCGCGACGCACGCGGGCGAGCCAGGCCGAGCACTTGTAACACGATGCGCATAACCCGGACCGCGTGCGCGCCGGCTGCGCGAGGTGTGCGAGGGTATCCTTCGCTTGCTACAAAAGTCCTGCCCACATGCCGGCCATTACTGTTCCCGACACGCTCGCACGCGACGTGGTTGCTCTTCGCCGCGACCTGCACATGCATCCGGAGCTTGGGTTCGAAGAGCGCCGCACGGCGGGTATCGTCGCCGCTCGCC
>JBHEMM010000020.1:43423-44449 GCA_046262595.1 Vulcanimicrobiaceae bacterium
ATCTTCGACTCGGCGAGCTCGAGCTCACCGCGGCCGAGATCGAGCTCGCCCTCCATCCGTAGCAGCTGTGCCCGTCGCGTGATGCTGCCGCTCGCCTGCGCGAGCTCGGGTTTGACGTGCACGAGGGCATCGCCGCGACCGGCGTCGTCGGCGTGATACGGGGATCCAAGCCGGGACGCACCGTCATGCTCCGCGCCGACATGGATGCGCTGCCGCTCGACGAGGAAAACACACACGCATACCGCTCGCGGGAGCCCGGCAAAATGCACGCGTGCGGACACGACGGGCATGTCGCGATTTTGCTCGGTGCGGCCGAACTGATCGCCGCGCGCCGCAGCGGCCTGGCCGGTACGGTGTGCCTGCTGTTCCAGCCCGCCGAGGAAGGCCTTGGCGGCGCTAAAGTGATGGTCGAGCAAGGCGTGATCGAACGGTTCGGCATCGAGCGCGCATACGGCTTGCACTTGAACGCAAAGATGGCGAGCGGCGTCCTCGGTTTTCGCGAAGGCCCGTTTTACGCATCGAGCGATTCGCTGGAGATCGAGGTGCTCGGCCGCGGCGGGCACGGTTCGGCGCCCCACGATGCGGTCGATCCGGTGTATACCGCCGCAAGCTTCGTCGCGTCCGTTCAACAAGTCGTTGCACGCCAGATCGATCCGATGGAGCCGGCGGTGGTTACGATCGCGTCGATTCACGGCGGAACGACGCATAACGTCATTCCTCGAACGGTCAAATTGCTGGGCACGGTTCGCGCGTTCAACGACGACGTGCGCGCAGCAATGCCCCGGCGAATCGAACGCGTGCTGAAATCGTGCTGCGATGCGATGAGCGCGACGTACGACTTTCAGTATCTTTGGCGCTATCCCGTCACCTCGAACGACGCTGAGCAGACGCGCTACGCGCGCGCGCTCGCCGAGCGGGCCTTCGGAGCAGATCGCGTCGTTACCGCCGACAAACTCACGGGCGCCGAAGATTTTTCCTTTTTTGCACAGCGCGTGCCGGCATGCTTTTACTCGCTCGGAACGTGCG
>JBHEMM010000021.1:0-27989 GCA_046262595.1 Vulcanimicrobiaceae bacterium
CAGTGAGGACATTCCGTGCGCGACAAAGCTCCCGGTCGTGAATAACTTCGCGGCCGTCGACACCGAGCGCATCGTCGAGCTGCACGCCGACACGGCGATAGCGATTCCCGCGCAGAGGCCGCTGACGGCCGGTTTGCAGCATGCAGGCGTGCGCGTCGTGTATTTACATGACGACAGCTACGCCGACATTTTTTCGGTTCTGCGCTCGCTCGGCGCGTTGACGGGCCGCGAACGCCGGGCGCAGCGCTTGATTGCATCGCTGCGCGCGCGGACTGCGGCCCTGCAGGCGAGCGTGAAGGGGCGGCATCGTCCCAGCGTGTTGTTCGTGGAGCAAAGCCTGCCGCTTTGGACGATCGGGCCGCGATCGTATATCGCCACGCTCATCGGTCTCGCCGGCGGCCGCATCGCGACCCAGTCGCTTCCGCTCGCGTACGCGCAATTTTCCGACGAAGCGCTGCTGCGAGCGGATCCGGATGTCATCGTCGCCACCGCCGATGCGCACATCGAGAACGTTTTGCAGCGCGAGCCGTGGCGGTCGCTCAAAGCCGTCCGCGCGCATCACGTGTTCGTTGCGCCGGACACCAACGCACTCGTCCGTCCCGGACCGGAATACGTTGAAGGATTGCAATGGCTGATCGCGCGCTTCTCGTCGCTGTAGACACGGGCGACAAGGGCCGCGCGATCGAGCCGGAACTGCTCGAATTGCAGGCACTCGCGCACGCCTCTGGTGCGAACGTCGAAGAGATTGTCGTGCAGAAGCGTGACGCGGTCGATGCCGCAACGCTCGTAGGCAGCGGCAAAGCACAAGAGCTCGCCGAGATCATCAAGGAGAACGATTACCGCCTCCTGCTCGTGCTCAACGATCTGCGGCCGCGTCAGCGCAAGAACCTCGAGAAGATCGTTCCCGTCCCCATCGTCGACCGCACGATGTTGATCCTCGACGTTTTCGCGCAGCACGCGCGCAGCCGCGAGGGCAAACTGCAGGTGGAACTGGCGCAGTTACGTTACCGCCAGTCGAATCTCATCGGCACCGGAACCGACCTCTCGCGCCTGGGGGGCGGCATCGGCACGCGCGGTCCGGGGGAAACGAAACTCGAGGTCGACCGCCGCCGTATCTCCGCGCGCGTAAGCCTTTTACGCGATCAGCTCGAGACCGTGCGGCGTCAGCGCGAAACGCGGCGCAGCGCGCCGCGCGCGGAGCCGCTCGTGGCGCTTGTCGGGTATACGAACGCCGGCAAATCGTCGCTGCTCAACCGCCTGGCGCGCTCCGATGCGTATGTCGCGGATAAACCGTTTGCGACGCTCGACCCGACGATGCGCCGGGTGTGGCTGCGCGGCGCGCAGTATGTGCGCGTCGTGGATACGGTCGGCTTTATCACCGATCTCCCGAAAGATCTGATCAACGCGTTTCGCGCCACCCTCGAAGAGCTCAACGAGGCAGATCTGCTCGTGCACGTGGCGGACGCTTCCAATCGCGATTGGCCCCGCCAGATGCAAGCGGTTGACGCCACGCTGCGCGATCTCGGTCTGGAAAACAAGCCGCGGCTGCTCGTGTTCAACAAGACCGACGCCGCGCAAACGCCGGCTCGGCCCGGCGGACTCAACGTGAGTGCGCGCACCGGCGCCGGAATCGACTCGTTACGGGAGGCGCTGGCTGCTGCTGCAGCGCAATCGTAGCGCGCGCGCCATGAACAAAAATATCCGCCTGCCGGCTCTTGCTGCCGTGCTGCTTGCCGCGTGTTCCTCGCATGCGGCAAATCCCGACGACGCGTTCGTCGCCGCTGCGGATGCGCTGCGCCCTTCGGTCGTGCTGCTCACCATGGACGTGCCCGGTTCGAAAAGAGGCAACCCCGACAGCGAGTACGCAACGGGCACCGTCGTTGCGAGCGGCGCTTGGGGCAGCGACATTCTTACGGTGGAGCACGCAATCGAACAAGCGTGGAATCTGCGCGTGACGATCGCAAACAAGGAAAAAGTCGCGGCAAGCGTCGTTGCGAAGGACGCGAACCTTGATATTGCGCTGGTGCGCACCACGCGAAAGAATCTTCACGTCGCGAAGCTCGGGAGTACAGCGGACGCAAAACCGGGACGCATGGTCGGCCTGCTGGGATACCCCATTCCGGATCAGTTCGACGACGAAGGTTTGGGGTTGGCCACCTCGCTCAATTCCGGCCGCATCTCCTCGCTGCGTCAAGACGCGATTGAGGTGACGTTGCCTATCGTTCCGGGCGAGAGCGGAAGCCCCGTGTTTTTAAGCGATAACGGTGAGATCGTCGGCATTGCGGAGTCGCGCTTTGACGAAGAGCGCTCGATCGGTTTCGCGCTCCCTGCCGGCGACGCGCTCAAATTTCTGCGCCGCACGGACGCGACGCACGGCTTTTAGTGCGCGGCGCCGTGCGGCGGCGCATGAAGCAGCGAGCGGTCGCCGACCCATTGCACCGGCGGAATCTCCAGGCGGCGCGCGAGTGCGTTAAGTTGCAGGCCGTACCGCGTGCGAAGGCGCGTGAACTCGCTCCACGCGCCGGCTGCATCCCGCGTCACGTATCCGGCGTTCTCCAAACGCTCGACCGCAGCGGCGAACTCCTGTTCTTCGATGCCGGGTCCTGCCGGTTCGCCGTGCATCAGGTCGAAGTAGTGCGCGAAATCGTTCGTCAGATGCTTGCCGATCTCGTACATGAGAAGCGCCTGTCCGCGGCTTTGCGGACTCAGCACGTGTTCGGGTTCTATTGTGCTGATAACGAGCGCCGATGCGTCCAGCAGTGTGCCGAGCGTTCCGACCCATGATTGGTAGTCGTGGCTGGAACGGAAATACATCAGCGTGGGGTAGGCAAGATGCGTTTCCATGACCGCCGCGGCCCATACTTGTCCCTCGCGCAACGTTTGCGCGAGGTCTTCGCGCAGGCCCGCGTACGAGAGCGTTTCGAGTAAGCCGACGCCGCTGGGCGGCACTCCGGCGCGCGCGCCCAGCGTCACGACGAATTGCTCGCGGGTCTGGAATGCGCCGAAGATCGAAAAGAGAAACGAAATGACGACCGCGACCACCGCAAGGCCGGACGCCGCGCAGAGCAGCGAGAGCAGCCGCGTCGTCATGCTGTGCGCGACGATATCGCCGTAACCGATCGTCAGGAGCGAAGCGCCCGCATAGTAGAGCGTGTCACCGAAGTCCAGCCCTTGCGGCTGCAGCCCGGCGCGCAGCCCGTAAAACACGAGCGCCCAGCCGCCGAGAAGCGCCGCGACCCAAGCGCACAGCAGAACGATTAAATAGAAGGGCGCATAGGTTGCGAAAAAATCTTCCTTTTGCTCGCTGCCCGCGGCAAAGAGCAGCGTTGCGGCGCGCGGCCACAAATACCACAGACCACGCACGAGGTACCGGCTGATCCGCAGCGTCGTATTGGCCGCGCGCGGCACGATGACGGCTTGAAAGACGTCGCGCAGCGTGACCGCAATAAGGATGAAGCCGCCGAGAACGGCGGCTGCGTTTAGCGTGGGGTCATCGCCGGAACGGGCGTTTCGGCACCCGGCGTGGGCGTTGGGGTCGGCGGCGGCGGGATGGTCGGTCCGCCGGCGATCGGGGCAATGCGCAGATAGCCGACGTTGGCGGTCTGCGCTTCGCGCACTTTGGCGCGGGCGGTGCTCACCGTATAGCCGGGAGCATCGGCCGTAACGTCCTGGTTGCCGATCGGAATGTTGATGAGCGTGAATGCGCCTCGGGGGTCGCTGTAGGTCGTGTAGAGCGACCCGACGGAAACCAGCACGCCGCCCACCGGGCGGTTGTTCGTGGCGTCCAAAACGCGGCCCACGATCGCGCCGAATTGCGAGACGCCGCCGCCGTTGGGGTTGCTGCAGCCGCCGCCGTTTGCGCCCAGGCTCAAAAGCAGAACGCCGCCCAAGATCCAAAATCTACGCATCATGTTCTTGAAGAACGATGTTTCCGGCGCCGCTGTTACAGCCCTTCGTCCCCTGCCACAATTGTCGCATGCGATCGTTCAAGGGGTTCCGTACCACTTGTGAAAAAATCCACGAGCGATGACCCCCTATGCTCCCGTAGCCATGTTCGTAGCTGTCGCCTTTGCGGCGGCCCTGGGATTCAGCCTGCTGCCCGGCTTGCTCGCGCAGCGAAAGCCCAACCCCGAAAAAGAGAAAGCGTACGAATGCGGCGTCGAGCCGACGTCCAGCATCTCCGGCAGATTTCCGGTGAAGTTTTATTTGATCGCCATGCTCTTCGTCGTGCTCGACGTAGAAGCGGCTTCGATTTTCCCGTGGGCCGTGCAGATGCACGCGCTGCGCGTGTTCGGATTGCTCGAAATGGTGTTTTTTATTGTGGTGTTGGCGATTGGGTACGCCTATGTTTGGAAAAACAGAGGCTTCGAATGGAGATAGGACCGGGACAATTTCTTTTGGCGCGATTAGACGACGTCGCGCGATGGGCGCAAAGTTCGAGCGTGTGGCCGCTGACCATGGGGCTTGCATGCTGCGCGATCGAGATGATGTCGGTGACTTCCGCCGAGTACGATATCGCTCGTTTGGGCTCCGAGGTGTTCCGTCCGTCGCCGCGGCAAGCGGATCTGATGATCGTTTCCGGGCGGGTCGCGCAAAAAATGGCGCCGGTCGTGAAGCGTCTGTTCGATCAGATGGCGGATCCGAAATGGGTCATCTCGATGGGCGCGTGCGCCAGCTCGGGCGGTGTGTTCGATAACTACGCCATCGTGCAAGGCGTGGATACGATCATTCCGGTCGACGTCTATGTGCCGGGTTGTCCGCCGACGCCCGACGGTCTGCTCTATGCGGTGAATCTGATTCAGCAGCAGATCCGCGAAGGCGGCCGCGGCGGCCTGCTAGCAAGAGCGTAAACGCAATGCCGAGTTCCCAAGCTCCGCCGCTGATCGGCTTGGCGGCCGATCCGACCGCCGTGCGTCCGCCGATTGCCGATGCGATCGTCGAGCGCATCGAACCGCAGCAGTTGCTCGCGCGTCTGCAGCAGCTCAAAGCGGAAGGCTACACGATGCTCCTCGATGTCGGCGGCGTGGATTATCCGCACCGCACGCCGCGCTTCGACGTCGTCTATCATTTGCTGGCAATGCCGCTGCGCAAGGCGGACATCGCACAAGTCGGAACGCCCAAACGCCTGCGTCTGCTGTGCGGCGTGAGCGAAGCCTCACCCGCGGTTCCCAGCGCGACGGGCCTATGGCTTAATGCGGATTGGGCCGAGCGCGAGATCTTCGATCTGTTCGGCATCGCGTTCGAAGGCCACCCCGACCTGCGGCGCATTCAAATGCCGCACGATTGGGAAGGCGCGCCGTTGCGCAAAGATTATCCGTTGCGCGGGCCTGCGAAGGAAAAATCGCCGCGGCCCTCGTTCGCGCTCAAGAGCAACGTCGCCGCCGGAACGCCTCCGTCCGGGCGCACCCTGGAAGCGCTGCAAGAGCAGATACGTAAAGCGCGGGAATCGTCATGACGACGCCGCTTACGCCGGAAACGGTCTCACAAGACGGCAACTCGATGGTGCTCTCCATGGGCCCGCAGCATCCGTCCACCCACGGCGTGCTGCAGATCATGCTTGAAATCGACGGCGAGAACATCGTCAAAGCG
The DNA here is from genome assembly GCA_046262595.1 of Vulcanimicrobiaceae bacterium. Classification (GTDB taxonomy): domain Bacteria; phylum Vulcanimicrobiota; class Vulcanimicrobiia; order Vulcanimicrobiales; family Vulcanimicrobiaceae; genus DASSRQ01. The sequence goes on from JBHEMM010000021.1 coordinate 5,590, forward strand.
GATCCCGAGATCGGGTACCTGCACACGGGCATCGAAAAAAACTGCGAGAACCAATTCTGGTCGACGGCGCAAACGAACGTCGAGCGCATGGATTACCTGGCGCCCAGCAGCAACGCGCTCTGCTATGCGCTCGGCGTCGAAAAACTGCTCGGCATTACGGATGACATCCCCGAGCGCGCGCAGATCATCCGCGTTCTCAACGCGGAGCTCGCGCGCATCGCCTCACACTGCGTGTGGCTGGGAACCGGCGGCATCGATCTTGGCGCGCTCTCCGTGTTTTTCTACACGTTCGATCTGCGAGAGAACATTCTTGATCTGCAGGAGGCCGCCGGCGGCGCGCGCATGCATCCGAACTACATCCGCGTCGGCGGCGTGAACGGCGATACGCCCGAAGGCTACATGGAGCGCCTCGATGCGCTGATCGAAAAGTTTCCCGGCCGCATGAAAGACTTGCGCGCGCTCGTACAGGCAAATCCGATCTTGCAGGACCGCATGGTCGACGTCGGTATTATCGCGCCCGAAGAAGCGGTGCAGTGGAGCCTCACCGGTCCGTCTTTACGCGCGAGCGGCATTGCGTACGACGTGCGCAAGGCGTTTCCATACAGCGGTTACGAGACGTACGACTTTGAAGTGCCCGTTGCGGCCGAAGGCGATTCGTACGCGCGTTTTCTCGTGCGTTTGGACGAGATGGACCAATCGCTGCGCATCGTCAAGCAATGCCGCGACCGGCTCAAAGCCGTCAAAGGGCCGATCGCCGTCGACAACGCTAAAGTCGTCGCGCCGCCCAAAGAAACGATCGCGCTTTCAATGGAGGCGCTCATTCACCACTTTAAGATCATGACCGAAGGCTTCCGTGTGCCGCCCGGCGACGTCTATCAGCCCGTGGAAGGGCCGCGCGGCGAGCTGGGCTTTTACATCGTCAGCGACGGCGGCAACCGCCCGTACCGCATTCGCACGCGGCCGCCCTCCTTGTATAATTTGCAAGCGATCAAGGGAATCGCTCCGGGCAATCTGATAGCAGATCTGGTCGTCATGATCGGTTCGCTCGATCCGGTGTTCGGCGAGGTGGACCGGTGAACGCGGCGTTTGCGGAATTGGAGGCGCGCCTGGGTCCGCAGTGCGAGGAGATCGTCGCGCAATACGAGCAGCCGCGCTCCGCGCTGCTTCCTCTGGTGCATCTCTTCCAAGAACACGAAGGCTACGCCAGTCAAGACGCGATGCGCGCCGTCTCGCGTATTCTGGATCTTTCGCTTGCGGTGGTGGAGTCGACGGTTTCCTTCTACACCCTGTTTTTTCGTAAGCCCGTCGGTAAATACGTGCTGCAAGTCTGCCGCGGCTTGGCGTGCCAAATCAACGGCGCGGACGAGATCCACAACTATTTTCGCACCAGACTTGGTATAGGCCACTTGCAGACGACGCCGGACGGCATCTTCAGCTATGAAGAAGTTGAGTGTCTGGCCGCATGCGATCGTGCGACGTGCATGCAGGTGAATCTCGAATTCGTTTACGATCTCACGCCCGTGCAGATCGATACGATGATCGAAGCGATGCGCGCCGGAACCTATGACGTCGCGCCGATGGCGCAGACGGCGGCGCCGGAACAGACGTGGCTCGTCCTGCAGGACGCGCAAGTGTCGATGGGCGGCAAATCCGCCGGCGCGCTGGATCAGCCGGAGCCCAACAACGCCGGCGGACTGGATCGCGACGGCGTGATCATGGTGGACCGGATCATCAATCAGGAATACCGTTTCAAGGGACGCACGAAAGAGCGCTTGGCCAACATGGAGGCGCAGTTCGAGGACGTAATCGATCGCCGCAACGGAGCGGCGCATTAGATGCCGGTGGTGAAAGTGCTCACCGAAGGCATCGGCGAGGCGGATCTGCGCGATATCGGCGTCTACCGCAAACGCGGCGGCTACGCGCAGTTCGAACGCGCCGTCAAAACGATGACACCGGCGCAAGTGCTCGAGATTTGCGATAAGTCGGGTCTGCGCGGCCGCGGAGGCGCGGGATTCCCGACGGGCAAAAAATGGTCGTTTTTACCTGCCAACGGCAAGCCGCGGTATCTGGTCTGCAACTGCGATGAAGCAGAACCCGGAACGTTCAAAGATCACATGCTGCTCGAACAGGCGCCGCATCTGGTGCTCGAGGGCATTCTGCTGGGCGCGTACGGCATCGGCTGCACGCACGCGTACATCTATATTCGCGGTGAATTCAAGCGCGGCGCCGCGATCTTCGAGCAAACGATTGCGCAGGCGCGCGACGCGGGCTTTGTCGGCAAGAACCTTTTCGGTAAAGGCTACGATCTTGAAGTGACGGTGCACCGCGGTGCCGGTGCGTACATCTGCGGTGAAGAAACCGCGCTGCTCAATTCGCTCGAAGGCAAACGCGGCGAGCCGCGCCTCAAGCCGCCGTTTCCGGCCGTTGCGGGCCTCTATGGCATGCCGACCGTCGTAAACAACGTCGAGACCCTCGCCTATTTGGTGCCGATCCTCGAAAAAGGCGCGCAGTGGTTCGCATCGGCCGGCACCGAGCGCAGCAAAGGCTACAAGATCGTTTCGATCAGCGGCCACGTCCAAAAGCCGGCTAACTACGAAGTTCCGCTCGGCACGCCGGTCCGGGAGCTGATCGAGATTGCCGGCGGTTTGCGGCCGGGACGCACACTGATGGCGATCCAGCCCGGCGGCGGTTCGTCTGCGTGCATCTTCGAAGAACATCTCGATCTGCCGTACGATTACGAATCGATGGCTAAAGCCGGCTCGATGCTGGGCTCGGCCGCGTTCCTCGTGATGGACGATACGACGGATTTCGTCAAAGCCGCATTCAACTTGGTGCGCTTCTTTTCGCACGAATCGTGCGGTCAATGCACGCCGTGCCGCGAAGGCGGGCATTGGCTCGAAACGGTGCTGCGCCGCTTCGTCGAAGGACGCGGCATGCCGTCCGACATGGACATGCTGCACAAAGTGAGTGCGGAGATCACGGGCATCAATCTCTGCGCGCTTGGCGACTCCATCGAACCGTTCCTCAAATCCGTCCTCAACCGTTTCCCGCAGCAATTCGAAGCACGCATCCTCAAAGAAAGCGTCCCCGTATGAAGAACGCCGTCACGACGAACGCCCATTGTGTCATGCTGAGCCCCTCGAAGGCCCGGCCAGCGTCGAGGGCATTGACGATCGCCTTACCATTGCTTCTCGCCGCCGCAAGCCTTTGGACGCAAGCGCTCGCTCAGGACGCGCACGCGCGAACCGGGGCCGATGCCATGAAAAGGCTCGCGTTCCTGAGCGGATCGTGGACGTGCACGATGCACGGCGGCAGCTCCGAGGGCGTCGTCGATCATTTAACGTATTCGTTTACTGCGGACGGCCGCTGGATGATCGAACGCAGCGACGTGCAGGGCGGTGAATCGTCCGTGCAGATCTGGGGTTATGATCCCGCGCAGCGCCGGCTGATCGCGCAGCAATACGGACCGCAAGGCGTCGCAACGAAAACGGTCGATGGTTGGAAGCAGAACCAATTCGTGAGCCGCCGCGACGACAACGGTGCCACCATCGTGCTGCAGCAGAGTGCTCCGAACGCGTTCTCGTGGACCGTTCATGCTTCGGCGCCCGGGCAATCCGCCGTCAGGGAGAACTGCATCCGGTAATGCAGCAAGAAGCCCTCGTAACCGTAACCATCGACGGTACCGCCGTGCACGTGCCCAAAGGCACGCTGCTGGTTGAAGCTGCGAAGCAGATAAAGCGGGAGATTCCGGTTTATTGCTATCACACGAAGATGGGGCCGGCCGGGTTGTGCCGCATCTGTTTGGTGGAAATCGAAGGCATGCCGAAACTGCAGATCGGCTGCAACACCGCCGTCACCGACGGCATGGTGGTGCGCACGCAAAGCGAGAAGGCCGCCGACGGCCGCCGCGCCGTCCTCGAGCTGTACTTGAAGAATCACCCGCTGGATTGTCCGATCTGCGATAAGGGCGGCGAGTGCGATCTGCAGGACTACGCGATGGCCTACGGACAGGATTATTCGCGCAGTGCCGACCCCAAAGTACTCAAGCCTAAAGCGGTGGACCTCGGTCCGACGATTGTGCTCGACGAAGAGCGCTGCGTCGTCTGCCAGCGCTGCGTGCGCTTCGACGACATGATCGTCGGCGAGCGCGAACTCGTGCTGAAGGATCGCGGCGTGCACAACATCATTGCCACGGCAACGGGCGAGCCGTACCGGCATAATTTCACGGGCAACGTTACGGAGCTGTGTCCGGTCGGGGCGCTGACGTCGAAGACCTACCGATTTAAGTCGCGCCCGTGGGATCTCGCGCGCACGACGACGTCATGCACACAGTGCCCGGTCGGCTGTCAAATGCACGTTGACGTTCGCGTGAACAAAGTGATGCGCACGATGTCCGTCGAGCAGGACGACGCCATTTCCGATACGTGGCTGTGCGACCGCGGGCGCTACAACATCGGCTTTTACGACAGTCCGGGCCGGCTCATGCAGCCGCTCTACAAACAGGACGGCGAATGGATACAGATCGGGTGGGACGATGCGCTCGAACTGTGGGCCACCGCACTGCGGCAAGCCGCCGCGGTAAACCCGCAGACGGCCGGCGCGATCGGCGGCGGACGCTTGACGAATGAAGAAGCGTACGTGCTGCAGCACCTCTTTCGCGCCCTCGGCGTCCAGAACGTGGATTGGCGGGCGGGCCGTCAACGGCAGGGCGCGCCCGGGCGCAGCGGCGGTACGCTGAGCGAACTTGAGAGCGCGCAAGCCATCGTTCTTTTGGGCGAATCGCCCGCGCAGCGGGCCCCGGTCATGGATCTGCGCGTGCGCAAAGCCGCGTTTCAGAAAGGCGCAACGTTGATTCGCGTCGGCTCGCTGGAGCGGCGCTATCCTGCGCCCGTTCCATGCACCGACGTCGCGGATCTTCGCGGCGCGTTAAAGGCGCTCCCCAAAGATATTTCGCGCATCGCCGTGATTTGGGACGGCGAAGATCTCGCGCTCGCAGCGGCACTGCTGGACGCGCTTCCCAAGGAAGCGCACGTGCTTACGTATATTACCGGCGAACAGCCGAACGCGCGCGGCGCCGAAACGATGGGCATGCTGCCGCGCGGCGGCGGCATGGACACGAGCGCAATGCTTGCAGCGGCGCTTGACGGCAATCTTGCGACGCTTGCGATTCTGGGCGCAAATCCCGTGCTGCATTATCGCGGCGGCGCGCAGGTTGCGCAGGCACTGAGCAAGGTGCCGTTCCTTGTCGTGAGCGATCTGTTCATGACGGAAACGGCGCAGCTTGCGACACTGGTGCTTCCGGCAAAAGGCCCGTTTGAAAAGAACGGCACCAGCATCAACGTGGGCGGCGACTTGCTGGCCCTCAATGCGGCGGCGCGTTTAGAGCCGCCCGAGGGCGTGCTGTCCGATTTGGAGATGTTTGCCGGACTTGCGGGCGTGCTGCGCGTCGAACTGCCCTCGCATGAAGAAGTGCACGCCGCGGTTATCGCACGCGCGGCGAGCGTTCCGGAGTTCACGCTTGGGGACCAGCGTTTCGCCCGCATCGCATCGCCGCAAGCCGAGCCGCAACCGCCGCAGGACGGGGCTTTGCGCGTCTGGCTTCAATCGGATATTTTCGCGGGCGGCGGCACCAGCGCGAACGACACTGCGATTGCGGCGCTGCGGCCGCTTCCCCAAGCTGCCCTTTGCGCGGCCGATGCCGCGCGCTTGGGCGCCGCGACGGGCAGTTATGTCGATCTCGAGTCCGGCAGCACCGTCATGCGCGACGTGCTGGTGGAAGTGCGCGAGCGCATGCCCTCGGGAACTGTCGCGCTCGTGGGTGGTTTGCCGGATGACCCAGCGAACGGCTTTGCGGACGGCGCGCGCGCAACGGTGACGAACGTTCGATGAACATTTTAACACCCGCAGCGAGCATTTGGTGGATGGTGCTGATCAAGTGTGCCGTCCTGCTGCTCGTCGTCGTCACGACGTTCGCTTACGCGATGCTGTTCGAGCGCAAGGTGATGGGGTGGATGCAGCTGCGTCCCGGCCCCAACCGCGTCGGTCCCTGGGGGCTCCTTCAGCCGGCCGTCGATGCGGTGAAGCTGATCTTAAAAGAAGATCTTACTCCGAAGACCGCCGATCCGCTGATTTACCGTCTGGCGCCGTTTATCTCGCTCCTGACGGCATTTTCCGTCTACGCGGTGATCCCGTTCTCCGAGCCCTCGCCCGGCAGCATCTGGGCGATCGGCGACGTCAACGCCGGCATTTTATTCATTCTTGCACTAACGTCGATTGGCGTGTACGGCATATCGTTGGGCGGCTGGGCGTCGGGATCGAAGTATCCGCTGCTCGGCAGCGTGCGCGCGACCGCACAGATGATCAGCTACGAGCTCTCGATGTCGCTCTCGATTATCGGCGTGCTGATTTTGGCGGGAACCACCTCGCTTTCCGGCATCGTGAACGCGCAGACGCGGCTTTGGTTCATCATTCCGCAGATCGTCGGCTTCTTTATTTACATTATCACGGCCATCGCTGAAACCAACCGCGCTCCGTTCGACTTGGTCGAAGCCGATGCGGAGCTCGTCGGCGGATTCAACACCGAATACTCGGGGCTGCGTTTCGGGCTGTTTTTCATCGCCGAATACATCAACATGCTGACCGTTTCGTGCATCGCGACGCTCTTGTTCTTGGGCGGCTGGAATGCCGTCGCGGGCTTGAGCTTCATTCCGGGCATCGTGTGGTTCTTACTGAAAGTGGCGCTGTTCATGTTTTTGTATATTTGGCTGCGCTCGACGTTCCCGCGCTTCCGGTATGACCGGCTCATGGCCTTCGGCTGGAAAGTGCTGCTGCCGGCGGCAACGTTGAATCTCGTCGCCACCGCGGTGATCGTGGCGGTGCGTCCGTGAGCAGCCGCAAGAATCTTTTCAACGTCGGCGCACTTGCGGCAGGCTTGGCCGTGACGTTCAAGCACATGTTTTCAAAGAAGCCGACCATTCCGTATCCATCGCAAAAGAAAAAGCATGCGCCGCGCTTTCACGGTCTGCACGAACTGCGGCGCTATGCCGACGGCAAAGAGCGCTGCATCGGCTGCGAGCTGTGCTCGAGCGTCTGCCCGGCAAACGCTATTACGGTGATTGGAGCGGAGAACGCTCCGGGCGATCGCCGATCGCCCGGAGAGCGCTACGCCGCGCGTTATGAAATCGACGAGCTGCGCTGTATTTTTTGCGGCATGTGCGAAGAAGCGTGCCCCACGGACGCCATCGTCCTCACGCCGCGGTTCGAGATGTCGGAGTACCGGCGGGGCTCGCTGATCTACGCGAAGGATCGTTTGCTGGTGCCGCCCGAAGCCGGCGTCGGAGAAGCGCCCGACGGCCGCCCGAACGGCATTCCGTGCGATCTCGGCAGCGTCGCGGAGAGAAAATCGACGGTGGATTGGCGGACCGGCTACGATGCGACGTGGCGCGGGCAGATTCTCAAGACGCAGAAGAAGGGCCTGGCCGAAGAGTGATCCTCTTTTACGGCGCGGCGTTCGTTCTGATTGTGACGGCCATCTTCGTCGTCACGGCAAAGAAGCCGGTCCACAGCGTGGTTGGCCTGCTGGCACACTTTGCCGCTCTTGCGGTTTTGTATTTTTCGCTTTCCGCTGAATTTCTCGGCGTCATTCAAATCATCGTGTACAGCGGCGCGATCCTCATTTTGTTCGTCTTCGTCATCGCGCTGCTTTCAAGCGGCGTTGCGCCGTTCCGCGAAGGGCCCAACCGTTTACCGAAAATCGCCTTTCCCGCTGCCGGCGGCATCGCGGTGCTGCTCGGATTTTTGATTTCTGCCGCCGGGCGCGTTCGCGTGGGCGCGCCGGGGGGCGCTTCGGGCGGTTTACCGCCGGTCGGCGCGGCCAACGCCTTCGGTTCGATCGCCCAGTTCGGACGGGCACTGCTCACGACGGACTTGCTGCCGTTCGAAATCACCGCCTTCATTCTTATGGTCGCGGTCATCGGCGTTATTCTGCTGGTCGGCGACACTGCACCGTACGTGCCGGTTCGTAAACGCGAACGGTTGGCCGACCGCGAAATGCGTGAAGCGGTGCTGCGCGAAGGCGGCAAGTGATGATGCCGCACGCCGGCCTGCTCCCCGTCGCCCTTTTTAACTACATCAGCCTCTCGCTGGTGATTTTCTGTATCGGCCTTGCCGGCGTGCTGCTGCGGCGCAATCCGCTGATCATGCTGATGAGCATCGAACTGATGTGGAACGCGGCCAATCTGCTGTTCCTCACGTTCTCGCGCGCGTGGCTCAACAACAGCGGTCACATCTTCGCTTTCCTCGTGATCACCGTCGCGGCCGCCGAAGCTGCGATCGGTTTGGCGATTGTGGTGGCGGTTTTCCGCGATCGGCAGAACGTCGATGCCGATGAAGTGGCGCTTCTCAAAGGATGAGCTGCGCATCTCATCCTTTTGGAAGCGCGGTGGAGAAATGATTGGAATACGTACGCATGCATGAGATGGGTGTCGGGGGGAATTATCCCGTGCTTTGGGTGATTTGGCTGATGCCGTTACTCGGAGCGGTTCTGTGTTGGGCATGGGGGCCGCAGCTCAAACGCGGCGCCGGCGTGCTCGCAAGTGCGGCGGCCGGCGTTTCGTTCCTCGCCGCGCTGGCCGCTTGGGGAAGCGCGACGCAGCATGTGGGCGGGCTCTTAGGTGCGCATCAGGCGTTGTTTTCGTGGCTGCCCGGATTCGATTTCGGCCTGCTGCTCGATCCGCTTGCGCTGATTTGGACGCTGATCATCTGCGGCGTGGGCTTCTTGATCCATGTCTATTCCATCGGGTATCTGTGGTCGGACCGCGCGATTGCGCGCTTCTTCGCGTACATGAACTTCTTCGTGTTCGCGATGCTCACGCTGGTGCTCAGCGATAACTTCGCCGGCTTACTCGTGGGTTGGGGTTTGGTGGGTCTGGCTTCGTACTTCCTGATCGGCTTTTGGTTCTTCAAGCCCTCAGCGGTCGCCGCCGCGCGTAAAGCGTTCGTCATCAACGTTGTCGGCGACGTCGGCATCATGTTCGCGATTTTTTTGATGTTCTCGAAGGTCGGCTCCGTCCGCTTCGCCGACGTCTTCGCCAACCCGCACGCGCTCGATCCATGGCTTTTTTGGACGTGCGTGTTTTTGTTCATCGGCGCCGCCGCGAAGTCGGCGCAGCTGCCGCTGCATACCTGGCTTGCCGACGCGATGGAAGGGCCGACCCCGGTCTCGGCACTTATCCATGCCGCAACGATGGTCACCGCCGGCGTCTATCTCGTCGCGCGCTGTTCGCCGCTTTGGACCGCCTCGCACGATGCCCAGACCTTGGTCGGAACGGTGGGCTGCCTCACGGCGCTGGCCGGCGCGATGCTCGGAATCGCGCAGTGGGACATCAAACGAATTCTGGCCTATTCCACCATGTCACAGATCGGATACATGATCATGGGCGTCGGCGTTGGCGCGTTCGGCGCGGGCGTGGCGCATTTTTTCACGCACGCGTTCTTTAAAGCGTGCTTGTTCTTGGGCTCGGGCATCGTCATCCACGAGCTCGCCGACGAACAGGACATCCGCCTGATGGGCGGCATGCGTAAACGCACACCCGTCGCGTTTTGGGCCATGGGGGCTTCTGTGCTCGCCATCAGCGGCTTTCCATTTTTTTCCGGATACTTCAGTAAGGATCAAGTCATCTACGGCGCGCTGCAGAATGGGTATCCATGGATGTGGGCGGTGGGGCTTCTGACGGCCGGCATCACGGCGTATTACATGTTCCGGTTGTTCTTCGTCACCTTTTTTGGCACGTACCGCGGCGCTTTGGATCCGGCGCAGGTCGGCGTGACGCGGCAAGCGCAGTCCGGCCCGGGCGCCGTCATCTCGCACCAGCATGCCGAACCGCACGAACGCGATGCGCACGCGCCTGGCTGGATTATGGCGGTGCCCGTTGCGATTCTCGGCGTTTTCGCCGTGACAGCCGGCTACCTCATGATCGGCCCCGAGTCGCCATGGGCGCATTTTTTCGCGTCTTCCTTTCCCGCGCGAGCATTGCCCACGCCGGCCATCAGCGAAGTGGCGACCACACTGATCGCCGTCGCAATGTTTGCGATCGGCTGCGCGCTGGCGTACGGCCGCTACATGAGCCGTGCGTTCTTGGAAAACGCGGCGCAGCACCTCGCGCGCGAAACGCGAACGCAGCCGCGCGTCCTCGTGCATTTATACTACTTCAACGAAGCGATCGACGTGCTGTTCGTGCGGCCCGCCCTGGCGCTGGGCACATTTTGCGGGCGCTGGTTCGATCCGCATCTGATCGACGGCGTGGTGCGTGAAACACTGTTGGGAAGCCGCTTCGCGGGCAGTGTGATGCGTGCGGCGCAGACCGGGCTGGTCCGTTCGTACGCGCTCGTGCTCGTCTTGGGCGCGGCTGCGTTTGCGGTGTACTACGCGCTCGAAGGGGCGGCGCACTGATGTCCGTGCTGCTCATTTTGATTCCCATGATCGCGGGTGCGCTGCTGTTCGCACTTCCCGCTGCGGATCGCACTGTAAGCCGCATCGCCGGCTGCGCTGTCGCCGCATTCACCTTTTTACTGCCGCTCGCAGCAGGCCCCGGCGGAACGTTCAGCGCGCATTGGCTGTCGCGCCCGTTCGACGCCGCGTTCCACTTGAGTTGGAGCGGCATCTCGCTCTGGCTTGTGTTGCTGCTTGCGGTCTGTACGTTCTGTGCGGTGCTTGCCGCAAACGTGACGCACACGCGGACGATGATCGCGCTGCTGCTGCTGCTCGAGGGCAGCATGATGGGCGTCTTTACGGCGCGCGATCTGCTCGCGTTCGCGCTGTTTTGGGACCTGATGCTCATTCCGCCGTTTTTTGCACTCGTGGGATGGGGCGGTCACCGTGAAACGGCGTGGCGCTACTTGCTCTATAATTTTGCCGGAGGATTAACGCTGCTGCTCGCAACGGCGGCCTTCGGCGTGATCCAAGGCAGCACCGACGTACTCGCCGGCGGGGCACATGCGGTGATCGGCGCCTGGGCGCCGTGGATCTTTGCCGGGTTTGCGTTTGCGTTCGCCGTAAAGACGCCGCTGTTTCCTTTGCATACGTGGATGCCGGCGACATATGCGGATACGCCGGCGCCGATGGTCAGTGTGGTCAGCTCGGTGCAGTCGAAGGCCGGTCTCTACGGATTCTTGGTGATCGGATTGCCGTTCTTGAGCGGCCAGATGGCGCAATGGCGGGGATTGTTCGTCGTCATCGGGTTGATCTCGCTGCTCTACGGCGCATTTATCGCGCTCGCGCAGACGGACGCAAAGCGTATCGTGGCCTACTCGTCGCTCTCGCATCTGGGCCTCATCGCGCTCGCGGTGTTCAGTCAGAATCCCGTGGCCTTACAGGGCGCGCTGATCTATATTGTCGCGCACGGATTGTTCAGCGCAGCGCTCTTTCTCATACTCGGTTACGTGGAACAGCGCGAAGGAACGCGGTCGCTGCGCCGTCTGGGCGGTTTGGGCGCGCTCAATCCGAAGCTCGCCGGCGCGTTCACGATCGCCGCGTTGGCGGCACTCGGGCTTCCGGGCCTTGCCGGCTTTGCGGGCGAAATCGTCATTCTGACGGGCGTGCTGCGCGCGGGACTGTTCTGGCCGGCGATGATCGCGCTTATCCCGATCGTTCTGGCTTCCGCCTACGTGCTGCGCTTGCTGCAAGACGTCATGAACGGCCCGCCGGTTGAGGACTTGCCCGAGCGGCGCGATCTGACGCTCGTCGAAGGATTGGCCGTTGCTCCGCTGCTCGGCGCGCTCGTCGTACTCGGCGTGAACCCGCACGCGCTGACCGCAAGCGTCGCGGCAATTTTGGGAGCGAAACCATGATCCTCAACCCGTACGGGGCGCTCGATTGGAACGCGGTCGCGCCGCTCTTCATCGTCGCAGGCGCCGCCGTCATCGTTCTGCTTGCCGATCTGCTCGTGCGAAAGCCGAACGGCTGGATATCGATTGGAATCGCCATTGCGGGTCTGCTCGCGGCGGGCGCATATGCGGCGCGCAGCTTCGGCACGGTCCACTCCGCGTTCGCCGGCGGCTTTTTGCTCGGCGGATTCGGCATCGTGATGCAGGAAACGATTGTCATCGGCGCTTTGCTCGCGCTCGCAATGATCCGCGTCGACCGCAATCCGCAGCGCATCGGCGGCAGCGTCGCGCTGCTTCTGTGGGCGACCAGCGGCGCCATGCTGATGGCGGGCGCCGGGAACCTCATGACCGTGTTCTTGGGGCTGGAGCTGCTCTCGCTCGCACTGTATTGTTTGTGCGCGCTCGGCCGGCGTGCTGCGTCCCGCGAATCAGGCTTCAAATATCTCATCCTATCCTCGACGGCTTCCGGGTTTCTGCTTTTCGGCATGGCGCTGCTGTTCGGCGCCACGGGAAGCATGGCGCTGGGCGCGCTCACCGCTCCCGCGCTCTCGCACGATCCGCTCTATTGGATCGGCGGCGGCCTATTTATCGCGGGGCTTGCGTTCAAATTGAGCTTGGTGCCGTTTCACGTGTGGTCGCCCGACGTGTACGAAGGCGCTCCGCTCGCGGTGACGGCCTACATGAGCGTGGTTACGAAGGTCGGAACGCTGGCGGTGCTCGCGCGCTTCATCTTCTCCGCATACGCTGCCGGAACCGGCGACGCGCTTCTGCTGCCGCTGTTCATCATCGCCGGCATATCGATGGTCGCCGGCAATGCGGCAATGATCGCGCAGACCGACCTCAAGAGGCTATTGGCGTATTCCGGCATCGCGCAGGCGGGGTATATCGTTGCGGCGCTCGCGGGCGGCACGGCACTGGGCGCGCGCTATGCGATCTACTACGTCGTCGCCTACACACTTATGAACCTGGGCGCGTTTGCCGTTGCGGCGCTCTGTTCTCACGATGCCGAAGAGGGCGCGCACTTGCCATCATACCGCGGGTTGGCGCGGCGCAGACCGTTCCTGGCTGCGGCCATGACGTTCTTTCTGCTCGCGCTCGCCGGCTTTCCGCCGACGGCCGGATTTCTGGGCAAAGTGCTCATCCTGTCGGTGAACGTGACGGCCGGCTTTGCCTGGCTGGGCGCGTTGCTCATCATCGGCACCGCGATATCGCTTTACGCCTACTTTAAAATCATCCGCGCGATGTACGAGCCGCAAGCGCGGCCGACCGCAGCGGCCGCGCGTTGGACGCAGTTGCCGTTGGCCTACGTGTCCATCGTCGTGTGCGCTGCGGCGATAGCGGTGATGACGTTCTATCCGCTCACGCCGAGCAGCGTTCTCCCGCTTGCGCGATAGGCTAAAAGTCCCGACACGCGCCGCGGCGTGTTAAGTGTTCGTAGGAGCGCGCTCAGTAAGTAGACGGGTGTGCCGATAATCTGGTAGTAACGACGTAAGGGAATGCGGGTGCTCCCCCTCGTGTTGACGTGGGAGAGACTAAAATGGATTTTCGGCGCGCGCTCATAGCGCTCTGCTTTTTGACTTCTACGCTGCCCGGAATCGCGCTTGCGCGACCGCAGGTGGCTTTGCATTTGTCCGCATTTTTAATTCAATCGTCGCAAGGCCGCAGCTCGCAAGTGCCGCTCGGCGATAAGAAGGCGCAAGCCGGAGATCGCGTGCGCTTCATTATCGAAGCGCGCAACAGCGGTTCGTCTTCCGCCTTGCATCTGACGCCCACCGATCCGATTCCGGCGCACATGACGTATGTGAGCGGCAGCGCACAGGATGGCCAATCCACCGTGCAGTTTACCGTGGACGGAAAAACGTGGGCCGAACATCCCACCGTTCACGTCAAGACGAGCAAACGAACCATCAGCAAGCCGGCTGACCCCTCGATGTACAGGGCAATCCGCTGGGTGACGCACGTAGCATTACCGGCAAAGCATACGTTCACGTATTCGTACGAAGCGCAAGTGGACGGTCTTAAAAAAGGCGCGAAATGAACCGGATTCTTTTGCGCGCCTGGTTCGGCGTTTTTGTCTTTGCCTGCGTTCTGGGATTGGCGCTCTCGCGGCACTCCGCCATGACGCCCGTAATGGCCGTTACGCCGAGTCCTACGCCCGTTCCGCTGCCGTACGCTTCGGCGACGCCGACACCGGCGAGTCCCTCGCTCACCGGCCCGGGACAAACGATCACCAACGCCGCGTCCGCAACGTACAGCGACGGCACGAATACGTACAATATTCTCTCGAACACGGTCACCGTTTACGTGCAGAACGCTCCCACGCTCGTCGTACTCACGAACAACGGCACGAGCGTGGGAAGCAACACGACCCGCTATCCGGGCGTCTACACGTACGATCTGTACACGCTCGTCAACACGGGTAATGGGACGGGCTATTTCACCGTCGCATCGGGCCCGCAAGCCTCGCCCACGCCGTTGCCCGCAACGAACAGCGGCACGGGAACGACCGGCACGGTCACCAACGTCAGTTACGATGTCAGCTGCAGCGGCGGCGCGACTTTGAACGACATCGTCACCACGATCGCCGCGCTGAATACCGACTTGCAGAACGCTGCGTGCAGCGTTGCTTCCAACGGCTCGGTGAGCATCGAAGTGGTCCTCGACCCGACGGCGGCGCCCGCTTCGGACGGATCGACGCTCGAAGCGCAGATCACCTATTCGACGAGCGGCACCGGCTACAATGCCGCGAGCTCGCTCTATGCAAGCAACTCGTACGTCGACCCGGTCGTCACGGACGAGCGAATCGACGTGCAGAAATCCCCGGCACCGATCGCGACGGACGGTACCGTCACGTATGCGGTCACCGCCAACAATGCCGGCAACGGCCCGGCGCAGTACGTTACCGACTATGGCACTACGTGTACGGGCACCGTTACGGTGTGCGGCCCGGCATTGACGGGCCCCGGCTTGCTGATCGCGGATAAGATTCCGCTCAATGCAAGCAACACGCCGCTCCCCGTCGTTACGATGTCGCCCTCGCCCGGGCCGCAAGCGCTGCCGCCGAGCACGACCGTTTCCGTCGTTTACACCACCGACAGTACTGCGAAGACGGGCTGGACCGTGAAGACGGCCGCAACCTTCCCGCCGACGACGCGATACGTCGGCGTGTTCCTCACGGGCGGCGCATATGCGCTCGGCGCGGACCCCACGCCTGCGGCAACGACGACGCCGGGCTTCGTGCCGGCGGCGAGTTCGCAGATCGGTTTTAGCGTCACGCTCGGGCCGCTCCCCGCGAACCTCACCGTCAGCAATATCGTGACGGCTGCGGCGGGAGACAACAAGACGACGCCGTGCATCGAAGGGCCCGGCTTGGTGACGACCTCGACGAGCTGCGATCCGAACGGACCGAACGGCCCCGGCGGCGATCCGTCGATTCCGCTGGCAACGGCGCCGCCTTCACCGAGCGCGCCCGGACCGGGCCTCTCGAACACGACGACGACGTTTACTCCCGCGCTTTACAACGGCCCGCTCACTGCTCCGGATGCACAAGGCTGTTTCAACAGCAGCGCAGCTCCGGTGCCCCTGCCGACGTGGAGCCCGATGCCCAATCCGTTCCCGACGATTTCGCCCACAACGTCGCCGACCTGTGCCGCAACGGACAACCAAGACGACTTCACGCAAGCCGTGAGCACGCCGAATCCTTCTACGACCAACATGCCGTACGGCACGCAGATGTCCGCCGCATCGACCGTGACGGTGGCGAACTCGATTAAAAACCCGGGCGCGCAATCCACCGTGTATCAGTTGACGTTTCCAACGCTTCCGGCGGGCATTACGGTGACGAGCGTCACCTACGGCGCCGCGTCGTGCTCGACGACCTCAACGCCGGCCTCGGGCGTATATCCGCTGGGAAGCATCGGCGCAGGTGCAACGATCCAATACTGCGTGCTCTATACCACCGCGACCGGTGCGAGCGCGCCGTATTACTTCCAGCCGCAGTTCGTTCAACTGCGCGTTGCATACTCGTCGGCGCCGGCGGTGTACTACAACGACACGTGGAACGTGCTGATGCCCGGCGGTTTCGTTGAAATCGTTAAGACCGCCAACATCCTGACCGCGCTTCCCGCAATCTCGAACTTCTCCGGAAACTGCTCGGGAACGATTACGGGCGGCTTGCCGACGCTGGGCGTCTGTCCGGGCGGCATCATCCAATACGCCGTCGCCTACGTCAACACGTTACCGCCCACCTCAAGCGGCACGCCGGCCGAACCGGCTGGAGCATCCGTTGCGATGACGGGCAACTTGGTGATCACGGAAGACGGCGCTGTGAACGGCAGCAATTGGACGACGTACACGGGCGGCATGTTCGACCCTGCCGGCGCGGGTACGGTGCCGCTTGTTGCGGGGCTTTCATTGAGCACGCTCTCGGCGAATTGCGGCATCGTAACGCTCAAATGCGGCGCGACATCCGCTTCGGCGACCTTCGGCGGCGGCGCCTCACCGAATGGCAACCTCTACGGCTCGACGCACTTCACCGCTACCATTCCCGCTGCGGGCATTACGGCGCAGAGCGTCGGCACGTTGATGTTCGCCGCAAAAGTGCACTAGGCACAATCGAGGTCTGGTGAAGGGTGCCTTCGTCCGACTAATACCGGTCGCCACGGTCCTCATGACGCTCGTTGTCATGTTGGGCCGTGGCGAATCGGCATATGCCGGGCCGTCCGATCCGGCCGCTAACACAACGATAATCAATTCGGCTACGGCGACCTGGTCCGACAGTGCCGGGCATAGTTTCGAAGAATCGTCCAATCAGATTACCGTTATCGTCCAAGGCGTTTCGGCGCTTACCGTGACGCCGAAGGAAACCGCTGCGAATCCCTCGCTGGATGGTTATCCCGCCGCTCAAAACGTGACGCGGACGTTCGTGATCGAAAACGCGAGCAACATCGCCGACGCGTACCGCATATCCGCATTTACGGCCGACCGCGGAACGCTCGTTTCGCTTGCGTTCGTCACGTCCGGCGGGAACGTTCCCATCACCGTCGGTTCCACCGTCTCGCCCACGCTGCAGCCGGGCGAGAGCATCACGGTGCAAACGGTCGTCTCAACGGCGGGCATTGCGGTAGGCACCTCGTTTGCGCTGCATCTCACGGCGCAGACCACCGTCACGGGAACCGCGAACGGCGTGCAGAGCGACAGCGGCGAGCAATGGCTTGTGGCGGCGGCCGGTCCGGCTTTGAGCGGCCCCGGCGGCGGCAGCACGCCGATCTCGAAAACGGTGAACCGCGAACAAGTGCTGCAGTCGCAGTCGGGCGCGATCGTCACGTTCGACATCGTCGTAAAGAACAACGGCGGGACGCCTGCCGACAACGCGGTGATGACGGATACGATACCCGCCGGCCTGACGGCCGACCTGACGACGCTTAAACTCAACGGCGTTGCGGTTTCGGGAACGCAATCCGGTCAAACGCTCACGGTGCCGCTTGGCATGCTGGCGGCAGGCGCGGTCGACGACGTCTCGTTCAATTCGCAGATCGCTGCTATCGATACGCTCGGCACGACGTTCGTGAACGTCGCGGCGATCGCCGCAGACGGTATTGCGCCGGCCTCGACGACGCCGGCCGCCATTTTGATCGGCACGGCCGACATCGTTTTCGACCCGTCGAACAACAACGCGCCGATCGCCGGCGCGACCGTTTCGCTCCTCGACCAGAACAGTCACTTGGTGCCCCTGGGCGCCGGCAGCAACGGCGCGTTCCGCGCGAAGACTTTTTCCGCTCCGCAGTCGGCCAATTCGCAGAACCCGTTGCTCACGGGTCCCGACGGCACGTACGGGTTCGCGCTCGAGCCGAATCAAATCGGCCCCGGCGCAGGCACGTTTTACATTACGATTCAGGCTCCCGGGTATCTTAACCGCCGAATCAAAATCGTTCTCACGGCGTCCACGCAAGGCATGCTGTACGACGTGACGACCTCATCGCAGGACGGCCAGCCCTTAGCGCACGCGGGCGGGTATGCGCTTACAACGGGCGCCGTTGCGCTCAATAATATCTTCGGTTTGTTCGGCAACTTGCCGATGTTCAAAACGCAGGCGATTACCATCGATAAAGTGGTCGACCGCACCAGCGCGCAACCCGGCGACCGGCTCGTCTACACGCTCGATGTTGCGAACCCGTCCGGCGCGCCGCTGATCGCGGCCAAGGCGATCGACACGCTGCCCTCGGGCGAATCGTATGCGCCCGGATCCGCGCGCGTGGATGGGGTCCCGCGCGAACCCGCCGTCAACGGACGCGCGCTGACGTGGAATCTCTCGACGATCGCCTCGGGCGCGAAACATCAGATCGTTTACGCGGCGATCGTCTATCCCAACGTCCCGGCCGGTACCACGTTGACGAACTCCGCGGTCGCGCAGGCGGTCCTCTCGGGAACACTGGTCAACGTAAATGCCGCGGCCAATGCCGACGTCATCATCACCGAAGGCGCATTGAGCGACCGCTCCGTCATCACCGGCCGGGTGTTCGCGGACCTGATGCACACCGGCCGCTTCGTTAAAGGCGATCGCGGCCTGGCCGGCGTGCGCGTCTTTCTTGAAGACGGCACCTCGGTGACGACGGACTCGCAAGGGCGCTACAGTTTCCCGGGCGTCCGGCCGGGCATGCACGTGCTTCGCGTCGACCGGACGACGCTTCCCGACGGCGCAAACGGGACGTTTCAGCGTCTCATCCACGGCGTGCTCGACGACGGGCTGATGCAAGACGTCGAGTTTGCGGTGGGTTCGCCATGATCCGCCGCTCGTTTGCGCGCCTGCTGCAGGCCGTCGCGGTGCTGTTGATCTGCGTAGCCGGCGTGGGTTCGACGTTGTTCTTCACGCGCGCGCAAGACGATTCGAAACCGCAATACAGTGACCTCTCCCATCTGAAGCTGACGGCGACGCGCAGGCTGCCGGCCAACGTGATCGCTCCGCAGGACGGCGCATCGATTTCGGGCGCCGCAACGCAAGTCACCGTGGAAACCGTGAACGGTGCGGGCGTCGAGCTCCAGGTGAACGGCGAGATCGTTCCGGTTCGGAACTTGGGACGCATGAGCGTTTCGAAGGCGGGAACGACGCAGTTCGAGTACTTCGGCGTGCTCCTTCGTGCCGGTCCGAACACGCTGCTTGCCACGGCAATCGGCGCCGGCGGCGCACGCGGAGCATCACAGAGCGAAACGATCTTCGGCGCCGGGCCGCCCGTCGCGATCCATGTATCGATGCTTGGTTCGCTTGTCGCGGACGGTAAAACGACGGCCCGGCTCATCGTCGATGCGGTCGACCAATGGAATCATCCCGCCATGTCGGGATCGGAAGTGCGCGTGAAGATTCTGCAGGGCCGCGCGCGCGTGGGCAACGCCGGCCAAAGCGATCCCGCAGCTGGCGCGTCGCCGGCTCCCTCGGCGTTTGCAACCTCGCTGCCCGCAAGCGGCACATCGTCGCCGCAAGCGCATTACGTTCTGGCGCAGGGCGGCCGCATCGTCATTCCGCTGACGGCCTCACTCGAGCCCGGAACGCTGCAGCTGCAGGTTGCGGTCAACGACATCACCGATACGCAGAGCTACACGATTGCGCCGTACCTGCGCGCTCCGTTCGTCAACGGCATCATCTCCGCCGGAGCCGGGAACGTCCCGGCCGCCGTTGACGGCGACGGACGCTATGACGGCGGCGGCGCGCGCAAAGAGCGTCTTGCGATTTATGCAAACGGCAAAGTAGGGCGCGCAAGTTCTCTCACGTTCTCGTACGAATCGCAGAACCGTTTAGAGGAATCGTCCTCGCTGGGTCCGTTCGTTTCGAATCCTGACGAGCGTCCGTATCAAACGTACGGCGACTCCTCGCGCGTAACCAGCGATTTTCACTCGACTGACCGCCTTTATGCACGCATCGATAACGGCCGCAACAATCTGATGTGGGGCCAATACACGGCGGCCGTCGGAGATCCGCAGGGCGTTGCGCATTACGAGCAGCAGATCAGCGGCCTCAAAGGCGAGGCGACGCTGGGGCGTCCGGGACAAGGCCATGTCATGGCGTTTACCGCGCACGATCGCACCGGCTACGTGGCGTTCACCACTCCGGTTTCGGGGTTGGGAGCGCTGCTTGCGCCGCTGCACCCGAACGTCGTGATCGGCTCGGACGTGCTCACGCTCGTGGCTTTGGACCGCCGCACGGGCGCAGCCGCGTCGCAGACGCCGCTCACCCGCAACGTCGACTACACGATCGACTACGCGACGGGCGCGCTGCGTTTCCTCAATGTTCCGTTACCGTTCGATCAGAACTTCAATCCGCAGTTGCTGTACATTCAGTATCAATACCAGGGCCCCGACGTAAAATCCGAGACGAGCGGATTCGACTTCCGCTATGCACTGGCGCGCAACGGCTCCGCGACGTTTGACTTCGGCTACTTGAACGATGCGAGCGGTACGACGAACTACTCGCTCGCGACGCAGTCCTTGAGCGGCCGCATGCCGACGGGCGATTGGCGTTTCTCGCGCGCAACGAGCAACGGTTCGGCGCCGACCGCCGCAAGCTTCGGCGAAACGCCGGCCTCGCGCGGAAGCGCAACGTCGTTCGCGCTTAACGAACACGTTCGCGGCAACGAGATCGCTTTCAACTACCAAAATACAGGCGCCGGATTTGCGAATCCGTTCGGCGGCTTTAACGTGACGGGTTTGGAGAACATCCAGGCCACGTTCGCGCACCGCACGCGCAGTCAAAGCGCGTTCACGCTTTCTCTCTCGCAGCAGCGCAATACCGGAGGTTCGGGCGGATCGACCGGCGTTGAGCAAAACGTCGTGGCGAGCTGGCAGGCTGCGATCGCCAAAGCGCTCGCCGTTACCTTGGGATTTCAAGCGCAGCGCGAGACGAACGGCCCGGGCGCGATTGTGCCCGGACACACGCCGGTGCAGCCGGTCAACGGTTCGAGCGCCGGGCTGCAGGCGGGATTGCAATGGAAGGCGTCGCGCCGGCTCAGCGTGAGCGTGCAGCATGCCGCCTCACTCGGCGGCAACAGCCAAATTTTGCCTTCGCAAACCGCCGCGGAAGCCGACTACGATCTGCCCACGCAAGGCCGGCTCTACGTGCGCGAGCTGCTCGGCGGCGGCGTCTCGAGTTTTGCCTCGTCCACGTCGAGCCTTACAAACGCTTCCCTCGGCTCTCGTTCAACGCAGATCGGCATTCAGCGCACGATCGGCTCCACAACGGCGCTCGACACGTCGTATCTCATCGCCGACACGGGCAACGAAACGAACGTGTATACGACGCTGGGCGTGCAGGAAACGTTTCACCTTGGTAAGCGCCTCTCCGGCAACGCGACGTTCGAAAGCGCGCGTTCCACCGGCGCAAGCCCGGGCGGATTCAGCACGCTCGGAACGGGGTTGACGTACAGCGATCTCAAAGATTTCCGCGCCTCGTTTTCAATGCAGACGCGCGGCGGGGGCGGCGGCGGAATGACGATGAACGGAGGCGCTGCGGGGCATATCGGCCAAAATCTCGCGCTCATGGGATCGTTCAATGAAACGTTCGGCAACGGCCTTTCCATTGTTGACGACCGCATCTCGCTCGCGTTTCGTCCGTCTCAGAACGACAGGTTTATCTCGCTGCTCGGGCTGGACCGCCAATCCGGCGGCTATACAAACACTGCCGGAACCTCCGACATCCTCTCGTTTGAGGAAGTGTACCGGCCCACGCTTACGACGGAAATTGCGGGCCGCGTCGGCTACAAGCTCAATGGCGACGGATACTATCTCGCGCACAGTTCGGTTGCGGGCGTGCGCATCACCCAATCGCTCGGCGCGCGGTTCGACATCGCCGGCGAAGTGCGCGCGATGGCTGCCGGGAACGTTGCGTCCGCGCGTTCTTCGGATTTTGCAGCCGAGATCGGCTACAAAGCGGGCGGCGCGCGGCTGTCGGGCGGGTACAATTTCTCTGGTGCGGTCGACCCGTCGCTTACCGGACATCCGCAGCGCAAAGGCTTGTATGTGATGGTAACGGCGCTTGTCGATCGCATCTTCGGCTGGGGCAAGCCGTGAGCCGCGGCGGCAAACGGCTTGTAAAACGCACTGCGGTTGGACTGGTTCTGCTCGCGCAGGTGTACGCGTTCGTTCCGGCGCCGGCGCAAGAACGGCAGACGTACGCCTTTGCCGCAAGCGTCACGTGCCCAACCACGCCCGGAAACTATGTCGCCGGCGGGACGCTGGCCGCCGGCGTGAACAGCTATTGGCAGCCGCCCGCGGGGACGCTTGCGGCAGGCTCCACGACGTTTTCGCTGGGAACGATCGACACCGCGGGCGGCGGCGCCTCCACAACGCCGAGCGCCGGCGACGAACTGTTGCTGATCCAGATGCAAGACGGATCCATCAATACGGCCAACAGCGCGGCTTACGGCGGCGGGGGCACCGGCGGCACCGGTTTCACTTCGCTCGGCAACGCCGGCTTGTACGAGTACGTATCGGTAACCGGCGTGGCGGGTTCCACAATGACGATCCAGGGC
>JBHEMM010000021.1:27999-34684 GCA_046262595.1 Vulcanimicrobiaceae bacterium
GACCGCCACGAACCAGCGTTATCAAATCGTTCGCGTTCCGCAATACACCACGGCAACGCTTTCCGGAAACTTCCGCGCTGCGTATTGGGACGGGAAAACCGGCGGCGTCGCTGCTATCGACATGGCCTCGACGCTCAACCTCAACGGTGCGTCGGTTTATGCGACCGGCGACGGTTTTCGCGGCGGCGCGCTTTCCGTGTCGTCCACCTCGCCCACCGCGGTGCTCAACAGCGATTACGTGGATTCCGAGTCGATGAACGGCGGGACGAACCAGCCGGCGTTCGGCGTGAAAGGCGAAGGCGTGAGCGGTTCGCCGCACGGCGTGTTCTACTACACGACATTTACGACGCCCTCGGCGCCCGCGGGCCCCACAATCGTTACGCCGGGCAGCACCGACGGCTATTCCGGCGGTGACATGGGAATGGGCGCGCCGGGCAACGGCGGCGGCGGCGGCACCGACGACAATCCCGTCGCCAACGATCAGAATTCCGGCGGCGGCGGCGGCGGCGACGGCGGGGCGGGCGGCAACGGCGGCTATCCCTGGACACCGTATTACAGCGGCAACACGGCGCTCTATTCGAATCCCGGCGTGCATACGGGAACGGGCTACAGCGCGTTCAACAGCGGCGACATCGGCGGCCGCGGCGGTTCGGCGTTATCGAGCTACGCCTCCGTGTCGCGCGTCTTCATGGGCGGCGGCGGCGGATCGGGATCGAACAACAACGGTTCCAACAATAATGCTTACACCGCGGACGGCAGCTCGGGCGGTGTCGGCGGCGGCATTATCCTGATGCGTCTTGCCGATACGAGCGGAACGGCCGCGCATATTTATGCCAACGGCACGACGGGGCTCGCCCCGAACAACGACGGCGGCGGCGGCGGCGGCGCGGGCGGTTCGGTTGTCATCACTTCTCCGCAAGCGTTCAACAATATCAGCGTTGACGTGAGCGGCGCGGCCGGAACGAGCGCCGATGCAGCGGGTTCGTTTCCCGGCAACCAGCACGGCCCAGGCGGCGGCGGAGCGGGCGGCACGCTGGTGAGTTCGAGCAGTGTGACGGCGACGAACGGCGGCGGCGCCCCGGGAACGACAACGCCCAGCGTGACGACGTACGGCGCGAGCGCCGGTTCGAGCGGCGTCACGTTCAACGGCACGGTGACTTCCGATCAGGTGCCCGGCTTAGGGTCGGGCGCGCAGTGCTACACGTCCGGCACGGTGAACTCATCAACCCTCTACGCGGGGCCGTACGACAGCGGCGAGGCAACGTATCTGGGCGCAAATGAAACGGGGTCGTACGACGGCACGCAGCCCGCTTCGAATAACAACGACTTCACCGCGCGCGCCATTGCGTTTCCGACGCCCAGCCCGCAGCCCTCGCCGGTCTTGATCGACACTTCGAGCACGGGCAGCGCATTGATTCCCGTCGGCAACACATTCTCGCTCGCCAGCGCGCCGTCGAATAACGTTGCGCATGAAATGTACTACATCGATACGACGGCGAAAGCGGCGCACACCCTCACGCTGACTGCCGTCGCGCCGATCCTGCCCGCGCAGTGGAGCGTGCAGATCTGTCCCGACGCTGCGGGGTCTCCGGGCTGCGGCTCGTACACCGCAGGTTCCGGAAAATGCAGCCAGGCGAAGCCGGCAGAGCAGAATACCTGGGAAAGCACCGCGATCGACACTGCCGGTTCGACCGCTTCACTGCAGTACTGTTACTACAGCGGCACGACGCCCACGGCCCAAGCGGTGACGTTTTGGCTTGTCTACACGGGTCCGACCGGCACGTACACGGCATTTTCGCGGTACGACGGATACGTGCAAATTCAAGACGATCAACCAACGCCTGCTTCGAACAAGACGCACGACGAACTGTACGCCGGATTTATTCCGGTCGGCAAGAGTTATAGCGTCGTAAAGAGCAATTGCACGGGATCGTTAAGCGTACCGGCAAGCGGCGTCTGCCCGGGCGGCGTAATTCAGTACTCGATCAACTATGCGAACATTGTGTCCGGCGGCGGCATGGGAACGGAAGGCCAAGTTGCCGCGGCGTTCCCCGTGAGCGGCGCGGGAACGCTGAAGATCACGGACGACGGTTCGGCGAGCGGTTCGAATTGGGCGACCTACACCGGCGGTTTGACCGGGGCGCTCGGCGCGGGCGTTTCAACGGCAACGCAAGCCAATTGCGGCATCACCTCAAGCAGTTGCGGCGATACGACGAGCGGGACGACGTGCGTGTACACCGGCGGTGTTTCGGGCGTGGGGGCAACGAAGTTCGTCTGTACCATCGGCGGCGCGACGGGGCAGCTTTATCCCGCCGCATTCACCGGTAAGACCTCGTCGGGGAGTCTGGTTTTCGCCGCGAAAGTGCACTGATCCACGCGCCGAGCGCAAGCGGGCCCGGAACGCAGAGCAGCGCAATTGTCGCCGATTCCAGCTGCTGCGCGGCGGTTGCGCCCAAAAACGCGCGATCGATGGACAGCAGCATCGCCGCGAGCGGGACGCCCGCTAAGAGCGCGCCCATGACCGTTGCCCGGCGCGAGATCGCGATGAGGGCGATCGCAATGATTGCCGACGCCATAATCGAGAGAAACGCCTGCTGCGTAAACGCGCGCGCCGCTGCAAAGGCGGCCAGGGCGGCGATATTGAGCAGGCGCGAACCGGCATACACGCGCCAACGGCGAATTACGATGAAGCCTATGGCGCAGAGGTAAGCAGCCGCCGACGTGCCGGCAAGCAGCGTTATTGCCGCGCTCACCTGCGCCAGCCGGGCGGCGCGCCAATCAGGGGTTGCGGCTGCGGCCCGTTTTGGCCGCCGTCATCGTGCTTCAGCGAGGACGCGGCTTTCCAACCGTCCGGCACCGCAAGTAAAAACAAAGCGCCGCCCGCAAGTGCGGCCAGCAGAGCGGCGGACTCGGCGGCATTCATCAAAATGCTTTTCTGCGGTCACACCCCTGTCTCCGCGCGCGTTTTCGCGTTAAGATAGAACCGTTTTCATGAGGATGGTGCCGGTGCGCCGTATTGTCTATTCGATTGCCGCCGCTTTAGCCTTCGCACTGTTGCCGGCCGGCGCATCCGCGCAATCACGCGTGCAGGTCAATCCCGAAACCAGCGTCGACCTGCCGTCGGACCCGGCCGGTGCCATGAATACTGCGCGCGAACGCGTCGCCGCCGGGAGTTTGGAAGCGGCGATCACCGGTCTGCAAAGCTACGTTGCCAACCATCCGGGCGAGGTTGCTCCCGAACGCCTGCTCGGCGATTTGTTTTACCGGAAAACGGAACTCGGCCGCGCCGAGGTGACGTACAAGCACATTCTCTCCTACGCGCCGGGCGATAAAGAAACGCACAACCGCTTAGGGTCCGTTTACGCCACCGAAAACCGCATCGACGACGCCATCGACGAATTCAACCGCAGCCTTCCGGGAACCGATTCGGTGCCCGACCTCGTGCTGCTGCACATGCGCCGCGGCGACCTGGACGCGTACAAGCGCACACTCGAAAACGCGGCGGACCGGTATCCCAACGACGCGGAAGCGCAGCTCGAACTGGGACAAGTGTACGAGGCGATCGATCAGCCGGAGATTGCCGAACGCTTTTTCAAACGCGCGCTCGATACTGAACCGAACTCGATTATCGCGATGAACAACTTGGGCTTGGCATACATGGACGAGCGCCGCTACAGCGAGGCCATCAAAGAATACACGGTATGCCTCGCGCACGAGGCGTACAACTACGCTTGCAAGGACAACTTGGCGGCGACGTATCTGCACATGGCGCAATGGGGCGCCGCCGAACAGCTGCTCGCGCAGTCGCATCAGCTGCAGCCCGAACGGCCGGAAGCGCTCGTGAACATGGGCTATCTGGCCGACGAACGCGGCGATTGGAAGAAGGCCGTCGTCTATTACGTCGAGGCGATGACGGTCTATCCGTATGCGCCCGAAGCGTACATTGACTTGGGATATACTTACAACGAGCACGGTCTGTACCAACTCGCGCAATCCGCGCTTATCAAGGGCCTTGCCGTCTCGCCGCAGGACGGAAAACTTCACTTTCTGCTGGGGGATACGTACTCGCACCAAGGCAACGATGCGCTCGCGGCCGCGCAGTATCGCGCTGCCGCGGCCGGGCAAGACTTGGACGAAGGCTACAAACGCGTCGCGCAGCAGCGCGTCATGGCGATGACCCGCCCGAAACCTGCCTCAACCCCGTAGTTTGCTCAGCGCCCGCGTAGGTTGACACAGCGGGGCTCACACCCGGGCGATAGCGTCGATCTCCACCAAAGCGCCCTTGGGCAGCGCACGAACCGCGACGGTGGAGCGGGCCGGTTTGCTCTCTTCGAAATGCCGCGCGTACACTTCGTTCACCGCCGGGAAATCCGCCATGTCGATCAAGTACACCGTCGTCTTCACGACATGCGCGAGCGTTGCATTTCCGGCGGAAAGCACGGCGGCAAGGTTGCGCAGTGCTTGTTCGGCTTGCGCGGGCGCATCCGCGCCCGTTAATTCTGCCGTCTGCGGGTCGAGCGCGATCATGCCGCTGCAAAAGATTTCGTTGCCGGCGCGCACCGCTTGGCTGTAGGGGCCGATCGGCGCAGGGCCGTCTTCGGATCGAAGGTATTCCATAAGGGCTCGAGCGTTATGCGGTGAATCTACGCAGTCCTGTGAAAACATTTGAAGCGGAGTTTTCCGCGGTCGTGCGTTGGATCGAGGCTTACTTCGAAAACGTGCGCGAGTATCCGGTGCTCTCGCGCTCCAAGCCGGGCGAGATCGCAGCGGCGTTGCCGGCTGCCGCTCCGGAAGAAGGTGAACCGTTCGCGGCATTGATGAGCGATTTCGAACGTATCATTGTGCCCGGAATAACGCATTGGAACAGTCCGCGTTTCTTCGCGTATTTTGCAACGAGCTCTGCGCCCGTGGCCATCGCCGCCGAAGCGCTCGCCGCGGCGCTCGACGTGAAGGCGATGCTCTGGCGCACCTCGCCGGCGGCCACGGAACTCGAAGAAGTCGTGATGCGCTGGCTGCGCGATTTGATGGGCTTGCCGGAGTTCTTTACGGGCATCATCTACGACACCGCATCAATCGGCGGATTCACCGCGCTTGCAGCCGCGCGCGAGTCGCTCGGCTTCGACATCCGTGAAAGCGGAATAACGGGACGCGACTTACCGGTGCTGCGCGTTTACGTGAGCTCGCAAACGCATTCGCATATTGAAAAAGCATGCATCGCGCTTGGAGTCGGCACCCGCAACGTCGTCAAAATCGCGTGCGATGAAAGCGCGCGCATGGATCCGCAGGCGCTGCGCGCGCAGCTCGATGCGGATATCGCAGGGGGCAGGCGGCCGATGGCGATCGTTGCAACGGCTGGAACGACGTCCACCACATCGGTCGATCCGCTGCAAGCCATCGCCGCAGCCGCGCGTGAATACGGGGTGTGGCTTCACGTGGATGCCGCATACGCGGGCTTGGCCGCAATCATGCCGGAATTTCGCTGGGTGCTCGATGGCGCGCAGCACGCCGACTCGCTCGTCGTGAATCCGCACAAATGGCTCTTCGTTCCGATGGACTGCTCGGTGCTTTACGTGCGCGATCCGAATCTGCTGGCGCGGGCGTTCGCGCTCGTTCCCGAGTATCTGCGTACGACCGACGAAGGCGTGCGCAACTACATGGACTACGGATTGCAACTGGGCCGGCGCTTTCGTGCGCTCAAGTTGTGGTTCGTGCTGCGGTATTTCGGTGCGCAGGGTTTGCGTGAAATGCTGCGCTCGCACGTCGCGCTGGCGCAAGAGCTGGCCGCATGGGTCGCGCAAGAGACCGGCTGGCGCGTCGTCGCGCCGCATCCGTTTTCGGTGGTCTGCATGCGTTTCGAGCCGCCGGGCGCTCCCGAGGAGTTTTGCGATAGGCTCAATGCCCGCATCCTCGACGCGGCAAACGCAAGCGGTGAGCTGTTTCTGTCGCACACAAAAGTGGGTGGACGCTTCACGCTGCGCGTCGCCATCGGTAATCTGCAGACCACGCGGACGGACGTGCGCCGGGCTTGGGACGTCCTGCTCGAACTGAGCCGGGAGTTCCAAGGTATGAGCGCGGACGGCGGAGGATAACACCGGAAGGTGTGAGGCCCGGTAACGTTCGGGAAACTTTTCCATTGTGAGGAGCGGCGCACCGTCCATGGCACAACTGCAGCTCGCGCCGATGCGCGTGCTGATCGTCGAAGACAGCATCACCGACGCGCATATCCTGCAAGAGTACTTGCGGCTTGGCGAGCATCCGCCGCATGCCGAAGTCGCTGTACGCCTTTCGGATGCCCTCGCGCTGGCGCGCCAGACGCCGTTCGATGCCGTGCTGCTCGATATGTCGTTGCCCGACGCGCAAGGCGCGGAAGCGGTGCACGCGATCCGCAGCGTGCTTCCCGGCGTGCCTATCGTGATCTTGAGCGGTGAAGAAGACGAGCACATCGCAACGCTCGCGGTCCAAGCCGGTGCGCAGGACTATCTTATCAAGCGGCAGGTGGACGACGCAGGTCTGCGGCGTGCGTTGCGGCATGCGATCGAGCGGCAGCAGTTGCTCGAGCAGCTCGCGCGAAGCCAAGCCCGCTTGCACGAAGAGAATGCGATGCTGCGCCGGTTGACCGATGCGGCGGGCCGGGTTTTTGCGGCGCTTGACGTGCGTGCGATGGTGGACGTGCTTGCATCCGAAG
>JBHEMM010000021.1:34694-42557 GCA_046262595.1 Vulcanimicrobiaceae bacterium
CGGCAGCGTGGCCCTCTACAAAAAGGGAGCGAAACCGGACGCCTTTTTAACCGCCGCGTTCGACGCGCAAAAGCCGCAGCTCAACCACGACCGCACGCGTTTGGCGATGCCGGTTCCCGGCACGTCGGGCCGCAACGAATGGGTGCTGGACATTCGCAGCGCGTCGGGAACGTTCGGTGAGAACGACGTGTTCGCACTGGACCTGCTGCGCGGGTATACCGGAACGGCGATCCAAAATCTCGCGCTGTTCGGCGAGTTGCAGTCGCAGCGCGCGAGCGTCATCCAGCTCAACACGCTCAAAGACGATCTTATTGCCGTGCTTGCGCATGATTTCAAGGGTCCGCTCACCACGATTATGGGCTTTACCGACCTTTTGGAAAACGACGGGATCGAGGGCGAAGACGCTCGCGGCGCGCTGCGGACGATCCGGCAATCGGCGGTCCGTTTGGCCGCGCTGGCAAACGACACGCTCGCGCTCTCTCGCGTCGAGCAGGGCGACCTCAACCTCGATGAAAATCCCGTCGACGTTTCAGCGATTCTGCAGGAAGCTGCCGAAGCGCTGCGCGCCGAACGCGCGATCTCGGTCGTGGCGAAAGCCGGCGGCGCCGTCGTACGCGGCGATCCTGCGCGCTTGCGTCAAGTGATCGACAATATCGTCGGCAACGCGATCAAATATTCCCCGGGCGGCGAGCCGGTGCGCATCGAGGTTAAACAGACCGAACAGACGATACGCATCTCGGTGAGCGACAGCGGCATCGGCGTGCCGGCAAACGAGATGAACCTCATCTTCGAGCGCTTCCGGCGCGCCTCGAACGCCAAATCGTCGAAGATCAAGGGAACCGGTCTTGGATTGTATCTAGCCAAAACGCTCGTTGAACGTCACGGTGGAACGATCCACGTGCAGAGCGCCGTCGGTGAGGGCAGCACGTTCACGCTCGTGCTGCCGCGCATGCGCGATGGTTTAGGGGGCGTGCTTCGGGTCATGCTGCTTACCGCCGACGAACATCTCGCGCCTTATGTGCTCTACGAGTTACGCGCGCACGGGCAAGCGGCGCGTCACGACCGCACGTTGACGGCCGCGCTCGAGCGTCTGAGCGTGGAATCGGCCGACGTCGCCATCGTCGACTGCGACAGCATCCAGGTTCGGCTCGATCCGCCGATGGGCTTGGTGCGCATCGGCGGCCGTGCTGCCGACGCTCATGCCGCCGGCGAAGGCTGGCACGCGCACGTGCCCAAGCCGTTTTTGGCAGGCGATCTGCGCGAAGCAATTGCGATTGCCGATCGCGCGCGCACGGGCGGCAGCGCATGGAAACGCACGCAACGTTAGAGGCCTTGCTGGCCTCGCTCTACGCACAAAATCCTGACGGCATCGCTGTGTTCGATCGCGACGGACTTTTAGTGTCCTGCAATGCCGGCGCGCTGTCCATGACGGGGTTTCGATCACTGCAGGACGTTTTGGGTGCACACTTCAGCCGCAGCATTTTGCGGGCAGATCGCGACCGGGTGCAAGAGGCATTTGTGCACGCGCTCGCCGGTGGAACGGACCACTTCCAATCCTTGCTGTCCTTGGAAAACGGCGGCACGATGCCGGTCGAGATTTCGATGTTTGCCGCTTCGTCCGGAAGCGAAGTGCGCGGCGTGTTCGCGCAGATGCGCGACGTGCTCACGCTGCATGCGGCCGAAGAGTCGCTCACCGTCAGTCAGCAGCGGTTCCGCTCGCTGTTCGAATACCATCCCGACGCGATTGTCGCTCTCAAACCGGATGGAACGATATCGCGCGTGAACGTCTCGCTCGAGGCGACGACCGGGTACTTCGGCGAGCACGTCATTGGAAAACCGTGGCTGACGCTCGTTGCGCCCGAGCATCACCAGGACGCGCGCAATTCGTTTGCGTCCGCAGCCGCCGGGACGGCTTCGGAATTCGACGCACATCTGCTCGATAAGTCCGGCGGCAACATCGCGGTCCAGATCAAAGTGGTTCCCGTACGCGTTGGCGAGGAGGTCGAAGGGGCCTACGTCATCGCAAAGGACGTGAGGGCGCAGCATCGCGCCGAAGCAGCGATCGCGCTGCAGAGCGAGCGCATGCGCGAGCTCTACCTCGCTGCTTCGGCACGCGGAACCTCGGTCGAGGTGCAAATCGATAACACGCTTGCGCTCGGCTGCCGTTTGTTCGGATTCGACTACGGATACGTCACGCGTTTTGAGGGCGAAACGCTCGCCGTTCTCAATGCGGTGGGGCAAGGAGCGGGGCTTGTCTCCGGCACCGTGTTCGACTTCGATAAATCGCTTTCACGTCACTTGACCGAAGAACGGCAGTCGCTTTTTGTTGCGGACCTCGATGCTCCCGCGTGGCGCTCGGATCCCGCGCGCAGCAGCGCACCGTGGAGGTCGTACTTTGCATCCAGACTGATTGTCAACAACGCTGCCTTCGGCGCGCTTGTTTTTGCGGGCCGCGCGGCGCGCGAGGACGTGACCGAACTGGACCGCGACCTGCTGCATCTCATGGGTTTGTTCGTCGCGGCTGCGCTCGAGCGCGTGCGCTACGCTGAGAGCATCGAGCAACTCGCGTTTTTCGATTCGCTCACCGGTTTGCCGAACCGCGTTCTGTTCGACGATCGCATGCGGCAGACCATAGGCGCCGCCAAACGTTACGGCCGCGGTTTTGCCGTCATGTACTTGGACCTGGACGATTTTAAAGACGTCAACGATCGCTTTGGTCATTCGCAAGGCGACCGTCTGCTTAAAGCCGTCGTGGAGCGGCTCACGGGTGTGTTACGAGAGAGCGATACGCTGGCGCGTTTCGGCGGCGACGAGTTCGTTATTTTGCAGCCCGTTGTGGACGGCGCCGCGGATGCCGCCGATCTTGCTCAAAAACTGGTAAATGCGCTGCGCGATCCGGTCGAGATCGAAGGACACGTCCAGGCGGTCAGCACGAGCATCGGCGTCGCCCTTTACCCCGGCGACGGTGTCGATGCGGCCGAACTGTTGGAATCGGCGGATCGAGCGCTCTACCGCGCTAAACGGGCGGGACGCAACACCTGGCAGTTCAGCTCCCGTGAGAGATGATCTGCTGCGCCACATAAAATACCGAAAGTCCACCGACCACCGCGACGGTGCTCCAAGCCAGAACGTTGAACGTGCGCGAATTCGTATGGCGGCCCATGACGCTGCGCTTATTGATAATGATTAGCATGAGCACGAGCTCCGGTGGCAGGAGAATGCCTTGCAGCACCTGTGCGTCGATCGTGAATTTCAGATAAGGCACGCCCGGAATCAGGACAATGGCTGCACCGGCGAGGAGTCCGGCTGCGAACAGAGTGAAGAAGACCGGCGCTTCCCTGAATTTCCGATCCACCGCAGCTTCGAAGCCCAGCGCCTCGCAAATCACGTAGCTCGTCGAGAGCGGCAGCACCGTTGCTGTAAAGAGTCCGGCGTTCAGGATGCCCAGCGCGAACACGACGCCGGCAAACTCGCCGGCGAGCGGGTAGAGTGCCCGCGCGAAGTCCGCCGCTTGCTGCGGCACCAAGTGCGCTCCGTGTTCGTTGGCCAAATAAATCGTTGCGGCGTTGGCGATAATCATAAATCCAGCCAGTGCAATCGCCAGGATCGATCCATTCACGACGTCGGCGCGTGCCAACCCCAGGTCTTCCTCGCCGGTGCCTTTTTCGACCACTTGAGATTGCAGAAAGAATTGCATGTACGGCGAGATCGTGGTGCCGATCAAGCCGACGATCATTACCAGATATGCGCTATCGTTGAAGTGCAGGTCCGGCGCCATGGTTGCAGCTGCCACCGCGTGCCAGTCGGGATGGGCCAGTAACGCCGAAACGATATAGCTCACGTAGAGCAGCGAAAACACGACGAAAGTGCGCTCGACCACCTTGTTGTTCATGCCCAGAATGAACGTGAAGACGGCTATCAGCGCGAGCGGCACAGCGATAAAGCGCGAGATGTGAAAGATCATCTCCGAGCCCGCAGCAATGCCGACGAACTCGGTTGCCGTGATGCCGGTGTTGATGACGAACAGCGCCGCCATCGCGAAGAACGAGATGCGCACGCCGAAGTTCTCGCGAATGAGCGCTGCCAAGCCTTTGCCGGTTACGACGCCCATGCGTGTGGCCATTTCTTGTACGACGATCAACGAGACGGCGAGCGGAAGCAGCACCCACAGCACGCGGTACCCGAACAACGCGCCGGCTTGCGAGTACGTCGCAATGCCGCCGACGTCGTTGCCTGCGGAGGCGGCGATAAAGCCCGGCCCCAACACGCCGAACAGCAGAACGATCGAGCGCCAAAGCGATCGGCGCTTCATGGCGCGGTTTGCCGGCGAACGCGGCTGCGCCCGGTGAACCGCGGAAGTTTCTTCGCCCAATCCTCGGGCATGATGGCGTCGATCGCATCGTCCACCGTAACGATGCCGAGCATCGTGCCAGCTTCGTTTACTACGGGGACGGCGAGCAGATCGTAACGTGCGATTGCGGCGGCAACCGAGCGCGAATCATCGCCCGGCGTGACGGTGATGATCTCACTCTGCATGATGCGTTCGATCGGTGCGGCGGGGTCCGCGAGCAGCAGCGCGCGCAGCGTGAGGACGCCCAACAGCCGGTCTTGCTTGTCAACGACGTACAAATAGTAAATGAACTCGGATTCCGGCGCGATCTCGCGGATCTTGCGGATCGTTTGCTCTGCGCTGCGATGCGGATAGATCCACGTGTAATCCGTCGTCATGAGTCCGCCGGCGGTGTCATCTTCGTACTTGACCAGTTCGCGCAGCTCGCCGGCCGTATATTCGTTCATCTCCGCAAGCAGTTCGAACTGCTCTTCGTCAGAGAGTTCTGCGAGCAGATCGGCCGCGTCATCGGAATCCATCTCCTCGATGATGTCGGCGGCGCGCTCCGTGCCGATGTCGCCGATGATCGTGCGCTGCGTATCCGCATCGAGGTGTTCGAGTGCATCGGCGGCCGTTTCATCGTCGAGCGAGTGAATGACGGCGGCGGCTTCGCGTGCAGAGAGATCGCTGATGATCTCGGCCAGCTCGCTCGGATGCAGACGCGCAAGTTTGCTTTCTTTGACCGAGAGCGTCACTTGCGCGGGTGTATTCTCACGAATCGGCGCGACGGAGTTCCAGGCGATCATCGATCGCGGCACGCTCCGGTAGATCCATGGTGTGAAACGCTTTCCGAACTGCTTGAGGCCCAGACGCCGCAGCAGGCCGCTTACGCCCACGTCGGCGGCAACCACGCGCAGCTTTCCGCCCGTGTTCGCGAGCTCGATGTCGTTGATGCGCACGACTTTACGCCCGTCCACGTCCACGATCTGTTTGTCCAGCAGATCGTTGATGAGATACAGCGCATCCTCGTCGAGCGGCGCGGCAAGCTTTGGCGCGGCGGTCAACGCCACTGCGCCGCTGAAATCGACATCCGCCACGGTGTCCATCGGTGCGAAGCGTGGGCCTTGCGCAGTCTTGATCACCAGCCCATCGACCGCGGGGAAGACTTCGTCCGGATTGTTAACCAGAAAGTCGGTGACTCTGCCGATCGGCAGATCGTTTACGGTCGCGCGGCGGCCGACGAGTTCGGAGATGAATCCGTCTTGGAAGGGCATTTTTTTCACCTCCGATCTAAAGGCGCTACGGCCTTGCCTGCGCGCCCCCCACCTGCGGTGGGGCCCCCACCCGGTACGGCGCGTGATGCTGCATTCTGTTTTCCGACTCCCCGAGGGCGCCGCCATGGTGCGTTGAGCCTTGCCTGCGCGCCCCCCACCTGCGGTGGGGCTCCACCCGGTACGGCGCGTGATGCTGCGTTCTGTTTTCCGACTCCCCGAGGGCGCCGCCGTGGTGCGTTGAGCCTTGCCTGCGCGCCCCCCGCCTGCGGTGGGCGCCCCTGGTACGGCGCGTGATGCTGCGTTCTGTTGCGACTCCCCAAGGGCGCCGCCATGGTGCGTTGAGCCTTGCCTGCGCGCCCCATTTGCGTAATGCCGGCAAAAGAAAAAAGACTGGCCTAAAGTTGCAGGACAGCCTCGTGCGGTCATACCCCAGTCGCAACTGCTTTGGCACCACGCATCGTAAAGCGTCCCGGCAAGGCCGCTTAGCCGCATTAGACACCGCCTTGTCTCGGCGCAGTCTGGTCTACCCGGTTGGCGTCTCTCGACGTTTCTGGGCAGCGGCTTGTGTATCGCGTGGACGCCTCACCTAGCGAGGTATCCTTATTCTTAGTATAGGCGCCCCCGTCAACCGCCTCCGTAGGGACGCGAAAAACGGTAAGGTTTCCTGCGGCGGGCGAGGCTCATGCCCAGGGCAAGCAAGTATTCCTTGCGGCAACGGCAATCGCTGCGCGAATCATCGCTTTAGGGCCGGCGGCATGCCGGACCGATGCGAGCGCGGCTTAACCCAACGCCGAGCTCTGATTGAGATTCGGCAGCGTTGCCGCGCGCGAGACCAGCTGTGCGACGAGCTGAGCGTCGACTTGCATCTGCGAGGTGACGCTGATGTCGATGTTGGTCAGAACTTGATCTTTGATAAAGTCGCTCGAGGCCTGCGCGACGTTCGTGTCGCGAATCGCCGATTCGCTTGCGAGCTGATTGACGGTTTCAAGCGATGCGTTGTTCGCGTCTTCCTGCAAGGAAACGTTCTGCGCGCCGACCGTGGCGCGCACTTGGCTGATCGCATCGATGGCATTTGATACGCGCGCCTCGGCGTCGGCGGCCGCGGCGGCATTACTCGTCGTACCGGTGACGTTGTTTTCGTAATCGACGGCCGTCGGCTGCAGAATGCTTATCGAAGAGATACCTAAGGCGCTCGTGGAAAC
Organism: Vulcanimicrobiaceae bacterium; assembly: GCA_046262595.1. Classification (GTDB taxonomy): domain Bacteria; phylum Vulcanimicrobiota; class Vulcanimicrobiia; order Vulcanimicrobiales; family Vulcanimicrobiaceae; genus DASSRQ01. The sequence continues at coordinate 41,501 of JBHEMM010000021.1, forward strand.
GCTCGGCAAGCTGATCTGAATGATACCGCCTTCGGTTCCATTTGAATTGACCTGCAAGGCTTGCCCGGTCGGAGTCGAGGCGCTCGAAGGGTCGAACGTTTCAAAAGCCATGGTGACGCCGGCGTCTTGCGCCGAGAGATTCGCAAGTTCGAAACGCAGCATGGAAAGCGCGCCGCTTGCATTGTTGATGTACAGCGGGTTGCCCGGGCCTGCGCCCTGATTTACGCCCGTTCCGGTCGCGAGCGCTCCCGTCGATATCTGTTCCGTTGCGCCGTTCGTTCCGCCGAAATTCGGATCGGAACTGTATTGCGTAATCTTCACGTAATCGCCGGGCATGCCGAGCGGCCCGACCACGGGGTCCACCGGATTCGTACTATACGAAAGGACCTGAAACTCGGTCAAGCCGGAAACGAAGCCGCTCTGCTGATAAAAGGCGTTGTAGATGAGCGGTCCGGCGTTCGGGGAGCCGCTGCCCGTTGCGTCGTAAACGTTCGTTCCTGTGCTGTTCGAGTCGAACGGTTTGACTTGAACGACGCGCGCCGTCGTGTTGTACGCCGACGAAAACGTTGCCAGCGATCCGTCGAAGAGCTTGATGTTGTTGAATTTTGCCGCGCCGGAAATCTTGTTGATTTCCAAAAGCAGCGTGTCTATCTCCGACTGAATGGCTTGAAGTTGGCCCGAGGAGTTAAGATCGCTTGCAGCTTGCGCGATCAGCGTATGGATGCGCGTGAGAATGCCTTCGACGCCTGCTAGGGTGGCGTCGGCGGCATTGAGCAAGTTGCTTGCGGCTTGGACGTTTTGTGCGCCTTGCTGCAGTCCGCTCACGCGGGCCTGTATCGTGTTTGCGATTTCAAGGCCGCTAGGATCGTCGGAAGCGGAAACAACGCGAAGGCCGCTGGCCAACGCGCGTACATTGCGTTCCTCGTCTTTTTGAGTCCGGAAAAGGTTTAGCTCAACCTGTCCCGTGCTCCCTAGCACATCCATTTGGAAGGTCTGTTTCCTCCATGAAACTTCCCTACGTATCAATTCTATCGGCGCGTAAGAGAAAAAATTGCGT
>JBHEMM010000022.1:0-17438 GCA_046262595.1 Vulcanimicrobiaceae bacterium
ACTCACGGCCACACGTCAGATAAAGGATGGGTAAAAATGGCGCGCAACATCAACGGCATTGAAGTACATTGGGTGAGGAACACCCTAACTGGCGCTCTTGACGACTTTAAGATCAAATAAGGAAAACGATAGCGTGCGTGTCACTTGCCTAACGAACAAGCCTCCTCTCAACCATATCCAAATCTCAGACTATACTGTTTCTATTTTTAAAACGTACGACGTGTTTGGAATTCTCGTATCAAACGGTGAAATTCTTTATCTATTAAAGGACGACTTTGATTTACCGTCTCCGTTTCCCGCGTGGCTCTTCGAGGTGTCGGATCCCGCGATCCCGCCCCATTGGCTTTTTCGTACCGACCCAACCGACAATCACCGTTTGGCGGTACTGGGATACCCACGGCTGGTTTCTGAGCCAACGCACTTCGATCAAATTATGGAACGTGACCGCGAGCATTTATCAACGTTCTACGCCGAGGTTCGAAAGCGTAGCATATCTGCGAATCTGAGATGATGTTAACGCCGGGCCAAAACTGACCCACTTTCCTAGCGGATCGTCGGTTTAATTTTGACCCGCCTTGCTCTTTGCTTTTGATGCCGGCAGGCTTATTCGACGACGCAACCAGTATATGTTGGCGTTGACGATACTTTGTCGGGCGATAACAATCCAAACGATGCGCAACCTCGCTGGTATAAATGGGACCCCACAACGAAAAAAGAGACGCTCATGAACACGATTGGAGCCGGAGGATGCTGATGTTTACCAATCTCAACGTAAGAGTTGCAGTATACGCACTGATGATCTGCACCGCTCTTTCGCCGGCGGTGGCAACGGCTAGCTCATTCAACCCCTCGCTCGTATCGGGACGCTTATGCGCTGGCGCGGCTGTTATCGCGGCCGCCGCCGACTCACTTAAATCAACGGGGATCGCGGAATCGGAACTTATGAGATCCGATGCGGTCGCCAGAGTCTCGTCGTCCCCTCAAGGTGTAACCGCAAAAGTCGACGCTCACGCGTCCGTCGCCCACGGCCCCGTTGTATTGCCGAATTCCGCTGCGTGCCTGACGGATCCGGAAAATCAAACATTGCTGGGTCACAAGAACGAGCTGCCTGCGCGATATTTGGCTGCGTTCGAACTTGTCGAGGCGTATAGAAACGTGCACCCATGGCCACTGGGATCGGCGAATATGAAATCTGCGTCCACTGGAGTGATCATGGAAGACTACGCGCCGCGCTATATCCTCGTGATGCTAAGCGATAATGCTCCCAAGTATGACACGCAGGGTCAGCGAACGCTAGGGTGTGCTGGAGGTGAGTACTATCGCGTCGATCTCGCGTCCTCAACAGTCTTGGCGTTTGACGGATGCGTCGAGGGCCATCAGCGGGTGTTGCCGGGGTTTTCGCAGCTACCTACGTAAAGACCTTAACATGATCGCGAAAGTTGGCTGAAGCACCGCTCAGAAAGAGACGCCGTGGATTCGCAGTCCAGGCGTCTCTTGTTCCACGTACTCGGGCGGGCCCCACATCGAAAGCGGTCGCTGGCCGCGATTCTACATGGTTGCATTTCGGTGACATTGTTGTTCTTCAAGCGAGCCAACCGCTTATTCCGCCGCTGCCAGTTATAGTCTGATCACGACCTGTGGTTTTCCATCTCGCCGCTGCAATCTCAGTTCAGTGACAATATCGCGGTTTGCACACTAGTTCGCCTTCGTAATCCTGCGACGCCGCGAGGGACCGGGTGCTGGTCGTCTCCAGCGGACTAGGTCGCCATCAGTCGCACCACTCCTGTAGCATCGCAACGACTGCTGTTCAGTCGCTTTAACTTCTGGAGTTCACATCGGCGGCCCGAACAGAATCCGTGAAATCGAGCGATCCGCGGATCGAGCACGTCGTCGTGTTGGCTGTCGCTTAAGAGCGATAGTACTTTGAGTGCTCTATTCATTATGCGGCCTCCAGGGCGTGGAAACGGCAGCGAGGATTCAACCGTTGGCGGCATCGAGGATTTGAACCCGGATGGCGTTTTCTTCGCCGCTTTGACTGATTTCCCGTCCGGGAGGCGCAGCCGCTGGCTTCTGCCGCTCAAGACGAAACACTGCCATGCTTCTCGCTGACTATGGTTTTGAACCCGACAAGCGCTATGAGGTAGCGTAGTCGGTCGATAGCGTCACGGCAGCATTGTTCGAAGCGATGGAGCGGAAGCTCCATCGCTTACGACTTGGATCGCTCCTTGTTCATCCGTGCGGTACACGCGCGCGCCGAAGCGCTGCAAGGTTTCGATCGTCGAGGGCGCAGGATGGCCGAACATGTTGTGGCGACCCACGGATATTATCGCGTACGTGGGATCCACAGCTGCAATGAACGCCGGTGAACTGCTGTATGCGGACCCATGGTGGCCGACCTTGAGCACGTCCGCGTGTAAATCGATTCCTTCGTTTAAGAACCGCTGCTCCGCGGCGACGCCCGCATCGCCCGTAAACACCATGCGAAAACGCTTGTACTGCAGCACAAACGCGACCGAGTTGTCGTTGATCGCGTTATTGCTGATAATAAACGGGAGCGACGGTCCGATGAACGTAAGTGTAACGCCGTCGTCTAAGTGCCACACGTCTCCTGCGCGCGGCGTAACCACGGGTATGTTTTCGGCGCGGGCGACGTTCAAGCCGTCGTTGTACGCGAATCCGCCGTACTTTTGTCCGCCGTCGGCGAACGATCCGGCACCGCCGTAGCTGCGAAGCACCGGCGCGACGCCGCCTGCATGGTCACCGTGCGGATGTGAAAGAATGAGCGCGTCGATCCTGCGCACGCCGGAACGCCGCAGAAACGGAACCACGACGCGTTCGCCCACCTGTTCTGCGGCAGATTCGTTTGCCGGTGCGCCCCGCTCCAGACGGCCGCCCGCGTCGACCAAGATCGTATGCCCCAGCGGCGTGCGGATAACGATTGCATCCGCTTGGCCAACGTCCAGAACATCAACGTGCAGCAAGTGATCCGTGCGTTCCGGCGGCGTGCATATCCAAAGCGCCGCAAGCAGCACCGCGCAAAGCCCCACGGTGCGTCCCTTACGTTTCCAGGCGTATACGGCGAACGCGAGTGCGGCATCGTACGCGGCCACCGCAGAAAGGGAGGGCGGCGTTAACGCGAGTGCGGCGTGCGGAAGGGCGGCGATCGTTCCGATGGCGGACACGATCCACTGCATGAGCCAGGTGTTTACCGTAGCGACGATCTGCGCCGCGAACGGAAAGGCGGCGCATGCGAACTGCAGCCCCGCGAGGATCATCGTTACTCCCACTACCGGCACGCACAAAAGATTTGCGAGGGCGGCATACGGCGCGAAGAGCAAAAATGTCGCGGCCGTAAGCGGCCAGGTTGCGATTTGCGTTGCAAGGGTCAGCGTAAGCGCCTCCCTTACGCGGGCGGGCTGTTCAAACGCTTCGAGCGCACGTTCGATTCCCGGCGCGAGCAGCAGGATGCCGCCGGCGCAGGAGAACGACAACGCAAACGAGGCGCTCGTGAGGCTTTGGGGGCGCACGAGCGCCACGAAAGTAAGGGCGGCCCCATACGCATTCCACGATGCGCACGCAGCCCCAAACGCATAGGCGGCCAAGCCGAACGTGATCATTGCCGCAGCGCGTTCGCTGGGCAGATGGAGGCCGCTAAAGAGCGCGTACGACCAGACGGCGCACGCAGCGGCAGCTGCCGCGAACGTTCGCGGCAAGCGCAATGCGCGCAGCAAACCAAGTGCAAGCATGGCGACGACGCCTAAATGCAGCCCGGCCGTCACGAGGATATGAACCGTTCCTGTTTCTTGGAACTCCGCTCGCAGATCCGGAGCGAGTGCGGCGCGTTCGCCCCACAGTTCGCCGGCAAGTATGGACGCATACGGCTCGTCCAGATAAGCGCGCAACTGACCAAGCGCCCACGCATGCGCGTGCGCGATTCCAACCGGCAGATTCATGGGACCATCAGGAAGCAACCGCAGAACGTGCGCGCTTGTCAGCTGCGCGCTCACGCCGCGATCGCGCTCGATCGAAGCGTAGTCGGGCTCGCCCGGGTTACGCGCCGTATCGAACGGCTCGATGCGCGCGCGAAACAGCGCCCGGGCCGCAAGCGGCGGCAGGCCTTCGAACGACGAAACGCCGTAGGCGAGCCCGTCGTCCGCAAGACATACGTGCATCTCGATCATGGTGCACGCAATGCGCGAGGTATGCTCGCGAACCGGGAACTGACCCGATGCACCGCTGTGCGCAACGCACGCAATAAAGCCGGCGACCAGGGCGAGTGCGGCGGGCAGCCGAAAGCGTGCGGCACAAAGAACTGCGGCCGGTGCAAGCAATAAACGCAGTACGGGGTCGAGCGGCGCCGCAAGCGCGGCGCCTGCTGCGGCTGCGGCACCCACGGCAAGCAGCGGCGAGCGTCCCATCGCCATTCAGCTCGCGACGAACGCGCGCTGCAGCAACCGGAAGACTTAAAGGAGAGCCTTTGCGCATTTTGGTCACCGGCGGAGCCGGCTTCATCGGGTCGCACGTCGTCGATGCGTATCTGGCGCAGGGGCATGAAGTGCTTGTCCTGGACTCGCTGTGGGAACACGGCGGGGGCCGCCGGCAAAATATTCCCGAACGCGCGCTTTTTGTTCATATGGACGTGCGCGACGCAGATGTGACACGCATCTTTCAAGACTTCAAGCCGGAGTTCGTCAGCCACCACGCCGCACAGCACAGCGTTGCCATCAGCTCGCGCGACCCGCGCTACGACGCCGATGTGAACGTCATGGGCCTCATCAACGTGCTCGATAACAGCGTGCGCGGCGGTGTCGAGAAGGTGATCTTCGCTTCAAGCGGCGCAACGTTCGGCACGCCGGACGGGCTGCCGATGAACGAGCAGACGCCGCAGCGGCCGGAATCGCCGTACGGCATTACAAAAATGGTTTCCGAACACTATCTGCGCTTTTACAAAGCCGAGCACGGTTTGGACTACACGGCGTTGCGTTACGGAAACGTTTACGGTCCTCGTCAGGATCCAAACGGCGAAGCGGGCGTTATCGCAATTTTTATCGGGAAGTTTCTCGCACGGCAAGGCGTGCGCATCGATTCCGACGGCGAACAGACGCGCGACTACGTCTACGTAAAAGACGTCGCCCGCGCTAACGTTTTATCGTTGGAGAAGGGCCCCGGCGGATGCTACTGCATCGGAACGAACAAACGGACGAGCGTGAACGAAATCTATCGGGCGCTCTGCGATATCAGCGGCTTCGAAGCGCCCGTTACGCATGCGCCAAAACGCCCGGGCGACGCCCGTGATGCGCAGTTCGATCCTGCGCTTGCCGAAGCGGAACTGGGCTGGCGGCCGGTCACCGGTTTAATGGACGGCATGCGCGAGACATACGAATACTTCAAACAAGCGCCGCCTTCGTCGTAACATGCTGGCCGCGTCATGGGTCGTGCCGCTCTTCACCGGGTGTTCCGATATGCTCGCGAAGTTGCGCCGGCGCCTTATGCCGCGCAGCTTCGCAGCGATTGATTTAGGCACGATGTCGTGGGTCGCACAAAGTATCTGCGCGTTCTGCGAACTTGGCTTGCCGGATGCGCTCGCGCATGGCCCGCGAACGCCGGCGGATTTGGCGCAGCGGCATTTCGGCAATGAGGCGTTTCTCGCGCGCTTGCTGCGCTCGCTCGCGGCGTACGATGTGGTGCGCTACTGCGGCGGCTCGCGCTACGCGCTCGGGCACGTGGGCAAAGCGCTTACAGGGCCGGATTCCGTGGCGCCGATGATTCTCTACGCAAACGCGCCGTGGCACGTCGGAGCGTACGCGCATCTCGCGCAAGGCGTACGCGCAGGCCGCTCCGGATTTGACATCGCGGCGGGCCAGGAACTTTTTGCGTTTTTGAGCGCCGACCCGGACGCCGGCCGCGTTTTCGACGGCGCGATGGATGCGCTCAATCCGCTATATGCACGGCCTTTCGCGCAGGCGTACGACTTTGCGCATGTCCGCAGTGCCGTGGATGTGGGCGGCGGGAACGGATTGCTGCTGCGCGCGGTAGCGTGGCGCTTCCCGCATGTCCGCTGCACTGTTTTTGAAATGCCCGGCGTCGTCGCACGAGCGAACCGCGGGGGCGAAGCGGTCGCCTTCATCGCCGGCGACATGTTTACCGATGTGCCTCCGCCGGCGGACTGTTATATTTTAAGCCATGTCCTGCACGACTGGGATGACGCAGCGTGCACGAGAATTCTCGCCAATGTGCGCGCGGCGATGACGCTCGACTCGCGTTTGCTGGTGTACGAACTCATCGCGCCGCCGCCGAATAACCGCTGGAGCCAAGATCGCATCACCGACTTGGAGATGATGGCGATGCTTACCGGCAAAGAGCGCACGCGAGAAGAGTTCGTGCAACTGTTTACACGCTGCGGGTTGCGGATGCGGCGGGTCCTTCGGACTGCGGCGTCCGAATCGGTGATCGAATGCGTTCGGGACGAAACCCAAGCCCGACAAGCCGCCCCATGAAGCGCCGCCAGGCCCGCGAAGATGTGACGATGCGCAACACAAGCGGCGCATGCGAAACGCGTACCGATCCCAAGATCGCGCGCACGACGACAGTTTGGACGATCACCTGCATCGTTTGCGTCGCACGAGTCGGGAACATCCGCCGCCGCTGAACCGCATGCAGATCCCGCTCATTGAGCGTGGCATCCGACAACGGGCGCCACAGCAGGTTCGCTGCCGCCACCGCATCTTGAATCGCGAGGTTGATGCCGACCCCGCCGATCGGAGACATCGCATGCGCCGCATCGCCGATGCATAGCAGTCCCGGCCGGTACCAGCGCTTGAGCCGGTCGACGCGAACCTCGAGGAAACTGATGTCGTTCCACGATGCGATCGCCTGCATGCGTCCGGCTAAAAACGGCGCGAGCGCCGTGATGGCTTGATGCAAGCTCGTTACGGCCTGCGCACGCATGCGCTCGTACGTGCCTTTCGCGATGACGAAGCCCGCTTGCCAATACGTATGACGATCGATCAGCACGAGCATGTGACCGGTGCCGACGAAGCCCAGCGTCCGCACCGTGTCCGATGCTTCTTTTGCGATGCGCATCCATAGCACGTCCATCGGTGCGCCGTAGGTTTTGAGCGGCAGGCAGGCACGTTTTCGCACGGCGGAGTGCCGGCCGTCCGCCGCCAGCACGAGTGCCGCGCGGATGATCGTATCGCCTTGCGGGCCCGTCGAGCGCACGCCTCGCACAAACCCGTTTTCAATGAGCAGATCGGAACATTGCGTGCTCATGAGCAGACGGAAGGTGGGAAACCGCTGCGCCTGCTCGCGCAGAAAATTCAGGAAGTCCCATTGCGGCATCAATGCGATGAATTTGCACACCGTCGGCAACGCGGTAAAATCGGCTAACGTTATGATGTCGGTGCCGACTTGTCCGGAAAGCTGCTGCAGCTCGTCGTGCGGCCGCTCGAGAAACGCCCGCAGCAGTCCGATCTCGTGAAGCATCTGCAGCGTGGACGGATGGATCGTGTCGCCGCGGAAATCGCGGAAAAAGTCGGCGTGCTTTTCCAGCACGATGACGTCGACGCCGGCGCGCGCAAGCAGCAAACCGGCCATCATTCCCGCCGGGCCGCCGCCGGCGATCACGCAGCGCGCCTGCAGCTCCTGCATTAGCCGGCCACGATGTTGAGCAGCTTGTCCGGAACGAAGATGCGCTTGCGGACCTGCTTGCCGTCAAGGTGCGCGAGCACGCCCGGTTCTTGCATCGCCCGCTCGAAGGCTGCGTCCTCGGCGATGCCGGGCGAGGCAGCCAAACGCGCGCGGACCTTGCCGTTCACCTGCACGACGAGCGTGATCTCGTCGACGCTTAATGCGGCCTCGTCCGGTTCGAGAAACGGCTCGAGGTGGACGGAGGACGCATGACCCATGCGCTCCCATAGCTCCTCGGCGATATGCGGTGCGAACGGCGCGAGCAGCAGAGGCAATGCATGAATGGCGTAAAGCACGGCCGGCGCGGCGCCCTGGGCGGTAAGTCCCGTCAGCGCGTTGAGCAGCTCGTCGAACTTTGCTATCGTGGCGTTGTAATGGAACCGCCGCGAACGCGTTTCGTCGACCGCCGATTTGGCCGCGATGTGCACGGCGCGCAGCAGCGCCTTCTCAGCTGCAGTTCCGGCAACGGGGAGCGTTCGCACATCTTGCGATCCTGCCCGCTCGAGATGCGGTTCGCATGCGCGCCACACGCGCGCGATGAAGCGTACGCGCCCGCTGATGCCCTCGTCGGTCCAGTCGCTCGTATCCTCGGGCGGCGTGACATAAAGCAGAAACAGACGCATCGCGTCCACGCCATTCGTTTGCGCCGTCTGATCGATGCCGACGACGTTGCCGCGCGACTTGCTCATTTTCTCGCCGTTATACAGCACCATGCCTTGGTGAAACAGGCGACTGAACGGCTCGTCACCGGTTCCGGTCCAGCCTTCGTCGTGGAAAAACTTGTAGAAGAAGCGCGAATACAGCAAATGCAGCACGGCGTGTTCCGACCCGCCGATGTATTGATCCACGTTCATCCAGCGTTGCGCGCTTTGCGGATTCCACGGCGCCGTTTCGAGCTTCGGATCGAGGTAGCGCAGATAATACCACGACGATTCGAAAAACGTGTCCATCGTGTCGCTTTCGCGGCGCGCGTCCTTGCCGCAAGCCGGGCACGGCACGTTCATGAACGCGGCGTCGCGCGCCAGGGGCGATCCCTCGCCTGTGATAGGCACGTTCTGCGGCAGCATGACCGGAAGCTGATCGTCCGGAACCGCAACCTGGCCGCACGCATCGCAATACACGATAGGAATCGGCGTACCCCAATACCGTTGGCGCGAGACCAGCCAATCGCGGATGCGGTAATTCACTTGGGCTTCGCCCGTGCCCTCCGATGCTAAGCGTGCCGTGATGGCGGTTCGCGCGCGCGCGCTGGACATGCCGCTGAAGTCGCCGCTTGCAACGAGGCGTCCATCGTCGAGATATGCTTCTTTGAGCGGTGCCGTAACCGGTTCGCCAGAGGGCGAGATCACTTGCGCGACGGGCAAACCGTGCTTGCGCGCAAAATCAAAATCGCGTTCGTCGTGGGCGGGAACGCCCATGACGGCGCCCGTCCCGTATCCGGCCAGCACGTAGTTCGTCACCCATACCGGCACGCGCTCGTGAGAGAGCGGGTTGATTGCAAACGCGCCCGTGAATACGCCTTGTTTTTCCATCAGGCTGGTGCGTTCGAGTTCGGACTTGGAACGCAAGCTTTCCGCAAACGCCGTAACCGCCGGTTGGTGTTTATTTGTTACGATGCGCGCGACCAGAGGGTGCTCCGGCGCGACCGCCAGATACGTCACGCCGTAAACCGTGTCGATGCGCGTGGTGAACACGGCGATGCGCTCTTCACTGTTTTCAAGCGCGAACGAGAATTGTGTTCCCTCGCTGCGCCCGATCCAGTTGCGCTGCATCGTCTTTGTGCGTTCCGGCCAGTCCTTGAGTTTTTCGAGATCGTTGAGCAGCCGCTCGGCATAGGCGGTGATTTTCAAGAACCATTGTGAAAGATTGCGGCGTTCCACCGCGTGGTCGCAGCGCCAGCAGCGCCCGTCGATCACCTGCTCGTTGGCGAGCACGGTTTGATCGTTGGGGCACCAATTCACCGGAGCCTCGCGCTTGTACGCCAAACCCTGCTCGTAGAGCCGCAGAAAGAGCCACTGATTCCAGCGGTAGTATTCCGGTTCGCAGGTTGCAATCTCGCGCGACCAGTCGTAGCCGGTCCCCATCAGCCGCACCTGACGCTCCATGTTCGCGATATTTTCGCGCGTCCAGACGTTCGGATCGGCGCCTCGCTGGATTGCCGCGTTTTCCGCCGGCAGACCGAACGCGTCCCAGCCCATAGGGTGAAGCACGTTGTAGCCGAGCATTCGCATCATGCGCGCGACGGCGTCGCCCAGCGTGTAATTTTTCGCATGGCCGACATGCAGATCGCCCGAGGGATAGGGCAGCATTTCGAGCACGTAATACTTTTCGCGCGCGTCGTCGTCAAGCGCGCAAAAGATTGCGTCCTGCTGCCAGCGCGTCTGCCATTTCCGTTCCGCAGCGCGAAAATCGTACGTGTCCGCCATAGGGTTTCTGGGTTATACCTGTTTTTGAGCGCAGGCCCTTTCCGCATGGCGCTTACGCGTGAACGAGCGGTGCAATGAAATTTGCGTGGATAGCAGCTGCCGCAGCCGCGGCGATCGCGCTCGCGGCGTGGCACCCGGCCGGTAAATCTGCCGGCGTCACGATAACCTCACGCGCGCCGGCACTTGCGCCGCGGTCCGCCCGGGCACGCCGCCGCACGGTGTGGAGCGGCGATATCGTCGTTTATGTGGCGGGTGCCGTGAGAAATGCGGGTCTCTACCATGTATCTTCCGGTGCGCGGGCCGATGACGCGCTTCGTAAAGCGGGCGGTTTCGCTCCTGAAGCGGATCGCGCGGCGATCAATCTCGCGCAGCGCTTGGCAGACGGCGACGAGGTGCGGGTGCTGCGCGTTGACGAGCGGACGCCGCGTCCGCTTGCCCGGCGCTCCTCGCGCAGCACCAAGCGAACCGCGCAGCCTGCGCCGGCCGCTCTGAACGTGAACAGCGCCGATGCGCGCACGCTCGAATTGCTGCCCGGCATCGGCCCGGCGCTAGCCGAGCGCATCGTTGCGTTCCGTCACGTGAACGGTGATTTTCAATCGACGGACGAGCTGCTCGACGTCGCAGGCATGACGCAGCGGCGCTTGGATGCGCTTAGCCCGTATCTGACGCTGCATGATGGCCCATAGCGCGAAGCGAAAGGGTCGTGCGTGCAGACCCTTCCCCGACTTATCCGTGACTCCTTAAAAGAGCCGCGCGAAACCGTACTGGCCGAACGCTCGGGCCAGGGGTGGAGGACGGTGTCCAGCGCGCAGCTGCTCGAGCGTGTCGAATCGCTCGCGTGCGCGATCCGGGATGCGGGCTTGGCTGCCGGCGAGCGCGTTGCGCTCATTGCTGCCGACAGCGTCGACTGGATCGCCGCCGATTTTGCAACGCTGTTTGCAAACTGCGTGGTGGTTCCGGTGTTTCCGACGCAGGCTCCGGATCAAGTTGCGTTTATACTGCAGAACTCGCAGGCAAAACTGATCTTCGTCGATACGGCGGCAGCGGCGCAGCGCCTGCGCGATCTGGGAATTCCCTTGCCGCCCATCGTCGTGTTTGCCTGCGCGCGTGAGCGTTCGCTGCAAGCGTTCGAGGCACGCGGGCGCGTCGTGCGTGCGGCGCATCCGGAACAACCGGGGACGTTCGAGCGCGAAATCGATGCCCAGGCGATGGCGGTCTTAATCTATACGTCGGGCACGACCGGCGAACCCAAGGGCGTCATGCTCTCGCACGCAAATTTGGTCTGGGATGTCGAGGCGACGTTCAGCCAGGCGTTCAGCACGCTCACGAAAGGTTCGCGCACCCTTTCGGTGCTGCCGTTCTCGCACATTTACGAACACTGCGTGATCTACGGCTACCTTTTTTCGCGCGCCGAGCACTACATCTCTCACGGGGTGGACGAGCTGCTCGGCGACTTAAAAGACGTCCGCCCGGTCATCATGACGGCGGTCCCGCGCATCTTCGAGCGGATGATTGCCGGCACCACGGCGAAGGCAAAAGCGCACGGCGGCTTGCAAGCGAAGTTGGTGCCCTGGGCGCTTGCCGTCGGCCGCGACTACATGAGCGCGAAAACGCGCGGCGTACCGCCCGCAAGGCTCCTGCGCGTGCAGTTCTTGCTCGCCCGCGCGCTGGTTTTGAAGAAGCTGCGCCCACTGCTCGGGCTCGACCGCTTGCGCTTCTTTGCCAGCGGTTCGGCGCCGCTGCATTTCGACACGGCGATGACGATGCTGGGCGCCGGCATACCCATTGTCGAGGGTTATGGGCCCACCGAATGTTCGCCCGTCATTACCGCAAATACGTTTGCCGGGAACCGCTACGGGACCGTCGGCCGTCCCATACCGGGTGTCGAAATACGCACTGCTCCCGATGGTGAAATTCTCGCACGCGGCCCGAACGTGATGCTCGGGTACTACAAAAACCAAGCGGCGACCGATGAAGTGCTTCGGGACGGCTGGTATCACACGGGCGATATCGGCGCGATCGATATGGACGGATTCTTGCGCATCACCGATCGCAAAAAGGAGCTTTTCAAAACCTCCGGCGGAAAGTTTATCTCGCCCGCACGCCTCGAGGCGGCGATCAAACGATCGGTCTACGTGAATCAGGTCATGCTGGTGGGTGATTCCCGGCCGTATCCCGCGGCGCTCGTTTCTCCCAACTGGGACCTGGTTCGGGGCGAGCTCGGCATCGCAAAGGACGTTCCGGCCGCCCAAATCGCGCGGCGCAGCGACGTGCTGCAGTTCATGACGAGAGAAGTGCGCGCGTACACGGCGGACTTCGCAAAGTTCGAACAAGTGCGCAAGATTGCGATTCTGCCGCGCGAGCTCAGCGTGGAGGACGGCGATCTTTCTCCGACGCTCAAAGTACGCCGCCGCGTCGTCGAAGCGAAGTACGCGCGCGAGATCGGCGCGCTGTATGCCGACGCGCCGCCGGCAGCAGCCGCGGTTTGAACCACCCGGTCGACGAGGTCCTCAAGGGACCGATAAAGAGCAAGACGGTTTTTCCCGCACTGATCCTGCACTTAGTGAAAGCGCAGCCCGACCACGGATACGGACTGATGCAGCGAATCGACTCACTGTGCGGCGGCCTTATAGCCGTCAACACGAACAAGATTTACCCGCTGCTCCGGCGCCTGGAAGAGCGCGGGTTCTTGTCGGCCGTTTGGGAGAATCCGCAGAAACGCTCGCGCCGCATCTACCGCATTACGCCCGAAGGCGACGCTCGTCTGGATCGCATCAAAAGCGCGATGCTGCCGTACCTCAATGCCATCTCGGAGGCAATCGACGATCTGCGACGGGAGCTTTTTTAAACCAGCGCTAATATCGCGTTATGGACGTTCGAAAAATGCTTTCTTTACTGTGCTTGGCGTCACTGCTCGCCGCGTCTCGCACGGCGCCTTCACCCTCACCTTCGCCGCAGGCGCCGCTTCCGAACGCAAGCGGCGATGCGGTAACGCAGCACAGCGTGACGATCGACGGCAAGGCGTATGCCTATTCCGCCCGCGCCGGCGTGATAACGCTTACGAACGCACACGATCAGCCCGCGGCAAGTGTCTTTTATACGGCATATACGGTTGAGGGAGCAAGCCGCCCGGTAACGTTCGTTTATAACGGAGGCCCGGGCAGTTCGACGATGTGGCTGCGCATGGGCTCGTTCGGCCCGGTGCGCGTACAGGCGGCGAACGCTCAGCCCACCGGCCCGGCGCCGTACCGCATCGCGGATAACCCGCACAGTCTGCTCGACAAGAGCGACTTGGTGTTCATCGACATGCCCGACAGCGGCTTCGGCCGCATTGCCGCCGGGCATGAAAAAGAATTTTTCGGCATCGATCAAGACGCGGCAGCGTTCGGACAGTTCATTCAGCGATACCTCACGCAGTTTCACCGCTGGAACTCTCCAAAATTTTTGTTCGGCGAAAGTTATGGGACGACGCGTTCCGGTGTGCTTTCGAAATGGCTTTTCGATCACGGCATCGCCTTAAACGGCATCGTGCTGCTCTCTTCCATTCTGAACTTCGGGCTGGACTACGGCAACGGCGAGCCCAACGCGAACGGCGACTGGCCGTACGTGCTCTACCTTCCAACCGAAGCCGCGACGGCGTGGTATCACAACAAAGTGCGCAACAAGCCGGCCAGTTTGAGCGCGTACCTCGACGAAGTGGAACGCTTTGCGATGGGCGCGTACCTGGATGCGCTCTACCAGGGCAATCATTTGAGCGCGCGCGATCGCAATGCAATTGCGGGACGGCTGGCGGCATATCTGGGCATTCCGCAGACGTACGTGCTCCAGTCGAATCTGCGCATTCCGTACGACCGTTACCAGCGCGAGCTGCTGCGCGGACAAGACGTCGTCTTCGGACGGCTCGATTCGCGGTATACGACGTATGCGCTCCACCCGTCTTCGAACGAAGGGCCGCCGTGGGACCCCACCGACTCGTCGATCGATGCGCCGTACACGACGGCGATCAATGCCTATCTGCGTGACGATCTCAAGTATGAAACGCCGCTGCAGTACCGCGCGAACATTTACGATATTATTTATGCGCACGGACAAGAGGGCTGGGACTTCGTGCACGACCGCCATACGCCGGCCAACGTCGCGCCCGACTTGGCGGAAGTCATGTCTCAGAACCCGGCGATGAAAGTGTTTTCCGCGAACGGATACTACGACTTCGCCACGCCGTTCTTTGCAACGGTGTACACGCTGCGTCACCTCGAGATAGCGGCGCCGCTCCAGCAAAACATCAGCTTCGGCTTCTATGAATCGGGACATATGGTATATCTGAACGAATCGGCTCTGGGTCAATTCAAAAGCGATCTTTCGCGCTGGTACGACAGCGCGACGAGACGCTGAGGGATGCGTATGAAACGTTTAGAACGGGCCCTGGCCTTCGTTGCCGCAGCCGCGCTTCTTGCCGCCGCGCCGAAGCCGCAAACGATATATATCCCGCCCGCGCCACCCGACGGGATTTCCCATGGCGTAAATCACGCGGGCGGCCAAACGATTCCGTACACGGCGCGCGCCGGCACGATTACGCTGCGCAACCCGAACGACCAGATCACCGCCCGCATGTTCTACGTCGCCTATACGAAGGACGGCGCGAGCGCGGAACACCGGCCGATCACGTTCTTCTACAACGGCGGGCCGGGCAGCTCGACGATCTGGCTGCGCATGGCCTCGTACGGGCCGGTCCGCGTGGCACTCAAGAACGGCCAGGCAACGCCGCCCGCACCGTACACGCTGCTCGACAATCGTGAATCGCTGCTCGATAAAACCGACGAAGTGTTCGTCGACGCGCCGAACACGGGGTACAGCCGCGTTTTGGGCTACGGCAAGCCGGCCGACTTCATCGGCGTCGATCAGGACGGGCGTGCGTTCACCCAGTTTATCCAGCGTTATCTCACGCAGTCCGACCGGTGGAATTCGCCGAAGTTTCTCTTCGGCGAAAGCTACGGCACGACGCGCGACGCCGTGCTCGTGAACATGCTGCAGGAATCGAACATTCAATTCAACGGCGTTGTCTTTCTTTCGGCCGTGCTGAATTTCGGTCTCACGGGCCTTGACGGGTTCGAGCCGATCGGCGGCGGCGATTGGGCGTACGCGCTCTATCTTCCGACCGAGGCCGCAGTCGCGTGGTATCACCACCGCGTTGCGAACCGTCCGGCGGATCTCCATGCGTTCCTCAATCAGGTCCAGCGCTTTGCAGCCGGCGAGTACCTGCATGCCTTAGCGGCGGGCGACATGCTCACGCCGTACGAGCGCGATCGCACCATCGCGCAGCTGCACCGCTTCACGGGTCTTTCCGAGACGTATTTGCGCGACGCGAAGATGCGCGTTCCGTATTACGATTTCCAAAAAGAACTCTTGCGCAGCGAAGATCGCGTCGTCGGGCGTTACGACGGCCGCTATTCGCTCTACGATCAAGATCAGATCGGCGACAACACCGGCATCGATGCCTCGGACGTTGGCATGAACAGTGCCGTCGTTTCATCCTGGAACGGCTACGTGCGCGGCCGCCTGCACTACAGCACGAACTCCGAGTACCGCCCCACGGCGTACGGTCCCGTTTTAGGCGCGCGCTGGGATATGCATCACAACGGGCAGCCGCCGCCGCTCAACGTGGTTCCGGATCTGGCTTCCGCGATGTCGCAGAATCCAAACCTCCGCGTTTTTCTGGCGGGCGGTTACTACGATTTCGCCACGCCGTACTACGCCGCGTATTATACGTTCGAACACATGGACATCGCGCCGCAACTGCAGCGCAATATCACGTACGGTTTTTTCCCCTCGGGACACATGGTGTATTTGAATCCGGCTTCGAGAGTCGATTTCAAGGCCGTGCTTTCACGCTGGTACGACGGCGTTACTTCGATCCGTTAACCTGCGCGAAGGCTCGCGCAGCTTTCACCCGCAAACGGGCGAACGCGGCATACATGTCGGCAGTCGGACGGGCGTCGCCGCTTTGAACCGCTCCCTCTAAATTCGCGAGGGCGTCGGCGATGAAACGCAGGCTGCCGAAGTCTTGCGCCGGCGTTCCGACGGAATCGTCGGGCGAACTGACGGGAGCGGTTCCCGCAAGCGCCTGCAGCGAGGGACGCGATTTCAGCAGCGCCGCAACGCGCGTTGCGGCCGTTCTCACGCGCGCCGCCTCGTTTTCGATCGCTACCGTCAAGGCGAACTGCGCGCGCAGATCCGCATCCGTCGCGGGGTAGGTCGGGTCGCGCCGCAATTGCAGCGCCTGCGTGTACGTGCGCCCGCCCGCCGTTAAACGCACGAGATAGTGTCCGGGCGGTGCAAGCGGCCCGTTTCCCCCACGCCTGCGTCGCGCTCCCGTCATTCCCGCGTAGTGCAAATCCCAATAGAAGCGGTGCGCGCCGGGAGTTGACGGCGGCGGCAGCTGCGGCTGCAGCCAAAACGCCGGGATGTCCACGAGCTTGGGATCGATCGTGACGGGCGGATCGCTCGAAGACCATTGCCGCACGGTGCGTCCCGATGCATCCGCAATCTCCAAGCGCACCCGGCCGCTTCCGGACGCCAAGTAATAATCGAGCGCAGCGCCCGTTTGCGGATTGGGTAGTGCGTATTCATCCGGAGGCAGCGGCGTACCGTCATCGCTTCCCGCGCGCGTGCGGTAAGCGACGGCCGGCGCGAACAGATGCGCGGTGCTTTTCGCGACCGCCGCCGTGGTTTGCCGCAGCGGCGAAGCGTTATCTAAAATCCAGATCCCGCGACCGTGCGTTCCCAGGATGACGTCGTCGCCGTTGAACGTGATGTCGCGCATCGAAGCGGTGGGCAGATTGAGTTGCAGCGACTGCCAATTCCCTCCGTCGTTGAACGAGACGTACACGTGGTGTTCGCCGCCGGCGTAGAGCAGGCCGCGCCGTTTTGGATCTTCGCGCACGACGTTGATCCACTCGCCCGAAGGTATGCCGCCCGCGATCGCCGTCCAATGCGCGCCGCCGTCATGCGTCTTGTACACGTACGGGCGGTTGTCGTCCAAGCGGTGGCGGTCCACTGCCGCATACGCGCTTTGCGCGTCGAAATGCGAAGCGTCGATAATGCCGATCTTGCTCCACGGTCCAAGGCCGGGGATTGAAACGTTTTTCCAATGCGCGCCTTCATCGCGGGTGAGCCAAATCAACCCGTCGTCGGTGCCGGCCCAAATGACGTGGGCGCGCGCCGGCGAGGGCGCGATCCAATATACGACGCCGCGCCGCGGCAAACGGGCGCAGTCGGCAATTGTCGATGCGTCCAAATTCGGCGGATTGACGTTCGCTTTTTGGG
>JBHEMM010000022.1:17448-39637 GCA_046262595.1 Vulcanimicrobiaceae bacterium
TCGTTGAACACCCGGTTGGTCGGCGTGCTCACGATCGTCACCGGCGTGGACCAGGTGTGGCCGCCGTCGGTGGAGCGGGCGACGACGACGTCGCTGACGCCGTCGGACCGGGTGGTGGCCAGGTACACGGTGCCGTCGGCGTCGAACGCCACCGACGGGTCGACGGCGGCGTTGCCGGGGCCGTAGTCGAGGTCGTAGGTGGCCCAGCTCTTGCCGCCGTCGGGGCTGCGGAAGATCTGCTGGTGGCTCATGTACACCACGCGCGGGTTCTGCGGCGAAATGGCAATGGGCAGCGTCCATGCGTTACGCCAAACGGCGTCCGTGTATTTGAGCGCGGGATCGATGCTCAGCTCCCAGTTCGTATCGATGTTTTGCAGCGTGCCCGGATTGCCGTACAATTGTCCGGGATGCAGCGGATCGGGCGCGATCGTTCCGCTCTCGCCGCCCGCATCGATGGGACGCCAGTCGAGCATCGAGATGCCGCGATGGATGCTGCGGCTGGGCACCGCAACCGCACCGGAGTCTTGCTGGGCGCCGTACACCCAGTACGGGAAGCGGTTGTCGGTGATGACGTGATACACTTGCGCGGTCGATTGGGTGTACCAGGAGCTCCAGGTGTTGCCGCGATCCAAACTGACGACGACGCCTTGGTCGCCGCCGAGCAGCAGATGATTCGTGTTTTGCGGATCGACCCAAAGCGCGTGGTAGTCGTCGCCGCCCGGCGCACCTTTAAACGGCGTGAACGAAACGCCGGCATTCGTTGAGCGGTACGTCGAGGTGTTCATGACGTACACTTCGTTTGCATTCTTCGGATCCGCGGTGATCTGGCCGAAATACCAGCCCCGTTTCCAAATGCGTCCTTCACCGTCGGTATGCGTCCACGTTCTGCCGGCGTCGTCCGACCGGTAGACGCCGCCCGTTTTTTCATCGTTCGTGTCGACGATCGCGTAGATACGGTTCGGCATCGCCGCGGGGATCGTGATGCCGATGTGGCCGACAATGCCGCCGGGAAACCCGCGGCCGGTGATGTGCGTCCACGTTTTACCGGCGTCCGTGCTCTTGTATAGGCCCCCGCCGGGCCCGTTGCTGGGCGGATAAACGTTCCACGGCGGGCGGCGCGTTTGCCACAGCGATGCATACACAATTGCCGCGTTGGACGGGTCGAGCGCAAGATCGATCGCGCCCGTATTCTGATCCTTGTAAAGAATTTTGCTCCAGCTTTTGCCGCCGTCGATCGATTTGAAAACGCCGCGCTCCGCATTCGGCCCGTATTGATGGCCAAGCGCCGCCACATAGACGACATCCGGATCTTTCGGGTCGATCGCTATGCGTCCGATTTGGCGTGTGTCCGTCAATCCGCTGTGGGCCCACGTTTTGCCGCCGTCGGTCGATTTGTACATGCCGTCGCCCTGTTGGATGTCGGAACGCATGTCCGCCTCGCCGCTGCCCGCGTAGATCACGTTCGAATCCGAAGGCGCTATCCCGATCGCGCCGATTGAGGCGACCGGGAGCGCATCGGCGATCGGCGTCCACGTGCGGCCCGCATTGCCGGTGCGCCAAATTCCGCCGCCGACGGCGCCGAAATAATACGTGTCGGTTCCCGGAACGCCGGCCACCGTTATCGCGCGTCCGGCGCGAACGGGTCCGATGTTGCGCCATTGCAGTGCGCCGTACGGCGTCTGAGCGCAACAGAAAAGCAGCATGAGCGTAAGCGAAAGGGCGCGTTTCATAGCCGCGCCGTTCCCTCAGCGATTCAGTGCGCCCTCGTTACCAGCCGCCGCCGGCATCGCCCCCGCCGCCGCCCCCGAAATCGCCGCCGCCGCCGCCGCCGAAGCCGCCGCCGCCCCAATCGCCGCCGCCGCCGCCGCCCACATCGGCTTGGCCCGGATCAGACTGCCACCCGCCCCCGTCGATCTGGCCGCCGCCGCCCGCCGTGGGGTCCGTGTTGCCCCACGCGCCCGTTCCGGCGTCTTGGCGGCCGCCGAACATCTCGTTACCGAGCCACGCGCCGCCCAGACCGCCGAGCAAACCGCTGAAAAATCCGCCGCCGCCGCCGAAGCCGCCGCCATAGCCGTAGCCGCCGCCCGGTGCGCCGCCGGGACCGCCCGGTACGCCGGGGGCGCCGGGGCCATAACGCGGGCCCGAGGCCGCGCGCATGATCGAGCGCAGAATAAAGAACGCGAACACCGCGATGAGGATCCACATGAACATGCTGATATGTACTCCGGAAGATGTTTGCTGCGCGTACGTACCGCGCTGAGCGTAAGAAGGTTGCCCGCCGCCGCGCAGCGACCCGGTGTGCGAGCGGTAGACGTTTAGCGAGCCGTCAACGGCGCTCGTAACGCCGGCGTCGTAGTCGCCGACGCGGAACTGCGTTTCCATCGCGTGCGCGATCGATGAGGACGTCTGCGAGCTCCACCATCCCGCTTGAACCGCGGCGCGGTCCGGGATAATCCAATCCTTACGATCGCCTTTGTCCACGAAGATCAGCACGCCGTTGACCTGCTGCTGCGCAAATGCGGCCTCGGCAGCGGCCCGCACGTCGCCCCCGGTCACCGACGGAACGGTTTGAATGACGATCTCTTTGCCCGTCTGCGCATTGAAATTGCCGATGCGCGTATCGAGCTGCGCGACGGTGGAAGCGCCGAGCATCTGAGCGTCATCGTGCACGAAACTCTTTGCGAGCGCAGGCGCGCCCATGAGGAGCGCGGCGGTCAAAAGCGCCGCAGCCGCACGTTTCATCGTTTAACCATCCTTACTTTGCGAATCCGACGAACATCAGCCCGCCGACGATGCTGAATGCAAACACGAAGATGAAGATCCAGACGCCGGCGCGCAGCCATGCCTGGCGCAGCCGGGCGTGCTTGCGGTTCACGAGGTTTTCGCATGCGCTTGCGGCGCCGGCGACCACAACCGTTCCAGATTGTAAAAAGCGCGCTGCTCGGGCGTGAAGACGTGCACGACGACCGGTCCCAGATCGATGAGGATCCAGTTGCCGTCGCTGAAGCCCTCCACGCGGGAAACCCGCAACCCCTCGTCCTTGATGCGTTCGGAAATCGCCTGAGCGATCGATCGCGTTTGGATTTTCGAGCGCCCGGTGACGATGACGAACGTGTCGGCGATGATCGTGCGGCCGGCGACATCGATCGCGATGAAGTCCTCCGCTTTTTTCTCGAGCGCGGCATCGCGCACGAGTTCAAGAATGTCCGGCAGTTCCAACCTCCAGTGATGCGGGCCGTGGCCCGAAGGCCGCCATCGCGGCCGCGGTTTGCGGAGCGGGCGCGATGCGGTTGTGTTTAAGATACCGCAACGAGCTCTCGATCGTTGCATACATGGCCGCAAAAAGATCCCGGGCCGCCAGATCGGCAAGATCCGCCCGTCCTTCGAACGTCCGGCCGGGCTCCAGGCTATCCGCCAGATAGAGGATGCAGTCGAGCGGCGACATCACCGCATCTGCGAGCGTGTGCTTGGCAATAGCGGAAAGCACAGCCGGATCGTCCACGCCGAAGTGTTCGCGGGCCAGATGCGCCGAGAGCGGCGCATGCAGCACGATTGGGTGACTCTGTGCGTAGGCGTCGACGGGCAAGCCGCGCGCCGCAGATTCCGCAAGCAGCTTCTCGGAGGAATATAAGCGGGCCAGATCGTGAAGCATGCCGGCAATGCGCGCTTTGTGCGGGTCGGCGCGATGGGCCCGCGCCAGATTCTCGGCCATGCGCGCCACGCGCACGCAATGCGCGTAGCGGTGGTCTTGAGCCAGCTCGGATCGAACGCGCGCAGCCAGTTCGCTAAAGGTCATGCATAAAGAACGGCACGCAGAGCGCGCAGCCGGTTTTTGTATATCTCGCTCTTCAGATTGCCGGCCCACATCACCAGCGCGTTCTCGTTGTTGTCGCTGTAATACGCTTTACGCGTGGATACAGTCGTAAAGCCGTACTTGCGGTACAGCGCTTGCGCCACGGTATTGCTCTCACGCACTTCCAGCGTTATCCATGAAGCGCCGCGCTCGATCGCTTCGTCGAGCAAATGCAGCAGCAGCAGTTCGCCGTATTTGCGTCCGCGGTGATCGGGCCGCACGGCGATGGTGGTGACGTGCGAATCTTCGAGGATAACCCAGATTCCGCCGTATGCCACGACTTCACCGCGCAAACGTCCGACGAAGTAGTGCGCGAGTTTGTTTTCATGCAGCTCTTGGTAGAACGCGTTCGCGGGCCAGGTCGTGGAAAACGACTGCTGTTCGATCCGCAGTACCTCTTTGACGTCGCCGTCCGTCATCGGTTCTATTGAGGGCGGCGGAAAATCGCTCAGGCCGGGACGCGGCTCCAGTTTCACGGCAGCGCGCGCTTAGGGGCGTTAACCGCGGGAAGTTCGCCGTAGTCCGCGCGGACTTCGTGGACGCTGAGCGCGGGCGCACGCTGCATCGCGGCCCGCGCGACGGCGAGGGCGGAAGGCTCCAGAGACCCGGTTACAACATGCACGCTCCAACCGCGTTCGGCAAGGCCGGCGCGCACGTCCTCCGCATCGCCCAAAACGCGCAATTCGCCGCGGGGCGCGTGCAGTTCGTCCAACACGTCGTTCACGTATCCGGACGCCCGCAACTGCACGCCCGCGCTGCGAAAGCGCACCGAAACCACACCCGTACGGCCCCTTACGACCGCCAGCAGCGGTTCGGCGGGCGCGAGGCCGGCCTCCAGCGCGTCGAATGAATCGACGGGCACGATGGGCAGGCGCCACACCTGCGCCAGCGACTTCGCGTAGCTGACGGCGATCCGTATGCCGGTGAAGCTGCCCGGGCCGATGCCCACGGCAATGCGTTGTAAATCGGCGGGTGCCACGCGCGACCGCTCGATGGCGGCCGCCACCGCGGCCAAGCCCTGTTCGAGCGCCTGATTCGCAAGGCGCCGTTCGACCGCCGCCGGCGCGCCGCCGCGCAGCACCGCGACGGAAAAGCCGCCGCGCGCCGCGTCGATGGAAAGGACGTTCACCGCTGCGTGACCCGGACGGTCCGCGGCTCGTCGCCCTTACCGGCGATGGCGATTTCGTACCGCGGCGCGGGCAGATGGCCGCCGGCGTTTTCCCACCACTCGATGAGCACGATGGAGTCGCCTTCGAAGGCCTCCTCGAGGCCAAGTTCGCGCAGCTCGCAGACATCCGCGATGCGATAAAGGTCGAGATGATCCACGGGCGGATCGCCGGCGTAACGATGCCAGAACGTAAACGTCGGACTGCTCGCGTTTAGTCTGCCGGTGAGCTCCTGCGCGACGGCCCGGACAAACGTCGTTTTCCCCGCCCCGAGCGGCCCCGAGAGTCCGACCACGTCGCCCGCGCGCAGCGTTCCGGCAAAGCCGTGCGCGAACGCCGTAAAGGCCGCCTCGTGCATGAATGTGCGTTCCATCGTTGCGGCGAACAATTCGAGCCGTGAACCTGCGATCCACCTGCGACCATAAAGCAGACCTGATCGCGCAGGCGCAAACGTATCTGCTCGAACTCCGGCAAGCAACCCAGGCGGCCCGCGAACGCGTCTACGCCGGCGTTGCTCCGCCGTTTGCGCACGTGCCGGGCGCCGCGCCCGATTTGCCGCAAGAAGTGGTGCCGCCGGTCCGCGAGGCCGGAGATGCGATTTTTGCGACGCGCCGGTTCGATGTGCCGGAGCCGGTCATCGACGCGCTCGACCGCTACGATCAAACCATAGGGGACTAGTTGAACAACAACGACATCATCTCGCAAATCAACGTCGAAGACGAAATGCGCGAGAGTTATCTCGCGTATGCCATGTCGGTCATCGCCTCACGCGCGCTTCCCGACGTGCGCGACGGCCTCAAACCCGTGCAGCGCCGCATTCTCTTCGCGATGCGCGAGATGGGCATGGACCCCACTAAGCAGCACCGCAAATGCGCCGGTATCATCGGCGAGGTGCTCAAGTCGTACCATCCGCACGGCGACAGTTCGGTGTACGACGCGCTCGTGCGCATGGCGCAGGATTTCACGCTGCGGTATCCGCTGGTGGACGGCCACGGCAACTTTGGCTCCATCGATCCCGATTCGGCCGCGGCCTACCGCTATACCGAAGCACGCCTCGCGCGTCCTGCGCTCGAGTTGCTCAACGACATCGACAAAGAAACCGTCGGCTTCATTCCGACGTTCGATAATCAGGGAAGCGAGCCCAGCGTGCTGCCGGGAAAACTGCCGCAGCTGCTGATCAACGGTTCGAGCGGCA
Source organism: Vulcanimicrobiaceae bacterium (assembly GCA_046262595.1). GTDB lineage: Bacteria > Vulcanimicrobiota > Vulcanimicrobiia > Vulcanimicrobiales > Vulcanimicrobiaceae > DASSRQ01. Next base: position 23,663 of record JBHEMM010000022.1, read on the forward strand.
TCGCGGTGGGCATGGCCACGAACATTCCACCGCATAATCTGACGGAGATCGCGGATGCCATCGCGGCGCTGCTCGACGATCCGCAGATCAGCGACGACGCGCTCGCCGACATCGTTTCCGGTCCCGATTTTCCCACGGGCGGTATCATCGTCGGTCAGGAAGCGATCCGCGAGGCGTACCGTACCGGACGCGGCTCGATCATCATGCGCGGCAAGGCCGAGATCATCGAAGATGACAAGGGCCGTCACAAGATTGTCATCACCGAGATTCCGTATCAGGTCTACAAGAGCCGCATCGTCGAAGCGATCGCCGAGGCGCACGCCGAGAAGCGCATTCAAGGCATCGCGCGCTTGGACGATTTGACCAACCGCAAAGGCATGCAGGTTATCGTCGAGCTGCAGCGCTCGGCAACGCCGCACGTGGTGCTCAACCAACTCTACAAACACACGCCGCTGCAAACGAGCTTCGGCTTCAACATGCTCGCGCTCGTGCCCGTCGGCGAGCCGCGTGCGGACGGCTCCGTGGCGATCGAGCCGCAAGTGCTCTCGCTCAAGCAGCTGCTCGAACATCACGTCAACCACCGCAAAGACGTCGTCACCAAGCGCACCCGCTACGATCTGCGCAAGGCCGAAGAACGCGCGCATCTGCTCGAAGGCTACCGCATCGCGCTCGACAATATCGATGAAGTCATCGAGATTGTGCGCGCAAGCCAAACGACCGACGAGGCCCGCACCCGTCTGAGCGAGCGCTTCAGCCTCTCCGACGTGCAAGCCAACGCCATCGTCGACATGCGTCTGCGCACGCTCGTCGGCCTGGAACGGCAGAAGATCGAAGACGAATACAACCAGCTCACCAAGACGATTGCGGAATTGAAAGACATCTTGAACAGCCCGCGACGCGTTGCTGCGATCATCAAAGAAGAGATTCTGGAGATCAAGAAAAAGCACGGCGACGAGCGCCGGACGGAGATCGTTCCGGCGGAGAACGAGTTCTCCATGGAAGCGCTCATTCCCAACATCGACGTCGTCGTGACGTATACCGTGGGCGGCTACATCAAACGCGTCACCGTCGACACGTTCAAGACGCAAAACCGCGGCGGCCGCGGTGTCGTCGGCATCGCGAACCTCAAGCGCGAAGACGTCGTGCGCAATTTCTTCATCACCAAGACGCACGATCACGTCCTGTTTTTCACGAACAAGGGGCGCGCGTACCGCCTGCGCGGTTTCGAGATCCCCGATACGACGCGTCAAGCGAGGGGTACGGCGCTCGTCAATCTGCTCACGCTGCCTCCGGGCGAGTATGTCACGGCCGTCTTTCCCGTGCAGACGTTCGGCGGTGAAGCGTACATGGTGATGGTCACGAAAAACGCCGTCATCAAAAAAACGAAACTGGAAGAGTTCGCAAACGTGCGCCGGAACGGCTTGAACGCCATCGGCTTGGACGAAGGCGACGAACTGCTGGCCGTCGATCTTTCAGACGGCACGCGAGACATCATTCTGGCGAGCGAACGAGGCATGGCCGTGCACTTCAACGAGAAAGACGTGCGTCCGATGGGCCGCAACGCCCGCGGCGTAAAGGCGATGACGCTCGAGAAAAAGGATCACATCATTGCAATGGACGTGGTCGAGGACGACCGGCGCGAAGTGCTGCTTGTCACGACGCTCGGGTTCGGAAAGCGCACGCCGATCGACGATTACCGTCACACCTCCCGGGGCGGAAAGGGCGTCAAAGCATTTGCCAAAGAGCGCGAGGACATCGGCAAGGTTGTCGACCAAATCTTGGTTGCCCCCGACGATGAAGTGCTCATGATCACCTCATCGAATCAGGTGATCCGCATTCGCGTTGCAGATATCCGCAAAGCGGGGCGTTCCACCAAGGGCGTGCGCCTGCAGCGCTTGGGCGAGGGCGATGAAGTGATTGCCATCACGAACTTGGGCAAGCAGGCGGCGCAGTTGACCGATATCACGGGCGAACCGGTCGAGGTCTAGCTTGAAACCCGCGCGCCGGCAGGCAGGTTATTACTTTCGAAGGAGTGCAACGAACGACACATGAGCGCATTAGCCGACGTAACGCAGAACGATTTTCAAACCCAGGTGCTCGGTTCGGGGCAGCCCGTGCTGGTCGACTTTTGGGCGCCATGGTGCGGCCCATGCAAAATGCTCGGACCGGTCGTTGAAAAAGTTGCCGGCGCGCACACCGGCCGCGCGAAGTTCGTCAAACTTAACACCGACGAGAACCCCAACTTGGCCGCGCAGTATCAGGTTTCGGGCATCCCCTGTCTGATTCTCTTCAAAGGCGGCCAGGCCGTCGATCGCATCGTCGGCTACGTCTCCGAACAGACCATCACTTCGATGCTCAGCAAACATTTGAACTGACGGACGCCTCTGCCGGGCCTTCGCAGATTCCGCCGGTGCACCGTCTGCTTGGCGACGGGCAAATCGCGGCCTACGAAACGAAGCTCGGCCGTCGAACCGTAAAAGCAGAAGTCAACAGCGTTTTGGAAGCGGCGCGCCGTTCGGCACATGGCGTGCCGTCTTTTGCGGCCCTGCGCGACACGATAGCGCTTCGCCTCGCGCAGCGCGAATACGACGCCATCGTGCCCGTAGTCAATGCCACGGGCGTTTTGCTGCATACCAATCTGGGCCGCGCACCGCTCGCCGGGCGCGCGTTGGACGCGGCGCGCGAGATCGGCGCCGGATACTCGAATCTGGAATTCGACCTGGAAAACGGCGTCCGGGGAACGCGCTATGCGCGCGCAAGCGGGCTGCTGCGCGAGTTGACCGGCGCGCAAGACGCGATCGTCGTGAACAATTGCGCGGCGGCCGTTTTCCTGATCGTCGACACGTTTGCCAAAGGCGGCGAGGTGATCGTATCGCGCGGCGAGCTGGTGGAAGTCGGCGGCGGATTTCGCATTCCCGACGTTCTCGTGCGCGCCGGTGCAACGCTCATCGAAGTGGGCTCGACAAATAAAACGACGCTTGACGATTACCGCCGCGCGCTGACGGCGCGCACCGCTCTGCTCTTGCGCACGCATGCTTCGAATTACCGGATCACCGGGTTCACGCACGCAGTGGATGCGGGGGAGCTCGCGCAGCTTGCGCATGCCAGCGGGGTTCCCGCCGCCGAAGATCTCGGCAGCGGCGCCCTGACGGACCTCGCTCAATACGGTTTACCGCACGAGCGCACGGTGCAGGAAGCGCTCGCATCGGGCATGGACCTCGTCGCTTTCTCGGGCGACAAAATGCTCGGCGGTCCGCAAGCCGGCATCATTGCCGGATCGCGTACCCTCATCGGGCGGCTGCGCAACAACCCGCTGGTGCGCGCGCTGCGCGCCGGAAAGATGACGTTCGCCCTGCTCGCAGAAACGCTGCGCTGCTACGCAAGCGCGGAATCGCGCGCGCAGATTCCGTTCTACACGATGCTCGGTGCGACGCTCGAGGCGCTGCGCGAACGCGGCGCGCGCTACGTCCAAGCGGTCCCGGGTGTGGTGCTGCGCGAGGTTGCGGCATACGCCGGCGGCGGCACGCTTCCGGAAGCGGCGATCGCGTCGGTCGCCGTCGCGCCGGCACTGGGCTCCCTCAGCGTGTCCGCCGCGCACCGGCAACTGCGTCTGCCGCGCAGCGGCGCTCCCATCGTCGCGCGCATCGATCAGAATGTGCTGCTGCTCGATCTGCGCACGGTCTTGCCCGCGCAGGACGCTCACGTGATCGCCGCCTTACGCGCACTCGTTTCTTAAATGCACGTCATCGGGACCGCAGGGCACGTCGATCACGGCAAATCCTCGCTCGTGCAAGCGCTGACGGGAACGAACCCGGACCGCTGGGCCGAAGAGCAACTGCGCGGGATGACGCTCGATTTAGGATTCGCGCATTTGCGGTTTGAGGATGGAACCGAAGCGGGCATCGTCGATGTGCCGGGGCACGAACGCTTTCTTCACAACATGCTTGCGGGCGCTGCGGGAATGGAACTTCTGCTGCTCGTCATCGATGCGGCCGAAGGCATCAAACCGCAAACGCTCGAGCATCTGCACGTTCTGCAGTTCTTGAACGTGCAAAAGACCATCGTCGTGCTCACGAAGATCGATCTGCTTGAAAACGAAATGCGGGAGGCCGCATGCGCTCGCATGCACGATGCGCTGGCCGGAACGCTGGCCGAAGACGCGCCGGTGATGGCCGTTTCGAACGTGACCGGATACAACATCGCGGAACTCAAAGAGGCGATCCGCCGTTCGCTTCATGCGTTGCCCGCACGCCCCGTTGACGCGCCCGCGTACTTGCCCGTCGACCGCGTGTTCGCGCTGCCCGGGCATGGCACGATCGTCACCGGAACGTTGATGCAGGGCGCCATCGCGGTGGGTGACACGTTAATGTTTCAGCCGTCGGGCAAGAGCGTTCGCGTGCGCAGTCTGCAAAGTTTCGGCCTGCAGAAGGAGCGCGTACGCGCCGGCGCCCGCGTTGCGGTCAACGTGCCGTGGGTTTCAACGGCAGAGATCGCGCGCGGTGCGGTCCTCGCCGAACCGCAGTTTGAAGCGGGCGGCACGTTTGTTGTGCGTTTTCGCGCTTTGCCGCAATCGCTGCCTCTGCTGCGCGGACGCAACGCCGTGCGCGCATACATCGGGTCGGCGGAGATTTTGGGCACGCTGATTCTGCAGAATATTCCTGCGCACGGTGAGGAAGCCGCCGGCCGGCTCGCGTTAAAAAATGCGATTGCCGTGTATCCGGGAATGCCGTTCATCGTGCGCCGGCTCTCCCCCAAAGATCTGCTCGGGGGCGGAACGATCGCTGGAATGCATAGTGCGCCGGCGGGTACGGCCCTGCAAACGGATCCGCTGCAGATTCGTGTCCTGCAAGCGCTCGAAGGCGCGCAACCGGCGCCTATGACGGCCGAAGACGTCGCACGCGCGGTCAATGCCCGTGAAGACGCGGCGGCTGCGGCACTTTCCCGGCTGGTTGCGAGCGGCGATGCGGTTGCGGTCATGCGGCCGTCCGCATTCGTTCACGCGCACCGAGCAAACGAACTGCTGAGCAGCGCGCGCGCGTTCATGCAAGAACGCGAAGCTTTCGAGCCGTGGAGCTTGGGTGTGACCTCTCTGGCGCTCGCTCGAGCCTTGAATCAGGATGAAGCAACGCTGCTGCGTGTGCTGCTCGCGTTCGCTGAAGACGGGAGCATCGCGCATGGGGGCGGTTATTTCGCGACGACCGCGCATGTGCCGAAGCTCTCGGCCGAGCAGCAGGCGTTCTTCGATTCCATCGTTGCGGGCGACGCTGCGAACCCCATGGTTCCCGTGCCGCTGGCCGCGGCCGTCGCGGCAGTCAAACAATCGCGGATCGGCGGCGTTGCCAAGGCGTTCGACACGCTGCTTGCAAAGGGTGCGCTGGTGAAAGTGAACGAGGATCTTTACCGCGGTTCGCAGATTGCCGCAATTAGGGCGCGCATGCAAGCGTTTTTACGCGAGAACGATCGCATGACGATGGCCCAGTTTCGCGACCTTATCGGCACGTCGCGCAAGTTCGCGGTACCGCTGCTCGAATGGTTCGATGCGCGCGGAGTAACCGTGCGGAGCGGCGATTACCGCATGCTGCGCGGGCGCACGTGATCGATGCCTTAACGCTCCCCAAAGCGGAGCTGCACCTCCACATCGAAGGAACGTTCGAGCCCGAGCAGATCTTCGCGTTTGCGCAGCGTAACGGCGTCCGGCTCAAGTATGCCGGCGTGGAAGCGTTGCGCGCGGCTTACCGCTTCACCGATCTGCAGTCGTTTCTCGACCTGTATTACGAAGCGATGGCGGTTTTGCGCACGGAACGTGATTTCGAAGAACTGACGCTGGCGTATTTGCAGCGCGCGCGAACACAGGGCGTGCGCCATGCGGAGATCTTTTTCGATCCGCAGGCGCATCTGGCACGCGGCATCGCGTTCGAGGTCGTGATGGACGGCTTGTGGTCCGCGCTGCTTCGCAGCGAGCGGGATTTCGGCATCACGACGCGCTTGATTATGTGCTTTCTGCGCGACCTTTCGGCGGAAAGCGCCCTCGCTACGCTGGACCTCGCCCTGCCGTTGCGAGAGCGCATCACCGGCGTGGGGTTGGACTCCGCGGAAGCCGGCAATCCGCCGTCGAAATTTACCGCTGTTTACAACCGCGCGCGCGCTGCCGGCTTTCATGCCGTGGCGCATGCAGGCGAGGAAGGACCGCCGCAATACATCCGGGAGGCGCTTGACGTGCTGCACGTGGAGCGCATCGACCACGGCGTTCGCATACTTGAAGACCCGGCGTTGGTGGAGCGCGCGGTACGCGAGCGCATTCCGCTCACGGTGTGCCCACTTTCCAATGTGCGCCTGCGCGTGGTTGAGACGCTCGCGGCTCACCCGCTCAAACGGATGCTCGAGGCGGGCTTGCACGCGACGGTCAACTCGGACGATCCCGCATACTTCGGCGGCTATGCCGGCGACAATTTCACTCAAACGGCCGCCGCGCTGCAGCTTTCCGACGCGCAAGTGCTGCAACTCGCGCGCAACTCGTTCGACGCCTCTTTTCTCGACGCGTCAGCGAAGGCCCGATACCTGCGCGAAATCGACGCTTTGGCGGCCGCCGCCAAGGCGAGCGCCTCCTAGCCGAAACGCACGCGCGCGGTCGGGGTACGTGAACAAGCGGCTTCAAACGCGTGAAACCGGAAAGGCCCCTTTTGCTGTCTTGATCGAGTAAAGGTATGGATGTAAACCGCATGACGGAGCGCGTTCAAGACGCGCTCAACGCCGCATATACGCGCGCACTGGAACAACACAATACGCAGACGGCACCCGAGCATCTGCTTGCCGCGCTCCTCTGGCAGGACCGCGGCATCGCACCGGACATCGTCAAGGCAGCCGGCGTGGAACCGGAGACTCTTTCGGCAAAGGCCGACGAGGCGGTGGCGCGGCTGCCGCGCTTGACGGGCGCGAACGCCGATCAGGGCAGCGTCACCGTCTCGCCCGATTTAACGTGTCTGCTCAGTCAAGCCGAGGGCGAAGCGAAACAGCTGCAAGACGATTATGTTTCCGTCGAGCACCTGCTGCTTGCGATGGCGCAGAATAGCGGCGCCGCCGGGCGCGTCATGCGCGAAGCCGGTCTGACGCGCGAGAAGCTGCTCAACGCGCTGCGCAGCGTACGCGGCAACCAACGCGTCACCACGCAAAATCCTGAAGGCACTTACAAAAGTTTGGAGCGCTACGGCCGCGACCTAACGCAGGAAGCCGAGCGCGGAAAGCTCGATCCGGTGATCGGCCGGGATGAGGAGATCCGCCGCGTCATTCAGGTGCTCTCGCGCCGCACCAAAAACAATCCCGTGCTGATCGGCGAGCCCGGCGTCGGCAAGACCGCTATCGTCGAAGGCCTTGCCCAGCGCATCGTCCGCGGCGACGTGCCGGAAGGTTTGAAAGACAAACGCATCGTGGCGCTCGACATGGGCTCGTTGATCGCCGGCGCGAAATACCGCGGCGAATTCGAAGAGCGGCTCAAGGCGGTGCTTAAAGACGTGCAAAAGTCCGACGGGCAAATCTTGCTTTTTGTGGACGAACTGCATACCGTCGTCGGCGCCGGCAAAGCCGAGGGCGCGATGGACGCCGGCAATCTGCTCAAGCCGATGCTCGCGCGCGGCGAACTGCATCTGATCGGTGCGACGACGCTCGACGAATACCGCAAGTACATCGAAAAGGATGCGGCGCTCGAACGCCGTTTCCAGCCCGTGCTCGTCGATCAGCCCACCGTCGAGGACACGATCTCGATCCTGCGCGGCCTAAAAGAAAAATATGAAGCGCATCACGGCGTGCGGATCAAAGATTCGGCGCTGGTCGCTGCGGCCGTGCTCTCGAACCGTTACATCAGCGACCGCTTTTTGCCCGACAAGGCGATCGATTTAGTCGACGAGTCCGCAGCAAAGCTGCGCACGGAGATCGACTCAATGCCGCAAGAGCTCGACGAGCTGACGCGCCGCGTCATGCAGCTCGAGATCGAACGCGAAGCGCTCCGCAGGGAAAGCGATTCGGCCAGTAAGCATCGGCTGGAGCAGCTCGAGAAAGAGCTTTCAGGCCTTCGCGAAGACCAGAGCGGCCTGCAGGCGCGCTGGGAAGCCGAGAAAGCCTCGGCGGTGAAACTGCGCGACCTGCGCGAGCAGATCGAAGAGACGAAAGTGCTGATCGAGCAGGCGGAACGCCAATACGACCTTAACCGCGTTGCCGAACTGCGGTACGGGAAACTGGGTGCGCTCGAGAAGCAGCTCGCCGAGGAAGAACAGCGTCTTGCCTCGCGCGACGGCCATTCGCGTCTTTCCAAAGAAGAAGTCGACGAAGAGGACATCGCAGAGATCATCAGCCGCTGGACCGGCGTTCCGGTTGCCAAGATGCTCGAAGGCGAAGTGCAGAAACTGCTGCACCTCGATGAAGAGCTGCACAAGCGCCTCATCGGTCAGAACGAAGCCGTCACGGCGGTCGCCGAGGCGGTGATCCGCTCGCGTTCGGGCCTCGCGGATCCGAACCGCCCAATCGGCTCGTTCATCTTCTTAGGGCCGACCGGCGTCGGCAAAACCGAATTGGCGCGCGCGCTCGCGCAGTATCTTTTCGACGACGAGCGCGCCATGATCCGCATCGACATGTCGGAGTATCAGGAGAAGCACACCGTCGCGCGGCTGCTGGGGGCCCCTCCGGGATATATCGGCTTCGAAGAAGGCGGACAGCTCACCGAGGCCGTGCGGCGACGGCCGTACAGCGTCATTCTGTTCGACGAGATCGAAAAGGCGCATCCCGACGTTTTTAACGTCTTCCTGCAGATTTTGGACGACGGGCGCTTGACCGACGGCCAAGGGCGCACCGTCGATTTCCGCAACACGATCGTGATCATGACGAGCAATGTCGGCTCGCACCGCATTCTGGATTACAAAGGCGATCTCGGCGGGGCGGAATTCGCCGTCATGCGCGCCACCGTGCTGGACGAACTGCGCCAGCACTTCCGTCCCGAATTTTTGAACCGCGTCGACGAAGTAATCGTGTTCCACGCGCTAAGCGAAGAAGAACTCACGCGCATTATCGAGATACAACTGCAGCGCGTGCGTGAACGTCTTGCGGTGCGCCGCATCACGCTCGAGCTGACGGACAGCGCTAAGCACCATCTGGTCAAAGCGGGCTACGATCCGGTTTACGGCGCGCGCCCGCTCAAACGTTCGATCCAACGCGAGCTCGAGACGCCGCTCGGACGCAAAATTCTTGCGGGCGACGTACGCGAGGGCCAAAAAGTGATTGTGGCCTTCGACGACCTACGAGGCGAGCTCACGTTCGGCGTCGAGGTCGCGGGGGAGCCGGTCCCACTGTAAGCCGCAACGCCGCTTGCCTTCATAGGTGCCGAGCGTCCGGCCGGATAAAATCGGAGGAGTATGCCGGGTCTCGCGATTTTTGCCCACGACGTCGACCTTTCGGGTATCGCTCAAGCGCTCGGAATGGCCGGCATGCGCGTGTGCACGCATCCGCAGCCCGGCGCGATTCATCTGGTTGCGTACGGCGAGAGCGTCGGCGTTATTGCGAGCCCGCAAGAACTGCCCGCGATGTATCTGAATAAACCACTCGATCCGAAAGCGGTTCTTGCAGCCGTGCGAACGGCGGCCGAGCTGATCGAGGCGCGTCGCGCCGTGAAAGAATCGAAGGAGCTGCTGACGATCGCCACGGCCCTGGCGATCGAACGCGACCGCACCGCGCTCTACCGCTTGATCGTGCGCAAGCTCCGCGAACTGACGCTGGCAGATTCCGGAACGCTGTTCACCATCGAGGGTGAAAGAGGCCGCGAAGTGCTGCGCTTCGCAATCCGTCAAACCGGCCCGCAGGATGCGGAAACGTTCGCGGGCGGCTCCCTTGCGGTTTCCGACGCGTCACTCGCGGGCCACGTCGCACGCAGCGGCAAGCCGCTGCGCTTTGCTGACGTCTACAAGGACGCCGGTGCCTACGGTTTAATTTTCGACAAATCGTTCGACGAAGAAAGCGGCTACCGCACGAAATCCATGCTCTGCGTTCCGCTGATGAGCCGCAGCGGCGATCCGGCGGCCGTTCTGCAGCTCGTCAACAAGAAGTTGGCGTTTGACATGCCGCTGCTCTCAGCGCCGATTATCGAGTCCGGTGTCGAGCCGTTCGACGATCGCGACGAGGAATTGATTTGCGCGCTTGCGGTGCACGCGGGGGCGGCGCTGCACAACGTCGACCTGATGGAAGCCTTGCTTCGCGCGAAAGCCTGATCTTTAGGCCCTATTCAGCTCGCGCTTGCGCGCGCGATTGCGGTCGGTCTCAACCAAAAGGCGTTTGCGGATGCGAATTGATTTCGGCGTAATCTCCACCAGCTCGTCGTCTTCGATGAATTCGATGGCGCGCTCCAGCGACGGCTCCTCGGGCGGCGGCAGTTTGATGTTGTCGTCGGTTCCCGCGGCGCGCATGTTCGTGAGCTTCTTTTCGCGCACGACATTCATCGAGACGTCCTTGTCGTCGTTGGCGCGCCCGACGACCATGCCTTCATAGACATCAACGCCGGGCCCGACAAAGAACCGCCCGCGCTGCTCGAGGCCCTGAAGCGCATATCCGGTGGTGCGGCCGCTGTCGCTCGCAACGAGCGCGCCGACGCTGCGGCCCAGAAGTTCGCCTTGCCAAGGCTGGTGGTCGTAATACGTATGCGACATGACGGCCGTGCCGCGCGTGAGCGTGAGCAGCTCGCCGCGCAGGCCGAAGATGGCGCGCGTCGGCATCGTGTATTCGAGGCGGCGGGAATCGCCGACGTTGATCATGTTCGACATGATGGCTTTGCGTTTGCCGAGCGATTCGATAACCGGCCCTTCGTATTCCGAGGGAACGTCAACGACCACGTATTCCACCGGTTCCCACTTCTTGCCGTCGCGCTCGACCAGAATCACTTGAGGCTTTGAGACCTGCAGCTCGTAGCCTTCGCGGCGCATCGTTTCGATCAGAATGGAGAGATGCAATTCGCCGCGCCCGCGCACTTCGAACGTGTCGGCGGACTCCGTATCGGCGACGCGCAGCGCAACGTTCGATTCGAGCTCGGCCATCAAACGGGCGCGAATCTGACGGGACGTCAGATATCTGCCCTCTTTACCGGCGAACGGCGAGTTGTTCACGCTGAACGACATCGAGACGGTCGGTTCGTCCACCGCGACGGCGTGCACGCCTTCCGGTATCGCAAGATCGGCGATCGTATCGCCGATATTCAAGCCTTCGATTCCAGAAACGCAAACGATATCGCCGGCGGCCGCCTCATCGATCTCGACGCGCTCCAAACCTTGAAACGTGAGCAGTGTGGTCAGACGTAAGCCGGTTTCCACCTCGCCGTCACGCGCAACTTTGGCAATCGGCGAATTGACCTTCGCCGCGCCGCGGAACACGCGGCCGATGCCGATGCGCCCGACGTACTTGTTGTGATCGATCGCCGAGATCAGCATCTGGAAACCGCCCTCTTCGGCCGGCGCCTCGGGCACCTGATCGCAGATCACTTTGAAGAGCGGTTCGAGATCGATGCCGGGCTCGTCCAGGTTGCGCGTCGCCTGACCCAGCTTCGCGTTCGTAAACGCAACGGGGAAGTCGGCCTGTTCGTCGTTGGCGCCCAGTTCGATGAAAAGGTCGAACACTTCGTTGACCACTTCGGTGGCGCGCGCGTCTTTGCGATCGATCTTGTTCACGACCACGATCGCCTTGAGATCGAGTTCCAGCGCCTTGCGCAGCACGAAACGCGTCTGCGGCATGACGCCTTCGGCGGCATCGACCAGCAGCAGCACGCCTTGAACCATCTGCAATACGCGTTCCACCTCGCCGCCGAAATCGGCGTGGCCGGGCGTGTCGACGATATTGAACTTGATATCGCCGTGCCGCACGGCGGTGTTTTTCGCCAAAATCGTGATGCCGCGCTCGCGTTCGAGCGGATTGGAATCCATGACCCGCGTTTGGACTTGCTGCCCCTCGCGGAACACGCCGCTCTGACGCAGCATGGCGTCGACCAGCGTGGTTTTGCCGTGGTCTACGTGCGCGATGATTGCAACATTGCGGATATCGGGTCGGGTCTTCATATCACTCTTTTTACTCGGTCGAGCGCGGAAGCGCAAACCAAAAAGTCGTAATTTTGGCCGGTTCGCTCTCGTAACCTATCGTGCCGCCCATCAAAGTGACGAGTTCCGAGCAGATGTAGAGGCCCAGGCCGATAGAGGAATCGCTGTTTCCGGAGGCGCGACCGAATTTCGTGAACAGCTTTTCGCGGGCCGATTCGGGTACCCCCGGCCCTTCATTTTTAACGGAAAAAATGACGCGGTCGTCCGAAGGCTTGATCTCGACCGCAACGACGGATCCTTCCGAAGAATATTTCGCGGCGTTGGAGAGCATGTTCGTGAGCACTTGAACGACGCGGCCTTCGTCGGCTCGAATGCGCGGCACGGGCGCAAGATACAACGCCTGAAACTCACGCTCGGGATGCTGGCTTTCCATCCGCGCGACGGATTCTTCCACCACGAGAACGGGATCGACTGCCTCCGAACGCAGCGTAAGTTTGCGCGCTTCCATCCGTGAAAGCAGCAAAAAGTCTTCAAAGATTGCGGAAAGGCGCGCCGTCGAGGAGCCGAGCACGTTGAGCAGCTCCTGCCGGCGATCGGCGGAGAGTGATTCGAAGTGCGCGTCCAGGAGCACGGTCGCGCCGCGGATCGCGGCGAGCGGCGAGCGCACCTCATGCGCGACGATGCTGAAGAACTCGTTTTGCGCGCGCGAGGTTTGCTCGATCAACTCGCGCTTTTCCACTTCGAGGGCGCGGCCGCGCGCGTTACCCAGAGCTAAGCCCACAAGATTCACGAAGAGCTGCATTTCGCGCATCGTGTCTTTGGACGGAACGCGATTGTCAATCGGCCCGTCGACGGAAACGTAGCCGAGCATGTCGTTGGAGGGGTCGGTCAGCACGAGTGTGAGCGAGTCGTGCTCGTGCCAAACTGTGGGCCGCTTGCGAACGTAGTGCTCGGGTTCGTCGCCCAGAAAAATATTGTGGGACCACGGCTGCTTGCGCTCGGCGGGGATGTAGAAACAATGCGGCACGACTTCATATTCGCGGCGCAGCAGATCCACGATCTCTTCGCGAGGTATGTGCTCGCCGATGCGCTCGCCGATCGCTTCGGGCGGGAACCCGATAATGACGCGCCGGTACATCTCGCCGCCTGGCAGGTCGGAAGCGACAATCGAGACGTACCGCCAGCCGTAGACCTCGCTCAGACCGCGCGCGATCGACTGCAGGCCGGGGAGCAGTTCCTTGGCTTGCAAGATGTCGCGCGTAATCTCGAAAAGTCGCTGGAGCGTGCCGCTCTCGTGCGTGCCTTCCCGCATGAAATTCACGCTTTTGGAGTTCGCCGGAAGGGGAACGCTCCCCGGCTGGGCGTAAGCTGGCGCATGGCCGCCGACCGGACGTTCGTCAATGCTGATTGTGTGAAGGCAGCCGCCGCCCGCCTTGCGGACGGCAGCGTCGATCTGATCATCACGGACCCGCCGTATGGGATTGCCGGCGATTGCCTGCACCGCCATTACAACCGCGACGAGCGCTTTGTCGTCGAGGGTTATCTCGAAGTGGAGCCCGCCTTATATAACGCCTTCAGCCGCGCGTGGCTTGCTCAGGCGGCACGGGTGCTGCGTCCGGGCGGGCAGATGTACGTCGTCTCGGGCTACACAAATCTATACGACGTGCTCGACGCGCTCCGCACGACCGACCTGCTGGAGATCAACCACCTGATCTGGAAGTACAACTTCGGCGTTTATACGAGCACGAAATATGTCTCGTCCCACTATCACATCTTGTATTATGCAAAGCCGGGCGGGAAGCGCACGTTCAACGTTCAGTCGCGGTTTGCGCTGGACGCGGCGCGCCCCGGGGGCGGTTCGCTCAATTATCGCGACCGCGAAGACGTGTGGACGATCAACCGCGAGTATAAGCCTGGACGCCTCAAAAACAAAAACGAACTGCCGCTCGAACTGCTCAAGAAAGCCATTGCGTACAGCAGCAATCCGGGCGATCTCGTTGCGGATTTTTTTATGGGCGGCGGTTCGACCGCCGTTGCGGCGCTGGGAATGAACCGCCGTTTCATCGGCTTTGAACAATCGCGTGCGGCGTTCGACGCGTGCGTTCCGAAGGTGCGTGCTTTTCAGGCAGGTTCGTTGATGGAAGCGGCGCCCGCGCAGCACGTGGTACGCAACCGCGGCAAGGTGTGGACGCCGGAGGAAGCGCAGCTTCTGCGTGAGCGTTACGACGCGCTGCGTGCGTGCGGCAGGAACAAGGGTCAGGTGATCGGCGAGCTCAGCCGGGAGTTTGCACGCGGGGCATGGGCGATTCGTAAGCGCCTTGCGGCGCAGGATATCGGGTAACCTTCGCCGTCAGCTGGTCTGCGTTCAGGTGCGTGCGCCGATTGCCGTCATTTCGAACTCCACAGCGGGGACGGGACGGCTGATAAAATAGCCTTGCGCTTCATCGCACGGGCTCGCCTCCAGCGAAAAGTGGTGCTCGCCTTGCAATTGTACCCAGCGCAGGGTGTCGTCGAGGCGAGTAAACGGTGCTCGACCGCAAATGGCGTTTTCTTTTGCTGCGAGTCGGCAAAAGCGGCCTGCACCTGAGCACGATCGTCCGGATGAATGGACGACTCGTAGATGCCCCGCAGCACCTTGGGTTCCGTACCCAGCGGCGTGCGAAAAATTCGCATCATCTCGGCAGACCATCCGGTATCGCCGCTGACGAGATCGACATGCCGATTGCCCACGCATCGCTTGGCGCCGCATTCGCTGAAACGCGATCAGCAGCGTTGCAATGGCCGCCGAAACGCCGGCAGCAAAAAAAAATGGTCAGTCCGCAATAGATGAGGACTGTTCATAGGCATTCTTTCTAGTCGAGATCGATAGAACGTCTCGCCTGGGCGGGTCATTCTGGCCATGGACCTTACTATTATCGGTGGCGGCTTGCCGCTCTGCTGCTGGGCTGCCAATGGGCCGCGAACGCGGTCCCCCAGGCCGGATGCGGCCTCTGCGGGCTACGCGGCGCGCTTGTGGCGCTTGGAGACCGCGCGATAGACCGCCAGCGCAGCGTGGACAAAGAGCGGCGGCACGGGGGTGGGCGTCTCGCCGTTCGTAAGCGCGCCGATGCCGACGTAGGCGTTCAGCGCCTCTTCGAACTCACGCGCTGAAAGCGACGTGCGCGAACGCCGCTCGCGCAGTGCGGCGGTGCGTGCAAATCCTTTCATCTTTTCGAGCGTCATCATAGGTAGAATATACCCGTTTCGCCGCACGTGTTACGCGCGTGTCAGCGTCCTCACGCGTTCTTCCAATTCGTGCGCGAAAAATTCAATAATACCGGTGTTTTGCGCAGGCCCGATTTCCAGATCGTTCACAATGCCGGCCGCAGCGCGGCACGCTTCTTCATGTGTGGGGACGCAGCGGCGTTCGGCCAAGCCCAGAGCGGTGTGTTTCATATTTTCCCAAGCGATGTCGAATCGGCTCATGCCCATGGCAACGTACTCCGAGGGCATAAAATTGCAGCGGTTGGCCGTAACTGGAACAGCGCGTCCCACGAGGGCGCGTGCGCCGCTCATGAGGCGAATGGGCGCTTGCCCGAGGCGCAGACCGGCCGTGGTTGCGCGGCCCGGCCTGACGTCAGAGGCGCGCGCCGCCGGCTCGGAAAAGAAGCACACACGACACGATATGGGAGAGTACGGGTCTGGTGGCCCGCTCGGTCTTCAAAATCGCAGAGGCCGGTGTAAGCCGGCCGGTAGGTTCGATTCCTACACTTTCCCGCCAACCTTCGTTTTGCGCGTATTTACGAACGAAGGAGGCGTAGCAGTGTCCAGCTGCTGCGGAAATTCGGGGTCCATGCGTTTTCACAAGCTGCGCTTAAGCACTTGCAAACCAGTATCTGCAAGTCGTCCGGCCGTGCACCAACGCGGAAGGGCCGTACAG
>JBHEMM010000023.1:0-22938 GCA_046262595.1 Vulcanimicrobiaceae bacterium
CGCTTGCGCGCACGCAGCCAAAAGATTTCGAGCTCCGTGATGCCGGATACTTCGAGGGCTGTTTACCGATCGAAGAGATGGCGGATCGCGGCGAGGAGACGCTGCGCTTCGGACCGCTCAAACCGGTCGGCCTGCGCGATCCGCGCACCAATCTCACACCACACGCCGTCGTGCAGCTGCGCAAAGAAAACGCCGAAGGCACCGCCTTCAATCTCGTGGGCTTTCAAACGCGCTTGAGCTGGCCTTCGCAGAAGGAAGCGTTCTCCAAGTTCCCGGGCTTAGCCAATGCTGAGTGGCTTCGCTTGGGCGTCATGCACCGTAACACGTTCATCGACTCGCCGCGTGTTCTGGACGCCTCACTGCGCTTGCGGTCGGATCCGCGCTTGTTTTTTGCAGGCCAGATTACAGGCGCCGAGGGCTACGTCGAGGCGGCCGCGTGCGGAGCGATGACCGGCATCCACGCCGCGCGTCAACTGCTCGGGTTACAGCCCATCGCTTTTCCGCAGCAAACGGCATTTGGTGCAATTGTGGCACATTTGCAGAACACGCAAACCGCCGACTTCCAACCGGCAAACGTAACGTGGGCGCCGTTCCCGCCGCTGGACCGCGCCATTCGCGACAAGAAGGAACGGCGCCGCGCACTCGCCTCGCGTGCAACCGTCAGCCTGCTCGAGTTCATAAAGCAAGACAGGCGTGCATTTCCGGCTTTGTCCGCCTTTTAACAGTTAGCACCGGTGCCGTAGGTAAACGACGCGGCGCGGATAACGTACTACGGTGAAGCGCCGCGGCCGATGCGTAACTCGCAACATGGATAGAGCTCCGGCTCGGCAGCGACGCCTCATCACCTGACAACTGTGGAGGAAGTCAAAAAGATGGGTTTATTCCGACGGCATGCAGCCGGGCTGCGCGCCGTATTTAGCGTCCTTCTTGCCGTAACGTTCGTTATCGGCGGGCAAGGCGCGGCATTCGCCGGCACGACCGGTATCATCAACGGCGTCGTCACCGATCAACAGACGAAAGCGCCGATTTCCGGCGTACGTGTAACGGCCGCCGCTCCCTCGGGCTCATACACCGCGACGACGGACCAGCATGGATTCTACTCCATGACGGGCGTGTATCCCGATTCGTATACCGTCTCTTTCCAGGCCGGCAGTTACGCGCCGGTCGTGCAGCCGGGTGTTGCGGTCTTCGCGGACCTCACCGCCACGGCCAGCGCCTCGATGACCAAAGAATTGAGAACGATTGCGAAAGTCACCTCGCGCAGCGCGGGGGGCGCCTTTCAGCCCAACCAAACCGTGGACACGTACACGGTTACGGCGGCCCAAGCGAATCAAATTCTCGGTAACAACATCAACCTGAGTGAATCGCAGCTCATCGCATCGCTGCCGGGCGCCTCGTTCGACAGCAGCGGTTACCCCGTCATTCGCGGCGGCCGTGAAAACGAAGAGAGCTTCCAGTTCGAAGGCATCCCGTACACGGACGCGTTCACCAACCAGTTCGTGAACACGCTTTCGCTCCCGGGCCTCGGCTTGCAGTCCGCGCAGCTTACGCCGGGCGTTTCCAACGCCACGTTTGCTTCGCAAGGCACCGGCGCACTGAACCTCATCGTCAAGCGCGGCACGTATCCGGGCTTTGCCACGGGCCAGCTCGCCGTCGGCGAGCCCTCGTTCCGGCACTCGGCGAACTTTGAATGGGGTTGGGCCACGCCCGACGGGCACTGGTCGAACTACATGTCGTTTGCCGGCCGCAATCTGGCGCCGCAATACCGTTACAACTCGCTCGATATCGGGCGCTTCGGTTCGACGCAGATGGAAAGCGACCGCGAGTTCATTAATAACCTGGTCTACCGCTTCGGCAAGAACAACGGGCAATCACTGCAAGTTTTTGCCGACGTCGCCGACCACCATTTCTACGAAGGCTACGGCGGCTACGGCGCCACGTGCTTCGCGTCGTGCGATCCGGCTTTCTTGCGCAATGCTTCCGCGTTTACAGGGATCGATTTCCCGAACTGCTACGGCACCAGCAACACTGCCGGCTCCATCGCGGGGAACGGCGCGACGAACTGCGCCGACATTCTCTCGATAGTTCCGCTCGATCCGTATCAGAGGAGCGCTTCCGAAACGCTTGCGCAAGCGAACCGCAACTACGAAACGTATTACCAGCCCAACGCCTCGTACAAGTTGCAGTATACCAACAACCTAAACTCCTCGACGTATCTCTCCGTCATGGCGTATAAGACCAACGCCGTGGTCATCTTCGACTTCCCCGAGGGAAGCGGAACCAACCCGTTCGGTTTCAATTCGCATTTGCAGCAGGGTGGACAAACGACCGGCGGCAAGATCGACTTGACCAAGCAATTGAGTGAGAAGCACGTGCTCAAGCTCGGCGGCAATTTCGCTTGGCTGCATCCCGTCTACGATCAGCCGTGGACGACCTTCGGCTTCTGGAACGGCGTCTTTGGTAATGGAGAAGTGTACGACTTTCTCTCGCCGGCTCAAGGCGGCACGGGCTACCTTGCAGCGAACGGCATTCCCGCCGGAACGCGTATGCCGCCTTCGTATGAAAGCGCGAACTCGAACCGTCAAGATTTCGGCGTATACCTGAACGATACGTGGACGCCGAACGCGCGCTTGAACGTCGATATCGGCGTACGCATGGACGGAACAAACCAAAAGTTCAACTTTCCCGTCGGCATGAACGCGAACTGCGAGTTTTATTACCTGCCGACTTCGATAACGGCTCCGGCCGACCCGAGCGGCATTCGCACGCCCGGCGACTGCGGAACCGCAACGTTCGACGTCGGCAATAACAAACTGCGTCCGCGCGTGGTGCAGCCCGTCATGGCCGTCAGCTGGAAGCTCGGCAACAATGACGCGGTTCGTGCGGCATACGGCCGTTCCGTCGAGTTTCCGACGCTGGGGGCCGAAGACTTGTCGGCAGCGCGCAATTACTACAGCCGGTACAATAACGTTCCGTCATATTCCGCGTACTCGAATGCTCCGGCGGCGAATTGCGGTATCTTCTTGGATACGCTGTGCTCGAGCTACGCCGACGAGTTGTATTGGGACAACCAAAACGATATTCTCGGCGTCCCGATCCAGCCGATTAAACCGGAAGTGTTTACCAACTACGACGTTTCGTATTCCCATCAATTCACGAACGGGTTTTTAAACGGCGTACAGTTCAAAATCACGCCATGGCTGCGCAATGCGCAAGATGCGTTTGCCGCGGCTCAAACGCCCAAAGTGGTCAACGGCAAGATCGTCACCGATCCGGCGACCGGCGCGATTCTCTACAATCCGCCCACGCAAAGTAACCTGGGTTACAGCCGCGCCGACGGTATCGAACTTTCAATTACGCGGCAAGTTGCCTACGGGCTTTCCGGCCAGTTCTCGGCAACGTATCAGAACGAAGTGTCCAACGTCGTGCCGCTCTCGGGAAGCGAGGATTTCTATCCGTCGGTTCCTGCAGCGTCGCTTGCGCTGGGCAACAAGTACCGCGTCGGCTTCCTCTCACCGTTCCAGACGACACTCGCGCTGGATTACCACACGCATAACGGGTGGCGCTTCAGCCCGCAGTTCTTCTATAACATCGGATATCCGTACGGCTCGGGACTCATGGGCGCCAGCTTCGTTGACGGCGTCGCATACAACATCCCGAATACAAACTACTCGGCGGGCCTTATCGGCGCTCCGGCCGGCGCGCCGCAGTACATCGATCCGATGAACCCCGGAACGGTCTTCGATCCCAACATCGTCGCTTCGCGCGGCACGCCGGAAAAAGCGTCGCCCGGCGGCGAATTGACGCATCCGAGCACGAACATCAACTTCACGACCGAGTACGAGCTGCCGAACCATCAAATGACGTTCGGCGCAACGATCCTTGACGTGACCAATGAGCTGTTCAGCGGCCCCTCCTTGAACGGACGCTACCAGCCCGTTGCAACCGGTATCTCCGGTCCCCTTAGCGGTTCGAGCGCGAACACAAAGCTGTACGGTCCGGCCTATGGGCTCGTGAACTATAGTTCACTGCGCCAGCCGTTCGCTCCGTACATTAACACGCCTAACGGCGCGGGCCGCACTTTCTACTTCTACGTCACCACGAAGATCTAAGGAGAGCCGGTGAAACGATATCTTATACTCCTAATGCTCGCCGGCGCGGCCGTTGCGGGTTGCTCGACGAATGGTTCGGAGATCAACCCGTCGCTGGTGCAGGCGAACGTGAACAACGATAAACTGGAGTTCGCCGTCGGAACGGCGAACTTCCAAGGCACAACGTATCTGAACACCGTCGTCTCGTTGCGCCAAGCCAGCGGCGCGAGCGCGGTGCTCTTAGATACGCCGACCATCACGGGGCCGGCCGGTTTCACCGTCCCGGCAGTCGGATCGGCCGGAACTGACGCAGGCACGAATCGTATCAGCGGCACGCCGCAGTCGGTACCGACCAATCCGTACACGCCGCCCCCCGTGACGACGTTCAACCAGTCAGGCGGTGCGTTTTCGTACGGTTTTGCGCCGTTCAACTCCGGCACGACGGGCGCGGCGTTGTATCCGGGCAACCCGCCGCTCTACTCGCAGCCGTTCTACATCGCCGCGGCGTCGAAGCTGTCGTTCTACGGCGGCCCGCCGGCATTTCCGTTCTTCAACGACGGAACGTATCCGAGCGGTTTCCTAGGATATTCGCAAGGGTTCACGATGTTTGGCGCAACGCCGGTCGGCGGCGCGTACACGTTGAGCGTGCTGGTGCCTGCAGCGAACGCAGCTCCCGTAACGTTAACGGCGTCGGCGAATCTTAACCCCGCTATCGTGGTGGGCGTTCCGGTTATCACCGGCGTCGTCACGAACGGTGCCGGCGGACTTACTGGTACGATAACGCCGGGAACGGGCGCTACGGAAAGCCTGGTATACATCCAGGACGTCACGGCGGGACTGCGTTACACGGTGGGACCGATTGCAGGTACGGCGCCCGCAGCGTTCACGCTTCCAAACACGCTTGGTCCGTGCAGTACGCGAGGCTGCGGTGCAACGGATACCACGCCGAGCATTGCCGCAGGCGACACGTACAGGGTCTACGCGGCCTCGTTCGACTATCCGGCGTACGAATCGGCGCCGCCGATCAGTACCTCGGCTACGCCTACGATTATCGGCGGAAACGGTCAAGCCGACATCGGCGTCTCGACGACGACGAGCGGAACCTACTAAACCGCAAACTGTTGCGGATCAAAAGACCGGGAGCGGTTCGCCGCTCCCGGTCTTTTTAATGCGCTATCGCGTAACGTACGGAAACGGCGGCGTTTACTTTGACGCGCAGGTAGTCGCCGATCGGCATCGGCTGCTGCATGCTGCCTTGTCCGATGGAGTACTGCGTCGTGCACGCGTTGTCGGCGTTGCCGTAAAGCATGCGCGCGTCTATTGCGAGAACTCGTCCTAGCTTTGCGCCGATGTGGCGGGCGATACTTTCCGCCTGCACGCGCGCTTGTGCGACCGCCGCATTCTGCGCTTGTTCGAGCAGTTGCGCGCAGTTGGCGGCACGCAGCGTGACTTGCGCGTCGGTCAAGTTCACGTTCGATGCGGCGACCGCCGAACCGACTGCGGCCAGTCCGCGTTCGAACTGCGCGAGCGTCGGATCGTTCACCGTGAATGCAAGCGTTGCTTGGTTCACCCGGGCGGAAGTATTGACATACGCCGGCGTGAGGATGTCGCTGCGCCGCACGCCCGCGCTCGTAAGCGCATCGATAATAGGCCGCAGCGACGCGGAGGTCAGCGCCGTATTTTGAGCGGCGTATATGCGCAAAATCACCTGAGCCGATGCTGCAGGCGCCGCTACGGAGGCGGCGCCGCTGACGCTGATGCCGTCATTCGCGAAAGGGGTCGCAGGGACGGCCGCCATGCGAGGCAGGCCCATCGCCGGCACGATTTGCGCGAGCAGGACGGCTGCACAAAGAAAGACGTTCATCCGGCCGCCGTTCGTGCAACTCCACGCACCCCCTTTGGGTAGAGAATGCGTAAGATGAGAATTCGATCCACGACTATTCTGGCGGTGCTGCGCGAGGGCAAACTCGCCATAGCCGGTGACGGCCAAGTGACATTTGACAAGATCGTGATGAAGCACGGCGCGCGCAAGGTGCGCCGCATTGCCGGCGGCAAGGTGCTTGCGGGCTTTGCGGGATCCGCCGCCGACGGCATTACGCTGTTAGAAAAGTTCGAAGCGAAGTACAATGAGTATAAGGACATTACGCGCGCCGCAGTCGAGCTTGCCAAAGAGTGGCGCCAGGACCGCGCGCTGCGCCGTCTGGAGGCGCTGCTCATTGTGGGCAACGCGGAGCATTTGCTCGTGCTCAGCGGCAACGGCGACGTCATCGAGCCCGATGAAGGCATGGCGGCGATAGGCAGCGGCGGCGCCTATGCGCAGGCTGCGGCCGCGGCGCTGCTGCGCAACACGGATATGGGTCCCGAAGATATTGCGCGACGCGCGCTGGAGATCGCCTCGGAGATCTGCATTTATACGAACAGCACCATCGTCGTGGAGGTGCTCTAAGGTGGAACTGACGCCGCGCGCGATCGTCGCGGAACTCGATAAATATATCGTCGGCCAGCACAACGCGAAGCGCGCGGTGGCAATTGCCATGCGCAACCGCTACCGGCGCGAGCGCATCACGGGCGAACTGCGCTCGGAGATCATTCCGAAGAACATTTTGATGATCGGTCCGACCGGTGTCGGCAAAACCGAGATCGCCCGGCGCCTCGCCGCGCTCGTCGGCGCTCCCTTCGTCAAGGTTGAGGCGACGAAATATACCGAGGTTGGTTATGTCGGGCGCGACGTCGAGTCCATGGTGCGCGACTTGGTGGAACATGCGGTGCGCATCGTTACGGAAGAACGGCGTGAAGAAGTCAAAGATTCAGCCGCACACCTGGCCGTAGAACGCGTCATCGACCTGCTGCATCCGGAGACGCGCGCGCCCTCGCCGCCCGGCCAGCCGAATCCGTTCGTGGCTTCGCTCGGCTCGATCTTCGGCGGCAACTTCGGCCAGCCGCAGCCGCAGCCCCAACCGCCGCCGGCGCCTCCGCCGAATGCGAATGCCGCGACGGTTCGCGAGCAAGCGCGCGCGGATATCGAACGCGGTTTCTACGATGTGCGTCTGGTGGAGATCGAAACCGAAGAAGCGCAAAGCATGCCGATCGGCGTAATGGGCGGCGGGGGCTTCGATCAGGGTATGGGGGGCAATGATTTGGGCGAGATGCTCGGCGGCATGCTGCCGAAGAAACGCACGCGCAAACGCGTGACGGTTCAAGAAGCACGGCGGATCTTCGAGCAGGAGGAAGCTGGGAAACTCATCGACACGGACGCGGTCAAACGCGAAGCACTGCGGCGCGCGTCCGAGAACGGCATCATCTTTATCGACGAGATCGACAAAGTGGCCGGTCGTGAAGGCGGCCGGGGTCCGGACGTCTCGCGGGAAGGCGTGCAGCGCGACATTCTCCCAATCGTGGAAGGCAGCACGGTCACGACCAAGCACGGCCCGATCAAAACGGACCATGTCCTCTTCATCGCCGCCGGCGCATTTCACATGAGCAAACCATCCGACCTGATCCCCGAGCTGCAAGGCCGGTTTCCGATCCGCGTCGAGCTCGATTCGCTCACGGCCGAGGACTTTAAAACGATTCTCACGCAGCCCAAAAACGCGCTCACCGAACAGTACAAGGCGTTGCTGGCCACCGAAGGCGTGGCGCTGGAGTTTGCAGCCGACGGTATCGAACAGCTCGCCCAGTTTGCGATGCAGGTGAACGAGCACAGCGAAAACATCGGCGCGCGCCGCTTGCACACCGTGCTCGAACGTTTGCTGGAGGACGTGAGCTACGCCGCTCCGGAAGAGCATGCGGCGGTAACCATCGACGCCGCATACGTGCGCGACAAGCTCCAAGACGTGGTTGCGAACGCCGACCTCAGCAGTTATATCTTGTGATTCTGGTCCTGGGCGGCACGCGGTTTGTCGGGCGGCATATTGCCGCCGCGGCCGTGGCGGCGGGAGCCCAAATCACCTTGTTCAATCGCGGAATGACGAGCTCGCCGACGGTGAACGGCGTAAGCCAAGTGCATGGCGATCGGCACAGCGATCTGCACCGGTTGGACGGGCGCGAATGGGACACGGTCATCGACACGTGCGGCTATACGCCGGTTGAGCTCGAGCAAAGCGCCCGTTACTTCGCGCAGCGCACGGCGCAGTACGTGTTCATATCATCGATCTCCGTCTACCGTCCCGCGCCGGCGCCGCTGAACGAGGATTCCCCCGTGCTCGCATTACCGCGTCACGCCGATCGCTCGCAGATGAATCCGGAATTGTACGGCGCGCTCAAAGCGGCGTGCGAGAAGGTCGTGATCGGCACGTTCCGGCACCGCGCGGCCATCGTTCGTCCCGGATTGGTTGCGGGGCCAGGCGACCCGACCGATCGCTTCACGTATTGGCCGTTGCGGTATGCACGCGGCGGCACGGTCTTGGCACCGGAGTCGCCCGCGCAGCCGATCCAATACATCGATGCGCGCGACTTAGCGGCATTTACCGTGCGTCTTGCTTTGAGCGCCCGGTGCGGCATCTTCAACGCGGTGACGGAGCCCGGTTCGGTGACCTTCGGCGACCTGTTCGCTGCGTGCGCGCGCGCGAGCGGCGCGCGTTCACCTGTTGCATATGCGAGCGCGGCATTCTTGCAGGGCAGCGGCGTCGAACCATGGTCCGACTTGCCGCTTTGGATTCCGTCTAGCGGCGACTGGTCCGGTTTGCTGCATGTCGCGAGCGCGCGGGCCGGGCTTGCGGGGCTGCACACACGGGCAGTCGCTGACACCGCGCGCGACGTGCTGCGCTGGGCGCAACGCGCCGGGTTGCCGCCCGAGGGTTTGAAGGCCGGCCTTTCGTCCGTGCGGGAGCGGGAATTGTTAGCCAAAGTAAAATAACGCCGCATGCCGTATGTCCGGGAAATCATTCGTGACGGTCACCCGACCTTGCGAAAGATTGCCAAAAAAGTAAATCCGAAGGAGATTGCCGATCCGCTTTTTCAGCAATTGATCGACGACATGTTCGAGACGATGTACAAGGCGCCCGGCGTGGGCCTCGCCGCGCCGCAGGTCAACGTTTCCAAGCGTCTCTTCGTCATGGACACGGGCGAAGACGACGAGCATCCCGAAGGCGGCGAGTACACCGTCATCAATCCGAAGATCGAACTAGCGGAAGAAGAAGTCGAGCTCGTCGAGGGGTGCCTTTCGGTGCCGGGTTACGTCGGCGACATCGTGCGTTTCGATCGCGTTGCGGTGAGCGGATTGGATCGCAGCGGAAACCGAATCCGTTTGGAAGGCCGAGGATTATTCGCGCAAGCGCTCCAGCACGAAATCGATCATCTCAACGGTGTGCTCTACATCGACAAGGCGAAAAATCTCCGGCTTCCGCAAAATAAAGAAGAGGAAGAAGCGGCTGAAACGGCCGCCGCTGAAGCGTATTAGAACGCTGTTTTTCGGAACGAGCGCGTTCGCCGTTCCAAGCCTGCGCGTAATGGCCAGGCGTACCGATCTCGCAGGTGCCGTGACGCAGCCCGACAGCCGTTCGGGCCGCGGGCGGCAGATGCACGCGTCGCCGGTAAAAAGCGCCGCTGTTGCGCTCGGCGTTCCGGTTTACCAGCCGGCTTCGCTGCGCGCCTTCGCGAATGAACTGCAGGGAACATACGATCTCTTTGCGCTGGCATCGTACGGAAAGATTTTGCCGCAAGCACTGCTGGACGTCCCCGCATTTGGCGCGCTGAACGTGCATCCGAGTCTGCTTCCGCGGTACCGCGGCGCAACGCCGATTCAGAGCGCGCTGCTCGATGACGCGCGCGAAACCGGCGTGACGATCATGCTTATGGATGCGGGCCTCGACACCGGCGACATCGTTCTGCAAGAAGCAACGCCCGTCGAGCCGCAGGAGCGTTACGGAGAATTGCACGATCGCCTGGCACAACTGGGCTCGCAGCTGCTCGAGCGCGCTCTGGGTGCCGCGCAGGACGGCGCACTTCCCCGCCATCCGCAGCAAGGCGAAGGCAGCCTCACGCATCCGTTCGGAAAAAGCGATCTCATCTTAGATTGGAATTGGCCCGTGCGCCGCGTGGTCAGCGCAGTGCGGGCGTTTTCCCCCACGCCCGCGGCGCGCGCGCAGCTGCGCGGAGAAGCGGTCAAACTGCTGCGCGCGCAACCGTTTGCCGGCGAACGCTTCGATGCGCCGCCCGGATCGATCGTTTCCGCGCACGGTGAGGCGGCCACCGTGCAGTGCGGCGACGGCGCTGTGGACGTGCTGGAGCTGGTGCCGGCGAACCGCCGCGCGATGTCCGGCGCGGCGTTCCTGCGATGAGCGCGCGCGACGTTGCGCTGCAAGTTGCGCGCGATGTGTTTCCCGCAGGTGAGCGGTCGGCGCAGGAGCGCGGCGCGCAAGAAGCGCTGGACTACCGTTTGAATAAAGCGCCGCTGGATGCGCGCGATCGCGCGTTCGCAACGATGCTCGCGTTCGGTTCGATCAAGATGCGGCGTACGCTGGATTGGTATCTCAAGCCGTATGTCGGCGATCGCGACAAGACACTGCCGCCCGTCATCGCCGAGATTCTGCGTTTGGCCGTCTTCGAGTTGCGGTTTGCTTCCAGCGGCGTGCACGCGGTCGTGAGCGAATGGGTCAGCCTTGCGAAAAAATACGGTCATCGCGGGACCGCCGGATTAGTCAACGCGGTGCTCCGGTCGTTTCTGCGCGACGATCCGAAAACGCCGCAACCGGCCGACTTCGAGAACGAAGACGATTATCTGGGAACCGCGTTCTCGTATCCCACCTGGCTCGTGCGGCAATGGCGCGAGGTGTTCGGCGGCGAGCGGCTGGAGACGATGCTCCAAGCAGGCAATGCGCCCGCGCAAAGCGCGGTCGTATTCAACCGCACGAAGGCAAGTGCGGACAATGTCATCGCGTGGTTTACCGCTCGCGGCGCGCAAGCGGAGCCGTCGGGTTTGGCCGAGGACTGCGTGCTGGTCTCCGATGGCGCGCTGGCGCGCGCCGGCGAAGCGCAGAGTGAGGGGGCGTGGTGGGTCCAAAGCGAGTCTTCCGCGCTCGTAGTGGACGTTTTGAATCCGCAAGGCGGCGAGAAAATTGCCGATGCGTGCAGCGGGCGCGGCAGCAAGGCGCTGCAGATCGCCGCGCGCATGCACGGCGAAGGCACGCTGATCGGCATCGAACGCGATGCGCACAAGGTTGCGGCGCTGCAGCGCCGCGCGCACCACGCCGGATTGGCGTTGGCAACGGTGCTAGGCGACGCGACGCTCGCCGTTCCGGCAGAGCGGTTCGACCGCGTGCTGATCGACGCCCCATGTTCCGGAACCGGCGTCGTGGGCCGTCACCCGGAAGCGCGCTGGCGCAAACGTCCGGGCGACGGTGAACGCTTGGCGCACACGCAGCGCGCGCTGCTCGAGGCTTTTTCCTCGCGCATTCTTCCCGGCGGCGTGTTGGTGTATGCCGTTTGCTCGGCGGACCCGCGCGAAACTGTGGAAGTGATGGAAACGTTCTCGCGCGGTAGCGCGCTGCAGCGCGGGCTCATTCCCGGCGCGCTGGGCGAGTTTCAAACCGCTGCGGGCGACGTGCTCGTTCCGCCGGGCATCGCCGGCCGCGACGGTTTCTTTATCGCGCGGCTCGAAGCGCAGGCATGAGCTGGTTCGCGCGGATCGAGGAAGGCTGCGCCGCTTTTATCGAGCGTGCGTTCGCGAGTATGTTTCCGAGCGACGTCGAGCCCGCGCAGATCGCGCGAAAATTGGTCGCCACGATGGAAGCGCGCAGTGCGAACAGCGAGGGCACGGTTAGCGCACCGGCGGCCTACTGCGTTTTTGTCAACCCGCTCGATTTCGCGCGCCTTTCCCAGCATCAGACGTATCTTGAAGGCGAGTGGAGTGCATTGCTTGCCGATGTCGCGCAGCGCGTGGGCATCCGTTTGGACGGCACGCCGGGCATCACGCTCAAAGAACATCCCCGCGTGCCCGCAGGCGCAATCGAAGTGCATGCGGTCCTTGCCGGTGAAGCGGACGAAGCGCCTGCGCAGTTCCGGCTGCTGCCGCTCGGCGACGCCGATGCGCCGGGGCATGCGGTAAACGGCGCGACGCGCGTGGGCCGCAGCGCACAATGCGATATCGTCCTCTCCGACCCGAGCGTCTCGCGCAATCACGCTCTGCTGGACGTTCAGGGCAGCACGCTGAGCGTGCATGACGCAGGTTCGACCAATGGCACGTTCGTGAACGGCGAACGGATCGATACACACACGCTCGCGCCCGGCGACACGATCGCATTCGGAAAAAGCTTATGGACCTGCGCCTCGGTTCGCTCGCGATCCTAGGCGCGCTGGCGCTGTTCGGCGCCGTCGCTTCGAAGGTGCGCACCGAGCCGCCCGAGCTGCCTGCGCCCGAGCGCGCAATGGCTGTCGATCTGACGGTTAACGAGACGGCGCGGCGCGGCGGGAAGCGCGAGGTGCGCCTGCGGTTGGAACCGGGATCACCGCAGATCATCGGGCGCTCGAGCGACGCCGCCGTCGGGGTGCTGGACCCGGAAGTGAGCCGCCGGCACGCTTCGCTGCGCGCGGTCGGCGGGGTCGTCTACCTGGCCGACTTGGGCAGCGTGAACGGCACATTTTTGAGCGGAAAGCGGGCCGGGACGGACGGAATCGAAGTTCTTGCTGGAGACGTTATCGATGTGGGAACAACTCGAATGACCGTGAGCGCGATCGAACCGGCATGAACGTCGCCATCAGCGGAGACCGCAGCAGCGCTCTCTCGGAAGAACTCGCGCCCGGCACGCACGTCGTCGCATTGGCGCGCGGTTTCGGTCATATCGAGGGAATTGCGGTCGCGCCTGCAGTGCTCGGACGGCTGCGCGTCGAGCTGGCGCGCCGGCTGCGCGGCGAGCGCCTTGCGCGCGCGAAACGCCGTATCAACGGTATCATGCCGCTGCTCACCGCCGCGTTCGGACGCGTCAACGCCGACGTCCACGCGCGCAGCGCCTCAAACGATGATCACGTAACGGCGGGCTGCTCACTCACCGGCGCGCTGCTCGTCGGCAACTGCGTGTATCTGGCGCACACCGGTTCGACGGCCGCGTATTTGTGCCGCGATGGGTGCGTCGTTTCTCTCACGCGCAACGATGCGATCGAAACGCCGGCGGGCGCGGTGCTCACCCGCTCGATCGGCTGCGCGCCCTCGCTGCAGCTCGCCGTATCGAGTTTTTCGCTCAACGAAGGAGATGCGCTCGTGCTCGCGCGCCGGCGTTACACGGCCGCCGAGGAACACATGCGTCAATGGGAGCGCGAAGCGTCGCTCGTCGTGCGCTACGCAGCCGGACCGCCCGGCGTGCCGGGCATACGGTACGGTGGACATCTCAAGCGGATCACGTTCGGAACGGTTGCCACGGTGCTGTTTTACACGCTGCTTTGCCTGAGATAAAGCTGGCGCTCTCGCGCGTTTGGCCGACCGCGTTTGCCTTAGCAATCGCGGCTTTTTTCTTTTCGTTCGCACCGCCGAAAGCGATCGGGCCGCCGTGGCTACTTGCGTTGCTGGCCGTGCTAACGCTTGCCTGGGTGCTGCTGCAGCCTAAAGCCGCCCAGCGTGATGACATGCTTCCGGCGATCGCCGTCGTCTTGGCGTCCGTGGGATTGCTTCTTGTCGCCCGTCTCTCGCCCGAGCTCGCGCATAAACAGCTCTGGTGGCTGCTCATCTCCGTCGGACTCGCGGTCGCGTTCGGCGTGCCGCTTACGATGTTCCGGCGGATGGCGTCGTACAAATACGTGTGGGTGCTGCTGTGCTTGGTGCTCTTTGGGATGCTTGTGGTATTCGGTCAAGAAGTGAACGGCGCAAAGTTGTGGATCCGTTTGGGCCCCGTTCAGTACGAGCCCGTCGAGCTGATCAAGTTGTTCATCGTCTTTTTTCTCGCTGCGTACCTTGCTGAAACGGCCGACGTGATCGCGCGCGCGCGCCCGTGGTCCGTGCGCGCAAATTTGAAATATTTGGGACCGTTGTTTCTGGGCTGGGGCGTTTCAATGGGCATTCTGATGCTGCAGCGCGACATCGGCATGGCGGTTCTGCTGCTTGCGACGTTTTGCATCATGCTCTACGGCGCGACCAAGCGCTGGGATCTGCTCGTCGGCGGCTGCGTTATCTTCGGCGGCGCGGCACTTTGGGCCGTCCGCCATTATCACTACGTCGGAACGCGCATCGCAGTCTGGCGCAATCCGTTCGCGGATCCGCTCGGCGCCGGGTATCAAGCGGCGCAGAGCTACTACTCGCTCGCCGCGGGCGGCGTGCTCGGAACCGGCTACCGCCTCGGGCATCCGGGCTACACGCCCGACGCCGCGACGGATTACATCTACTCCGCACTCAGCGAGGAGTTCGGCCTTATCGGCGCTCTCATCGTACTGGGTTTGCTGCTGGTGCTCGTGCGCCGGGTGCTGAGCGTGGCGACGTACCAGCCGGACTTGTACACGCGCTTATTGGCGGTCGGATTGAGCGCAACATTGGGCTTCCAAGTGTTCATCATCGTCGGCGGCGTCATCGGACTGTTCCCGCTTACGGGCATCACACTGCCGTTCATCTCGTACGGCGGCAGCTCGCTTGTCGCAAATTTTCTGCTCGTGGCCCTTGCGTGGTCCATGAGCGCGCGTCCACGCGCGGCGGCTGCGCGCGGCTGAAGAAGGCGCTTGCGTCGCAAGGCAGTAGTACCTGCTATGAAGATGCGCATGACGGTTCTTATTCCGGCCCTAGCGGCGGCGCTCGTGGTGACAGCCTGCTCGGGCGGCCAACAACATTCCAGCAGTTCGACGACGACGGCAGCGTCGCCGGCGGCCACATCGGCGGCGATGCACGCGATGAAACCGGCGGCCTCCAACGGTGCCGCGGTGTATAACGCCAACTGTTCGAGCTGTCACCAAGCCAACGGTAAGGGCTCACCAGGAGCGTTCCCGCCGCTCGCCGGCAACGCCGTCGTTACGGGACCTGCCGCTAAAGTGATCCACATCGTCAAAAACGGTTTGACGGGAACGATCAAAGTCGGTTCGGCGACGTACAACGGTCAAATGCCCGCGTGGAAATCCTCGCTCAAGGACCCAGAGATCGCCGCGGTCGTTTCGTATATCCGATCGTCGTGGGGCAATCACGCGCCGGCCGTAACGGCCGCGCAAGTCGCCTCCACAAAATAGCTTAACGCAACAGCGCGTAGCCCTCGAGCGTCGCCTGCGCCGCATGCCTCCATGTAAGCGTGCGCAGGCGTTCGCGCATCGTTTCCCGCGCTCCGCCGCGCGCACAGCCTATCGCGCCGAGCACCGCTGCGCGGATCGACTGCGCGCTGCCCGGATCGCAATACGCCGCATCGCCGCCGAAGTACTCGAACTCGCTCGCGCGGTTTCCAGCGACGATCGCGCAACCCGCCGCCGCCGCCTCCAAACTCGCGATGCCCGGCGTTTCGAGCCATGCCGGCAGCGCATGCACGAGCGAACGCCGCATGAGCGCGAAAACCTGCGCACGATCGAGTGGTCCGGTGAAGGTGACGCATTTGTTCCAACGCTCGCATAGCCGGCGGTAATACCCGTCGTAGCATTCACCGGCCAGCGTGATTGCAACGTCATCCTCGCGCAGCGCATACAGCATCATGGCCTGATTTTTTCGCGATTCGACGCGGCCTACGCATAGGACGCCCTTGCGCGGGTGCGCCGGGAGTGCGTCCTCAACCGCTGCGGCGTCCACGGCATTCGGAACGACGTGCACGCGCGGATGGTGCAAATCTAAATCAACGACGTAGCGATACGCTTCGGCCGTGCTGTTCGGCAGCAGGACGCCGGCCAGCTCCATCAGTTCGCGCTGCGCCGCTTTACGTTCGGCGGCCGCGCGCCGCGCGCGCGCGCGTGTCAATTCGCGCGGGCAGCGCTCGCGAATGCGTGCCAACCGCTTCTCGACGGCGCCTTCGCGCAGTGCAAGCGCTTTTTCAACGGCCGCCGAACGCGCGTAGAACTCGGTTAGGTCCCACCAAATCGGCGAGAGCGCAAGTGGTGTTGCCGAACGGCGGCATGCATCGATCTGCGCGCGCGCCAGCAGCGGATCGAAGACGCCGAAAACGTGCGCGATGTCGTAGCCGCGCGCGTCCGGCTGCGCCGAGGCAGCGATGTCGACGGTGTGGCCCATGGCGCGCAGTGCTTGCGCGGTTTGGATGGCTTGGACGGCGTCGCCGCCGGTGCGCTGCACGGCATCGGGACGGATCACGTAAAGGATGCGCAGGCCGGCCATGCCCGGTTATGCGCAGAGGACCGTTGCATCGCCTTCCGGCATGGAGCAAGAGCGTGAGACGCTAAGTGACCTGCGCAAGGCCGGCGTCCGGCCGTTCGACGCACTGCGTGAAGTTGCACGCGAAAAGCGCCTCCACGTACGCGTACATCGCGGGATCGAGGCGCTTGAGGCGCATTCGCGTGGCGCGCGGCCAAAATGAGTTGGGATCGTTCACCTCGACGTAGGCGCGCACGGATTCCGCGAAATACTCGTCGGGCGCCGTCGCGGCGTACGGCGTGACGTAGGCGGCCGCTTGCGCGAACAAGGCGCGCATGCTCTCTGAGGCGGTGGAATGGTAAACGCCGCCGCCGAGCACGCAGTCGAGTGCGTGCCCGAATTCGTGCGCAACGGTCATGGGCGAACGGGAGCGCAGATACACCATGCGTTCCTCCACGACGAAGAGCCCGGCGGGCGGTGCGGGCCACGCATCGACGTCGATCGCCAGGCGCCGCAACGCGGCCGATCGCTCCGCATAGCGCTCGCCTTTGTGCAGCGGCACGATGCGCACTCCGCCGCCTTGCGCAAAGCGCAGCGCCGGCTCGCCGAAGCGCTCCAACGTATGTAAGACGCCGGCGAGTTCACCGGCGTCGCGTGTCTCCAGCAGCAGCTCTGCACTCGTACTCATTCGTACGAGTATCCCGCACGGTTGTGAACGGCGTGTGAGCAAAACATGAAGGCCTTGCGTTAACCGCAAGGCCTTCATGCTTCGCAAGCGGAGCTGCGCTAGGAGCAGCCGTTGCTTGTCAGTAGGAAATAGGCGTCGGCGGGGTTCACCGTGAGCGGATTTGAAACGGCACGCCCCTCGATATCCGTATACGTGCGACCTGAAGGCAGCGCCAACGAATACGGCGTACCGTTCGGTGGATTGCCGGTTGCATTGACGATAGAGAGCCCGCCTTGGAACTTGCGTTCGTAGACGTTGGTTGACGGCTGCGTGTAAGCGCCGCAAGCCGCGCCGTATGTCGTGCTGTATTCGTTGCGGTACGAGTAGTTCGATCCGCCGTGCGGAGAGATGTAGACGTCTTCGCCGCCCTCGTTGCCGATCGCATAGGTTGCAAGCGCCCAGTCGACTTGCTGCGGCGTTAGCGTGGACGGATCGTTGGAGCAGCCGCTGCCCGTGCAGTAGTAGTCCGTGACGAGCACCGCTATATGGTGCTGCTGCGTATACTCGACCCATTCCAGCGTGTTTGCGAACGCATTGGCGGTTAACAGCGATCCGTAAGCCGTATAGCCGTTTTCATCCACCATACCGTCCGTGTACGAAAGAATTTGCTCTTCGCTCGGATTCGTCGGATGGTTGTACAGCGGATGATTGATCAGCAGTTTGAGCCCGGCGCCGTGCACGGCGGAACTGGTTTGACCGACCCACGCGACCATGTCTTGAGCAAATTGCGGATCGTTACGGTTGTACGTGGTGCCTGGCGTTCCATAACGGCGCTGGAACGTTCCCGAAGCGTCGTAGGTGCCGCAGCCGTATTCGCCTGACTTAACGCTTTGACCGAAGTTCGGATTGCCGCCGTCCAAATAATTGATCAGGTCGGTATTATCGGCGGCTAACGCGTTGTAGCTATTCGCCTGCAGATACGGTATGAGCAGCTGCATTTGGTATTGCTGCACGGCGGGCTCGTAGAAGGCCAGCGGAACGTCAGTAAAATAGCTTCCCGACCAAGCCAAGTCGTGCGTCGGATTTCCGCTGCTGTCGCATGCGTACAAAATCCAGTCCGGGTGGTTCGTCTGCCACCAGGAAAGGTCATGCGTTGAGACGAGATTGTCGTCTTCCGGCGGCACCATATACCGCGAGAGGATGATTCTGCTGTTCGCGGCGCGCCAGGTCTGCGGCGAGAATGCGCCCCACACGCTGTCGTACCGCGGCGCCTCACTTTGAATTTGCGAGCTCGTAAGCGCCGGTTCTCCGCCGTAGTTGTCGAGGATCTGTGTCAAGCCGAAACGTCCGCTCGTGTCCGGCTGCATCGTGATGCTTTGCGTTGCGGGCGTTGAGCCCGGCGTCGGAGTGACCGTCGGCGTCGGCGTCGCGGTTGCATGCGAAGTGGGCGTAGGTGTGGCCGTTGCATGCCCCGTTGGCGTGGGTGTCGGGCTTGCGCCGCCGCCATTGCCGCCGCCCGGTGCAGGCGGCGTACCGCCGCCGCCGCCTCCGCCGCACGCGCTAAGCGCCAGCGCGAGAACGATGCTTCCAAGAAAAAGAACGCGTGTTGAAGATGCAGGCCGCACAATACCCTCCGTCATGGCGAGCATACCGTTACGGCGGCCGTTTGCAGAACGGGCTGTTGGGCACGAAAAAGGGGCCTTTAGTCTTGTTTAGCTCTGCAAGACGCGCAGCGGCCGTGAAAACTCACCCGCGCATGTGCTATTTCCCCGCCTCGGGCGCGTTCCAGACCGGCGAGAACGGGCGGCGGCAGCGCGTAATCCACGTCATCGATGGCTCCGCATTGCTCGCATTGGAAATGCGCGTGCGCGCCGGCTGCGCGTTCGTACAACGCGCCGCCAGCACCGGGCAGCGCTATCTCGGAGATCAGACCAAGCTCGCGCAGACGGCCCAACGCACGGTACACGGTTGTTTCGCCGATTCCGGGCCGGCGCGCTTTCGCGGCGGCGAGCACTTGAGCCGCGGTCAGATGTTTGCCCGCGCCTTGTGCGCAGACAACCTCATAGACCATCGCGTAGTTTTTTGCCAGCCGCCGATCTTCCACGGCAGCATTGTATCACGCGCTTACGCGATGGGCGGAGGAACCGCGTGGCCGGGCCGCTCACCGGCTTGCGAATGCGATCCGCTCCACGTCTGACGCGGCGCATCCTCGCGCAGCGTTTCCGGGGCCTGCATTGACGAGCGCGCACCCGAACGGCGGTACAGGAAGTACGCCAGCAGTCCGGCGCCGGCGGCCGCGGGCAGCGCGAACCAGATCCACGAGGGCAAGCCGGCCGGCTGTTCCTGACCTTGCAGATAAAGGCGCTCGCGCGCGCAGTCGGCATGCTCGGGGTCGCCCTCGACGAAAACATTTCGGTGGTGCTCGCATTTGTTGTTCAGGCAGGTGTAATAAACGACTTCCATGGGCGAGTTTTACCCGATTTGTGCAAGCCGACGCGCCGTGACAATCTGTTAAAGACATGCTATATTAATTTTATCAATGCACGCGCACAGCAAAGCCGCCCGGGCCGCCGAAGAGGTGCTCAAGGGCCCCGTCAAGTCGAAGACTTTGTTGCCCGTGCTCATCCTCCATCTGCTGCAAGAGCGCCCCGACCACGGGCTGGCCCTCATGCAGCGCGTCGAGGCGATGTGCGGTGGTCTGCTCAGCGCGAACACCAACACGATCTATCCGCTCTTGCGCCGTCTGGAGGAACGCGGATTTCTCACCGGCGAGTGGGACCACCCCACGAAGCGGGCGCGCCGCCTCTACCGCATTACGCCGGCCGGCCGCGACCGGCTCAAGCGCATCAAGTCCAACATGCTGCCTTATCTGCAGATGTTATCGGAGTCCGTCATGCGGCTGCGCCGCGAGCTCTACGACAGTTCACCCGCATCCATCGCCGGTTAAGGCGGAAAGAGCACCGATGAGCAGTTATCAAGCGCCTTTGCGCGACATGCAATTCGTTCTGCGCGAACTTGCCGGACTGCAAGACGTCGCGAATCTGCCCGGAAACGAAGAGGTCATCGACGCGGCCGATCCGATTCTCGAAGAAGCGGCAGCGTTTGCGCACGGTGTGCTCGATCCGATCAATAAAACGGGCGACAAGCAAGGCTGCACCTGGAAAGATGGCGCCGTCACGACGCCGGCGGGTTTTAAAGAGGCGTATCAGCAGTTCGCGAAGGCCGGCTGGATCGGTTTGCCGGTTCCGGCGGAATACGGCGGTCAAGGGCTTCCATCGCTTATGCTCGGTCCGACGCTCGAGATGTGGAATGCATCGAACATCGGTTTTGCAAACGGTCCGCTGCTCAATCAAGGCGCGATTGAAGCAATCGAACTCGTCGGCTCGAACGAACAGAAGAATCTGTACATTCCAAAACTCGTCGATGGCTCGTGGACCGGAACCATGTGTTTGACGGAGCCGCAAGCGGGCTCTGATCTCGCGCAAGTCCGCACGAAAGCCGTGCCGTCCGGTGACCATTACCTACTCAGCGGCCAAAAGATTTTCATTACGTTCGGCGAGCATGACATGGCCGAGAACATCATCCATTTAGTTCTGGCCCGCCTTCCCAATGCGCCCGAAGGAACGAAAGGCATCTCCCTCTTCATCGTTCCCAAGGTGCTGGTGAACGCGGACGGATCGCTCGGCGCGCGCAACGACATCGTGTGCGCCGGCATCGAGCATAAAATGGGCATCAATGCCAACCCGACGTGTACGATGAACTTAGGAGAGAAGAACGGTGCTGCCGGCTACCTGATGGGCAAGCCGAACGAAGGCCTCAAATATATGTTCATCATGATGAACGCCGCGCGGTTTTCCGTGGGCGTGCAGGGCCTTGGCCTTGCGGACCGCGCTTATCAAAGCGCGCTGCAGTACGCGAAAGAACGCGTGCAGTTCCGCGACGTCGCTTCGCGCTCGCCCGAGCCCAAACGCATCATCGAACATCCCGACGTGCGCCGCATGCTCATGTGGATGAAATCGCAAAACGAAGCGATGCGCGCGCTCTCGTACGTCACGGCCGCATCGCTCGATTTCGCAGCCAAACATCCTGAGGAAAAGGTTCGCCAAGAACACAAAGCGTTCGTCGATCTGATGATACCGGTGGTCAAAGGGTGGTGCACGGAGACCGCCGTGGATTTGTGCTCGACCGCCGTGCAAGTCTTCGGCGGCATCGGATACGTCGAAGAAACGGGCATCGCGCAGCAGTACCGCGACGTGCGCATCACCACGATCTACGAGGGCACCACCGGCATCCAAGCGCTGGATCTGGTGGGACGCAAAGTAGCTGCGGACATGGGTGCCGCCGCAACGCGCGTGATCGGCACGATGCACAAAACAGTGAAAGAACTCGAAGCGAGTGAAAACGAGGACGTCAACGCGATTGCGGAGCCGCTGAAAAAAGCGATCGGCGCGCTGGCTGAAACCTCGCAGTGGATCGGCATGACGGCGATGGGCGATCTGCGCAAAGCCGTCGCGTGCAGCGTCCCA
The DNA here is from genome assembly GCA_046262595.1 of Vulcanimicrobiaceae bacterium. Classification (GTDB taxonomy): domain Bacteria; phylum Vulcanimicrobiota; class Vulcanimicrobiia; order Vulcanimicrobiales; family Vulcanimicrobiaceae; genus DASSRQ01. The sequence continues at coordinate 21,475 of JBHEMM010000023.1, forward strand.
TATCTCAAACTCTGGGGCATCACGGCGGGCGGCTGGCAGATGGCGCGCGCGGCGCTGGTGTCGGCGGCGAAGATCGCCGGCGGCGATCCGGATGAATTCTACGCCGCGAAGATCGCGACGGCGCGGTTCTACTCCTCGCACGTGCTCACGCAGAGCGCGTACATCAAACGTCAGATCGTCGAGGGAGCGGGCGATGTAATGAGGCTTACCGAGGCGCAATTCGATCTCGATCGCAAGGCGGCAGTGACGGCGTGACGATCGCGATCATCACGCTCGACAATCCGCCCGTTAATGCGCTGTCGTTTGCGTATTCGGCGCAGCTCCTCGCGCAGGTGCAGTCCGCCGAAAACGATGCGTCGGTGGAAGCCGTTGTATTCACCGGCGCGAACGAAATCTTTAGCGCGGGCGCCGACATCAATGATTTTGTGAACGAGCCGGCCGCGGACAGCAAGACCGTGCGCGACGTCATTGCTGCCATCGAGAATGGCGGCAAAGTGTATGTCGCCGCAATCGCGGGCAACTGCATGGGCGGCGGCCTCGAACTCGCGCTCGCTTGTGACTATCGCGTCGCGAGCGCCACATCAAAACTCGGGTTGCCCGAGATCAAGCTCGGTTTGCTGCCCGGCGCAGGCGGAACGCAGCGTCTTCCCCGCCTGATCGGCGCGCAAGATGCGCTGCAGATGATGCTCAAAGGTGAAACGGTCTTGGCCGAGGACGCCAAGACAAAAGGTCTGATCGATGCGGTTGCCTCCGGAGACGTTCTCGAAACGGCAAAAACGTATGCCGGCAAAGCCAAGCGCCGCGTCTCGGAAATGAATCTTTCGCTGCGAGGCCTGCCGGCAAACGCGGTGCCGTTCGTCATCGCTCAGGCGCACAAGATGTGCCCCGCGGAAGACAACGGCGGATTCGCGGCTCACAAAGTCGTGGACGCCGTACAGGCGGCGTTCGAACTGCCCTTTCACCGCGGTCTCGCGCGGGAAGCGCGGCTGTTTGAAGAACTCGTGCGTTCGCAGCCCTCACTCGCACTGCGCCACATCTTTTTCGCGGAGCGCGAACTCTCAAAGATTCCGGGATTGCCTTCGAACGGCCAGGGCGGCGCGGCGCAAATTGCCAAGGCGGGCGTGGTGGGCGGCGGAACGATGGGCACCGGCATCGCTATTGCATTCGCCAACGCCGGCATTCCGGTCACGGTCATCGAGCCGAGCAGCGAGCAGATCGAAAAAGCGCGCCGGATGGTTTTCGGCATGTTCATGCATCAAGTCAAACGCGGCCGGCTTACGCAAGAAGAAGCATGGAAGCGGGGACAATCCATCGTTTTCACCGGCGATTACAACGACGTGGCCGCCGCGGATGTCGTGGTCGAGGCCGTGTTCGAGAACATGGACGTAAAGAAAGAAGTCTTCCGTACACTCGACGCTATCGTCAAACCGGAAGGCATCCTCGCTTCGAACACGTCCACGCTCG
>JBHEMM010000023.1:22948-37751 GCA_046262595.1 Vulcanimicrobiaceae bacterium
TCACCAAACGGCCGCAGCAGTTCGTCGGACTGCACTTTTTCGCACCCGCCAATATCATGAAACTGCTTGAAATCGTACGCGGCAAGGAAACCTCACTTCACACGCTTGCGGCCGCGTTCACGTTGGGTAAGGCGCTGCGCAAAGTCTGCGTGCTCTCGGCGAATGCGTTTGGCTTCATGGGCAACCGGATGCTTTTCGACTACGCCCGCCAAGCGGTGGGGCTTGCAGAAGAAGGCGTGCCGCCGTACCGCATTGATTCGGCGATGAAGAACTTCGGCTTTGCGATGGGCCCGTTCGCCATGTTCGACCTTTCGGGCGTGGACGTGTTCTGGCACGTTCAGCAGGCGCGTCCCGGCATGGGTGCGGCCCGCACGAAGATCGTCGATCGTTTGTACGAGCAAAAGCGCCTGGGGCAAAAGACCGGTAAAGGCTTTTACAAGTACGATTGCGCCGTGGGCAGTGGCCGCGAGCCGATCCGTGATGAAGAAACGGAAAAGCTTTTCGCGCAGGTTGCGGCGGAAGCGGGCGTCGCGCAGCATCCGGACGTGAGCGACGAAGACATCGTGCGCCGCTTGACGCGCGCCCTGATCGATGCCGGCGCGCAGCTGCTCAAAGACAAAGTGGCGCTCCGCCCCGGCGACATCGACATCGCCTATATCTACGGCTACGGCTTCCCGCCGCATCACGGTGGACCGATGTGGTACGGCCACGAGACCGGATACAACGACGTTTATGCATCCGCGCATTTCGCGGAGGGCGCTCAAGATCAGAGAGAGGAACTCATCCGTGCGTGAAGCGGCCCTTGTTTCGGCGGCGCGCACGCCGATCGGCAAAGCGTTTCGGGGCGCGTACAATCAAACGCACGGCGCGACGCTCGCCGGCCACGTGGTGAAAGCAGCGGTCGAACGCGCGAAGATCGATCCCGCCGAGGTTGACGACGTCATTTTGGGCGTCGGCCTACCGGAGGGCGCAACGGGGAACAATTTAGGCCGCGTTGCCGCACTGCGCGCCGGCTTGCCCGAAACGGTGGCGGGAACGACGATCAACCGTTTCTGCGCTTCCGGACTTCAAGCGATCTCGGTTGCCGCGCAGCGCGTTATCGTTGACGGCGCGCGCGTCGTCGTCGCCGGCGGCGCCGAGTCGATCAGCCTCGTGCAGAACACCATGAACGTGTCTGAGTTTACCGAGGAGTGGATGCTGCGCCACGAACCGGACGTCTACATGCCGATGCTGCAGACCGCCGATTTCGTGGCCAAGAAATACAACGTATCGCGCGAGCGCCAGGACGAGTACGCCCTGCAAAGCCAGCAGCGGACTGCTGCGGCGCAAGCGGCAGGCTCATTCGATGATGAGATCGTTCCGCTGACGACCTGGAAGTTTCTCGAAGATAAAGAAAGCGGCATGGCGCGCGAAGAGCGCGTGACGCTCGCGAAAGATGAAGGCAACCGCCCGGAGACGACGCTCGAGGCGTTGCTTAAACTGAAAGGCGTGCTTGACCCGAAGTCGAGCATCACAGCGGGCAACTCCTCGCAGCTCTCCGACGGTGCCGGCGCGGTCGTCGTAATGGATGCGAAATTGGCCGAGCAGCGCGGGCTGGAGCCGCTCGGGTTCTATCGCGGCATGAGTGTGGTCGGAAACGCGCCCGGCGAGATGGGTATCGCGCCGGTATACGCCATCCCGAAACTGCTCGAGCAGCACGGCTTGAGCATCGACGATATCGGCTTGTGGGAGTTGAACGAAGCGTTTGCTGTGCAGACGGTCTACATCCGCGACACGCTCGGCATTCCGAACGAACGCTTCAACGTGAGCGGCGGCGCGATTTCGATCGGCCACCCGTACGGGCTTTCCGGCGCCCGCATGGTAATGCATGCGCTCATCGAGGGCAAGAAGCGCGGAGCGCGGCACGTTGTCGTGACGATGTGCATCGGCGGCGGCATGGGCGCGGCCGCCCTCTTCGAAGTGGCTCAAGCCTCGAGTATCGAAGCAGGTTCTTGAGCTTCGTGCCGGTGCTCAGTTGCGCAGCGGCGTCCCGTGTTCGAGCACATGTTCCATCCCGGCGCGTGCGCGGGTCGAAGACCAGTGTCTCGAACGAGCACGTTTCGGCCGCCTGTCATGACGCGCGTCACATCGCGCGGTGGCGGCATTTTCATAAAGAGCGGTTTGCTGCATGGCCGCCCGTTAGCGAAGGGCAAGCGGCGCTCCCGTTGCTCTTGTTCCTCTTAGGGGTAAGAGGGCTCAAACCACTTATTTTGGAGGAACGTCAATGAGTCACACTCTTGCCAAGGGAGCGATAAGCGTCCTATTTGCTGCGGCGATGGCGATCGCGCCGGGCGCCGCATCTGCGCAGACCGCGGCGCCGAGCGCCGCAGCCTCTCCCGTATCGTCGCCGGCGTCCACCACGACCACCTCTACCGGCACGACGACGACAACGCCGAACGCCTCGAACGGCTGGTGGGGTCTGATCGGGCTGGTCGGTTTGCTTGGCCTGTTCGGCATGGGCGGACGGCGCAGCAGCACGGTCGTCGATACCTACGATACGACGCGTCCATAATCGCAGTTTGCACGTCGCGGCGATGGGGCGAAAGCCTCAACGCCGCAGTGCCCCGCGAACCTCATGAGCAGCGGCGTACCGGGATACAGTAACCTTGTGGAATCGCTAACGGACGAGCAAGTGCGCGCGCTGGTCCTTCGCAATATTAAGCGCATGGACGGCGCCCACCGCGCTCAGCTCGCGCTTTTCTTGGGCCACGACCTTTCGCGCGATCCGATCGACGAAGTCGGCCGCGGATCCGCCGATGCGGAGCTGCGTAAGCTGGTCGAGTCGTGCGCGCTTTTGCGCGAACGGTACGCGGCGTTTCTGCGAGAGAACCCCAGCGCGCTCGAGCCGCACGAGCCCTCCCGCCGCCTTCCGTTTCAGATGAAAGCCGCCGCCCTGTTCGTCCTTGCCGCCGTAATCGCGATCGTTCCGCTCGCAGCGCAGTATGCGCAGCAGCGCGGCATGGTGAGCGGTCCGCAGCAGGCGTCCATCGTTTCGTTTGCCGGTCCGCCCATCGTTCACGTGCATGCCGCCGTCCGGGCGCGCCGGCATGCGCGTGCGCCGGTGCAGAAAGCGCGCGCCGCCAAACCACGGGCGGTACGCAGGCCCGTTTCCGCTGCGCCGCGTGCAGTCGCGCGCGCGAAGGCGCATCCGCACAGACGCGCGCGCCATTACCGGCGTATCGCGAATTGGAAGTTTTCGCCCGCGATGAATCCGTACTTCAGCAAGCATTGGAGCAGCGTGCCGTCTCCGCGCTCGCCGGCGCGTCGCGCTCGCGCCGTCGTGAATGCGTATCTCAACGACGTCATTCACGGCAACCGGCCGGGTGCGCCTGAGAACGCTATCGTTTCGCCGACGACGAACGTGCGAATCGTCTCCGTGCGGCCGGACGCGAACGCGCGCATTAAAGTGGACGTGGAGCTTGCCGGCCCGCGTGGCCACTTCTTCGAAGTGTTTTCTGTTTCGCGGGCGAGTATGCGCATCGTCGATCAGGCATATATTCCCATCAACAGGACGGCCGCGAGGGGATTCGAAAGCCGCAACTGGTGACCCCTTCGACCGCGCGAGCTCCAGGCCGCGTGAATTTAATCGGCGAGCACACGGACTATACCGGCGGCTTTGTCCTGCCGTGCGCGATCGCCAATACCGTTACGGCGCGCTTTTTACCGCAGGAACGCCCGGTTCTGCACGTGCGAACCGCATTCGGCCAGGCGGAATTTACGCACACAGAGCAGGCGGCATCGCGCTATGGCGATTGGCGCGATTACGTGCGCGGCATTTTGAGCGAGTTTCGCGCGGCTTGCATTCCATTGTGCGGCGGCGAGCTGACCGTTGAATCGACCGTCCCTGCCGGCGCAGGTTTGAGCTCATCGGCGGCGTTTGAAGTGGCGCTTGCGCTCACGCTGCTCAATTCCTCGGGAACTGCGATGGATCGCATGGAAATCGCTTTGCTTGCGCAGCGTGCGGAAAACCGTTATACGGGAACGCAGAGCGGCATCATGGACCAATTCGCGGTGCTCTTCGGCGAGAAGGGCAAGGCGCTGCTGCTCGACACGCGCACGCTCTCGTGGGAAGCACTGCCCGTGCCCGATTCGATCGCGATCGTCGTCTGCAACACCATGCAGCGGCGCGAGCTCAATGCGGGCGAGTACAATCATCGCCGCAACGAATGCGAACAGGCACTGCGTTTGCTGCAGCAGCATTTCCCCGCAATGACCGCGCTGCGAGATCTTCTGCCGGAAAACTTGAAAAAGGCGCGCGCACTGCTGCCCGAGGTGCTGTTCCGGCGCTGCAGGCACGTCGTCACCGAGAACGCGCGGGTGCTGGAGGCAGCAGGCGCGCTGCGCTCGCACGACGTCGAGCGTTTCGGCCGGTTGATGAACGCATCGCACGTCAGTTTACGCGACGATTACGAGGTGAGCTCGCTCAACCTCGACATTCTCGTGGAAAGCGCGCAGGAACTCGGTGCGTACGGTTCGCGTATGACCGGCGCCGGCTTCGGCGGATGCACCGTCAGTCTCGTGCCGGCAACGCAAGCGCGCCGTTTTGCGCGCGCGCTCGCGCAACGCTACCATGAGCGCACCGGCGTTTGCGCCGAGGTCTACGACGGCACACCGAGCGGAGGCGCGAGTGTCATCCCGGCGGTTTAATCCGCTCACGCACGAATGGGTGCTCGTCTCGGATACGCGCTTATCTCGGCCGTGGCAAGGTGAGTCGGCGCCTGCGCAGCAGGCTCATCGGCCCGCGTACGATCCGCTATGCTATCTCTGTCCGGGGAACGTCCGTGCGAACGGCGAGCACAATCCTGCGTATACGCAGACCTTTGGGTTCGACAACGACTATCCGGCGCTCGCGCCGGAAGCGGCGGCGCAAGAATCTGATGCCGGCGGACTGTTTCTCGCCCAACGCGAACGCGGCGCATGCCGCGTGCTCTGTTTCTCGCCGCGGCACGATTTGGATGTGCCGACGATGGCGTCGCACGACGTGCGCGCCGTCCTGGACGCGTGGGCCGGCGAATACGAAGAGCTGATGGGCAGACCATACGTCAGCGCCGTGACGGTGTTCGAAAACCGCGGGGCGATGATGGGCGCGAGCAACCCGCATCCGCACAGCCAACTCTGGGCCAACGAGCATGTGCCCAGCGAGCTGCTCAAAGAGCGCGACGGCGCAAACGCGTATGCGCAAACGCACGGAGGCGCCTGCCTGCTGTGCGATTACGGCGCACGCGAACTGGAACGCGCGCAGCGTATCGTCTTTGCGGACGACCATGCGATCGTGCTCGTTCCGTTTTGGGCCGTGTGGCCTTTCGAAACGCTGCTCCTTGCCCGCACGCACCGGACGACTCTGCGAAGCTGTACCGGCGCGGAGCGCGACGCGCTCGCTGCGGCGATGCAATTTGTGACCCGGCGTTACGACGCACTGTTCGGCGTGCCGTTTCCTTATTCGATGGGGTGGCACCAGGACGGCCATTTGCACGCGCATTATTACCCGCCGCTGCTGCGCTCGGCATCGGTTCGAAAATATTTGGTCGGCTACGAGATGCTCGCTCAGCCGCAACGCGATCTGACGCCCGAGGAAGCCGCGGCGCGCCTGCGCGCTTTATGATCGGCTCGCGGCAGTTGATCTGCGGCGAACTTCACTACCCGCGCGTTCCGCTCGAGCATTGGCGCCACCGGTTGCGTCTCGCTCGCGCCATGGGCTTGAACAGCGTGTCGACATACGTGTTCTGGAACGTGCATGAGGAACGGCGCGGCGCGTACCGCTTTGACGGACATCGTGACATTGCCGCGTTTGTCCGCATGGCGCAAGCGGAAGGGCTCGACGTCGTGTTGCGTCCGGGGCCGTACGTGTGCGCGGAATGGGATTTCGGCGGACTGCCCGCGTGGCTGCTGAGCGGATCACCGGTGCAAGTGCGCACGGCGGAAGCCTCGTTCATGGCCCCGGTGCGAAGGTGGATCGCGCGCTTAGGCGAAGAACTCGCGCCGCTGCACGCGCGCGCCGGCGGACCGATCGTTGCGGTGCAGCTCGAGAACGAGTACGGCGCGTTCGGCTGCGACAAGACGTATCTGCGCGAGCTGCGTGCGCTGCTCGAGCGCAGCGGCTTCGGCGGCCTGCCGTTCTACACGATCGATCAGCCGGGCGACGTGGATCGCGGCAGTTTGGAAGGCGTTGCTGCGGCGGTTCGCGCGTTGCGGCCGGACCAGCCGCCGGTATGCGGCGAGTTTTGGGCCGGCTGGTTCGATCACTGGGGAGAAAAGCGCGCCGAGCTCGATGCATCGGTGCAAGCTGCGGATTTGGAATGGATGCTCGCCAACGGTGTGTCGGTAAACGTGTACATGTTTCACGGGGGCACAAACTTTGCGCTTTGGAACGGCGCGAATGCGTTCGACCCGCATCCGTACCAGCCGACGGTGACGAGTTACGACTACCAAGCCGCTGTCGGTGAAGCGGGTGAAACAACACCGAAATACGAGCGCTTCCGCGGCCTCATCGCGCGCCACACGGGCGAAACGCTTGCATCGCCGCCGCCGTTGCCGCGGCGCACCGCCATCGCGCCCTTTGCTTTACATTGCGCGGGACCGCTGGAAGCGGCGCTGCGGGAACCCGTGCGCGCGCGGCTGCCGCTCTGTATGGAGCAGCTCGGCGCATCGCGCGGATTCGTCCTTTACCGCACGCAGATCGCGCTGGCACAGGACGGAATGCTCGAATTCGATCCGCGCGATTACGCGATCGTACGGGTGAACGGCACGGTTCGGGGGCACCTCGAGCGGCGGCTCGGCGAACGTGCGCTGCGCCTCGACTGCGGCGCAGGTGCGACGTTGGATATTCTGGTCGAGAACATGGGCCGGATCAATTACGGTCCGTTCTTCGGGAACGAACGCAAAGGCCTCACGAGCGGCGTCCGCTTCAATGGCGTGGACCTGCAGGACTGGGAGATGTTCGTACTCGGAACGGATGCGCCCGTGCTGCGCGGTAGCTTCGAGGCGGCTGCCGGGGGACCGGCGTTTTATGCCGGAACGTTCGATGTGCAAACGCCGGGCGACGTTTTCTTCGAGATGGGCTCGCTGCGCAAGGGCGTCTTATGGGTCAACGGTCACTGTGCCGGACGGTATTGGAATATCGGACCGCAGCGCGATCTGTACGTCCCGGGCGGGTGGCTGCAGCCGGGAAGAAACGAGGCAATCGTATTGGAGCTCTTTGCGGTACGCGGGACGGTGCGATTGCAAGGTGGAACCGAGCGGTCATGGACGCTGCGCCAGCAGTAGCCCGTCCCAACGGCAAATGCCGCGGCGATCTGGTTCGGCGCCGTGCGCTGCGTCTTTCTGCGAACGCAATGTTGGCGTGCCGCCCGCAGAAATGAATTGCGAGCAGGCGATCCAAGAAGCGGCGATCGCTTGAGCGTCGTTTGCCTGGGCGGCGCCTGCGTGGATCGCAAATATTGCGCAGCGGCGGATGTGCAGTTCCGCACGTCCAATCCGGTGCGCGCATCGCGCGGCTTCGGCGGCGTTGCCCGTAACGTCGCGGAGAACTTAGCACGTCTGGAGGTTCCGGTTTCGTTGATGAGCGTCGTCGGAAACGATGAGAGCGGCGTTGCACTCATCGATCACGCTCAGCGGTGCGGCATACGAACGCAGCTCGTGCTGCGGGACGGTACGTACATTACGCCGGAGTATGCCGCGGTCGTCGATGCGTACGGCGAACTGGTGGTTGGCCTGGCCGACATGAGTGCGATGGAAAGCCTCACCGTGGCGGATGTTCAACGCCGGTGGGAAGAAATTCGACAATCAGAGTGGCTGTTTGCCGATTGCAACCTTTCCGCGGAGGTCTTGTCGTGGTGCATTGCGCGCGCGTCCTCGAGCGGCTTGCGTTTGGCGATTGATGCGGTCAGCGAGCCCAAAGTGCGCAAACTGCCCGACCGGATCGACGGCGTGGATCTGCTCGTCCTCAACGAACGCGAAGCGGCCGCGTATTTGTGCGAGAGCTTCGAGCGATTCGGTGCCCGGCCGGCAAGCGAGCAAACCGGTATGCTGCGCGAGCGCGGAGCCGGTGCGGTGATACTGACGATGGGCGAACGGGGCGTCGCGGCGGCGTCCAACGGTGAGGTGCAGCACGTGCCGGCTGCGGCGAAGAGCATTATCGATACCACCGGCGGCAGCGACGCCTTATGTGCGGGCGTGCTTTATGCCCTCGTGCGAGGGCGCTCGCTGTTCGAAGGCGCGCGCGCCGGATCGATTGCGGCGGCACTCACCGTTGAGTCGTCGGCGACCGTACGTCCGGATCTTTCCGTCGCTCTGCTCGATCTGCACGCCGGGCGCATGGGAGAAGCGTGGAGCATCCGGTAATGTACTCCGCGGAGGTACGGCGCGCGCTGGAGGACGGCGGACCCGTGGTCGCGTTGGAAAGCACGATTCTCTCGCACGGCATGCCGCATCCGCAGAACGTTGTGACGGCGCGCGCGGTCGAGGAGCGCGTGCGCGCCGGCGGCGCGGTCCCCGCGACGATTGCCGTACTTGACGGCAACATCCGGATCGGCTTGAACGACGAACAACTGCAGCGCGTGGGCAGCGGCGGCAATTTGCTCAAGCTCAGCAGCGCCGATCTTGCTTTTGCGGTTGCGGTGGGCGCGAGCGGCTCGACCACGGTCGCCGCGACGATGATCTGCGCGCGCATCGCCGGCATTCGCGTGTTTGCGACCGGCGGCATCGGAGGCGTGCACCGGGGCGCGGAGCAAACGATGGATATTTCGGCCGATATCGAGGAGCTCGCGCGTACGGATGTTGCCGTTGTGTGCGCGGGAGCGAAAGCGCTTCTGGATCTGCCTAAGACGCTTGAAGCGCTCGAGACGCGCGGCGTTCCGGTCGTCGGTTTCGGGACAGCTGAATTTCCCGCGTTTTGGAGCTCGCGTTCGGGGCTTATGCTCTCGCTCCACGTTGCGGATGCGGCGCAAGCCGCAGCGTATTTGCGCACCAAAGCATCGCTTGGGATGCAAGGCGGCGTGTTGATCGTCGCGCCGGTACCACCGGGCGAGGAGCTGCCGCGCGCGCAAATGGAGGTGACGATCGAGCAAGCCGTGCACGAAGCGCACGAACAAAACATCGCGGGCAAAGCCGTGACGCCGTGGCTGCTGGACCGGATCTACCGGCTGACCGGCGGAGCAAGTTTAACGGCGAATATCGCGCTCATAAAAAACAACGCGTCGATCGCCGCGGCGATCGCGAGCGCGCTCTAAACCTCCAGCGCGCGCTCGATCGTGGACCAAACCACCGCTCGGGGCACAAAGAACGGAACCTCGTCGAGCGTAAGCGTGAGCGATTGGGCTGCTTCGTCGTAGGAGAAGCTGCCCTTGAGGCCTTGGCTTTCGATCGTCGACGCGTCACCTTCGGGTAGTTTCACGAACGCGGCCAACGACGACCGCAGCGCGTCGATTTTTGCGCGCGTGATATTCGTATACGTTTTACTCTCCGATGCCATATCGCGTAGTTACGGCACGAGAAAAGCGGCACCTCGTACACCGCTGGAATCGCCATGCTCGGCCGGCACGATGCGCGTGCGAAGGTCGTCACTGAAAACGTACCGGCGAAGCAAATGCGGCAGCATATCGTACAACTCGGCGACATTGGAAACGCCGCCGCCCAAGACGATAACGTCGGGATCGAGTACGTTGACGATGCCGGCGAGCCCGCGCGCCAAACGGTCCGCATAAAGATCGAGTGCGGCGGCGTTCCCGCCGCGTTGACGCAGGCGCGCGAGTGCGGGCCCGCTCAAGAATGTTTCCAAACATCCCGTTTTGCCGCAGTAACAGCGCGGTCCGGGACGCTCGTCGTCGCGCGGCCAAGGCAGCGGATTGTGTCCCCACTCACCGGCGATGCGGTTCGCACCCTCAACGATGGTGCCGTTCACGATTGCGGCGCCGCCCGTGCCGGTTCCAAGAATCACCGCAAACGCCGCTGCTGCACCGCGCGCCGCGCCGTCCGCGGATTCCGAAAGCGCGAAGCAGTTTGCGTCGTTGCTCACCGCGACCTTGCGGCCCAGCACGCGCTCGAGATCCCTTTTGAGCGGTTTGCCGTTAAGCACCGTGCTGTTCGCGTTTTTGATTAGTTCTGTTTCGCGCGACAGCGCGCCCGGCGTCCCGATACCGATGGAGCGCGCACTGCCGCAGTTATTTTGTGCGAAGCCGACCAGTTCCGCAATCGCGCGTAGCGTCGCTGCATAGTCGCCCTGCGGCGTGGGCACGCGCCGGCGCAGCAGCTCGCGGCGCTCGCTATCCATCACAACGATCTCGATCTTCGTGCCGCCGAGATCGATCCCGATCCGTTTGTCCGCTTGCATCGCTATCCGCGCGCGACCTTATACGCGTCGAGCAGTTCGCCGGTGTGCCGCCCGATATTGAAGCGTTGCGCGATGTTGCGCGCCGCTTGCGAGGCATGCGCCCAGCGGGCGGGGCCAAGCAGCGCTTCGATAGCACGGGCGAGGCCCGCTGCATCGCCGCGCTGCACGCCGATTCCGCCCTCGCCGATCCATTCTGTCACCGCGCCCACCTCGTACGCCGCGACCGGCCGGCCGCGCGCAAACGCCTCGATGCCGGTCAACCCGAACGGCTCCGCCCACAGCGAGGGCAACGCTACGATCGTAGCACGGTCGATCGCCTGCACGACGCCGTCGCGATCCAGCTGCCCGAGCGTCTCGAAATCGCATTCCGACGCTCGCGCCATTTCAGCTGCGCGCTTTAGGTCCGGTCCGGAGCCGGCGATGAGAAGCAGCGGCCGGCGCTGCGGGGCAATGCGCGCGATGGCCGTGACCAAAGCGCACAGGCCCTTCCCCGGGACCGCGCGGCCGCTGAAAAGAACCGTGGGCCGTGGCGGCGGCGGGGGCGCGTGCGCCGTGAGAAACACCGGTGAAAGCGGCGGATCCAGCGTGCGTATCCCTGCGGCTTGCGCGCCGTTGCGTATCGCAACATCGCGCATGAAACGCGAGAGCACCACGATCACGTCGCTCGCCAGAGCCGCATCGCGCGTCGCGCGCCGCAGTTGAAGCAGGCGCAGTGTGGCCGGGCGCGGGCCGTACGCGCACCCATGCACGAGCGCGTGCGCTACGCATGCAGCGCCCATCGGCTTCATGCAGTTCGCATGACCTCGCGGAAATACGCGATCGCCGTTCGGGCAAAAGAGCCGGTGATCGTGAAGATGATACGTCACGTTGCGCGATGATTCGCGGGCCGCACCGATCACTTCCGCGTCGAGCACGTTGTGCAACGCAATGCTGTCGGGCAAGAAGCGGGCGGCGATAGCGCGCACTGCTGCGGCCGACCGCGGACGCCCGGGCTCATCCTCGGCCGCCCAGCCGAGATCTTCGCGCGTCACGATACGAACATCGACCCCAGCGGCGGCGAGGCCGGCGGCGGTTGTTTCGAGATATGTTTCAGCGCCGCCGGCCGGCGCCGAACGCTCGGACAGCATCAGGACCCGCATCAGTGCGATGTTCTGGACGCAATGTCGCGGGTGCCTCCGTGCAAGCGGCAACACGCTAGCAAGTAGTGCAAGCAAGTAGAACCTGGTATATACTCCTGCCGTTAATACCACTAATGATGCATGCGCTCGTCCTCGGCATGGTGATGCAGGCCTTTTCCGTTTCGGAAGGCGCGCAAGAGCGCATGCTCGCCGATTTGAACGCCACGCGGGCGCACGCGGGACTGCGTTTGCTGCGCCTCGATAACCGCTTAAGCCGCGTGGCACTCGAGCACGCGATCGAGATGGCGAACGCGGGCTACTTTGATCACGACTCCGGCGACGGCAGCACACCGTTCGAGCGCATGCGCCGCGCGGGATGCGCGTACGATTGGGCCGGCGAGAACCTTGCCCTCAGCCCGGACGAGCCGGCGGCATATCGTGCGCTGCTTGCGAGTCCCGGCCATTTAGAAAACATCTTGCAGCCGCATTTTTCGAAAGTGGGATTGAGCGCCGTCCGCGAAGCCGACGGCGACATGCTTTTCGTACAAGACTTCACCGATTGAATCGTTCGGCTGCGGCATTCATGCCGGAGCGGCGTTCTCTTAAAGCGCTCCGGGAAGCCGCGCAGCGTTGCCGCGGCTGCGATCTTTACCGCTACGCAACGCAGACCGTTTTCGGCGAAGGCCGCGCGCGTGCCGCGTTGATGTTCGTCGGCGAACAGCCGGGTGAGCGCGAGGACCGGTTCGGCCATCCGTTCGTGGGGCCGGCCGGAAAACTGCTGCACGATGCAATGCAGAGCGCCGGCATCGATCCGCGTACGATCTATGTCACGAACACCGTCAAGCATTTCAAATTCATCGAGCGGGGCAAAAAGCGTATACACCAAAAACCACGCACGATTGAGATACAGGCGTGCATGCCGTGGCTGGAGGCCGAGATCGCGCAAGTGAAGCCCGAGCTCGTCGTTGCACTGGGCGCGACGGCGGCGCAAGCGCTGCTGGGCGCATCGTTCCGTTTAACGAAACACCGCGGCGAGCTGCAGCGCGCAGAGCTGACCGATCGCGTTCTCGCCACCGTACATCCGTCCTCAATTCTACGCGCGCCCGATGCCGCAGCGCGCCGGCGCGAACTTTCCGCGTTCATCGCCGACTTAAAAATTGCGGCTCGGTCCGTCGCATCCGCTACGGCGGCGACGTAAGAGAGCGAGCGCGTGAGCTCCGCGCGAGCAGGTAACCGAAATTAGGTATGGTCCGGCGCGCCACGGCCGCTTACATTGTGGCTATGGATGCGAATGCGTTCGGCGACCCGGCGACGTTCAGCCTTTGGCGCGAGCTAAAGCGTTTCGCGAAAACCTACGCGGCCTCCACGCGCCCACTGCCGTCCCAGGCGGAGTGTCGCGACTGGCTCGAGGAAGTCGTAGACCGCAAGCTCGTGGGAGAGCGCATCTCCGAGGAGGCGTTCCGGTTTTACTCAGGCGAGCTGGCCGCGATGATCGCCGCCTTGCGCCACGAGCCGAAGTCCGCCGTGCCGTTCGAATAAGGGCGCTTCGTCGTTCCGAATCGAGCAAGCGGCTTGTTGAACTTTCCGGTGCTTGCGAACGTTAGGCAGGCAGGCTACCAAGCCGGAAGAAGTTTTTTTTATGGTTACTTATACGAACCGCATGATAGCGGCAGCCCTCGCGTTTAGTCTCATCGGCGCATCGGCGGCGGTCGCGCTTGCGGACCCCGGCAAAGCCCACGACTCGGCCAACGAACATACTCATGTGCAAGCGCACGCAGCGTCTTCGGTGCACCGTGCATCCATGCACCGCTCGGCAACAAAACACAACGCCATGAATGCAAATGCAGTCTCGCGTGGCAAAAGCGCGACGGCGCGCAGTTGCATGAATCCGGCCGGCAACACGCGCGGCTGGTGCCAAACGCACGGCGGCGGCGACTTCATCACCGGCCGCGTAACAGCCGTTAACGGAAACACCGCGACGATCGTGACGTCGAACGGCCAAACGATGACGATCGACGATCAGTACCTGATTCACCAGGGGCATAATCTAACGGTCGGCCAGCAAGTAACGCTGCGCGGCGCATGGCAGAACGGCGTTTTCGCCGTGAACAACGGTACGTACAGTAACTACGGCGGACCGTATTCTTCGGCTTCCGTCAAAGGAACGATTCTCTCGGTCAGCGGCAATTCGATTCAAATCGTCCAAGGCTTCAGCTTGATGACGATCAATGGCGCCACCGCCGTTTCGCAGGGTGCCGTCAACGGCACGCTCTATCCGGGGCGCTCCATCACCGCGTCAGGCAATTGGAACGGCAGCACGTTTATCGCGAACAGCATCCAGTAACAACAACAAGCGCCTCCGACGGCGGGAAAAAACAAACGAGCCCCCGGGTGTGGGGCTCGTTTGTGTATATGCTTATGCGAATCCACGTGCAGCGTACGCCGTAACGTATGACGAAAATAAGGACGGCGCTCGGATCGCAAGTGGCGTTTACAATGGGCGCCATTATCGACTGTCGATTATTAGTGCTCCGCTATCGGGTTTTGTACGGCCTGCGGGGTCGGGGTTGCCGCCGGAGGCTGTTGCCACGGCCACCGCCCATGGAGCTCGACTTCGAGGCTGAAGCTCAAGAACGTGCGGATCACGACGATGATGCCAAGCACGCCGGCGCTCTGTAAAGTGGGCGTCACCGCCACCGTGCGGATGATGTCAGCGGCGACGAGGAGCTCAAGGCCCAGCAGGATAGCGCGGCCCAATCGCAGCCGGTAGGTGCGGTAACGGTCAACGCCGGGCGTCCGGCGACCAAGCGTCATGGCGCTCGCGGCGGCGATGCCGAGGACAATGGTGGCGACGCCAAAACCATCGAGGGTTTTGCCGACGGCCTCGATGATGCCGGTGAAGATCACTGCGATGCCGCGCCGCGGCGGTCACGTTCGAGAAAACGCACGTTGTGCACTACAGGAGCCTGTTGGCCACCACCTTCGGACGTGCGCTCGTGTGCGTCCTGCAGCTGCGGATAGACTCGGACATGGCGGCTCGCACGTGGAAAAATTCCGCGCGTGTGTGTACGACCACAGCATCAATGGGCTGCGCCGTTTAAGTTGGTAGCCCCAACGGGATTCGAACCCGTAAAACAATGTCCAACCCCGTCCTATCGTATCCCATTCCGTGCGTGAATCCGCAATTTTTCAGAGTACGCATATGTGCTATTCCGCGCTCGTCCTCGACCGTTCGTCACCCATCCGTCACCCAATTTAAATCGTTCCAGTACCGTGAAGGATGAGGGCGGACCCGCGGAGAACAGCCATTGTACAAGGC
>JBHEMM010000024.1:0-307 GCA_046262595.1 Vulcanimicrobiaceae bacterium
ATGCACAGCACGTCGAGCCCGAGGGAGCCGATCTCTTCACCGCGTGCATACGTGTGCGCGAAGGCGAGGAATTTGTTCGGTCCCGCCGCGGCGCGCACGGGCAAGCCGAAGGCGCGCAAGGCGTGAAGCGCCCCCTGCGCCCAGCTCGGTGCATCGCCTTCGATGCCGCGCATCTCCAGATACGCCGTGCCCTCGCCGTCGGCATCCACAAGCGGTGAGACCGCATCGAGCGCATCGAGCATATCCGTCCAGACGCCGTGTGCGTACACCGCGTCATGCACGAGCACGTGCACGCGATCGGCGGCGG
>JBHEMM010000024.1:383-36753 GCA_046262595.1 Vulcanimicrobiaceae bacterium
CCTGCAGCACCGTGTGGCCCACGCGCGCGCCCAATGCGTATGCGGCCGCATCCAGTTCGATCACGCGGCCGCGATCCGGCTTATCGGCCAGCACCGCCGGTTCTTGTGCGGGAATCTCCGGATGCTCGCGCCGCGCAAGGGCGAGGCCGAATGAGGGAACGTGCACGCACAGCACCTGCATCACGCCGCTCCGATATGCAGCTGCGCCGTTGCGCCCGGTGCCGCGCGCTTATGCTTGAGCACGTGCGCATGCATGTCGTAACCACTCAGTTCGCCCTGTACGCCGTGCTGCGACCAGACGACGCGATCGATCGCGCAGCGCACTCGCGTCGAGGCGAAATATCCGAGCTCCGTGCTGGGGTGCAGCGCGAGCACCAGCAGCAGCGTTCCGCTTTTCTGTGCCAGGCCGCACAGGCGCGACCACACGGTAGCGCGCAGCGGAACGGCGGGCATTGCGACCAGCGCGAACGTTTTGGCGCGCAGCAAGATGTCGGCGCTGCGTGCGGTTTGCAGCGGCGTGCCGGCGGCGACCACGGGCATGCGCGCCAACAACACGCCGGCGTCTTCCAAGCCGGGCGGATACAGCGTGCCGTCGTGCACCACGGCGGCCAGGCCGGATCGTGTCGCTTCGGCGAGCATGCGCGCCAATACGGCGGTCCGCCCGGCACTGGGCGGACCTTCCAGGGTCGCCACCGTGCCGCGCGCAAAACCGCCCGATAAGGCTTGGTCCAAGGCGGGGAAACCGCTGGGAAAGGCATCTTCCAGCGCCGCGACGATGCGGCCGCCGGCACGGATGTCCAGGCCCGCCTTGAGCGTCTCGAAGGTTGCCCCAGGCGCGGGGTGAAGGCGAACTGCAGCGTTCATGGGAAGACGATCCTAATCGAACATATGTTCGATTGTCAATGAACTGCGGGAGATTTGTTTGATCCGGGTCGGCATCGACGTGGGCGGCACATTCACCGATTTGGTAGCCGTCGATATGACCACTGGGCAGCGGCATATCGTCAAATGTCCCAGCACGCCGCGCGCCCCCGAAGAAGGCGTGCTCCAAGCGCTCGACCGCCTCTTCGCCCGGTTCGAGCGTCCGCCGGCCATCGAGTATTTGGCGCACTCCACCACCATCGCTACCAACGCGCTGCTCGGGCAGATGCACCTGGAGCTGCCGCGCGTGGTGTTCGTCACGACGTCCGGCTTCCGCGACGTGGTCGAGATCGGGCGGCAAAACCGAAGCGAGGTCTACAATCTGCGGGTCACGCGCCCCAAGCCGCTGGCCGCGCGCGAGGATCGCATCGGCGCGCACGAGCGCATGGATTACCGCGGCGAGGTTTTAGAAGCGCTCACCGCCGCCGAATGCGAGCGCGTCGAACGCGAAGTGTGCGCGAGAAATCCGGACGCGGTTGCGATCGGTTTTCTGCACGCCTATGCCAACGATACGCACGAACGCCTGATGGCCGCAGCGCTCGAGCGCGCGCTGCCGGGCATTCCCATCACGCAATCGGCGCAAGTCGATCCGGAATACCGCGAATACGAACGCTTCTCGACCGCGCTGGTGAACGCGGCGCTGCTGCCGATCGTGCAGCGGTATATCGATCGCTTGCGTGCCGCGCTGCGGCAGCGCGGCATCGACGTGCCGCTCTACGTCATGCAGAGCAACGGCGGCATGGCTTCGGCGCAGCGTGTCGCGCTGCAGCCGGCGGCCATCATCGAAAGCGGCCCCGCAAGCGGGGTCATCGCAGCGGCGGATCTGGCGCGCGAACAGCAAGCGCAGCGCATTCTCTCCTTCGACATGGGCGGCACGACCGCCAAAGCCGGAACGGTGCTTGACGGCGCGGTGCAGATCGCCAACGAATTCGAAGCGGCGGGCAGCACGCATAGCGGACGCTCCGTCAAAGGCAGCGGTTATCCGGTGCGTTTTCCATTCGTGGATCTCGCCGAAATCAGCGCGGGCGGCGGCACGATTGCGTTCGTGGACGAAGCCGGCGCGCTGCGCGTCGGGCCGCTTTCGGCAGGCGCCGATCCGGGCCCGGCGTGTTACGGCAACTCCACGCGAGCGACAGTGACCGATGCGAACGTCGTTTTAGGGCGCTTGAGCGGAGAGGCGCTCGCGGGCGGCACGCTGCCGATCGATGCATCGCTCGCGCGGGCGGCAATTTCACAGATTGCTGCCGCCGTCGGCTTGAGCGTGGAAGTGGCTGCGGAAGGCATCGTGCGCATCGTCGATGCGCAGATGGCAAAGGTGCTGCGCATCGTCACGGTCGAGCGCGGTTTGGATCCGCGCGACTTCACGATGGTCGCGTTCGGCGGCAATGGTCCGCTGCACGCCTGTTCGCTTGCGGATGAACTGGGAATCCGCCGCGTGCTGATTCCCGCGGATCCGGGCGTTTTCTCCGCGTTCGGGTTGCTGGTCGCTCCGCTGCGCGCGAGTTTCGTTCAACCGGTGATGCGCCGGGCGGACGAGGTTTGCACAGCGGATCTCGCCGCGCTCTCGAGCGAACTGCATGTGCGCGGACAGAGCGCGATGCGCGAACAAGGCGCGCACGCCGCGAAGTTCACCGTGGAGTACGATGCGCGCTACCGGGGGCAAAGCTTTGAACTGAACGTTGCGGGTGCGTCCGAACCGCGGCTCCTGGCAGAGCGTTTTCACGAAGCGCACCGTCGGCGTTATGGCTACGACGTGCAAGAGGAGGCGGTCGAAATCGTCAATGCGCGGCTCGGTGCGGCGGCCTCCCTGCGGCCGCTGCCGCACCGGCAAACGAACGACGCGCCGCACGGCTCGCACGTCACGATGCAGCGCGCGCTCTGGCTCGATGGAGGCTTTGCCCAGGTTCCGGTGCACCGCCGCGAAAGCTTGCAGGAAGGCCTCATGCTCGCCGGACCGGCTCTGATCGAACAGTACGATACGTGCACGTTCGTCGCGCCGCAGTGGCAGGCGCGTACGAGCGCGGATGCTTTATTGCTGGAGCGCACATGAACGTGGATCCCGTCACCGTCGAAGTGATCAAAAGTTCGCTGATGTACGCGAGCGAAGAGATGGGCATCGCGGTGCGCAACAGCGCGTATTCGCCGAACATCAAGGAGCGCTTGGATCACTCGTGCGCGCTCTTCGATAAGCACGCGCGCCTCATCGCCCAAGCCGAACACATCCCGGTGCACTTGGGCTCCCTGCCCTGGGGTTTAAAAGAAACGCTGCGCGTCATCGAACGTGAGCATGGCGGCGTCGCGCCCGGCGAGATGTGGATCGTCAACGATCCCTACGTTTCCGGAACGCATTTGAACGACGTGACGGTGATCCGGCCCGTGTTTTTCGCCGGCGAGCTGTTCGGCTTCGCGGCGAACAAGGCGCATCATACCGATGTGGGCGGCATGGTGCCGGGCTCCATGTCCGCCGACGCGCCGGATCTCTTTGCGGAAGGACTGATCGTTCCGCCGATGCGCTTGGACAGCCGCGCCATCGCGCTGTTCCGCGCGAATTCACGCACGCCCGGCGCGCGCAGCGGCGACTTGCGCGCGCAAACAGCCGGCAATTACACGGGCGAACGCCGCACCCTCGAGTTGTTGGAACGCTACGGCGTGCAGACCGTGCAATCGGCCATCGATCGGCTGCTGGAGGAGAGCGAAATCCGCATGCGCGCGGCGCTGCGCCGCTTGGGCGAAGGAACCTTCCGCTACGAGGACGTGCTCGAGGACCGCGCCGGCGCGCCGTCCATCCGCATTGCGCTGCAACTGACGCTAAGCGCCGGAAGCGCACATTTCGACTATACCGGAACCGCGGCACAAGTCGCCTATCCGATGAATGCGGTGTACGGCGTCACCCTCTCGGGCGTGTACTATGCACTGCGCGCGGTGACCGATCGGGACATTCCGATGAACGAGGGCTGCTTCCGGCCGGTGTCCGTGCACGTGCCGGAAGGAACGATCCTTCATCCGCTGCGGCCGGCGCCGGTTGCCGGCGGCAACGTCGAGACGAGCACGCGCAACGCGGACGTGGTGCTCGGCGCGCTCGCGCAAGCGGCGCCGCATCTGGTTCCGGCGCAGAGCGGCGGCACCATGAGCAACGTCATGATGGGCGGCGTTACGGCGGGGGGCGATGCATGGGCGTTTTATGAAACGAACGGCTGCGGCATGGGCGCGCGTCCGGGAATGGACGGCATACCGGGCATTCAATGCCACATGACTAACACGCTCAATACACCGATCGAGGCGATCGAACGCGACTATCCGCTGCGCGTACGGCGGTACGAATTTGCGCAAGGCACGGGGGGCGGCGGCCGCTACCGCGGCGGTGAGGGTTTGATCCGCGCCCTGGAACTCACCGGGGGAAGCGCGCAACTCTCGCTGCTTGCCGAACGCCATAACGTGCATCCGCAGGGTGCGCAGGGCGGCGGTGAGGGCGCAACCGGCGCGCATACGCTCGAGCTTCGAAACGGCGAACGCGAAATGCTGCCGGCAAAGACCAGCCGCCGTCTGCAGTCTGGAGACTGCATCGTCGTTCAGACGCCCGGAGGCGGCGGCTACGGCTTGATGCTCGGCGAGGGAGCGGGAAGCGGCGAAGGCAGCGGCGGGGAGCTGGGCCCCGGGATTTTGCCGCCGCACTGAGGCACCGCTTTGAGGATTGAGAAGGTTGCCGCCGCCTCGCCTTGCGCGATCTCGGCTTGATAGGCGAGCATCTGCTGATCGAACATGTTGAGCGGATTGTAACCGATCGCGTTGTTCGTGTTCGCGTAGCGCGGATCGTTTTTCATCGTGCCGGCCGGATCGTTCGCCGCCGTGTTCACGCCGGCGTTCAGAATCTCGGCGGGCGCGGTCGTGGCTCGCGCAACGGGGCGATTCGCCGCAGCGTTTGGTGAGGAATTGCTGTTCACCGCCGCGTCGTACTGATGGCCGGCCGCCTGCAGCTGACCGAGCTGCTCCGTGTCGATAAAACCGCTAATGAGATCGAGCGCGTTCTTTTGCTTGGCCAGAACCTGCGCAAGCTGCGTGCGCATCTGCAGCAGCTGCTTGTCGTTGTCGTTCTGCGCTTTGCGTGGATAGATCGGGTCGTTCAGCAGCGCTTCAATGTTCTGCGTGCCCTTGACGAGCGGGCCGACTAAACGCTCGAGCCGCGCGACCGCCATGTCCTTGCCGCCTTCGCTGCCGAGCGAGGCGCTCGCCACGAAATCCTGCAGCATCGGACGGCTCGTCGCGATCGTCTTGTCGTTCTGCAGCACCTTACCGACCGCGGGACCGATCGAACGCCGCAAGCCCATGCACATACGCGAGTTCGAGTACACGTGCTTAATCGTCTTGAGCGGCGTCGGTTTCGGCACCGGGCGCGCAAGCACCGCAGCGGGGGCCGGGCCCACGCTCAGCAAGGTGAGCGCGGCAAGCGCGACCGGCGTCAAAAGGCGTACAATCATCACCTCTATTATACGCTTGCCGCGGCATTTTGTGCCTGCTACCTTTGCTCGATCTCGTGATTTGGCGGTTTAGACCGCGAGGTCCGCCGTTTCGAGCGCCGCTTTTTCATCGCCGCTCATCACCATCGTGAGATCGAGCAGAATGATGAGCCGGTCGGCGACTTTGCCGACACCCTGGATATACTCCGTGCCGACGCCCGCAATCATGTCCGGCGCTTTCTCGACTTGCTCGAGCGGAATATTGAGCACTTCGGAGACGCCGTCGACGACGATGCCGACGCGCTTACTGCCGATCTCGGTGACCACGATGCGCGTGCTTTTCGTTTTGCCCGTACGCGGCATGCCGAAGCGCGTGCGCAAGTCGATGATGGGAATGAGCTGCCCGCGCAGATTGATCACGCCCTCCATAAAATGCGGTGCGCGCGGCACGTGCGTGATCTCCACCATACGGATGATTTCCTGAACTTGCGAGATGTCCACCCCGTACTCTTCGCTGCCCAGTGCGAACGAGACGACTTGCACCATTTCAGCAGCCGTGTGCTGTTTATCTTTGCGCTCCATGGATTGCATATCTGTTTAGACTCCCGAATACTCGGCGCGTGCGACGCGCCCGCTGTTATAGGCCTCGGACACAAGCGAATGAACGTCGATGATCAGCGAGATCGATCCGTTGCCCAAAATTGTCGCGCCGGAAATGCCTGCGATGCGTCCGACGACATCGGAAAGCGGCTTGATCACGATCTCCTGTTCGCCTTGAAAAGAATCGACGACCAGGCCGACTTGACGCCCCTGCAGACCGACGATCACGATCATCACTTTTTCCGGATCCCGCTCGCCGCCCAATTCGAAAAAGTCGGCGATGCGCACGAGCGGAACCACCTGGCCCCGTAACGTAATCACTTCGTTTCCGTGCACGGTCCGCACGTCCGGCATCTCCACCCGCTGCGATTCAACGACCGAATCCAGCGGAATGGCGTAAAGTTCGTCCGCCACTCGGACGAGCAGCGCCTGGATGATCGCAAGCGTCAGCGGCAGTTTGATCGTGAACGTTGTGCCCGCACCCGGGACGGTATTGACGTCGAACACACCTTTGAGGCGCGTGATATTCTTTTTGACCACGTCCATGCCGACGCCGCGCCCGCTCACATCGCTGATGCCCTCAGCGGTCGAAAAGCCCGGCGTGAAAATCAGCTCGACGATGTCGCGATCGCTCAGCTTGTCGTCGGCGGCAATCAGGCCGTGCTTGACGCCCCGCTCGCGAACGCGGTCCAAATCAATGCCGTTACCGTCGTCGCTGACCTCGATGATGATCTGATTGCCTTCGTGATACGCATTGAGCGCGATGGTGCCGGCGCGCGGCTTCCCGCGGCGTTCGCGTTCGGCGGGCGGTTCGATTCCGTGATCGACGCAGTTGCGCAGTAGATGCATGAGCGGCTCGCCCACTTCGTCGACAATGGTTTTGTCCAAGTCCGTATCGGCGCCGGAAACTTGCAGATGGACTTCTTTTCCGCGCGCCTTCGCGACGTCGCGGACCAGGCGCGGGAAGCGGTCGAACACCTGCCCGATCGGCACCATGCGGACCTTCATGATCGATTCTTGAATTTCGTTCGTCGTGCGCGCCAGCAGCGCCGAACTTTCCGCCAGCTGCTTTGCCAGCGGCACGAGCAGCTTCGCTTTACCGTTCAACGCGGCGGCTTGACCCTTGTCCGTGAGCGCGTGCTCGAGCGTACCGGCGATATCCGAGATGCGCGTACGGTTGATGACGAGTTCGCCGACCAAATTGAGCAGCAAATCCAAGCGTCCGATGTCGACGCGGATCGTTTGATGCATCGTGGCGCGCTGTTTTGATTTTTCCATGACGGCCGGCGCCGGCTGCAGATCGGCCTCCTGGGTCATTTCTTGTACGGGCGGCGCCGTCTTTTGTGCCTGCTCGAGTAGCCGCGCGACTTCCGCTTCGAATGCGTCAGCGTCGACGTCGTGCGCCGCCGCGCCGCAGGCGTCCGCTCCCTCAAACACGGGATTGCCGCGGGTCGTACCCTCGATGACGTTCGACGTTTCTTCGTACACCGCAACGAACGAGTCGAGGCGGTCGCTATAGACGCCCAGTTCGGCCGGCTCGTCGCGTCCTTCGATTGCCGCCTTTACGAGGTCCGTTAAAAAGTCCCGTCCTGAAAACAGCATGTCGACGCAGCCTTCGGAGAGCGGCATGCGGTCTTTGCGCAGCAGGTCGCACAGATTTTCCAATTTATGCGCGAGGCCTTGGACGGCGGTAAACTGCAGCATGCCCGAACTGCCCTTGATCGTGTGAAGCGCGCGGAACAGCGAGTTGATCAGGGCGGCATCGGCGTGGCCGCTCGAGACGTAATCTTCGAGATGAAGCAGATCGGCGTCGATCTGCTGCAGCAGCTCTTCCGCTTCGTCTCTGAAATACGAGATAAATTCCGAGCGGTGGAAGAGATCGTCAGACATGCATTGTTTTCGAGCGCAGCGCGTGAGCGGGCGCTCTACTCCACGCCGAAAACCTGTAAGAGCGGGCCGAGCGAGCCGGTCTCGGGAATCAGGATAAACTGCCCGGCGACTTCGCGCTCCTTGTCCAAGAACGCGCTCTCGATCAGAAACACGTCTTGGTCCGGTAAAATCGACATCAGCGTGCGGAACGCGGCCTGGATCGTACCGTAAGAGAGCGTCGGCACCGAGGGCAGCACGTTCTGGCCGGTCAGATTATTGATCGCCGAGAGATACGAGCCGGCGATGATGTTGCCGATCTCCTTGAGCGTCGAATCGACGATCGAATCGAAGATTTGAATGTCGCCGATCACGCGCTTGAGAAATGTTGAAACGAAGTCGAGCGCTTGATCGCGGTCGAACAACACGACGATCTGCCCGGGCGCTTCGCCTCGGATGTACATGTGCAGCGCGGCAACCATCCGGTTTTCATGACCCACGCGTGAGGCGAGATCGCGAAACTTAATGACATCGATCCGCGGCTCGCTCAAATTGATCTTCGCGTTGAGCAGCTGCGAGAGCGCCGTCGCGGCGTGGCCGGCGCCGATATTGCCGACTTCCTTGAGCGCGTCTTTCTGCAGATCGTTCAGTTTGAGAATTTCGGTGCTCACGACAGCACCTTATTGATCGTTTCGAGTATTTTGGGCGGCTGGAACGGTTTGGTGATAAACGATTTCGCACCGGCTTGAATCGCCTCGACCACGAGCGCCTGCTGTCCCATGGAGGTGCACATGATAATTTTTGCGTTCGGATCGTGGCCGATGATTTGGCGCACTGCCGTAATGCCGTCCATTTCAGGCATCACCATGTCCATGGTCACGAGATCCGGGTTGAGCGATTTGTATTTGTCGACTGCTTCCACGCCGTTCTGCGCTTCGCCGACGACCTCAAAACCATTCTTGCTCAAAATACCCTTAATCATCATGCGCATGACCACCGCATCATCCACGATGAGGACCCGCTTACTCATGTCGTACTCATTCCTTTCGCTCCACATGCAACAACACGCGCGGGCTCTGCGTCTTTCCGGCTCGATGCCACGTCAAACGCACTGCAAGCGTAGTAGGCGCTGCAATCTCTCTTTTCATCGGCTTTATGGGCCGTTTTCATTAGCAGGCTAAGAGACGCTACGCGAGGCCGCGGCTTCGCAGTTCTGCCGTTTTTTTATTGATGTAGTCGAGGATTGCATGGTCCTCGGCGGGCTGCAGGCCGTGAAAGCGAAGGCCGTGCGAAAACTTGCCGGAGGCGGGTACCTGCTCGACGCGCACGATCTCCGCGAGCGCCGCGATCGCGGGGGCATCGGAACGCAGTGCAATCGTTACCTCGAGCCATTGGCCCACTTTACAGCTGCGGTCCATAATGAGCGCGCAGCCGCCCCGGCTGATGTCGCGGATGCTGCCCTTCATAAACACGCCCACGCCTTGACCGCCCGGCGCCATACGCCACTGACCGGCAACCAGCGTGTCGAGCCGCACACTCGAGCGTTTCTGCGCTCCGCCGCCCGCGAGCGACTCGACGCGCGTGGGCATTTGGAAATACGTCATCCCGCCCTCGACGCGGACGATCGTCGCGCCGAACCGGAAACGGCCCGCCGGAGTCTGATATACGAAAGCGCCGCGCTCGCCGGCGCGCCCCAACGCCTCGCCCACGACGATGAACTTCGGTCCCGCCTGCTCCACGGAGACCGAGCGCGACGCGCGTCCGGTGACGGTCACATCAACAAACGAGTGTTCCGCCGGGAGTGTATCGCCGGCGGGGCCCTTCTTTGAAGATGACTTGAAAATCGACTTAAAGATCAGCGCACGTTCCTCTGGTGCATCCTTTGCCTTTTTATCACGCGTTCGAGGTTTCCATCTGTTCGGCCGTTTCATCCGTCGTGGATATCTGCCCGATCGATTCGACCCGCAGGCCCGGCGCTATCTCCGAATAGGACAAAACGACCAATTGCGGCGCGGCGCGTTCCGTTAAGCGTTTAAGCGCCAATCGCACCGCGGGCGAGCTCAGGACGATCGGATGAAGCCCTGACGACTGCGCCGCGGCCATTTGTTTCGTAAGCGACGTGTAGATCTTGGCCACCGTGTTCGGATCGAGCAGCGCATATGCATCCTCGCCGCGACGGACGGCCTCGCCCAGTAGGGACTCCAGACGCGGGTCCACGGTAATGACCGAGAGGACGCCGTCCTCGGCGTATTCGGCGCAGATGTGACGCGCCATCGCGGCGCGCACGCGCTCGGTCAAATAGTCGACGTCCTTGCTCACGCGCGAAGCGTCGGCAAGGTTCTCCAAAATCAGCAAGAGATTGCGAACCGGAATGCGCTCGCGTAAAAGATTCTGCAGCACGCGCTGGATCTCGCCGACCGTGAGCAGATTCGGCACCAGCTCCTCGACGACGACCGGATAGTGCGTTTTCACGTTATCGAGCAGCGCGGAGGTTTCCTGACGTCCGAGCAGTTCGGGTGCGTGGCTCTTGATGATTTCGGTTAAGTGCGTGGCGATGACGCTCGTCGGATCGATCACCGTATAGCCCGCCATCTCCGCCTGGCCTTTGGCCGACTCGGCAATCCACATCGCAGGCAGGTTGAACGCCGGTTCGGTCGTCGCCACGCCGTCGATCGGCTGCATCGCCGTCCCGGGGTTCATCGCAAGCAGACGGCTAACCATCACTTCCGCCGACGCCA
Organism: Vulcanimicrobiaceae bacterium; assembly: GCA_046262595.1. GTDB lineage: Bacteria > Vulcanimicrobiota > Vulcanimicrobiia > Vulcanimicrobiales > Vulcanimicrobiaceae > DASSRQ01. The sequence goes on from JBHEMM010000024.1 coordinate 10,963, forward strand.
CTTCCAAGCCGTAAATTTTGACGACGTACGTGCTGGGTTTGAGCTGCAGATTGTCGCGCACGCGGATCGGCGGAACGACGATCCCCAGATCGCGCGCCGCATGCCGGCGCACGAGCGTGATCCGTTCGAGCAGATCGCCGCCTTGCGTCGTATCGACCAGCGGGATCAGACCAAAGCCGATCTCGAGCTCCATCGGATCGTAGCTGAGCAGCGGCACCACCGACTCGGCCGGCTTGACCGCCGGCGGCGCGCCGGGAGCGCCGGGAAGCGCGCCGGCCGTCCCGCCGGGAAGCGCTGCGCGCCGATCGCCTGCAGCATTGCGCGTGCGAAAGTAAAACACGAACAGCAGCACGGCGATCGGCAGCATCAGCCAGCGCACCAGACCCGCCAGGCCGAAGAGCGTCGAGACCACCGCTGCGAGCAGAATCGCCGTCGGCTGACCCGCGAGCTGTTTGGTCAGGTCGCGTCCGAAATCGCCTTCCGATGCCGCGCGCGTAACGATAATGCCGGTTGCCGTGGAGATCAGCAGCGCCGGAACTTGAGTGACGATGCCCTCGCCCACCGTGAGCAGCGTGAAGCGCTGCAGCGATTGGTCCCACGCCAAATGCAGCTGCGTCATGCCGACGATGAATCCGCCGACGGTGTTGATCGCGACGATGATGAGCGCGGCGATCGCGTCGCCGCGCACGAATTTGCTCGCGCCGTCCATCGCGCCGTAGAAGTCGGCGGCGCGCTGAATGTCTTTTCGGCGCTGGCGCGCCTCGGCTTCCGTAATAAGGCCCGCGTTTAAATCGGCGTCGATCGCGAGCTGCTTACCGGGCATGGCGTCCAGGGTGAAGCGCGCGGCCACTTCCGCGACGCGTCCGGCGCCGTTTGTGATCACGACGAACTGGATCACGATCAAGATCATGAAGATGACGAAGCCCACGGCGTAGTTTCCGCCCACGACCACGTTGCCGAAAAAGTTAATCACTTCGCCGGCGTAACCGTGGAGCAGAATCTGTTTCGTTGCCGTGATGTTGAGCGAAAGACGGAAGAGCGTAATGACCAGGAGCAGCGTGGGAAACACGCTGAATTGGAGCGCGTTCTCCGCGTAGAGCGACACGCCGATGATCATCAGCGCCATGGCGATGTTGACGGTGAGCAGCAAGTCGAGCAGCAGCGAGGGAATCGGCACGATCATCAAAATGACGAGCATGATCGCCCCGCCGGCGACGAAGACCGGCGCCGATCCGCCGATGCGGGAGAGCACGCCTTGGGGCGCCGGCTGGTTCACGGCCACTATGCGATCGTCTTTCGTCTGAGTTTGAACACGAAGGCAATCACCTGCGCGACGGCCGCGTACATGTTCGGCGGAATGCTTTGCTCTAATTCGACCTTTGCGTACAAGGTGCGCGCGAGCGGCGGATTCTCCATGATGGGTACGCCGTTTTCCACCGCTATCTCACGGATCCGCTTGGCGATCAAGTCGGCGCCCTTTGCCGTAACCACCGGCGCGTCCATCGTTATCTCGTCCCAATGCAGCGCGACGGCAAAGTGCGTGGGATTCGTCACGACGACGGTGGCTTTGGGAACGGATGACATCATTCGACGCCGTGCGAATTCCCGCTGGCGCCGCTTGACCGCCGCGCGCACTTCCGGATTACCTTCGGACTGACGGTATTCGTCTTTGACTTCCTGCTTGCTCATTTTGAGCTGCTCTTCGTACTGCCAGCGCTCGTAGGCGAAATCCGCCAGTCCGACGATGACCAGCAGAAATCCGAACTTCCAACCGATCGTAAACGCAACGTCGCCCACGTATCCGACGAGTTGCTGCGGCGGCATCTGCCCCGCTCCGAAAAGCGTGTTGATGCTGCCGGCAACCGACGTATACACGATGATCAGCACCGCACCGAGCTTGAGCAGCTGCTTACCCAAATTGACCAGCACTTGTTTGGAAAGCATGCGCTTAAGGCCCGTCACCGGATTGATCTTATTGAAGCTCGGCACCAGCGGTTTGACGGTGAAAACGAGCCCGGTCTGCAGCAAGTTCACCGCCAAGGCGCACACGAGCGCCGATAAGAAAAGCGCGCCGAGCAGCAGCCCCGCCGAGGAGAACACGCGCGCGTAGAGCAGCCACACGGAACCGACCGTGAAATCTTGATGCTCGTGAATGCGCCACAGGATCGCCCGCATCGCACCGCCCACCGACGACATCGTCGCCGGCGCGAGCGCGTGCAGCACAAAAACACCGGCAAGAAAGACGCCTGCACCGGCGAGGTCGGGGCTCTTCGCGACTTGACCGCGCCCGCGCGCCTCTTGGCGGCGCTTGGGAGTGGCCTTCTCCGTCTGTTCCGGTCTAGCCATAAAATGCGCTTGTGAGAGCGTCTAGTGGTACTATCGGCGCTGCCGGCGGCCCGGCGCATACCCGACCTTGTAAGTTTTGCGTGTCATTCTGCGGTATGCACGCATGCTTACCTCGGCGGGACGAAGCTGCGGTGCGCCGAATAGGCGGGAGGTTTGGCGCCTGCCCTTCATTTAGAGGAGACACGATTGCCCCGTATTAATCGACCCGCCCTCGCGTTCATGTTGCTGTTCCTGGCCGGCTGCGGCAACGGCACCGTTATCGGCAGCGGGCCGACTCCAACAACGCCGCCCGTCACGCCCAGCGTGACCTTCGAGTACCCCGTACCGACGGCCGGGGCGCATCCCGCGACGGTCGTCACGCAGAACGGATACCTTTACTTTACGGAGCAGGCCGCGAGCAAAATCGGCCAACTCACCACCGGCGGGGCGGTCACCGAACTCGCGACAAAGACGGCCAACGCGGGCCCGACCTCGATCATCGCAGGTCCCGACGGCAATCTGTGGTGGACGGAAGCATCGATCCATAGCATCGCGACGTCCGGATCGGGCTTTACCGCCGCAGGCTTCACGGAGTACAACATTCCGTTCGCGGGATCGCTTCCGAACTTCATGACGCGCGGCGCTGCGTCCGGCAGCATGTACTTCACCGATCCCGGCGCCAACGCGATCGGCGAAATCTTGACGAGCGGCGCCGTCAGCGGGCCGTTCGCCATTCCGACGGCCGGCTCGAACCCGCAAGGCATCGCGGTCGGCCCCGACAACAACATCTGGTTTACCGAATTTAATACGAACAAAATCGGAATTCTGAACTCGGCCACGAACGCTATCACGGAGATTCCCGTAAGCGCAGGATCGCATCCCGACATTCTGGTGCAAGGCGCCGACGGCGCCATGTGGTTCACGGAGGACATTGCCGGTGCGCCCAAACTCGGCAGAATGACGTCGACGCATTCCTACAGCGAATTCGCACTCACGGGAGCGCAGTCGGCCGTGGGATTGGCGGTCGATCTGTACGGCGATCTTGCTGTTACCGACAGCGCGGGCAGCGCGATCGGCATCTTCAAACTGAGCAGCCAAACGTACGCGTCGTATCCGACAAAGACGGCCTCCGCCTCGCCGCTGTGGATCACCGTCGGACCGGAAGGCAAACTGTACTTCACCGAGTTCGCCGCGGACAAGATAGGGCAGTTCAGCTACTTCTAGGGACGCATGCCGCGCATAACGGTATCCATGTGGGCGGCCGACTCGCTGAAGAGCTGCGGCGCGACGTAGCCCAGCAGCGGCAGACTGACCGCCATCATCAGCAGACCGACGCCGATCTGCAGCGGAAAACCGACGACGAAAACGTTCATCTGCGGCGCGACGCGCGCCATCAGCCCAAGCGCTAGATTGACGAGAAAAAGCGCGACGGCCGGCGGCGCGGCGATCTTCAGCACGATCATGAACGACTCTTGCACGAACACCATGACGTTGGTGATTACGCCCGGGTCGAGCGCGATGTAGGGCAGCGGCAGGACGTGGAACGAGCCGCCGATGCCCTGCAGCATGAGCAAGTGCGAGTTGGACGCCAAAAAGATCAGCGTGGCAAGCGTGAGCTCCAACTCGCCAATCACCGTGACTTGCTGCTGCGTTGTGGGATTGATGATGTTTGCTACCGCAAAGCCGATCTGAATGTCCAAAATCTCGCCGGCGAATTGAATCCCCATAAAAACCAGATAGGCGACGAATCCGACGATGACGCCCAGCACGACTTGGCTAACGACGGCCGCGAGCAATTCACCGGTGCCCGGCAGCGGCGCCATTACCGGGACGGTGTGCGAGAGCACGAATGCGAACAAAAACGCGAGGCCGATCCGCGCGAGAACGGGGATCTGCCGCGCCGAGAACACCGGAAAAACGAACAGCATTGAGGAGACGCGCACCACTATGAGCAAGAACGTTTCGAATTGTCCTTGGCTGATGTGGAAGAGATCGGTCACCGGATAAAGTCTTTTAAATGCGTGAAAACGCGTGACATGAAATCGGTAAGGAGCGCGAGCATGAACGGCCCGAAGAATAAGATCGTGAGCGCCGATGCGACGATCTTGGGAATAAACGTCAGAGTCGGCTCCTGAATCTGCGTTGTCGCCTGCACGATCGAAATGATCAGCCCGACAACCATCGAGACCAGCAGCACGGGCGCCGCGACCATGAAGCAAACCAAAATCGCATCGCGCCCGAGCCCGATGGCATCACCGAACCCCATCAGCCTACGTCACCCTTCACGCATCGCTCCGATGCCGCATCGTGCCCGTGCGCGGCATCGTGCCGTCGCCCACTGTCATCCTGAGCCTGTGGAAGGACGGCGCGGCATCCCTCATGCCTCTCGCATCACTTATAAGACTGAAAGATCGCATTGACCGTAAGATTCCAGCCGTCGACCAGCAAGAAGATGAGAATTTTAAACGGCAGCGAGATAATCACCGGCGGAATCATCATCATGCCCATGGAGAGCAAAATGCTCGCGACGACCATGTCGATCACGATGAAAGGGACGTAGATCGCAAAACCAATCTCGAACGCCGTCTTCAGCTCCGAGATAACGAATGCCGGAATCAAGATATACGTCGGCACATCGCTCTGCGCGGCCGGCCGCGGTTCGCTCGAGAGCGAGTAGAAGAGTTGCAGATCCTTATCCCGCGTTTGCTTGAACATGAATTTGCGCAGCGGCTGCGCGGCGCGGTCGATCGCGGCGTTTTGCGATATCTGCGTTTTCAGATACGGCTGAAGCGCGTTCTGATTGATATCCTTCACCACCGGCGCCATGATAAAGAACGTTAGAAATAGCGAAAGGCCCACGAGCACCTGATTCGGCGGCACCTGCTGCGTGCCCAAGGCGGTGCGGACGAATGAAAGGACGACGACGACGCGCGTGAACGAGGTGACCAGCACCAGGAGCGTCGGGGCGAGCGAGAGCACCGTGAGCAGCAGCAATATCTGCAAAGACGTTGCCACGTCTCGCGGGTTGTGCGCCTGACCCACGCCGATATTGATCTGCGGCAGCGGAATGGTCGGATTTGCAGGCGCCGTGGCGGCCATTGCCAGGGCCGGAACAAGCCAAAGCAGCCCGATCGCCGCTGCGCAGATAACGAAAAAGGGGCGGTGGCGCCGCCACATGCGTTTCACGTATTTTTGCGCCGGAACTGCTCGATGAATCCGCCTATCGTCTTCGCCTGCTGCGTAAACAATGCGCGCTGTCCGGCCAGCCACGGTTCGACCTCTTCAGGCGCAAGCTCCGCAAGCGTCGAGGCGCGCCCGTTACCGCCGCCAAGCAGATAGTAGCGCGCGCCGGCCTTGATGACGTGCAGCGTGGTGTTTTGTGCCAGGAACGTCGATTCGATCACCGTTACCAGGCGTTTGTCGGCCGACGTGACGAGGCGCCCGCGCCCGAGCGCCCGGACGATGACATACAAGCCGCCGAGCATGAGCGCGACGACGATCAGCGCAAACAGATAGCGCGCGTAAAGAGCAAGCATACGCGCTATTCGATCGTGGGATTCAGCTCGCTGATTTTTACCGCGAACTTATCCTCGACGACCACTACTTCGCCGCGCGCTATCAGAATGTTGTTCACGTAGAGATCGATGGGGTCGGTCGACAACTTGTCCAGTTCGAACACGCTTCCCGATTGCAGCGTCACAACATCGCGCAGCGTGAGCGCCGTTTTGCCGAGCACCGCACTGATCTGCAGCGGCACGTCGTGCACCAGATCCAGGTTGTTGCCACCGTGCGCGGTTCGCGCGCTCGGCGTCATGGCCGCAAATGCGACCGGCTGCGCGGCGGCAACGGGCGCCTGTGCGCGCGCAGGCGCCGCGAGCGGCATGGCTGCCGCGGGCTGCGGTTCGGGCGGCTGTCCGGCAACCTTCGAAAGCGCGATCCCGTCGAAATCGATCGCGATCTCCGGCGCCAGGCGCGTTCCGACCCGGATCGATCCCGTATAGGACGCAAAGGGCGGCGCAGGCAGATCGGTCGCATCCGTGCACAGGCCCGCATGAACGCCGTCCGCGGACGCGCCGAGCTGTTTTGCGAGTTCTTCAGCCATCGAAGCTGCAATCTGGGAGACGGTTTCCGAAACGATGGAGAGCTGCATCGCCCCCATGTCGGCGTCGTCCATACCGCCGAGCATGAGACTTACAACGTTGACGATATCGCCGCTTGCGAAACGCACGACCACCTTGATCGCGAGCGACGGTATGTCCGCCCTCACCGCCAGCGTCGCAGCATCGATCTTGATCGAGCCTTCGTGATCGTTGCGAACGGCGGGGGAGGCGGAAACCGGCTGGTCGACCAACCGGCCAAGGACTGTCGCGGCCGCCTCGAACATTGCGCCGGTCAATAGTTGGATATCTGCCATCGCTAGTGCTCCTCGCTCGAGATGACGTCCCCGACCTGCACCGATATGCGGTCCCGGTGCACGCCCGGATACACGAGAAACTTCTCGCGGTCGTTAATCCGCGCGACGAGCGCGGCATCCGTCGGTTTATCGAATAGGACGAGGTCTCCGGGCTGCAGCGCCACGAGGTCACGCAGCGAGACGGTGGTCTTGCCGAGTTCGACCTGAACGTCCACCGGCGCTTTTTCGACGTTGCGGGCGAGCTGCTGAATGTCTTCTTCCGTCATGCCGCGCCCGGCGACAACGGTGGGCGACCACTGAAAATCGCTGAGCTGCGTGCTGATGGACTGCATCACCAAATACGGCAGGCAAAAGTTCATGACGCCGGCCATGTCGCCGACCTTGAGCTCCATCGAGATGTAGGCGACGATCTGGTCGAGCGGAATGATGCGCGGAATGAACTGCGGATTTGAATCGAGCGCTTCGATCTTCAGTGAGAGCGTGAGCAGATAATTCCACGATTCCCGGTAGCTGTTCAGCATGCGCGCCATGAAGCGCTGCATGAGCGTGCGCTCGATATCCGTCAAATCGCGCAGCTTCTGCGGAAACCACCCGGGGCCGCCGAGCAGGCGGTCGATGATCGAGAACACCAGATTCAGATCGACCTGCACGATGCCGCTGCCGGGAAGCGGATCCATCGAAAAGATCGAGAGGATCGACGGAATGCCGATGCTCGCGATGAAGTCGCCATAACTGATCTGCTCGATCGAAACGATCGATGCTTCAACCCGCGTCCGAAGATACACCGAAAGCGAGTTGTTCAGCAGCCGCGTAAAGTTTTCGTGCAGCGTGCGCAGCGTCTGAAGCTGGTTGTTCGAAAACTTGTCGAGGCGTTTGTTGAAACGGAAATCGAACGACTTGACCTTCTTGCCTTCGAGCGCGTCTTCACGGGCGGAGGGCTCGGTCGAAAGTTGATTGATGAGCGCATCGATTTCTTCTTGAGAAAGGCTGGACATGCGGCGGACTATTGCCCCTTTTCGGCTCTTGAGAGGTTGGCATTGAGCAGCACGACGTCGACTCGCCTATTGGCTTGCCGGTTCTGCGCCGTGCTGTTGTCCGTCCGTGGGTGAAATTGTCCGTATCCCGCTGCCGATATGCGATCCGCCGGCAGACGATCCTGCTCGATCAGATAGCGCACGACATTGACGGCACGCGCCGTCGAAAGTTCCCAGTTCGTGGGATAGCGGTCCGTGGCGATGGGAACGTTGTCCGTGTTCCCCTCGACGCGAATCAGGTTATCGTTCTTCTTTAAAAAGACATCGACCTCATCGAGAATTTTTTTAGTCTGCGGCCGCAGATCCGCGCTCCCGGAGTCGTAGTACGCTTTATCTGAAAGTAAAGTTATGACTAAGCCGCGCCGGTCCAAATGCACCTGCACTTGGTCCTGGAGGCGGTTTTGAGCGACGTACTGCTGCAGTTGCTTTTGAATGAGCGGTATGCGCGACGGCGTTGTGAAGTTTTGATGCGCATCCAAACCGCCGTTGGGCGGCTGATTGACGGACCAGTCGTTGTCAAAGCCGGCGGAGACGTCTTTTGCGAACGCCTGAAACTTTACTTTGCTGATCGTCGAGATCGCGAACAGGATAATGAACAGCGCGAGCATGAGGGTGATCATATCCGCATACGTGAGCAGCCAGCGCATCATGCCGGCGGTCTCGACTTTCTGCTCTTCGGCTTTTTTGCGGAAGCGGCTTTCGGCCGCACGCGCGGCGGTTTTTATCGGCTGCGGCACGGCGCTTAGGTGGAGTAGCTCGGCTGATCGGCAACCGCGCCGCCTTCTTCAATCTCCGTCTCACGTTCGTGCGGGTCGAGGAACGCCTGCAGACGCTCTTCGAGCAGCCGCGGATTGTCGCCGGCTTGGATAGAGAGGATGCCCTCGATCATGATCTCGCGCAGCAGCAGCAATTGGCCGGAGCGCTCCTTGATCTTGTTGGCGATCGGCAGCCAGAGCAGATTGGCGAACATGATGCCGAAGAATGTCGCTACGAACGCCTGCGCGGTGGAGACGCCGATGGTTCCCGCGATGCTCCCGCTGCCGCTTACGCTGCCAAGGCTGCGCAGCATGCCGATCAGCCCGAGCACCGTTCCGATGATGCCAAGCGTCGGCGAATAGCCGCCCAAATTCGTGTACACCGCTTCGGCCTTGGAACCACTCTCCTGGACGTAGCTGACTTCGGTCTCCAGCACTTTGCGGATGACGTCGGTGTCGCGTCCGTCGATCACGAGTTGGATGCCCTTGCGCATGAAATCGTCTTCCAGCGCGGCGGCCTCGTTTTCGAGCGCCAGCAAACCCTCGCGCCGCGCCTTCTCGGCGAACGACACGAGCGTCGCAATCACATCGCGTTCGTGATATTCCGGTTCGGTGAATGCGGTTTTGAGACCGCCGAAGAAACCTTTGAGGAACGTGCGCAGCGGAAAAGAGGTCAGCGTTGCGCCGACCGTTCCGCCGATAATCAGCACGATCGCTTCCCACCGTCCGAAGATGATGTGCGGGTCGGCCCCGCCGACATACCCGGCGAGAAAAATAGCGCCGAAGGCGATGAGGAGCCCCAGCAGCGTAGCTACGTCCATCCTCATCCTTTATCGGCCGCCCGGGCCCAACATTCAGTCGGCGGGGCTGGGGGGATTTCCGTAAATCTTGCGTTTGAATTCGATGATGCGCTCTTGAATCGCGTCCATCGCGTCGCGCACGATCAGCTTGTTGCCGCTGACGAGCGTGATCACCGTGTCCGGCGTGGTTTCCACCGACTCGATGAGGTCCGCATTCACCATAATCGGCTGCCCGTTGAGCCGCGTAAGTTTGACCATTTCCCCTCGTCTTCTTTACCTGCAGGCAGCGGGCCCCGCCTTCGAAAGGCGGGACCCTGCGCCTCATTGCCCCTAGTTCTCCGAAGCGCGAACGTTGATGACCGTCTGCAGATTTTGGTCCGCAGTCGAGATGCCGCGCGTGTTCGCTTCGAACGCGCGCTGCGCCACGATCATCTTCGTGAACTCGTCGGCCAGTGAAACGTTCGACTGTTCGAGAGAGCCGGCGATGATGGCGCCGAACCGTCCTTGGTTCCCTGTGCCGACCTGCGCGAGACCGGAGTTCGGGCTCTCCTGGAACTGGTTGCCGCCCACGCGGTGCAAGCCGTCCTCATTTTGGAACGTCGCAAGCGCTACTTGGCCAAGCGTGCGGCTTTGCCCGTTGGTGAACGCGCCGGAGATGGCACCGTCCTGCCCGATGGAGATGTTGGACAGAATGCCGGCTTCGTAACCGTTCTGCGAAAGCACGGTTGCCGTATAGCCGCTGGTGCTCGCGGTCGCGCTCGCGCTCGAGGTTCCGGCCAGCGAGGCGGTGTTCGAGAAGTCGAGCCCGATCGCACCCGCCGTCGCGGGGCCGGCGCCGCTGCCCGTCGGCGCGACGGCGACGTTGCCATTGAGCAGTCCCCACGCCGTCACGTTGATTTCGTCGCCCGCGGCAATCGAAGCCGGTTGGCCCAAGGTGTGGACGTTCGTTGCGAGCGCCGCCCCGTTTACGCCGGTCGAGCTGGAGGTGTTGATGAATTGCCCGTTCTGATCGTAGTACGCATATCCCAGCGTCGTGGGGTTCGAAGCGGTCGGCGTCGAGCCGTTCACCGCGGTGCCGTCGGTGAAGTACGCTTCGGTTTTCCAGCGCGTCGCCGGTGTATGCGCCGTTCCTTGCGCATCGGTCACCGAAGAAGGCAGCCCGGTCGTGGCGCCGGTGATCGTGATCGTGTCCGCCGTCGCCGCTGCCGGCTCGGGCGAAGCCAGCGTGAAGGTGGCGTTATCGAACGTCATCGTTGCGCCCGCCGCACCCTTGATCGTGTTGCCGTTTGCATCCGAGATCGCGTAGCCGAGGCCGGGACCATTGGAAGTGACCGTGATTGTTTGCGCCGCAGCGCCTGCGGCGACGCTGGTTCCGCTGATGTTGCCGTTCGCGGTGCTCACTTGCGAAGCGGCAGTCGCGCCCGTTGCATCCGGCACGTACTTGATGAACATTTGGTGCGCGTTGCCGAGCGAGTCGTAGATCGTTGTCGAAATGGTGTCCGGCACGCCCTGGCCGGCGCCTTTGCCGGTGATGTTTCCTTGCTCTTCGACTTGCCACTGCGTTTGATCCAGATTACCGCCCAGCGCAATGTCGAACGCTTTGTCGCCCGCCGGGCCGAGCTTGTTGCCGAAACCGGTGCCGACCGCTTGCGACTGCAAGCCGAGTGGAATCGTGATATTTCCTAGCGCGCTATTCGCGATAACGCCCTGCGAATTCGCGGTGTACCCTTGCACGGCAAGCCCCGAGGCCGGATCGTACAGCAGGCCGCTGGAGTTGAGCGAGAAGGCGCCGTCGCGCGTATACGTCGCGCCGCTGCTGCCGTCCACGTTGCGCAGCACGAAAAAGCCGTCGCCGTTGACGGCCAGGTCGGTGTTGATTCCCGTGGTTTGCAAGCCGCCCTGCGCGAAGTTCGTGTCGATGGAGTTCACCCGGACGCCCACGCCGACTTCCTGCGAATTGATGCCGCCGCGTGAAGACGTCGGCGCGCTGGAAAACGCCTGCGTTTGATAAAAAAGATCTGCAAACGTCATACGCTGGCCTTTGAAGCCGACCGTACCGGTGTTTGCGATGTCGTTGGAGATCATATCGATTTGATTCTGATAGGCGTTGATGCCCGAGATCCCCGTGAACAGCGAATCGAATGCCATTCTTTGAAATGCCTTTCTTGATTTTTCGGCAGCGCGTCAGTCCTTCGGCGCGGCCGGTATGCTTCTTCGATTCGTAAATCGGCCGGAAGCAGAGTAAAAAAATGCCCTTAGGCGATGATCGCGGCGGAGTCGATGTTGGTGAAAACGTTTTCTTTCATCGATTCTTGATCGACGGCGGTGATGACGGTGCGGTTTTTAATGCTGACCACCATCGCGACGTCGCGCAGCATGAACAACGATTGTTTCGCGCCTTTTTGTGCGGCTTTGTCGGCCATCACGTTCATGCGCGCGACATCGTCGCTGCTCAATTGAATGTTGCGCGATGCCAGGCGCTGCGCCGCATGTGCCGAGAACCTGAGCGGCTGAAGCGACGAGCCCGTTTGCTCCAGGACGGAGCGGAAGCTCGGCGTTCCCTGCGGTGGAATCTGGAGCGGCGTACCGGCGGGGCGCGGAGCGGGGCCGGGAATAATTCCCGGACGTCCGATACCCTTGAGATCGTTCGGATCCACGTTAACTGCCGATGCCGACGATTTCGTTCGTTGCAAAGAGCAGCGGCTGACCGTTGTTGTCGCTGATGACCTTGCCTGCGGAGTTGGTCATGCTGAAAAACGGCTGACCGTTCTGCACCGCAATGGAACTGACCGTGCCGCTTTGCGTCGCGGAGTTCCCCGTGCCGTCGGGCGTGATGACGGTCACTTTCTTTCCCAGAAGCGACGAGGCTTGCATCACCCCGAAGTTCGACTGGAAATTGGCAAATGCCGAGCTGAGATCGTTTTGCGCCTGCAGCGCGGAAAACTGCGCCAGCTGCGCGACGGACTGCGTGTCATCCATCGGCTTGAGCGGGTCTTGGTTTTGCAGTTCCGTTGTGAGCAGTTGCAAGAACTGCTGGGAGCCCATGACTTGGCCGTTCGCCGAAGCCGCCGAACTCGCGGGTGAGGTTTGCGGCGTCGCCGTGATCGCCGCGATACTGTTGGACATAGCGTCTCCTATACGAGCGAGTTGATGACGAGCGATCCGGGCCCCGTTGCAATCGGAGGACCGAACCGTGCGTCGTAAACCGCCTGGTCGTCGTTGTGGTTGAGCCCGGCTTGCCATCCGCCGAGCTTGTAGTTGGCGTGCTGCTGGCCGGCCGTTTCGCGGTCGCCGGCGGAACCGGTTTGATTGCCGGAAACGCCGACCGAGAACGTTCCCAGCGTCAAGCCGGCATCGCCGAGTGCCCGCGCAAGTTGCGTGTGACCGGCAAGAAGCACATCCCGCATGCCCGCGTTCTGCGCGAGCACGTTTGCGGAGATGCTGTTGCCCGTCACCGTGATTTTGAGCGCGACTTCACCCAAGTGTTCGGGCTGTAAACGCAGACGGATCTGCGAAGACTCGCCGGAGCTTTGGATAACGATGCCTTTGACCATCTGTTCGATCACCGCATTCGCATCGACTGCGGTATACGGGGCGATCGGCCGCTCGGGAAGCGTCGCCGTTGCGTCCGCAGCCGGCGTATGCCCGGCGGCGGTCGCGGCTGCGGCGGCGGTTGAGCCGGGATCGGTCTGCATTGCAAGAGCGGCTTGCGTTTGCAGCGGCGCCGCGCTTTGCCGTTGGAAATGATCGCCCGTTTGCATACCGGCTCCGCCGCCGTTTTGGCTTGGCGAAGCGATCAGCGCAACGAGCCGTTCGAACACCGCGGACGGCGAAGAGACGGCTGCCGAAGCACCGGTGGATCGGGATGCTTGCGGCGGCGCCGTTTCTGCGTTTTGCGCGTTCGCGCTGAACGCGCGTGTCAAGATGCGCGAAAGCACGTCGTTGACGGCACTGTCCGCGTTCGCAGCCGGAGCTGCGGGCGCATCTTGTGCCGGTGCGGCGATCGGCGTTTGACCGGGACTCGCGGCAGGCGCGGCCGCCTGGGCCGCTTGCGCTAGAAGAGCCCGCGCGAACGCGGCGACGTCGTCCTCGATGAGAGCGGCATGCGCGTTTTTCGTTTGCGGGGCCGGGGGTTCTTTCGCCGGTTTGGCGTCCAAGAGATGTCCCGGGATTTCGTTCTTCTGCCCTGCGTTGTTTTTTGCCGTCGTGCCCGTGAGCGTTTCTAGGAGTCCTATCAATCGCTGTTCGAGTGTTGCGGCTTGCGGTGGACTCGTGCCGGGAGGCGCGAGGGCCGCGGTAAGTGCGCGCTGCAGCGTGCTGCGCGCATTCGCATCGCGCGTGCTGCCGGTCGCACGTAGCAGTGCGTTCGTCAGTTCTTTCGCGATGCTGCTCACGAGTGGTGCCGCCGGTGCAGCGTTCGGGAGCAGTGCGGTCAGGTTCGATCCCAGCAGAGCCGCGAACTCGGTGGCGTTGCCGCGCAGTGCGCTCGTGACCCCGCGTGGGAGCGCCATACCGCCGCCCTTGACGGCGGTGAGTTGGCTTAAAGAAAAGTCCATTACGTGTTGTATTCACCCCCTCTCGAGTGAAGGAAGAGAGACTCGTACCTTCCTCATCGGCACGCCGTGAGCGGAACGTTAGGGCGGCCCGCCCCCGCAAGAGACGCCAACAGCCGCATAAGGCGCTCGAACGCCGCAAAGTCGAGCGCCTGCTCGGCGTCGCAGAGCGCGGCGGCCGGTTCGGGATGCACCTCGATGATCGCGCCGTCCAATCCGGCGACCGCCGCGGCAAGGACGAGCGGCTCGATGAGGCTCGCGCGCCCGGTCGCATGGCTCGGGTCGGCAATGACCGGGAGATGCGTGAGTTCTTTGAGCCGCAGCGCTCCGGCCAGATCGAACACGTTGCGTGTGTGCGGATCGAAGCCGCGAATGCCCCGCTCGCACAGGATGACGCTCGGGTTGCCTTCGACCAAAATATATTCGGCCGCATAAAGAACCTCGTCCAAGGTGGCCGAGGCCGCGCGCTTGAGCAGCACCGGCTTGCCCGTGCGCGCCACCGCCTGCAGCAAGGTGAAGTTCTGCATGTTGCGCGCGCCGATTTGGATTACGTCCACGCTGCGCGCCAGAATGGGCAACTGCGTTTCGGAGAGAGCTTCGACGACCGTAGGAATACCGGACGCGAGCCCAGCAGCGGAAATGAGGCGTACGCCTTCTTCTCCCAGGCCCTGAAAGGCGTAGGGCGACGTGCGCGGCTTGTACGCGCCGCCCCGCAGCGCAACGGCACCGGCGCCGGCCACGAACTGCGCCGTCCGCTCGATCTGCGCACGGCTTTCGATGGAGCACGGTCCCGCGATCATGCGGAACGTTCCGTCGCCGAACGCGGCGGTGCCGATCTGCACGATCGAGCGTTGCTGCGGGCCCCTGCTTGCCAACTTGTACATGCCATCCCCATTTGCAATCAAAAAACCGCCCCGGTAAGGGCGGCTTCGGAAGTCGTTGAACGACGGACGAGCGCGCTGAACTTACCGAAGATCTTCGCCGGGAAGCCACCACCAGCCGGTGCGCGCGAGCATTGTCATTCCAGCGACTCTACCACGCGGTCCGCGCGTGTGTCAATCAAACGAAAGCCATGGCGTTGCGCACGATCCGGGCGCCGTGCTCGCTCAAAATCGATTCCGGATGAAACTGTACACCGCTAACGGGCAGCGTACGATGGGAGAGCGCTTGAATGACGCCGTCCGAACTGCGCGCGACCACTTGAAGTTCTTGCGGCAGCGACGCATCCTCGACGCACAGCGAATGATAGCGCGTCGCCGTCAAAGGCGTGGGCAAGCCGGCGAACATGCCCGTTCCTTGATGAATGATCGCCGAAGTTTTTCCATGCATCGGAACCGGCGCGCGGACAACGTTTGCACCGTACGCCGCGCCGATTGCCTGCATCCCGAAGCACACGCCGAAAACCGGCGTGCCGTTCTGCGCAGCGCGTAAGATGAGATCCACAATCTGCGGCGTTTGCCCGGGGTTGCCCGGACCCGGACCGACGACGAGCGCACCGTACGCGCGCAGCGTTTCCGATCCCAGACGCGGATCGTCGCTGAGCACGATCTCCGGGTGCGTGCCGATCGATGCGAGCAACTGCACGACGTTATAGGTAAACGAGTCGAAGTTATCGATGAAAAGTATGTTCATAGCCCCAGCACTTCGCGGGCGATGCGCGTCTTGTGCATTACCTCGTCGTATTCGGCTTGCGGATCGCTGTCCGCAACGATTCCCGCGGACGCTTGCCAATAGGCAATGCCGTCGTGCACGTGCAAGCTGCGCAGCGTGATGCATGAATCGAAATCGCCGTTCCAGGCCCAGCGGCCGACGCTGCCGGCGTAAAAGCCGCGCGCTTGCGCTTCGAGATCGTCGATCAGCTGCATCGCGCGAATCTTCGGCGTGCCCGTCACCGTGCCGGCAGGAAAGCCCGCCTGAAAAAGATCCAAGCCGTCGCACCCGCCGCACAGCTCGCCTTGCAGGTCCGAGACGATGTGCATGACGTGACTGTACCGTTCGATCTCGAGCAGCTCCGTCGCCCGAATCGTCCCCGTGCGGCACACGCGCCCGAGATCGTTGCGGCCGAGATCCACCAGCATCACGTGCTCGGCGCGCTCTTTCTCGTTGCGCAGCAACTCGTCCGCAATCTCGATATCGCTGGCTTCGTCGGCGCCGCGCGGACGTGTGCCGGCCAGCGGGCGGATGCGCGCCCGCTGCCCTTCGAGCCGCACGAGGAACTCGGGTGAAGCGCCCAGCAGTTGTCCGAACGGCGTATCGACATAGAACATGTACGGCGAGGGGTTGGCCGAGCGGATCGCACGATACAGATCGAAGGCGCTCCCCTGAAGCGGCGCACAGAAGCGGATGCCGATTTGCAGTTGGTACACTTCTCCGTCGTTGATGAACTCTTTGACCTGCGCGACTCTCTCTAAAAAAGCGGCTTGCGTCATGGAGGCGTTCATGGGCCCGGCGGCGCCGACGGCATGCGGAAGGCGCGGGCGGATGGTAAGGAGCCGCTGCACGTATTGCTCGATGCGCGCCTCGGCGGAGCCCTCGTCCGGCCCGCAGACCCAAATCGTGAGTTTGTCGGTGAAGTGATCGAAGACAAGCCACGTGAGCGGCGCGGCAACATACGCCGCGGGCATGGAGGGAACGGCCGGTCCGCGCGAGCGAAGTTTCGCATACGAGCGCGCCGCATCGTACGAAAACGCGACGAGCGCGCCGCCGATCGGCATGTCGGATGTCTCGTCGACGCGGTGGGCGCGCCAGAATCCGCGGATAGCATCGTACATCGCCGCATCATCGCCGAAGCTGCGGGCGTCGGCGTAATCGATACCGATGAACGAATATCGCGAGATGCGGCCCGCAGCGCTCTCGACGCTTTCAAGCAGGCACGATGCGCCGGCCGTGGCAAGTTCCGCGTACGCCGCGATCGGGGTGAGCGTGTCCGCCGAAATGGTCTTGCTGTGCGAGACCCGTACCGCCGTTTGCATCCGGCGCCCTACCGTTTTAGTTCGGGGTGCTCCTGCGTCAGCTGCGCCGCGTATGCCGCCGGCAAGTTTTCCAAAATCGCGCCCACGGAATCCGGCGGCATCAACGCGAAAATGCGGGCGACGTATGCTTCGGGAAGTTTCTGCACCACCTTCGCCGCAGCTTCGGAGTCCATCGCGCCCCACACGAGCGCCGTGCGGTGCATGCCGGCCGTGCCGTCCTGCGCTAAATCGGCGCTCACGACCGGTATCGCCGCCGCCGGGTTTGCGGCAATGCCGCCCGCAGGCTTGGACGCGGGCGCGACGGCCGATCCTTGCTGCGCTTGACTGAGTTGCGTCTGCAGCTGCGTGATCTGTTTATCGCGCTGTGCGATTTGCGAGCGCGCATCATTAACTTCTTTGCTCAAGGCGTCGATCTGCGCGCTCTGCGCGTTGAGCGTTCCCTGCTGCGCCGCCAGATCGAACGGCCGCGCGAGCGGTTTCAAGAACGGCGCATTGCGGACGGGCGCCGTCACGGGGCTGGCTGCAAGGAACGTGCGCGAGGGCGCCCACCAGAGCGCCAGCGTAACGATCGCCGCGGCGGCGGCAGAATACATGACGCGCTTCCACGGAAACGGTTTTTTGCGGCGGCGGGTGACGATCATCGGCTTGGGCCCCTCGGACGGTTAGGTTGCTGCATGGGCACGCGCGTGACGGCGGTTGTTGGAGTCGTCAAGCTCTCTTTGCTCTTCAGCCGCTTGCATCTGCCGGTGCTCTTCGAAGCGCCGCTCCTTCAGCTTCTCGATCACTTTGCGTTCACGGCTGGCGTCAAGCAGATCGAGACGCGCCCGTTCCGACGCGAGGCGGCACTGCGAAATAATGCCATGCTGCATCGTCATGGACCGGTCCAGATACTCCAGATGCGCATAATGCGCGCGCAAGTCTTCGCTGGTGAAGTTGCGGTGACCATCGCGCAGACGCAGCGAATACTGCTTGAACTGCGCGTTTAGACGCGCGAGCGTGTCCTGGGCATCGCGCAAGTCGCGCATGCGCCCGGCGAGAAACAATTGTTTTTCATCCTCGATACGTTCGCGCTGTTCGAGGACGGGCTCGAGCGAAAACGCAAACCGCTTCATCAGGCGATGCCCAGCAAGCCGCTGTGCGCTTGTTCGAACGTGGCGGTTTCGTAGATATCTTGTTTGAGATAATGCCGCACCGATTCGATTTTCGAGAGCGCGAGATCGACGCGCGGATTGCTTCCTTGCACGTACGCGCCGATATTGATCAAGTCTTCCGCCTCGCGGTACGTTGAAAGCACGTCCCGAACCGCGGATGCCGCCGAGGAGTGATTCTGATCCACGACATCGGGCATGACGCGGCTTACGCTGGCGAGCACGTCGATAGCGGGGTAATGGTTCGCAGCCGCAAGTTTTCGCGAAAGCACGATATGACCGTCCAGGATCGAGCGCACGGCATCCGCGACGGGTTCGTTCATGTCATCGCCGTCAACGAGCACCGAATAAAGGCCGGTGATGGTTCCCGTCTGCGCCGTGCCGGCGCGCTCGAGCAACTTCGGCAGCATGGCAAAGACCGACGGCGTGTATCCGCGCGTTGTGGTCGGCTCGCCGATCGCCAGACCGACTTCCCGCTGCGCCATGGCAAAGCGCGTCACACTGTCCATCATGAACATCACGTCCAAGCCTTGATCGCGAAAGTACTCGGCGATGGTGGTCGCGACGAATGCCGCTTTAATGCGCACAAGCGCGGGCTGATCGCTGGTTGAAACCACCACGACGCTGCGGCGCAGCCCCTCTTCTCCCAAATCCCGTTCGATGAAGTCGCGGACTTCTTTGCCGCGCTCGCCGATGAGCGCAATGACGTTGACGTCGGCCGACGTATTGCGCGCGATCATTCCTAAAATCGTCGATTTGCCGACGCCGCTTCCGGCGAAGACGCCGGCACGCTGGCCTTTGCCGCACGTGAGGAGCCCATCGATCGCGCGGATGCCCAGCGCCAGCGGCTGGGTGATGCGCCGGCGCGAGAGCGCGGGCGGCGGTGAGGCGGCAATCTGCGCGCGGCGCCCCGCGAAGATGCGGCCGTGGCCGTCGATCGGATGGCCCAGGCCGTCCAAAACGCGGCCGAGCAGGTCGTCCGTAACGCCGATTTCGAGCGGTTTACCGAGCGTCACCACTTCGCTGCCGGCGCCGATACCCATCAGGTCGCCCAGCGGCATAATCAGCACTTTGTTATCGCGAAAGCCGACCACTTCGGCGAGCACCGGTTCGGCCGTGCGTTTATACTGGATGTGGCACGTCTCGCCGATCGCCATGTGCGGCCCCAGCGACTCGATAACCACGCCGATGAGCTGGCGCACTTTGCCGTTCTGCCGCATCAGGTCGACCGAATCGACGTCGCCGATGTATTTGTCCGCGCTGAATACGGGCAGCCCGGCCGTCATATCAGCTCGCTTGCGCCGGGGCGTTGATGATCGGCGGTTCGCTCGAGGGAGCGACCGAGAGCGGCTCCTCGACGGCGAGCAGCCGGCGCACTTGACGCAGCTGCGTGGAAATTTTCGCGTCGATCGTTCCCGACTCCGTGTCGATGACCACGCCGCCGCGGTCCACGCGCTGATCTTCGACCAGCCGCAGATTATCAATGTCGTTCATGGACATCAGGCGGTCGCGGTGATCCCGCATCAGCGCAATGTCGGCCGGGTGCACGCGGACCGTAACGGTTTCACGCGTGACCAGACGCGAGATCGCGGATCGCGCCATTTCCAGCACGGTTTCCGGCTGCACCAGAATGTGCGCGTTGAGAATGCGCTCGCAGACGTGCAAAGCAAGTCGCACGATCTCCGGTTCGGCTCCTTCGATGATCTTGTAGCGCTCGACGCGCGCCATTTCGACCAGCCCGCGCATCGTTTCCAGCATCTCGTCCATCTCGGCACCGGCGGCAGCGCGGCCATCGCCCATGCCTTGGTCGAAGCCGCTTTGCCGCGCCGACGATTCGATCTCGGCGACGCGCGCGAGCCCGTCGTCGACGAGCTGCAGTGCGCGCTCGCGCGCGTCTTCCAAAAGACGGGCTGCGTCCGCGGATGCATCGTCTACCAGTTGCGCTGCCTCGGCGCGCGCCGCTTCAGCGTCGATCTGCGGCAGCGCCTCTGCGGCGTACGGCGCGGGCGGCGCGTCGGAATATTCGAAGCTGTGCGGCTGCGCGTGTTGCGTCCGGGGCTTCATCTGAAACGCTTCGTCCGTTACGCGCGCGCCTTTTACCACTCTGCCCACAGCTAGACGAGTTTTTCGTCCTTAGCGCCGCGGGCGATGATAATCTGTCCGTTCTCTTCAAGCGTGCGGATGACGTCGACAATCGCTTGCTGGGCCTTGCCGACTTCGCGCATACGCGTCGGGCCGAGCAGCTCGATCTCTTCGCGCAGCGTACCGCCGGCGCGCGTCGACATATTTTTATAGACGCGGACGAGGAGTTCTTCGTTGGCCGTCTTGAGCGCCAGCGCGAGCTCCTTGCCGTCCACTTCCTTGAGGATACGCTGAATCGAACGGTCGTCCAGATTGACGATATCTTCAAAGACGAACAGCAGGTTTTTCACTTCCGTCGCGAGCTCGGGGTCGCGCTTGGACAAGCCCTCGAGAATGTTCTTCTCCGTTTCGCGGTCCACAAAGCCCATCACGTTGGCAAGCGACTGCACGCCGCCCGCCTTCGCGAAATCGGCGCCCGTGACGAGCAGCCTGCGCCCGAGCAGTTCGTCCAACTGTTCGAGCACTTCGGGCGCCGTCTTCTGCAGAATCGCGATGCGCATCGCAACTTCGGCCTGCAGTTCGGGCGGCAGCGCGGAAAGCACGGCGCCGGCTTGGTCCGCCGCCATGTACACCAAAATCAAAGCAATCGTCTGGGGATGCTCGTCTTGGATGAACTGCAGCAGCTGCGCGGGCTCCGTCTTCTTGATCAGCTCGAGCGGATTACCGTGCTTGAGCGCTGCGAACAGGCGGTTCGTCATGTCGTCCGCTTGGCCCGCGCCGAACGAACGCTCTAAAATCTCTTTGGCATACTCGATGCCGCCTTCATTGATGTACTTGAGCGCGATCGCACGCTGATATGCCTCCGTGATAACCGTGTCACGCTTCTCGAGCGGAACGGTTTGAATCTTCGCGATCTCCAGGACGATGCGCTCGACTTCGTCTTGGCGCAGAAACTTGAAGATCGTCGCTGAGAGTTCGAGGCCCAGCGTGATGATCAGGATTGCGGCTTTTTCCGGTCCGCAGACGTCGACCGCCGGGAAGGCCTCGAGCGCTGCGAAACTGTCGGGCAGTTCCGCCGCAACGTCGCTCAGATTTACTATGGGGTTTTCCATCATTCCGAGAGCCAGAGTTTGACGAGTTTGGCGATGCTGTCCGGATTTTCTTGAGCGACGGTGGTGACGTATTCGATCATCTGTTCGCGCGTCAGATCCGCTGCCGAACGGATCGGCGCGGCGATGCCCGGCGCACCGTCGAGCATCGGATGTTCTTCGAACGGCGGCAGCTCTTCGGCGAGCGTCGAGTCGAAGGAGGGCAGTTCCATCGCCGGCTTAAATGCGCTGCGCCGCATACGCCCGAGCAGCATGGCGGAAGCGAGAACGGCGCCCGTTCCCAAGAGCAGGAACAACACCCAAAGCGGCACGCCGACAAACGTTGCCGGTGCTCCGCTGCCGATGCCGCCGCCCGTTTCGGGCGCGGTCACGGCGGGGTTGAACGGAATGGCTTCAACCGAGACTTGATCGCCGCCGCTCAGATTCAAGCCGGCTGCGGCGACCACGAGGTTCTGAACCTGCTGGCGCATCGCGGGAGTGATTTGATATGCGGCTGCCGGCGCCGACGCGGCCAAAGGCGATGCATTGGGGACGGTGGCGGTATTCAACACGACGGCGACGCTCGTCGAAAGCACCTTGCCCGGCGCGTCGATATGTTTGGCATTCGTTTCCGAAACGTTATAGTTCGTCGTCGTTTCCGACTTGTTGTCCTTGAACGTTCCGGAATTCTGCTGGCCCTGGTAACTCGGAATATTGCTGCTGGTGCCGGGCACGCCCAGCGCCGTACGCGGCGCGTTCCCGTTGAGCGTTTCGCGTTTGCTTTGCGAGGAAAGCACGGTGCCCACCGGCGCGTACGTCTTCGTCTCGGTGCTCGCCGCATCGAAGTTCATTCTCGTTGAAACGCGCGCGACCGCGTGACGCGGCCCGAGCGTTTGATCGAGCATCGACTGGATGCTCGCCTGTACCGTCGCTTCGTAGCGCTGCTTGGCGGAGATTTGATCCTGCGTGAGATTGAGCGGGTCGGGAGCGTTTGCGTCCATCCCGCGAGGCGGCAGCAGCACTTGGCCGTCTTGATTCACGATCGTCACGTCTTGCGGCTTGAGTCCGTCGACGGCGCGTGCGACGAGCATCGTGATGCCCTGCACTTGATCGGGGGAAAGATTCATCCCCGGCTTCGTCGCGATGGCGACCGAAGCGGTGGCGGCGGAACTGGTGCTCGAATACAGCGTTTTATCCGCCTGCGCGATGTGCACGCGCGCCGACTGCACGGGGTCGAGCCCGCCGATCGTGCGTTCGAGCTCGCCTTCGATCGCCCGGTTCATATCGAGGTTTTGCTCAAACTCCGTCATGCCGAAGTTGGTCCGGTCGAAGAGCTCGTAGCCGGTCGAACTGCCTTTAAGAACGTTCGCTCCGGCGATCGCAACGCGCTCGTCGGCCAAACTCGATGGAGGAACCAGAACCGTTTTGCCGTCGGCCGAAAGGCGGTACGGCACCTTGTCGTCCTTCAAACGCTGCGTGACGGACGCCGCATCGCCGGCGGAAAGGTTTGAAAACAACGGTTCGTATCCGGGCCGGTCGAACGCCAGCAAGAGCGCCAGTCCGACAAATGCAAAGACAAGAATGCCGGCAACGCCCATCAGCAGCGCCCTGTTCGGGCCGCCCCAAAGCACTCGAATACGGCCGGCGAAATCGTTCCACATCACCGCGATGCGATCCAAGAAAGTCACCAAAACCTAGAAACGCGGCCGACCTTGGCCTTTTCGCCGCTCATCCGTGGCCGGCGAAGTGTTCTTAGTCAGTATCGGACGGAACGGTCGATGCTTTATCGGCACGCCGGATCTCCCGCCGGAAGTTTACACGGCGAGCTGTGAGCGCTCGGGTCCGACGGAGACGGCTTCGAAGGACACGCCGAGCACCGCTTCGAGCCGGCGCACGTAGGCCAGCGCCTTCGCGGGCAGCGCGCCGATCGCCCGGACCTCACGCAGGTCGTCCTGCCA
Source organism: Vulcanimicrobiaceae bacterium (assembly GCA_046262595.1). Lineage (GTDB taxonomy): Bacteria > Vulcanimicrobiota > Vulcanimicrobiia > Vulcanimicrobiales > Vulcanimicrobiaceae > DASSRQ01. The sequence continues at coordinate 34,092 of JBHEMM010000024.1, forward strand.
GCCGTCCATCCACTCGATCTCGGTTTGCAGATCGCTCGCACCGGCCGAGCTGAAACCCGCCGGGCGGCCGCCCGTGCGGTATGCGCTCACGATGCCGATCCGCTCGAAGCCGCTGAGCACGTCCAACTTCGTGAGCACGGCGCCGCTGAGGCCGTTGATGCGTGCGGCATAGCGCGCGGCGACGGCGTCGAACCAGCCGCAGCGCCGCGGCCTGCCGGTGACCACGCCGAACTCGGCGCCCGCGCGTTGGAGACGCTCGCCGTCCGCATCCTGCAGTTCGGAGGGAAAGGGGCCGCCGCCCACGCGCGTGCAGTACGCCTTCACCACCCCGGTGACGCGGCCGATTGCGGTCGGCCCGATTCCTAAACCGATACACGCTCCGCCGGCGATTGTGTGCGAGCTCGTGACGTACGGATACGTGCCGAACCCGACGTCGAGCAGCGAACCTTGCGCGCCTTCGATCAAAACGCGCCGCCCCGATTCGATTGCTCCGTGCAGATAGTCGACGCCGTCCACAATATGCGGGGCAATGCGGCGCGCGAGTTCGAGCGTCGGCTCGAGCAGCGCCTGCGCGCCGCGCGTCTGCAACTTCTGCGCAAGCGCCGCCTCGTCCGCAAGATCGCCGAACGTAATCCCGGCACGCGAGGCCTTATCGACGTACGCCGGGCCGATGCCGCGGCCCGTCGTGCCGATCGCACGTTCACCGCGCGCCGCCTCCGCTTCTTTGTCCGCTTGCGCGTGATAAGCAAACACCACGTGCGCGCGGTCGGAAACGCGAATGCGCGAGATGTCGATGCCGCGCTTGCTCAGCGCGTCGAGTTCGGCGGTGAAACCGGTCAGGCTGACGACGGTGCCGCCGCCGATGAACAGATCGCACGGCTGCATAACGCCGGAAGGCACGATGCGCAGCGCGAGTTTCTCGCTGCCCACCTCGATTGAATGCCCGGCGTTATCGCCGCCGCCGAAGCGCGCGACGATGTCGTAGCGCGCGGCGTACGAATCGACCACCCGGCCTTTGCCTTCGTCGCCCCACTGGATTCCCACAATGATGTCCGCTTTGCAGCCATCATTGCGGGTCCCTAACGGTTTAACGGGCACGTGCCTTATTCATTGAGGAATTCGAGATCGGAGACTTGGCCCATCGGGATTGCGTTGACGCCGTCGAATGCGGTTAGGACGAATTCGCTAAAGAGCGAATTCGGCCAGCCGAAATCCGTACGCGTAAAACGTTTGGGATCGTTCGGATCGAACGACTCGTGCAGCAGATGATCGCCCGGATCGCTTGCGAGCAGTTGATTGAGGACGTCGCGCTTTTCCGTTTGGTTCGACGCCGTTAAGCCCTGCATAACGAGCGCGAGCGGCCACACCCAGTGATCCGGCGTATGGTAACTGCCGATGCCGCGCGCGACGTTGCCGGTATAAAACGACGGATTGTCCTGCGAGAGCAAAAACGCACGCGTGTTCAAATAGTAACGGTCGTTCGCGGTCGTATATCCGATATACGGCGCGGAGAGCAGGCTCGGCACGTTCGCGTCGTCGGTGAGAATGGCGTGCCCCAAGCCGTCCACTTCGTACGCGTACAGATAGCCGTATTTCGAGACCGGCACCATCCCGTAGCGCTGGATGCCGCGCTGCACCTCGTCGCGTAAGGACTGCGCCTCATGCGCTTTGATCAGGTTGTGATAGACTTGCCGCTCGATCGTCGCCATGTCGTCCAGGGCGACCACCGCAAACATTTCGGACGGAATCAAAAAGTTGTAGTAACACGCGTCATCGGAGGGGCGGAAACCGGTCCAAATCATGCCGGTATATCCGGTGGGGCGGCCTTTGCCGTCGAGCAGTTCCTTGTGCGTGTAGCGCGAGTTCTTCGGATGGTCTTGCTCACGCTCCATCGTCGCGAGGATCGTGTCGAATGCCTTCGAGAGGTCCGGTGTAAAGACCGACGTGTCGCCCGTGACGTGCCAGTAGCTCCACGCGAGCGTGACGGGATACGCAAGCGAGTCGAGCTCGAACTTTTGTTCCCAAACGCGGTAATCGAGTGTAAACGCGTTCGCGTACGGGTCGATCTGCAGATATTTTCCTTGCCGCGCGATGATGCCGCGCAGCAACTGCCGGATGTTGGCGTCCTGACGAGCGTAATAGAGGAACGGACGCACCTGCGCGCTCGAATCGCGCAGCCATTCCGCGGGAATGTCGCCGGTCTTCACGTAGGCGGTGCCGTCGGGCTCTACTTCGGCGAGTTTGGTCGTATCTAAAAGCGCCGCCCGGAACATCGTCTGCAGATGCATGTCGGGCGTTTGATATTGCGCCGCTGCGGCAGCGATGGACGGCAGCTCGAGCGCACTCGCCGGCGCGGTGAACGCGAGCGCAGCACAGAGCATCAGCGCGGCGATGCGGCAGAACATCAGTGGGGCCAACTTCCGTGCGCGTAGAGTTCGGGCAGTTCGCGAAAACGGCCCCGGTAATCGAGCCCATATCCGACGACGAAAACGTCGGGTATCTCAAATCCGCGGTAAGCGATCTCGACTTCGGCGATGCGCCGGTGGGGGCGGTCGAGCAGCACGCAGGTTGCAAGCGAGGCAGGCGCGCGCGCGCGCAGCGTCGCGACGACCGAGGCCGCGAGCGCGTCGAGGTCGTAGCCGCCCTCGAGGCAGACGAGCAC
>JBHEMM010000024.1:36763-37190 GCA_046262595.1 Vulcanimicrobiaceae bacterium
CACGTGGCGTCCTTCGATGGACGTGCCCAAGTCCTTGATGAAACGGATGCCCTGCTCGGCGGCGAACGGGCTCAGGGCAAGAAAATCGAACTCGCAAGGAATCGTGATGGCGCGCGTCAGATCGGCAAGAAAGATCGCCGCGCCCGAAAGGACGCCGGCGATCAGCGGATTACGCCCCGCATAGTCGCGTTCGATTTCCGCTCCGAGCTGCCGCACGCGGGCAGCGATCGTTTCGCGATCGAACAGACGCTCGGCAATCACGCGCTCATCACGACGCGCGGCCCAAGCGGTTAGAAAAAACGCGATCGATGTCGCGTTTGGTCAGAAGTTTGATGGTGATATCCGCGTATGCCTCACGCAAAAGACGCACCTTGCGATTCTTACGCGACATGAGCCGCGGGCTCTGCACGGTGAGCTCGATGAACGC
>JBHEMM010000025.1:0-673 GCA_046262595.1 Vulcanimicrobiaceae bacterium
AGCGGCGCCTTTGCATGCACGCGCACCAGTGCGCCGGGCCGCAAACCGACCTCGGCTAAGTAGCGCAGCATCTCCGGCAATTCTTGCGTGACACCTTGCACCGTCGTTTCACGGCCGATCTCCAGTTGGGCCAGCGGCACGCCCGTGCGCTCGGGTTCGCTCAAATCTTTGGGCGGAATCGGCAAGCCGTGCGGGCAGACTTTCGGATCGCCGAGGATGGCAACCAAACGCTGCTCGACGTTCTCGGAGATCGCATGCTCGAGCATGCACGCTTCTTGCTGCACTTCGTCCCACGGCATTCCGAGTACGTCGGTGAGCAGCCGTTCGGCCAAGCGATGGCGGCGCACGACGCGGACCGCGACTTCGAGACCCTGACGCGTGAGCCGCACATCCCCGCGCGCGACGTGCTCCAGGTAACCATCGGCGGCCAATTTCTTCAGCATGCCCGAAACCGATGCGGGCGCCACGCCCAATTCGGAAGCAAGGCCCGAGGTCGTTACCCCAGGGCCCTCGCGCTCCAAACGGTAGACCGCCTCGAGATACTCTTCCGTGGACTCGGCGAAGTGGCTATGAACGGGCATCGGCCGCTACGTTCGACCAGCAGACTCGTTTTCCAGCGCGGCATCGATAAGCGCTTGCAGCCGCGCCTTCTTGGCCTTCGGCGCGAAACTGG
>JBHEMM010000025.1:683-9064 GCA_046262595.1 Vulcanimicrobiaceae bacterium
CGCACGAACCGCACGACATCGCTGCGTGAGGTCATGCTTTGCACGATCGCGAGCTCTTCGGTGATGCTGGTGCGGAACATCGCCGGATCGTCCGCGTCGATCGTGACGAGCACGCCCAGTTCGTCCAGCAACACGAGCGGATGCTCCGCACCGGCCGGGACGGCGCCGGTGAGGACGTTGGAGGTCGGTGCGCATTCCAGCGCAATGCGGCGCCGTTTGAGCAACTCGACAACGCCGCCGTCTTCGAGTGCGCGGATGCCGTGACCGATGCGTTGAGCGCCGAGTAACTCCACCGCATCAAGGACGCTGTGCGCGCCGGCGGCTTCTCCGGCGTGAGCGACGCACTGCAGGCCGTGCGCACGCGCGAAATCGAACGCCTCGACGAAGAGCGCGGCGGGAAAGCGCGCCTCATCGCCGCCCAGGCCGATGCCGATGACGCCCAAGTCTCGCAGGTCGCACGCAAGACGGGCCGTACGCATCGCGCCTTGCGCACCGAAGTTGCGCGTGAGGTCCACGATGAGATGCACGTCGATCGCCGGTTTTGCCGCTTCGAAGGCGCCGCGCATTTCGCGGACGGCGGCGCGCACGTCGATCGCGGGATGAAAAAACTGCCACACGGACGGCGAGATGAACAGCTCGGCGTAGACGACATTTTGCGCGCACGCATCTTCGATATACTCGCGGGCCAAGCGGCCGTAATCGGCCGGCTCGGCGAGCGAGCGGCTCACGGCGGCGAAGGCGAGCAGAAACTCGCTGAAGTCCGCAAAGCGATAGAGTTCGCCGGCATCATGGCTCTCGTCGCCCTCCGGGCGGTAGGTGAGCGCAACCCCGCGCCGCTGCGCCAGGTCTAAGAACGAGGATGCGCGCAGCGTCCCTTCCAGATGGCAATGCAGCTGGATTTTGGGCAGCGCGCGCAGGAATCGGTCAGCCGTCATACCGTATATGACGAAGCCCGTCGCGGGGTGGAGCAGTCCGGTAGCTCGTCGGGCTCATAACCCGAAGGTCGCAAGTTCAAATCTTGCCCCCGCAACCTGTAAAGGTCCAGAAACGAACGTTTCTGGGCCTTTTGTTTTTGCAGGCTTCGAGTTTCTGTACCGATTCTCGCCGTTTGAAAACTGATCATAGCCATACTCATTTCTCGCACAACACCCTTTGTCTAACGAGCAAAGGCCTTACCCCGGGCATTGCCGCTTCGAGTGGTTCCTCCGCCCCGCGCACGAGCGCGAGGACGTTCCACTGGTCGATTCGACAAAAGCCGCAGACGAGATTTGCAAGCCGTTTTCAAGCGTGAACTTCGTAATGATAGGCGGCATCGTGCTCCTTGAGCACGGAGACGATCTGCGACTCGCTCGACGGAGGCTTTCGCGTGGTCCGTTCCTCTGCGCTTTTGGCGGGGAGACCCGCTATCAAGTGGCCTCGTTTACCGGGAGGCGTCCACTGCGCCATGTAAGCCAGGTAGCCGGCCCGTACTGAAAACGGCCGTCTTTTGGAGGGGCGCAATGTCAACAACACGTTTCCGCATCGCACTCGTATTCGTTCTTGGGCTGGCCGCCGGCGGCGTCGCCGTTCGCCTTGCATCGGCGACACCGGCTGTCGCGCAAATGGCTCCTTCAGCGCCGGCGGCAACGGCGATGCCGATGGGCGGCATGACGGGCCAACCGATGATGCGCATGATGTCGCCGAAATCACGCGCCGATCGCGCCTATATGGGTGCAATGATGCAGATGCACGGCGGCATGATGCGGGCAACGCTGACGGGCGACGCCGATCACGATTTCCTAGCGATGATGATTCCGCATCACGAGGCAGCCGTCGCCATGGCGCAAACGGAATTGCAGTACGGCCATGACGCCAAAGTAAAGGCGCTAGCCAAACGCATTATCTCGGCGCAGCGATCCGAAATTCGAGAGATGCACTCCTGGCTTAAGTAAGGCATTACAAACGGCGTCGCAGCGTAGAGGCAAGTGCGGCGTTCTAAGAACTCGGGCGAAGATTCCAAGCAAGAGCGCGGGTGCAATCATGGGAACGATCTGCCTGTCATGAAAATAGCCCGAACAGCAAGCCCACGATCGCGATGAATGCGCCGCTGAGCACTTCGCCATACTGTTCGAGTTTTCCGAAGCTCAGCCGCTGCAGGCCCGTCGCGCCGGCCAAACACAACGCGATGTACGTCAAGATCGTCGATGCCGCGAAAAGCACGGCCATGGCGATCAGTTGAGCGATGCCGTACTTCGAGGCGGCGAAGAACGCGGGAATTCCCTCGATCATCGGTGACGAGCCGGTGATGAGCAGCACGCCGGTGCGCCATGACGTTTTATGCTCGTGTTCGTGGAGGGGCGCCGCGCCCGGATCGGTATCGGCGGCATGTGCGTCACGATCGTGATGCTCGTGATAGTGCCGGTGCTCGATGCCGCTTTGGTGACGATGGAGATGCGCGTGCGCCCCGTGAGTGTGCTCCTGCTCGTGCTCGCGCATCTCGCGTAATGAAGCCACGGCTATCCAAAGTCCGAAAACGACGAGACCGGCGCTCGAAAGCGCCGTTACCAATCCCGCGAATTTCATCGCAAATGCCGCACCGAGCACCCAAACGACGAGGGCGATAAGCAGGGTGGAAACTGTGTGCCCGCTGCCCGCGATTGCCGCGGCTCTGACCACTTGCGCGCGCGTCCAGCCTTGCTGGCGTGCGAGGATCGTAATCGGCGCCCAATGGTCAGGCACCATCGTGTGCAAGACGCCGACTGCCGTGACGGCACCGAGCAGAATGAGCGGACCGGAAGGTGACACGCCGGGATAGTAGGACGCGACGCTGGAAAACACTTCCCCGGCGGTGCGCGTGTCTAAGCAAGCGAGTTCAGTACTTCGGCCCTTCGTCCGACAACTTGTATTGGACTGTGCTTGGAGCTCTGCGCGGGTGTGTCGAGTGGGAAAGCGGTTACTCAAGGATGGGTGTCCTTGGGGCCTTCAGCGCAATGGGAGGCCCTCAGTCCTTCTCGAAGCCTGGGTATACTGTTCCGCATTATGAATCAGACGTGGAACGCGCTCCGGCAAGACGCAGTACCGCTGCTCAAAACAACCTGGCAAGAATTCGGCAAGCACCACAGCCAATGGCTCGCCGCCGCGCTGGCGTATTTTGCCGCCTTCGCAATCGCGCCGCTGATCATCGTGCTCGTCGAGATCGCGGGTTTGTTCCTCGGCAGCCATCATCAAACGCTGAACATGATTTATACGTATATGCAGCGCGATGCCGGCGCCGGCGCGGCGGGCGCCATTAAAGCGATCGTTTCCGCAACCTTCAATCAACAGCGCAAAGGCGCTCTCGCACAGATCATCGGTTGGGTGATTTTTTTTGTTGCCGCTATCGGCCTTTTCAGCGCGGTCCAGTTCGCCTTAAACAATGTTTGGGACGTCGAGCCGAAAAAGATGGGCTGGAAAGAAACGCTCAAAGAACGCGGCGTCGCTTTCGCCGTGATGCTGGGCATCGTCGCACTGATGATGCTCTCGATGTTTGCGAACACCGCGTTAACCGTTGCCGGACATTATCTCGGGCATCTTTTCCCGGGACTCGGCACATTACTCAAGGTTGCCGACTTCGTGCTTTCGTTCGGCGTGATTTGGCTCGCCTTCGCCGTGTTGTTCGAATATTTACCCGACTGCCGCATCGAATGGCGCGACGTGTGGGTGGGCGCCGGGCTGACGTCGTTGCTCTTCGTTTCCGGCCAGTTCTTGCTCGGCTGGTACCTCGGCCGCGCGGGCGTGACGTCGGCTTTTGGCGCGTTCGGCGCACTAATCATTTTTCTCATCTGGGTCAACTACTCATCGCAGATCATGCTCTTCGGCGCCGAGTTCACGCGCGCGTACGCGCGACGCCACGGCGCGCAGCAACCGCGCACGAGCACGCACGGCGAGCTTATGTCAATAGACCCACTTCTTTCCCGACCACGGTGAAGGCATCAAGTGCGCGATCCATCTCTTCCTTGGTGAGTTTCGCGCTGAGCTGAACGCGGATGCGGGCGGTGCCTTCGGGAACCACCGGAAAGCCGAAGCCGGTAACGAAGACGCCGCGCTCGAGCAGTTTGTCGCTCATCGCGATCGCAAATGCCGTCTCGCCCACGATGATCGGGACAATGGCGCTCGGCCCCTGCAGCGGTTTGAACCCGCGCCGCTCGAGCTCGCCGCGGAAATAGGCGACGTTCTCGCGCAAGTGCGCGGCGAGATCCGGATGCGCTTCAACGTAGTCGATCGCCGCAAGCGCGCTGCACGCAATCGTCGCGGGCAGAGCGTTGGAGAAAAGTTGCGGCCGCGATTTTTGAATGAGCGTATCGATCAGCGCGGCACTGCCTGCAACAAAACCGCCCGCAGCGCCGCCGAGCGCCTTACCCAGCGTGCCGGTGATGACGTCCACGCGTCCTTCTAAGCCGAAATGCTCGATAGTACCGCGGCCCGTCTTGCCCATGACGCCCGTTCCGTGCGAATCGTCCACGACCGTGACCGCATTGTACCGCTGCGCCAGCTCGACGATGCGCGGCAGATTCGCGATGCTGCCCTCCATCGAAAAGACGCCGTCGGTCACGATTAAAATCGGCGCGCAGCCCTGTACGGCCTTGAGCTTGGCTTCCAGCTCGTCCATGTCGCTGTGCTTGTAGCGCTCGCGCCGAGACTTGCTCGCCAGGCGGCAGCCGTCAATGATGCTCGCGTGGTTGAGCTCGTCAGAGACGATCGCGGAGCCTTCTTCGCAGATCGCGGGGAAGAGGCCGGTGTTCGCATTCCAGCACGACACGTACGAGAGCGAGGCTTGTGTTCCTAAAAAATGCGCGATGCGCTCTTCGAGCGTGCGGTGAATGTCGAACGTTCCGCAAATGAAGCGCACGGATGCCGTGCCTGCGCCGTATTTGTCCAGGCCGCGCTTACCCGCCTCAACGACTTCCGGTTGATCCGAGAGGCCGAGGTAATTGTTGCTGGAGAGCACGATGACGTCGCCCGCTTCTTCCATGTGCACTTCGGGCGCCATCGGCGTCGTCAGGTGGCGAAGCGATTTGTACGTGCCTGCCGCTTTGAGGCGGTCGATACCGGCTTGCAAGGTTTGATTGAACGTCGCGTTCACGAAGCTACCCTTTCAGATCCAAAACGATTTTCGCGGCTTCGCCGCTCTGCATCAGTTCGAACGCGCGGTCGTACTGATCGAACGGCAAAACGTGCGTGATGATCGGACGCAGATCGATGCGCCCGCTGCGCACGAGCGCCTGCGTTTGATACCAGGTCTCGAACATCCGGCGGCCATTAATGCCCAGGACCGTGAGTCCTTTGAAGATGATGCGCTCGGCCAGATTGATGTTCACGTTGTCGCTCGGTATGCCGAGCAGCGCCGCGCGTCCGCCGTTGCGCACCATGCGCAGGCCGCTGTCGATGGCCTGGCCGCTTCCCGACATTTCGAGCAGCACGTCGACGCCGTCGCCGCCGGTGCGCTGCAGAATCGCCTCGACCAAGCCGGGATCGGTCGCCGAAAAAACCTCGTCTGCGCCAAGCCGTTTCGCCAGTTCGAGCTTCGCCGGATTCACGTCCACCGCGTACACGGCTGCGGCGCCGGCTGCGCGTGCAACGGGGATGGCCATCAAGCCGATCGATCCCACCCCCGTGATCACGACCGACTTCACACTGACGCCTGCGGCCATCACGGTGTGCACGGCGTTGCCGAGCGGATCGAAAACCGCGGCGTATTCGTCCGGGATCGCCGGATCGAGCTTCCACACGTTCACTTCCGGCATTGCGATAAAATCGGCGAAGGCTCCGTCGCGGTCTACGCCGATGATCGCCACCTTTTCGCAGATGTGCTGTTCGCCGGTCCGGCACAGCAGGCACGTGCCGTCGGCGATGTGGCCTTCCGCGGAGACGCGATCGCCGACGGCGACCATGCGCACCGCATCGCCCACCGCCGCGACGCGGCCCATGAATTCGTGCCCGATGGTCAACGGCGGATGAATGCGGCTCTGCGCCCATGTATCCCAATGATAGATGTGGGCGTCCGTGCCGCAGACGCCGGCCTTTTCGACGTTAATCAGCACGTCGGAGGCACCGATAGCGGGCAGCGGCAGCTCTTGGCGGACGAAGCCGGGCCCCGCGTTCATTTTGCGGAGCGCCCGCATCGTTTTGGGAAGCATAACGGGCGCGTCTATTCGAGGCGGGCCCGTCATGCTCATGCGCCGCCCCGGTCAGCGCGTGCCGGCCATCGTGATGATGGCGCATTTAAAAGTCAAACTCCAATTGCGTGCGGTTGTGTTTGAAAATAGGAACCGCGCCGAACGCCGGAGCGGTGTCGCGTTCCGCCCTAGCGATGACGAATCGACAGGCCGTGATACCGCCGTTTGTTGGGTAGTTGCTGAAGAAGTACGTGCCGTCAACGTTCGTTTCTTGCGTCCCGATGCGCCGCCTTTGCATCAGATTTCGGTGCGGTAAAAAGCGGACGGCCGAAAGACTTTTGCATGGCTGCATTGTAAGCGATGCTAGCCGTACCGGCCGGTGATATAGTCTTCCGTGCGCTTATCTTTGGGTTTAAAAAAGATGTCGCGCGTGGCGGCCGTTTCCACCAGTTCGCCCATCAGGAAAAACGCCGTGAAATCGGAGATGCGCGCGGCCTGCTGCATCGAGTGGGTGACGATGACGACGGTATACGCTTTTTTGAGCTCGCCGATCAGATCTTCGATCTTGCTCGTTGCGATCGGGTCGAGCGCCGAGGCCGGCTCGTCCATCAGGATCACTTCCGGTTCGACCGCAAGCACGCGCGCGATGCACAGACGCTGCTGCTGGCCGCCGGAAAGCAGGAGCGCCGAGCGGTCGAGACGGTCTTTGACTTCGTCCCACAGCGCGGCTTGACGCAAGCTCCGTTCGGCGATATCCGCAAGCTGCTTGCGGCCGTTTACGCCGTGAATCTTCGGACCGTACACGACGTTCTCGAAGATCGATTTGGGAAACGGATTCGCGCGTTGAAACACCATGCCGATGCGGTGCCGGATCGTCACCGGATCGATCGAGGGGTCGTAGATGTCCGTTCCGTCGAGCGTCACAAGGCCTTCCACGCGAACGTCGGGCGCCAGATCGTGCATGCGGTTGAGCGCACGCACGAACGTCGACTTGCCGCAGCCCGACGGGCCGATGAGCGCCGTGACGTGGTTTCGACGCACGTGCAGCGAGGCGTTCTTGATTGCCTGAAAAGTGCCGTAGTAGACATTGAGCGATTCGACGTCGAGCTTGACGCCGGTTGTATCCGTATTCATTTTCCTGTGAAACGCCGGGAAAGAGCGCCGCCGAGAAGCCGCGCGCTCAGGTTGAAGATGAGGATCATGGCCAGCAACACGAGCGCCGAGCCGTTACCCACTTCCGTCGCGTCCGGCACCAAACCCTCGGAGTGCGTATACCACAGATGAACCGAGAGCGTCTCCGCCTGATGAAAGAGGCGCCAATCGTAGGCGGAGCGGCCCGCACTCACGCTCACGCCGGCGGTGAAGATCAATGCGGCCGTTTCGCCGAAGATCCGCCCCGCGACAAGCACGATACCGGTGGTCAGCGGCGCAATGGCGCCTGGAAGCACCACGCGCGTAATGGTCTGCCACTTCGTCGCGCCCAGCGCCATCGACCCTTCGCGGAACGCGTTCGGAACGCTTTTCAGCGCCTCTTGCGTCACGCGCATGAGCGCCGGCAGATTCAGAATCGTCAAGGTCAGAGCGCCGCCGATCGCCGTGAACTTCCAGTGCAGATACGTCACGAAGACCAGCAGGCCGAACAGGCCCATCACGATCGAAGGGATCGTTGCGAGCGATTCGGCACAGAACTGCACGACGTTGGTAAATAGCCCTGGACGCGCGTACTCCTGCAGGTAGATTCCGCCCGCCGTTGCGATCGGTGTGGTGAAAATCAGCGTCAGTACCAAGATATAGAACGAGTTGAAAATCTCCGGGCCGATGCCGCCGCCCGCGTCCACTTCGCTCGGCGGCGACGTGAGAAAGTGCCAAGAGACGTGCGGGGCGCCCAGATAAAAGATGTAGCCGAGAAAAAATGCCAGCAGCACCAAGACGGAAATTGCGGCTGCCCACAGGACGCCGGTCATGATGCGATCCGCAAACCGCCGCCGCGCCGCGTTGCCGCGCACCTATGCGCTCCTGCGCAGCGCGAAGCGCACCGCGAGAATCAAAACCATCGCGATCAGCAGCAGCAAGAACGCCAACGAAAAAAGCGCGTGATACAGCACGGTGCCTTCTTGCGCGCTGCCCATGTCGGTGACGATCTCCGTCGTCAGCGCCGCCGTCGGCGAAAGCAGGCCCTTCGGCAAGATCGGGCTGTTGCCGATGACCATCTGTACGGCTAAAGCCTCGCCGATCGCGCGCGCGATT
>JBHEMM010000025.1:9074-9914 GCA_046262595.1 Vulcanimicrobiaceae bacterium
ACCGTAGACAACGGATGGTATGCCGACGAGGATCTCAACGGAAGGCTTCATGAATGACGCAAGACGCGGCGGCGCGAGCTGCGAGAGAAAAATCCCGACGGCAACGCCGAACGGGCCGCCGATGCACACGGCAAAAAGTGTAATGGAAAGCGAACCCACCAGGAACACGAGCGCGCCCGGCTGATCGGCATTTCGCGTCCAATCGGCAGAGAACAAGAAATGAAGTGGGCTGACATGATCTTTGACGAAGAGCTGGAGGCCCATGATTGCGAGGTACAGGATGAGCGCGCCCATCGCGACGACGACGAACACGCTGGCGGCAAAAAGCAAGCCCGAGGCGATACGCTCTTGGGCGTGCGCAAAGGACGGTCGTCTGGTGGCGATCAAAGCCTTGTTATCGTAAGGGCCGCCCGGCTAAGGCTTTCTTAAGTGAACCTTAAAGCAGATTAAGAAACGCTGCTAATGATGGGCAGGCGGACGGTGAACCGCGTGCTTCGCCCCAGGCGCGAATCAACGGCAACCGATCCGCCGTGCGCTTCGGCGATTTGCTTGACCATCGAGAGGCCCAGACCAACGCCGCTGCCGCGCGGCACGTCGCGCGTACGCGCACGGTCTACAACGTAGAAACGCTCGAAGACATACGGCAAGTCCTTGTAGGGAATGCCGATGCCCGTATCGCTCACACGCACGAGCGCATATCCTTCGTCAACGTCCAGCGAGACGATCACCTCGCCGCCGGCGGGCGTATAACGCAGCGCGTTATCGATCAAATTCACGAAAATCTGGGCCAGCCGGTCGCGGTCCGCCTCGATCGTGACCGGACGCAGCGCGCGCAGCTCC
>JBHEMM010000025.1:9924-12995 GCA_046262595.1 Vulcanimicrobiaceae bacterium
GCTCCAGGTTCACTTGCGCGGCACCCGCCTGCGGCTCGAACGAGGCGACGATCGGCGCGGCGACTTGCTCTAAATCGAGCTCCTCGATCTGCAGGACAAGTTGACCGGACTCCGCACGCGCCTGCTCGAGCATCCGCTGCACCAGCGAGGCCAGGCGGTCGACTTGCGCGAGCGCTTGCGGAATAAAAATCGAGCCCGCTTCTTGTTCTTCGGATTGCGCAACGGTTTCGAGCATGAGTTTAATCGAAGAGAGCGGGGTGCGCAGTTCGTGCGAAACGTTCGTGAGAAACTCTTGGCGAGCGCGTTCCAGGGCGAGCAGCTCCGTTTGATCCTCGGCGAGAATCAAAATGCCGGAGACCTCGGCAGGCTGTTCGTCATCTTCGGGCTCCGCCGTGAGCGGATACACGTTGACGGCGTACGTGCGCGTGACCGTCTTTCCCGCGACGACGATCGGCGTGTTGAAACGATCGCCGCGCAAAGCAGCAATGGCACGGTTCTCTAAATCGATCGATGGAACGGCGGCGATCAGATGCGTCCCGCGCACGCGCGATCGATCGAACCCGAAGATCGCCGCAGCGGCGCGATTGGCAAAGCGCACGCGCAGGCGCCGGTCGAGCATAACCACGCCAAGCGGCAACGCGCGAACCAGCGCGTCGAAACGCTCATCGGAGGGGCGTGCAGGCTGCGGTTCTTCCGGTTCTCCACCGGCATGTTCGTTGCGGCTGCGGGCGCGATAAGCCAGCGCCGAGCAGTAGAGGCCGGCCGCGAATGCAACAGCGACTGCGAAGAGTTCGGAGGTTCCGCTCACTCCTTGAACAGGTAGCCGCGGCTGCGCACGGTGACGATATGCCGGGGGCTGCGCGAATCTTCTTCGATCTTTTCACGAAGCCATCGGATATGCACGCTGACCGTTTGCTGCTCGCCCTCGAAATCGTAGCCCCAAATTTTATCGAGCAGCGTTTGACGCGTGACGACGCGTCCGGCGTTCTCCATGAGCAGGCGCAGCAGCGCAAACTCTTTGGGAGCCAGTGAGACTTCCGCACCGCGCACCGTCAAATGCTGGCGCGACGGGTCGAGCACAATGCCGCCCAGCGAAATAGCGCGGTCGTGATCGTGCGATGAAACCGGTATCGGGCGCCGCAACCGCGCCTTGACGCGCGCTAAAAATTCATGCAGTGCAAACGGCTTGGTCACGTAATCGTCGGCGCCCAGCTCCAGCGCGAGCACTTTGTCGATCTCCTGGTCCTTCGCCGTCAGCATGATGATCGGCACAGAACTGGTTTTGCGGATCTCTTTGCATGCTTCGACGCCGTCAAGAACGGGGAGCATGATGTCGAGCACGATGAGGTCGGGCTGTTCGCTTTGCGCGAGCGCGACGGCGCTGCGGCCGTCGCCCGCCGTGACGACCGCATAACCGCTGCGCTCCAAGTTATAGCGGAGCGTCTGCAGAATGGCGGCCTCGTCATCAACCACCAGAATTTTCTTATTGAAATCCGGATGCTTGTTGAACGAACCGCGGTTGCTATTTTCCAGCGACGTGCTCATATGATTTTGCGACTGCGCTGTAATCGAGCGCCCCGTCGCCTTGTGCCGACCTCTGCGTGTAGAGTTGGTACGCCAGCGCGGACGAGGGCATGGGCATCTTCATCGTCTGCGCCGCCGCCAACGCTGCTGCAAGGTCTTTTCGCAAAAGGTCCAGCGCGAAGCCTCCCTCAAACGTCCCCGCAAACCACGTTTTCGGCAGCCACTGCTCCAGGAGGTAGTTGGAGGCGGTAGCCGTTTTTAGGACGCCGCGGACGGCATCGAGATCCGCCCCCGCCGCCTTCGCGAAGGTTAGCGCCTCCACGTTCGCCACCATGACGCCGGCGATAATGAGCTGGTTCACGAGTTTGACCGTCTCGCCCAGACCGACGGCGCCGACGTGATGCGGGGCTCCTAACGCGCTCAGCACGGGCTGCGCGCGCTCAAAATCGCCGGCATCGCCTCCCGCCATAATGGTCAGCGTGCCGGTTTCTGCCCGGGCGGGGCCCCCGCTAACGGGCGCGTCCATAAACCGCAAGCCGCCGGCCTGCAGTTTGTGCGCGAAGGCGCGGCTGGAAACCGGCGAGATCGTAGACATATCGATGAACAGCGCCCCGGGCTTCGCGCCGGACGCACCGCCCTGCTGTCCAAAAAGCGCTTCCTCAACCTGTGGTGCATCGGGAACGCACGTGATGACGATTCCGGCTGCGGCGGCGACTTGCGCAGGCGCCGGAGCCTCGCTTGCTCCCGCGGCCAAGACCCGCTCGACGCGCTCGCGGCTGCGGTGCGCGCAAACCGTCACGGCGAAGCCCGCGCGAAGCAGCGCCTTGCACATCGGTTCGCCCATTGCGCCGATTCCGATAAAGCCGATTGCAACGGAGTTCACGCACCCCGCATTATCTCAAGGGGGGCCGGGAGCCTCCAAAGAAGCGCGAGGTCAAAGGAGAGCAGGCATGTTAGCAGCGGTGCGCCGTCCCACGTTCGACGAAATGAATTTATCAACGGGCAAGCGCGTGCGCTTGCACCGGATGATGTACGAGCATGGCCCGGCAAACGGCACGCTAATGTTCTTGCCGATCGATCAAGGCCTGGAACACGGGCCGATCGACTTTTTCGCAAATCCCGATTCGCTCGATACCGGCTGGATTTACCGTTTGGCCGTCGAGGGGAACTTCTCGGGCATCGCCCTGCACATCGGTCTTGCGGAGAAATACCACAAAGCCTTCGCCGGCAAAGTTCCGCTCGTTTTGAAGATCAACGGCAAGACGAACCTCCCGAGCGACGACGACGCTTTCAGCTCGCTTACGTCCTCGGTTGAAGACGCCGTACGTCTGGGCGCCGACGCGGTGGGATACACGTTGTACGTCGGCAGCCCCGCGCAAGACGTCGATATCGCGCAGTGCAACGAAGTGCGCCGCGACTGCGAGCGCTTCGGCATGCCGCTGATCGTGTGGGCGTATCCGCGCGGCGCGGCGGTGCGTGCGAAAGGCGGCGTCGATTCACTGTACACCATCGATTATGCCGCGCGGGTCGCGTGCGAAATCGGCGCG
>JBHEMM010000025.1:13158-37055 GCA_046262595.1 Vulcanimicrobiaceae bacterium
TGCCCAAGCCGTACAACACGCTGCAGCTCTCCGACGTCGAGGGCTTACGCAAAGTCGTGCGCTCCGCGGGCCGTTCGCTGGTCCTGGTTTCGGGCGGCAGCAAAATGAGCGACGACGAGGCGCTGCACAAAGCGAAGATCGCGATGGAGGCAGGGTGCGTCGGCCTGATCTTCGGACGCAACATGTGGCAGCGTGACTGGGACGACGCCCTGGCAGTGACCGCCCGCATGCACGACGTCATGAAGGGTTATGGACAGTAAGCCTGAGGCAACGGACGAGTCCGTTGAAGCGCGCGTAAACCGCGCGCTCGACAAAGTGCGCCCCGGCATCCAGATGGACGGCGGCGAAGTGTGGCTGCTCAAAGTGGAAAACGGCACGGCCTTCGTGCAGATGCTGGGCGCCTGCGGTGGATGCCCCGCATCCAACATGACGCTCAAAGGCGCGATCGAACGGGTTGTCTGCGCCGACGTACCGGAAGTCACCGACGTGGTTCAGGTCTAATCTGCCGCTTCCGTCGCGCAACGTGCGGACGCACGGATGCGGCCGACGCAAACAGAGCGGTTAAAGGACGCGTTTGTCGTCGGGGTTGTCGTGCGGCGATGCGATAAGAATTGCACGGATGGGGCCGCTGCCGGTGGATTTGATTTCAAATGCCGTATTGCGCGGGACGGAAATCACCGAGCCCGGCTTGAGGGCGAACGTCGGATAGCCGACCGAGGCAATTCCCGAGCCGCTTACGATATAGAGCAGATCGTCTTGCTTCGTGTAGACTTGCTTGGGCAGACGCCCGATTTCGAGAGCGAGCACGTCGCCTGCGGAAGCGTGCATGATTTTCGATGCGACGGTGCCGTTGCTGTCCGGCGTCATCGCGGCGAATATCGATGCGGAATCCGCGCTCGACGGCGATTCTTGTGCGTGCACTGCAAGCGCGCCGAAGCCGAAAAGTGCGAGGGCAGCTGCGATAGGAATGAGTTGCTTCATAAGTACCTCTTAGATGCTGAACGTTGAAAGTGGGCGGGTTGTTCCGCGGTCATAACGGCGGTAAGCTGCGCAGCCACGCGGGCTCGTTCCGGTGCTCCGCCACACGTTGACGCACGGCCCGGATAAGCGAACGTCCCTCGAGTGCATCGCGCATTGCGGCCACCGCTTCAAGCGCCCGCGGATCGCCGGATCGCCAGGCCGCTTGCGTTTGCGGCGCCCACAGGCACACTGAACCGGAGATGCAGCCCGCGAGGCCGTCCTCGAGAGCATTGGAGAGCAGCGCTTCGGATCCTGGGAAAACGGCAACCGCCGGATCGAGCGCATGAATCGCGCGTTCCAGCTCCGGCTTGTTCGAACTGTCCTTCAAACCGCAGATGATTCCGGGAAATTCCCGCAGCAAACGCCCGCAGAGCTCCGGCTCGAACGTAATGCCGCTCATGCGCGGGAAATTGTAGAGCATGATGCTCTGCTGCGGCGGATTCACTCGCGAGAAGAGCGCGTCGAAAAAAGCGGTGATGCCGTCCGCGCTCGCGTCGCGGTAATAGAATGGCGGGATGATCAGCGCCGCACGGTAACCGCACTCGAAAGCCGCGCGCGTGAGCAGCACGGCATCGCCCAGTGCGCTGGCGCCGGTGCCGGTCATGAGGCGATCGCACGGAAGCGCAGATGCGAGGGATTGCATGAAGCGCAGACGTTCGTGAAGTCCGAGCGACATCGCTTCGCCGGTGGTGCCGAGCACGTTCAAGCCGTCGCAGCCGTTTGCGAGCAGATCGCGATAGTACGGGATTGCAAGCGCACTGTCCGGGCGCAGACTCGAGTCGAACGGCGTGAGAACGGCGGCGATGATACCGCGCACGACGCTCACCGTCCGGTCGCGCCTTTAAGGAAAAACGCGAGATTTGCGGGCCGCTCGGCGAGCCGGCGCATCAGGTACGCAAACCAATGCGTCCCAAACGGAACGGCAAGCCGCACACGATAACCGGCCTCGAGCAGCTCTCCCGCAACCGGCGCGCCGATACCGTACAGCATCTGAAACTCGAAACGCCCGCTTTTGGGCAAGCCGAGCTGCGCGGCGCGACGCAGCACCCATTCGACGATGCGCCGGTCGTGCGTGGCGAGGGCGGTGTAGCCTTCGTTGCTCAGCGCCATATCAGCGAGATGGA
The DNA here is from genome assembly GCA_046262595.1 of Vulcanimicrobiaceae bacterium. Lineage (GTDB taxonomy): Bacteria > Vulcanimicrobiota > Vulcanimicrobiia > Vulcanimicrobiales > Vulcanimicrobiaceae > DASSRQ01. The sequence continues at coordinate 15,303 of JBHEMM010000025.1, forward strand.
TATACGCGCCGTCAACGTCGCGTTTGTCGGGATAAGCGATCGCCGCCGGCTCCAAATACGCGCCTTTCACGAGCCGCACGTTCGGGCGCAGCGGCAACAGCGAACGGAGATCTTGCGCGCTGCGCCGCAGATACGACTGCAAAACGAAACCCACATTTTCGAAGCGCTCGTGCAGGCGCCGATAGACGCACAGTGTGGCGTCCACGTAGCGCGACTGTTCCATGTCCATGCGCATGGTGTTGCCGCAGGCTGCAGCCGCTTGCGCGATGCACGCGGCGTTCGCGAACGCGAGTTCCGGATCCAGATCCAGACCGGCGTGCGTAAGTTTGAATGCGACGTTTGCATCGAGCCCGAGGCGCGCGAACGTTTGCAGCAGGCCGCAATAGGCTTCGGTCACTGCGGCCGCCTCGGCAGCGCTCGCGACGTTTTCACCTAAGATGCCGCATGCGACCGCAAAACCGCGCGCATTCAGTTGTGCCGCTACGCGCAGGAAGTCTTCGGCGTTCTCGCCGGCAACGAACCGGCCGGCACCGAGGGCAAATCCGTATTTGGTGACCAGCCGCTGCGCGTGCGGGCTGCCCGAGGCGGCAAGGATTAGTGAGCGCAGCGCGGGCAGTACCAGACCACCGCGCCTTCGCGCGAGACCGGAAGCATGTGGTCGCGTTTGCCGCGGCGGCCGCACTGCGCGCATGCGTACGTCTTTACCGTCGCACGGCGTGGGGCCGCGTGTCCGCCGCGCGTCGCGCCGTACGCCACAATGACGACTGCCGACAAGGCTGCCAGCGGCGCCCAGGCAAAAAATTCGTGAATTGTTTGGCTGCCCATAGCCCGCCAGTTTTGCGCGGCCGCGCCGGCCGCCTTCAGCCGCTACCGCATGCGGCGGTAGATCGGGAAAACCTCGTCGACTTTGCGGAAGACGCCTTCATGCGGCGTTGCGTGGAGCGATTCGGCCGAGCTTAAACATAAGAATCCGAAGCGCGATAAGCTTTGCAAGAAAAGATTGTGCACGCGGTACTGCAGCGACTTGCTGAATTGCGGCAGCACGCCGCGCGAAACAATGCAATGAAACTCGTTCAGCGAGGAGTCGGTGGCCAAGCTGTGCGTGGAGAAGATCATTTGGCGCCGGATCTCCTCGTTGAAGCACACCGTGTCTTCATTGAGCTCGCAGTAGTCCGAAAGCGGCGCCTGGCCGCCCGAGAGGCGGTAGTCTCCGGCAAGCTCTTCGATCGAGCCCACGGCAAAGACGCCCTCGCGCGCGACGGCGAGCGCGATCTCGCTCATATCGGTCGCGTAGATCATGCACTTTTGCAGGATGCCCGCTTCGCGCAGAACGCACGCGATGGTGTAGACGTCCTCACCGGTGGAGCACGCCGGGAACCACAGGCGCACGAACGAGTACGTGCGCAAAAACGGCACGACGCGATCGCGAAACGCCTTATAGTATTCGGGCGTTTTAAACAAACGCGCAGGTGAGAACGACATGGCAAAGATGAATTTGCGCAGCGCGTCCCGGTCGTGCAGCAGCCGCTCCTGCAGGCCGCTGATCGTCTGCACATCCTCTGCGCGCATGCGCTCGAAGACCCGGCGTTTGAGCGGGCCCGGAGCGTATTCCCGGAAATCGTAACCGCTCCACCGCACGATCGCTTCAAGCAAAAGCGAAAGCTCGACGGCCGCGCGTTCTTCGCTGCGGTCATCGGCTTCGCTTAACAGCGGCCCCTTTTCCCGGACTACCGATTCAACCATATACGCAACAGCGAAATGAGTTGATCGATGTCGACCGGTTTGCTGATGTACTCCGACGCGCCCGCGGCGATGCAGCTTTCACGGTCGCCTTTCATCGCTTTCGCCGTAAGCGCGATGATGGGCAAACGCTGGAACGCCGGATTTGCACGGATCCGGCGCGTGGTTTCGTAGCCATCCATCTCCGGCATCATGATGTCCATGAGCACCAAATCGATCTCCGGATCGCTCATGAGCAGATCGATGCCCTCTTGACCGCTTTCGGCGCTCACCACTTGCAGGTGGTGACCTTCGAGCGCCGCGGACAACGCGTAAATGTTGCGCGCGTCATCGTCGACGACGAGCACTTTGCGTCCTTCGAGCGTCCCGGCGCCCAGCGGCGGAATCTCGGTGGAACGTTTCGCGGCAGGCAACCGCGCTTCGACCTGGTGCAAGAAGAACCGCGTCTCGTCGAGCAGCCGTTCGGGGGACATCGCGTCTTTGACGATGACCGCCTCCGTCAGCCTATTGAGTTTGGCTTCTTCATGCTTGTTCAAATCGCGGCCCGTGTACACGATGACGGGCGTTCGCGTGTGCTCGCGATGCGCACGGATGCGTTCGATCAGTTGATCGCCCGGATAATCCGGCAGACCAAGATCCACCACGATGCAATCGAAGCGCTCGGTGTCCAGCGCTTGAAGCGCTTCGGCTCCGGAGCGCACGGCCGTCACGGCCACCTCGCCGCTGCCGATCAGGTTAACCATGGCGTTGAGCTGCGTGAGATCGTCTTCGATGACCAGCAAGTTCTTCGTACGCCGGTCGGCAAACCCGAGCAGGTTATCGAACGTGAGCGTGAGCGCTTCTTCGGTAACGGGCTTGCGCAGATGCGCGATGGCTCCCCCATCGAGCGCGCGCTGCCATTGTTCCTCGCCGGAGATGACGTGTACGGGAATCGTGCCGGTGTTCGGATCGCCTTTGAGCTCCGAGAGCAGCGCCCAGCCGTCGCAATCCGGCAGACCGATATCCATCGTAATGGCATCCGGCAAGTGCTTGCGCGCAAGCTCCAAACCTTCCGAACCGCCGAGCGCTACGATGCCTTTGAAGCCGCGGTCGCGAGCGAGCCCGAGCAGGATGCGCGCAAAGATCGGATCGTCCTCGATGATGAGCAGCACGCGATCCGCGCCGTCGATTGCGCCTCGATCGTCGTGGATCGCTTCCTTTGCAGAAGGCATCTTCTCGATCTCCGCGATGGGAAGCTCGCGGCGCATCTCGGGCATGAAGCGTTTGATAATGCCGGTGGTAACCGAGCGTTCCAACGGATGGAAGAACGTGAAGGTACTCCCCTCGCCGATGCTCGACTCGACGCCGATCTCGCCGCCCAGCAAACCGGCGATCTCGCGAGAAATCGCCAAACCCAGGCCGGTGCCGCCGAACTTTCGCGACGTGCCCATGTCGGCTTGTTGGAACGCTTCGAAAATAACGTTGAATTTGTCGGGCGGAATGCCGATGCCGCTGTCTCCGACGCAGAACGCGATGGCAGGGCCTTCCATCGAACTCAAGTGATGCTCGCGCACGAGCGTGATATCGAGCGTGACGCGCCCTTCCACCGTGAATTTGAACGCATTGGAAAGCAGATTCTTGAGGATTTGCTGCAGACGCGTCGGATCGGTCATCAGCGTTTGCGGAACGTCCTCGTGGCGCCGGATCACGAACTCCAGGTTCTTATCTTTCGCGATCTGATCGAAGGTACGCTCGACATCGTCCTCGATAGAGGCGAACGGCACGTCTTGAAGATCGATGGACGTCGTGCCCGATTCGATCTTCGAGAGATCCAGGATGTCGTTGATCAGCGTGAGCAGATCGGAGCCCGCCGCGCGAATGGTCTGAGCGAACTCGATCTGGCGCGCCGACATGTTGCCTTCGGGATTGTCCGCCAGTTGCTTGGAGAGAATCAGCAGCGAGTTGAGGGGCGTGCGCAGCTCGTGCGACATGTTCGCGAGGAACTGCGATTTGTATTTGGAAGTGAGCGAAAGCTGCTCGGCCTTTTTCTCGAGCTCTTGCCGCGCCTCGTCGATTTCGCGCGTGCGGCGTTCGATTTCTTCGTTGCGCTCCTGCAGCAGGCGCGCCTTCTCTTGCAGCTCGTCGTTCGTCTGCTGCAGTTCTATCTGCTGGCTCTGCAATTCGTTGGTGAGCGCCTGCGACTGTTTGAGCAGCTCTTCGGTACGCATCGAGGCGCCGATCGTGTTCAGAATGACGCCGATCGACTCCGTGAGCTGTTCGAAAAACTGCAGCTGAATTTCGTTGAACGTTTCGACCGATGCCAGCTCGATGACGGCTTTGACCTCTCCCTCGAACAGCACCGGGAGCACGACGAGCGAAATCGGGCGCACCTCCGCAAGGCCGGAAACGATCGTCATGTAATCGGCCGGAACGTCGGAGAGCAGCAGACGTTTCTTCTCGACCAAGCACTGGCCGACCATGCCTTCGCCTTCACGGACGGTGCGCTGCGCGGCTTTACGCTTGTTGAGCGCGTAGCTCGCCGTCAAGCGAAGCAGTTCTTGATCGCCGACCGGTTCGCTGATGTAGAATGCGCCGGCAAACGCGTTCACGAGGGGGGTGATCTCCGACATGATGAACCGGCTGACCGTCTTGATGTCGCGCTGGCCTTGCAGCATTGCGGTAAAGCGCGCGAGGTTGGTCTTGAGCCAGTCCTGCTCGGTGTTCTTGCGCGTCGTGTCGCGCAGGTTCTGAATCATCTCGTTGACGTTACGCGTCAGTTCGGCAACCTCGCCGCGCGCTTCGACCTCGACGGCGCGTGAAAGATCGCCCTTCGTAACGGCGGTGGCGACTTCACCGATCGCGCGAATCTGAGAGGTTAGCTGTTCGGCGAGCTGGTTGACGGAGTCGGTCAAGTCGCGCCACAAGCCGGCAGCGCCCGGAACCTGTGCCTGGCCGCCGAGTTTGCCTTCGAAGCCGACTTCGCGCGCAACCGTCGTAACCTGATCGGCGAACGTCGCGAGCGTGTCGATCATGAAGTTAATCGTGTCGGCAAGTTCGGCGATTTCGCCCTTGGCTTCGAGCGTTAGTTTTCGTTTGAGATCGCCGTTCGCAACGCCGGTGACCACCGTCGCGATGCCGCGCACCTGACTCGTCAAGTTCGCGGCCATCGAATTGACGTTATCCGTCAAGCCTTTCCACGTGCCCGAAACGCCGGGGACCTGCGCCTGACCCCCCAGCTTTCCTTCCGAACCGACCTCGCGCGCGACGCGCGTGACTTCCGATGCGAAGGCGTTGAGCTGATCGACCATGGTGTTGATGGTGTCTTTCAGCTCGAGAATTTCGCCGCGTACGTCAACCGTGATCTTTTTCGAAAGATCGCCCAGGGCGACGGCGGTCGTAACCTTGGCGATGTTACGGACCTGCGAGGTGAGGTTCGATGCCATCGTGTTCACCGAGTCGGTGAGATCTTTCCACGTGCCGGCGACGCCGCGCACGAACGCCTGGCCGCCGAGGCGTCCTTCCGAACCGACTTCGCGCGCGACGCGCGTCACTTCGGATGCGAAGCCGTTGAGCTGATCGACCATGGTATTGATGGTATTTTTCAGCTCGAGAATCTCGCCGCGCACGTCGACGGTGATTTTCTTGGAAAGGTCGCCGTTCGCGACGGCGGTCGTGACCTCGGCGATGTTGCGGACTTGGTTCGTCAAGTTCGAGGCCATCGTGTTAACCGAGTCGGTCAGATCTTTCCAGGTGCCCGAGACGCCGGTGACCTCGGCCTGGCCGCCCAATTTGCCTTCGGAGCCGACTTCGCGCGCAACGCGCGTCACCTCGCCGGCGAACGAGTTGAGCTGATCGACCATGGTGTTGATCGTGTTTTTGAGTTCGAGAATTTCGCCTTTGACGTCAACGGTGATCTTCTTGGAAAGATCGCCCTTCGCGACGGCGGTCGTGACTTCGGCGATGTTGCGGACCTGCGAAGTGAGGTTCGAGGCCATGAAGTTGACGGACTCGGTGAGATCGCGCCACGTGCCGGAAACGCCCGCGACCTGAGCCTGACCGCCGAGCCGGCCTTCGGAACCAACCTCGCGCGCGACGCGCGTCACTTCGCCGGCGAAGGAGTTGAGCTGATCGACCATCGTGTTGATCGTGTTTTTGAGTTCGAGGATTTCGCCGCGTACGTCAACGGTGATCTTGCGTGAGAGGTCGCCCTTGGCAACGGCGGTCGTCACGTCGGCGATGTTGCGCACCTGCGAGGTCAGGTTCGACGCCATGAAGTTGACCGATTCGGTCAAATCTTTCCACGTTCCCGAGACGCCGGCAACCTCGGCCTGGCCGCCCAATTTGCCTTCGGAGCCCACTTCGCGCGCGACGCGCGTCACTTCACCCGCAAACGAGTTGAGCTGATCGACCATGGTGTTGATCGTGCCTTTGAGTTCGGCAATTTCGCCGCGCACGTTCACGGTGATCTTCTTCGAGAGGTCGCCCTTCGCAACGGCGGTGGTGACTTCGGCAATGTTGCGAACCTGCGAGGTCAGGTTCGAAGCCATGAAGTTGACGGACTCGGTCAGGTCTTTCCAGGTGCCCGACACGCCGCCAACCTGCGCTTGGCCGCCGAGGATGCCTTCCGAGCCGACTTCGCGCGCAACGCGGGTCACCTCGCCGGCGAAGGAGTTCAGCTGGTCGACCATGGTGTTGATCGTGCCTTTGAGTTCGGCGATTTCGCCGCGGACGTCGACCGTAATCTTTTTCGAGAGGTCGCCCTTTGCGACGGCGGTCGTCACGTCGGCGATGTTGCGGACTTGCGAGGTGAGGTTCGACGCCATGAAGTTGACCGATTCGGTTAAGTCTTTCCACGTGCCCGAAACGCCCGGAACCTCGGCTTGGCCGCCGAGTTTTCCTTCGGAACCGACTTCGCGGGCGACGCGCGTCACTTCGCCGGCGAACGAGTTGAGCTGGTCGACCATGGTGTTGATCGTGTTTTTGAGCTCGAGAATTTCGCCGCGCGCTTCGACGGTGATCTTGCGTGAAAGATCGCCCTTCGCAACGGCGGTCGTGACGTCGGCGATGTTACGGACCTGGTTCGTCAAGTTGCCGGCCATCGTGTTGACGGAGTCCGTCAAATCTTTCCACATGCCGGCAACGCCTTTGACCGCAGCCTGGCCGCCCAGTTTTCCTTCCGAACCGACTTCGCGCGCGACGCGCGTGGCTTCGGAAGCGAAAGCGTTGAGCTGATCGACCATGGTGTTGATGACGCGCGCAGAGCGCAGAAAGTCGCCGCGCAGCGGACGGCCTTCGATGTCGAGCGCCATCATCTGCGAGAGGTCGCCTTGCGCAACGGCCGCGATAACGCGGTTGGTTTCCGCCATGGGGCCGCCGACCGATTCGATCAAGGAATTATAGACGTCGATGTGCTCTTGCCAATTACCCTGAGCGCCTTCGAGGTTCGCGCGCTGCGAGAGGCGGCCGTCGCGCGCGATGACGCGGCTCACGCGCTTAATCTCGCTCAACATGCGCGACTTCATATCGAGGCACTCGTTGAAGGCGCGCGCGATCTCGGTTTCAATGCCCTGGCCCGAAGCGGGCAGGCGCACGGAGAAGTCGCCCCGGTGGAACTGCCGGAGCGCGTTTAAAAGCCGCCTTTGATTAAGCGTGCCTTCAGCGTTGGAGCCGTTGCCGGCGGGGGCAGGGCTATGGCCGTTAGAACGGGCCGAAGAGCCCTTCGAAGAAGTGGCGGTTGGCATAAAAAGATGAAACGCTCCGTTCGGGCAAGACGTTGCCCATTCTTCATTTCCATTTCGAACTTCTGCCAAACACGGGCTCGCTAGGTTTAGCAAGCTAGCCGTAATGGGGAGAAGCCCATTGATGCAAGTGCGGAATAACATCGATCCGCTTGATTTGCTTGCGGAGGCGAGCCGTTTGCTGACGGCCTCTTTCGACTTGTCCTCCACCTTGCCCAAAGTGGCCGACCTGTGCGTGCGCAATCTCGCCGACTACTGCGCGATTTTTTCGTCTTACGGGGAAGCGGGCGGGGTCACAATGGTGGAAGCCGCGGACCAACCCGGCGTGCACATGCACGCCGCAACGCCCGAAGCGCTACCGGCCGTCTTGCGCGAGCACGGGTACGAAAGCATCGTCGCGTGCCCGATTACCGGGCGCAGCGTTAGCGGAATCTTTGCAATTGCCAACCGCTCGCCGGACGTCTTCGGCGAGGACGTCATCAAGCTCGCCAACATTCTGGCACTGCAGATCGCGAACAGCCTGCAGCAATCCGTCCTTTTCGAGCGTACGTACCGCGTTGCAGACCGGCTGCAGCGCGCGCTCCTGCCCGAGCATCTGCCGACCGTTCCGGGAGCGCGATTCCACGCGGCATACCGGCCCGCAAGCGACGAGGCGGAAGTCGGCGGAGACTGGTACGATGCGTTCTGGCTGCCCGATGGGCGCGTTGCCATCTCGATGGGGGACGTCGCCGGTCACGGTTTGAGCGCCGCGACCATCATGGGCGAAATTCGTCAGGCGATGCGCACAACCGCGGTGTTTGAACACTCGCCCGCGACTGTTCTCGAACATATCAACAATGTGATTAACCTGCGAAGCGGCATCGGCATGGTGACCGCGATCTTCGCGTACTACGAGCCGGCCAAGCGGGAACTCACGTACGCCGTCGCCGGCCATCCTGCACCGGCGCTGGCGATCGGCGGTGGGTTTTGCGGTTTTTTGCCCGGCGGCGGCATGCCCCTCGGCGTCGACGACAAAGTCCAGGCGCGGGATTGGACGATGACCTTGCCGCCGCGCAGCGGCATCGTTTTTTATACGGACGGAATGACGGAATATTCTCGCGATATCTTCGCGGGCGAGGCGATGCTGCTCCAAGCGAGCGCGCGCGCTTTTGCAGTCGACGGTGCAAACCCGGCGCTCGCGCTGCAAGAGCGCATCTTCGATGCAAAAGTGAACCGCGACGATGCCGCAACGCTCACGCTGGCTTGCGAAGACGGCCCTATTGTTGAGACGGCCCGCTTCTCCGCCATCCCGGTCGCCGCGCCGATCGTGCGTGCGCTGCTTCAGCGCTTCTGCGAGCAGCACGGCGTCGGCGAAGTGCAGACGTTCTCGATCATTACCGCTGCCGGCGAGGCGGTTGCGAACGCCGTGGAGCATGCATACCGCGGCGACGATCAAGGCTTCTTTTACGTGCGTCCGTCCGTCGAAGGCAATCTCATCACTATCGAGATCGAAGACGGCGGACGCTGGCGTCCGTTCGCGCCGCGCGACGAACGCGGGCGCGGCATGGTACTCATGTATGAATTGATGGATCGCGTTCGCATCACCTCAACGCAGTCCGGCACGAACATCATCATGACGACGAGCCGGACGAGCGAAGAACCAGCGCCGCATTGATCCCGCCGAATCCCGACGAGTTCGACAACGTCAAACGCGCGCGCGCGTGCCGCGCTTGACGCGATACGTTTAAAGCGCACTCCGGATCCAAACGCTCCAGATTCACCGCGCCCGGCACGACGCCGTCCCGCATTGCGAGCAGCGCGATCGCAATCTCCCACGCGCCGGTTGTTCCCAGCGCGTGGCCGTGCTGGCCCTTGGTCGCGCATACCGGAATCTGCGCGAGGCGCTCACCAAAAACACGTTCGTAGGCGCGCGCTTCCGCCCGATCGCCCAGCCGCGTCGACGAGCCGTGCGCGTTGAGCACTTCGACTTGATCTGCCGTCACGTGCGCATCTTCGAGCGCGCGCTGCAGAGCCGTCGCGGTTTGATCGCCGCCTTCGATGGGCGCCGACATGTGATGCGCGTCGTTGGACGTTCCGTACCCGGCTATCTCCCCGTAAATCCGCGCGCCGCGCGTCTGTGCGTCCGCGAAACGCTCGAGCAGCAGCATTCCGGCGCCTTCGGCCATGACGAAGCCGTCGCGCTTTTCGTCGAACGGACGGCTTGCGTGCGCGGGGTCGCTGTTGTTCGTCGACATCGCGCGCGCAACCACGAACGCGCCGTACGTGAGCTGCGCGAGCGGGGCCTCGACGCCTCCCGCAAGCGCCATGCGCAGTTCACCGTGGCGGATAGCGCGCGCCGCATCGCCGATCGCCATCGCGCCCGAAGCACACGAGTTTCCGTTCCCGGTCGAATGCCCGGTGGCGCCGAACTCGATGGCGATGTTGCTGGCGGCGGCGCCGCCGAAAACGGATATCGTCACCAGCGGGCTCACGCCGCGTAAACCCTCACGATGGAAAATTGCCATTTGGTCTTCAGCGATAGAGATGCCGCCGAGCGCCGACCCGGTAAAGACGCCGGTTTCGCCGGCACGTTCGCCGAGCTGCTCGAGCTGCGCGTCGGTCAGCGCGAGGTGGGCGGCGCAGACCGCCATTTGGGAGAAACGATCCGTCCACTGTATCCTGCGCTTGGTCATAAATGCAGCGGGCTCGAAGTCGTCGACCTGCGCTGCAATGCGCGAGCGGAATGCGCCGGCGTTGAAACGCGTGATCGTGCTCACTGCGACGTGCCCCTCAAGCAGATTGCGCCACATCGTTTCGACGCCGTTGCCGAGCGGCGAGATGATGCCGATGCCCGTGACGGCGACCCGGTGCGGGCTCACGGCTGTGCCTCCGCAAGCGCTTTCACACAGCGCAGCGTGCGCGTTGCAATCGGATCGATAAACCAGCGGCCGATGACGGGAGCGAGCGGCGAGCGCAGTTCGTGCTCGATCGTGACGCGCGTTCCGCGGGGATGCGGATCGAAACGCCACCACACGAGCATGCCGCGCGTCCAGCCGCGCACGTGGCGGAACGTGATCTGCGGAATCTCCGGATCGTTCACTTGCTCGGCGCGCCAGCGCACCGGAATCATGCCCCGCCGCGCCGCCATTTCAACGACGCGCGTGTGCCCCGCTTCGGAAAGGACGCGTACGAAGCGGTAGTGCGGCAACATTTGCGGCCAATGCTCCGTCGCGCTCGCGAGATCGTAGATGCGGCGGCCGGGCGCTTCGATCACGATCTCGTTGCGCATGTTCACGCGCTCACCGCGTCCAAAAGCGGCGCGAACAACGGCGCGCACGGCGCGAGAAACGGCATCCGCAGGGAGAGTGAGACGATCGAGGAGTAACGTTTGCGCCTCGCTATCTCACGGTATAGGGCGCGCCCGTACGCTGCGAACGATGCCGCTTCGCTTGCGCCGGCGCGCACGGCGAGCAATGCCTTGCAGGCCAGCCGCGCGCCATATAACGCCAGATACACGCCTTGTCCGGTGAAGGGATCCACAAACTCGGCCGCGTCGCCTGCCAGCAGCACGCCCGGCGCATGGAACGCGGTGGCGCGGTACGCAAGCGGGCCGATCGCAATGCGGTTTCCTTGCAGCGTCGCAAACGAAAGATCGATCGTTCCCGCGCTTAATTCCGCCGCACGGCCGCGCACAAACGCTTGCATATTCTCGCGATGGGCGCGCACGTCGCGTTCGTAAACGATGAGCATCACGTTTGCCGTTTGCGCGTCAAATGGATTCACCGCGAAGTACGTACGGCCGTCGACGAACATGTGCACGTACCGGTCCAACGCCCGCAATCCGCCGTAGTGGCCGCCCAGCGCAAAACGCGCTTCGCCCTTCGGCGGCGCGTGCAGGCGCAGTTCTTTGGCCAAAAGCGAATGCGCGCCGTCCGCCGCAACGAGCGCGCCGGCCGTAAGCGTTGCATCGCCGCCCTCCGGCAAACGGATGCGCAATCGTACGTTTCCTTCCGAGGCAGTAACGTTTTCCGCGCGCGCTCGGATGGCGCGCACCCCCGCCGCGATGGCGGCGCGGCGCAAAACGTCATCCAGCGTTTGCCTTGGAAGCGACCAGCCGGGCGTTCGAAAGGGCAACTCGGCCCTCGCACCGCGCGTAAAAACGCGCACGCCCTTTAACGCGTACGCGTGCGGTTGCAATACCGGCGTTAAACCAAGCGCGCCGAGCATTCGCACTGTGGTGCCGCTCAAATATTCCCCGCATGGCTTCGTGCGTGGAAACTCGGAGCGGTCAATGAGCGTTACGTCGAATCCTTCGCGTGCAAGCAGCAGCGCGGCCGCCGAGCCGGCCGGCCCCGCACCCGCTACGAGGACGCTATTTTTTAAAATACTCCGCGTTTACTTCGATGAAGTTTTGCCACTTGCCCGGCACGTCGGAGTCGGCAAAGATCGCTTCCACGGGACACGCGGAAACGCAGGCCCCGCAGTCGATGCAGACTTCGGGATCGATATACAGCATCGTGTCGTCTTCAGCGCCGTGGATACAATCCACCGGACACACGTCGACGCAGGACTTGTCCTTGGTTCCAATGCACGGTTCCGTGATGACGTAGGCCATGATGCTCGATTCTGTTCCTTGCTGCGCAGCAGTTCCTTTTAGCCTAACATGCGGGAGCGGCCGGACGCTTCGATAAAACTCTGCGGCCTTTAGCCGACGATCCGCCGCCCCGCGCCCATCCGCACGAGCGCGATGAGCGCGAAACCTCCGCAGGCCGCCGCAGCGATACTCCACCCGTCGAACGCATCGAAGGCCGGCCGGTGCACCGCTAGCTTATAGACAAATGCGGCCAGTCCGCCGCCGAGCAGGCCGACCAGCGTATCGGAACCCAGGCCCGGAGAATCGGGAAGCACGTACCGCGCGGCCAATCCCGCGAGCACGCCGGCGAGCGCTTCGATTGCCATACCGGCTTCTTTCCCGCATGCGCAAGCGATCTCGCGAAACTAAACCGCGGCGCAGGGGGTAACGAAGGCGTATGACCACCCTGTGCGAGTCGTGCCGGCTGCGCCCGGCCACTGTCACCGGCGAGGCGACCGGCCTGCCGCAGTATTGCGCTTCCTGCGCCGCGCGAAACCAGATGACGCGAACCGCGCTCCCGTTGATGGGTGCGGCCCTCACGGCGGCGGCGCTGGTTGCCGGCGGCGCGCTGCTCGTGCAAAAATTCGACGTCCCACGCCGCCTGCGCAGCGGCACGCCGACGCTCGCGCAATTCTCGCGGGATCTGACGGATCTCGCGCGCAACGGCAAACTCGATCCCGTGATCGGCCGCGATACCGAAGTGGAGCGCCTGATCGCGATTCTCGCGCGGCGCAGTAAAAACAATCCCGTGCTGGTCGGCGAGCCGGGCGTAGGCAAAACGGCAATCGTGGAAGGCTTGGCGCAACGCATCGTCGCGGGCAGCGTTCCCCAGGTTCTGCGCGATAAGCGCGTGCTCGCGCTTTCGCTCGGTCCGCTCGTGGCGGGCACCAAATACCGCGGTGAATTCGAGAGCCGCGTTAAGCGCATCTTGGATGAAGTGCGCAAGGCGGCGCGCGATGTGGTGCTTTTCATCGACGAACTGCATACGCTGGTCGGAGCCGGCGCCGCCGAAGGTTCGCTCGATTTGAGTTCGATGATCAAGCCCGAACTCGCGCGGGGCGATCTGCAATGTATCGGCGCAACGACGTTCGACGAATACCGCAAGTACATCGAATCGGACGCGGCGCTCGAACGCCGGTTTCAACCCGTCATGGTCAACGAACCGGATATCGAGCAGACCGCGCAGATCTTGCGCGGCTTGCGCGAGCGCTACGCGCAGCACCACAATGTAACGATTACCGATGAAGCCGTTGCGGCAGCGGCAGCGCTATCCGCGCGGTACATCGCGGATCGTTTTCTTCCCGACAAAGCGATCGATCTCATGGACGAGGCGGCGGCCTCCGTTGCGCTTGCCAATAAAGGTGCCCTGCCGCATCCGCCGGTTACCGCGGCGCATGTGGCGGGCGTCGTCACGAAATGGACGGGCATACCGCAAAGCACGCTTTCAGAGTCGCAAGCGAACAACTTGCTCGCGCTGGAACAGACGCTCGGCAAGCGCGTGATAGGGCAGCCGCAAGCCATCGCCGCGGTAAGCGAGGCAATCCGCCGCGCGCGCGCCGGCCTGCACGATCCGAATAAGCCGCTGGGCAGCTTTTTATTCATGGGTTCGAGCGGTGTCGGAAAGACGGAGCTCGCAAAAGCGCTCGCCGCATCGCTCTTCGGCACGCAGGAAGCACTGGTGCGCATCGATCTTTCGGAATTCACGGAGGCGCACACGATCTCGCGGCTGCTCGGCGCGCCGCCGGGATACCAAGGTCACGACGAGCCGGGACAATTGACCGAACCGGTGCGCCGGCGTCCGTACTGTGTGGTGCTTTTCGACGAGCTGGAAAAGGCGCATCCCGACGTCGCGGCAATTCTGCTGCAAATTCTGGACGACGGCCGGGTCACCGACGCAAAAGGCCGCACGATCGATTTCCGTCACGCGCTGATCATCATGACAACGAACGTCCCGGCCGACGAACTCAGCGATTCGTTCCGCCCGGAGTTCTTGAACCGGATCGACGAGAACGTGCACTTCAACGATCTGCGTTTGGAAGATATCGAACACATCGTCACCATTCACGTCGATGCGCTCGCCGGGCGCCTGGGCGCTCGCGACGTGCAACTGCAGCTCGATGCGCCCGCGCGCGCGTTTCTGGCGAGGGAGGCGCTCAAAGGCGGCTCCGGCGCACGCTTCGTCCAGCGCATCGTCGCGCGTCATATCAGCACGCCGCTTTCCACGGCGCTGCTGCGCGGCGAATTCAAAAACAGCGGGCGAGCCGACGTGCGTTTCGAAAACGGCGCCTTGGTTGTCCATGCCGCCTGAGCAAGCGCTCTCAAATCGTTCACAGCATGGCGCTCTATGCTGAGCGGCATGAAGAAGCCATTCTTTGCTCTCGTCCTTGCGGCGGCGTTGATGCCGCTCGCAGCAGCTCCCACGCTCGCGCAAGCGCCGCCCGCGGGGCCTCCGGCTTTCCGCGCGCAGATGGAACAACTCCACGCGACGGCAAAAACGAACGTGTTCAACGCGCTTAGCGCGGATCACCGGACGCGCGTGCAAGCGATCATCAATCAGGTGAACGCCGGAACACTCGACCGCCGCGGTGCCGCATCACAGATCGACGCATTCCTTTCGCCTTCCGAATCGCAAGCGATTCTGGCGGAAGGCAAAAAAATGCACGATGCGATGCGGCAGTACTTCGCCCAGAATCCGCCGCGGGGCGGCGAACGCATGGGCGGCCCGGGTGCACGCGGCCGACGGGGCACGCAAGCTCAGCATGAACGCACGCCGGATGCCGGACGCATGGTGGTGATGCTCGGCGCAAACCGGCGGCAGCGGCCGCCGAGCCAGCCTTAAAACGGATCGCCCAACGTTACAGCAAAGCGCGGATCGATGCTTCGATCTGCGCTTTGCTCATTTCACCCACGACGATTTTGCGCACGACGCCGTCGCGCGAGATAAAAACGTGCACGGGCAGGCCGTTCACCAGGTACGCGCTCTCTAAACTGCCGTCGTCGACGACCGCCGGATAAACCAGCGAATATTTACGCACGAAACCGCGCGCTTGCACGGCGCCTTCCAATTCGTCCACGCCCACGACCCGCAGCCCTTGCCGCGCATATTTCTTCTGCAGCGCATTGACGTCCGGAGCTTCAGCGTTGCACGGAGGGCACCAAGTGGCAAAGAAGTTCAGATAGACCGGCTTTCCGGCCAGCGAGGACATCGAGAGCTTACTTCCCGACGCCGTTGTTTGTGACCATTGCGGCGCCGGTTGACCAACGTGGGCCACCGTTGATTCGCCGCCGTGCGCGCACGCGGCTACCACCGCGAAGACGGGTGCTAATGCGATGGAACGTTTAACCATAACTCGGATACGCCACAGCCTGCACGTCGAGATTCATCTGCTGCATCAATGCCTCCGCATTTTGAAACGTCTGCTGCCCGCGCACGAAGCGCAAATCGCGCAACGCCAACTGCTCGCCGTAAATCGTGCCTTGAAAATCGCGCAGCCACGCTTCGATCGTTCGCTGCGATCCCTCGAACGTCGGATTCGTGCCGATCGAAACGAGCGCTGCGTAATCGCGCCCGTCGTGCCGCGCCACCGCGGCATACACGCCGTCGCGCGGAAGTAACTTTTCCGGAACGGCGATGTTCGCGGTGGGAAAGCCTAAGTCGTGGCCGCGCCCGCGACCCATCTGCACGGCGCCGCGCAGTTCGTAGCTGCCCGCAAGCAGGTCGTCGGCTTGCTGCATGTCGCCGCGCGCGATCAAGCCGCGAATGCGCGTGCTCGATATGCGCTCGCCGGCACCGTCCCGCGTATTTTCCAGCGCCTCGAACGCGACGCCGTGCGCCGCAAACGTTTGCGCCATGAGCGTCGAGTCGCCCGTGCGCTTGTGGCCGAAACGGAACGTTCTCCCGACGACGACCCCGCGGACCGCAAGTGCCTGCAGCAGCGTGTGCGTGAGGAAGTGTTCGGCGGTTTGCGATGCGACGGCATCGTCAAACGGCACAAAAAAGCACTCGTCGAAACCCGCCTGAGCGATGCGCGCGATGCGCTCCTGCGGCGTACAGATCAGCGCCGGCTCGGTGCCGGGGCGCAAAAACGCCGCCGGGTGATTGGAAAACGTGAGCGCTGCGGCGCGCCATCCCGGCTTGCGCAGGCGCAGCGTGCGGCGCGCGATCTCTTGGTGACCGCGGTGCATGCCGTCGAAAAAACCGATCGCCAGAACGAGCGGGCGCCCCGGCTCACGTTCGAGCGAGTAGTGCAGCTTCATACGAACACTTTTCGCGGCGCGAGCAGCGTGCCGTGCGCCTCACCGACGCCGACCAGCGTGCGCGATTCGTCGCGCACGAAGACGTGTTTGCCGGCCGCGCCGGCAGGCAACGGGACCAAACGCCCCGCGCGGAAATCAGCGGAGTGCCGCAGGTCGAGCACGATGGTGGGGAACGGAATGATCTGCTCGGGCGCAATGAGCGCTTGGCGTGGATCGTCGGCGATGTGATCGAGCGTGCGCGCTTCGGCTAACAGAAACGGCCCCGACGCTTCACGCACCAGCGCGCCCATATGGGCCGGCACACCGATGGCCGCGCCGATATCTTCGCACAGCGTACGCACGTACGTGCCTTCGCTGCATGCGATGCGCAGACGCGCGGTGCCGCGCTCGGCGCCAAGAAGGCGCACGCCGTAAACCGTTATTGAACGGGGTTTGCGTTCCACGTCGCGGCCCTCGCGCGCGATTTCGTAGAGCCGCTTGCCCTCATGATGGACGGCGCTGTACATTGGCGGAACTTGGTCGATCTTGCCGACGAACTCAGGCAGCGCGCGATGGAGCCGTTGCAGCCAGTCAACGGGCACCGGCGTTTGCTCGAGCGTTTCCCCCGTTGCATCGCCCGTCGCCGTCGACCGGCCCGGCACGAACGCGCAGACGTAAGCCTTGCGCTGGTCGGTTAAAAGCGGAATGAGACGGGTTGCTTTCCCGACCGCAATGGGCAGGACGCCCGCCGCTTGCGGATCGAGCGTTCCCAAATGCCCGACGCCCACATGTTTGTCGCGGGCGTACAAACCATAAATGCGGCGCATGCGCGCGACGATGCGCGCCGATGTTGGACCCGCCGGCTTAAAGACGTTGACGAATCCGAGCACGATCTTACTTTGATCGGGGCACGAGCAGCTGCTCGCGCCTGACGAAACGCCCGTAGTAATACACGGCCGCTCCGAGCACGAACAGAATTCCTCCGAACAGCACGCCGCGCGCCGTAAAAATGGCCGCAGTACTGACGAGCAGTACGCCCAGCAACGCGACGATGATGCCCCAGCGCAGAAACGGCGTATCGCGACGCGTCCCGAAGAGCGCGGCGCCGCCGATGACGACCGCGAGCATAACGAGCAATTTCACGCGCTACAGACCTTCGGCGCGCAGCGCTTCGTGCACCGCACGGATGCCTTCATCGAGCGGGCCGGCATACGTGAGCCCGGAGGCGCGGAAGTGGCCGCCGCCGCCCAATCGGGCCGCCGCGGCTTGCACGTTCACGCGGCCGCTGCTGCGCAAACTCACGCGCATGTCGCCGTCGTAATCTTTGAACAGCGCGGCGACTTCTGCGCCTTCGACCGATCGCAGATGGTTGACGATCTCTTCCGTGTCTTCGCCGTCCGCGCCGCATGCCGCGAGCATCGCCTGCGTGACGTAAGAATAGATGAAGCGCCCGCCGTCCATCATTTGAGCCGCGTCGAGCGCCTTGCCCAGGAGTTTGATTGCCGCAAAACGTTTGTTGGCGAAAATCTCTTCGGTGATCTGCTCTTTATTGGCCCCGATCGTCATCAGTTCGGCGGAGATGCGCAGAACGTCGGGCGTCGTATTGCTGTGCATGAAGCCGCCGGTGTCCGTCATGATCGTCGTGAGCAGGCACGTGGCGATATCCACGTCGATCGGCGTGCGCAGCGCGCGCAGCAGGTGCAGCACGCAGGTCCCGGTCGAGCACTCACTTGTGAGAACGTAGTTCAGTTTGCCGAAGTGATCGTTGCCCAGATGATGATCGATATCGAGGATGTTTTCACGGTCGATCGCCGGCAAGAATTCGCCGGCGCGCGAGGCGCTGCTCATGTCGCCGAACACCCAGAGCGCGTCGGCCGGCAAATCGGCCGGAATATCGCGAGAGACGAATTCCGTATCGGGTAAAAAGCGCAGGTTGCGCGGAACCGGGTCTTGCTGAAAATATAGAACGCGCTTTCCGAGCCGCTTGAGCGCGATGCCCAGAGCCAGGCCGGCCCCGAGCGTGTCTCCGTCGGGCTTGACGTGGCTGACCATGACGAACGCGCTGCGTTTGAGCAGCTCGTCCACAACCTCTTGGGTGCCTGAGGAAACGTTCTTCTCGTCGATCACGCGTTGTCTCCGCGCGCTTGCGCGGCGGCCTGCAACGCCTGACTGATAGTGATCGCCCGCTCGGTCGAACGATCTTCCACGAAATGCAGCTCGGGAATGTGCCGCAACTTCACCAGATGCCCCAGCTCGCCGCGCAGAAAGCGGGCGGCATGCTCGAGCGCATCCATGGTCTGTTTGGCAGCGTGGCGGTCGCCGATGATCGAGACGAACACTTTGGCGTGATGCAGATCCTGCGTCACTTCCACACGAGTCACGGTGGTAAAGCCCAAACGCGGATCCTTGAGCTGCTGCGTGATCACCGTGCCGAGCGCGCGTTGAATTTCATGGTCGATCCGCTGTTGGCGTTGAAATTTCATCAGGCGTGAGCCAGTTCTGCGGCCACCGTTTCGACGGTGTAGGCTTCGATGACGTCGCCGACTTTGAGGTCCTGATAGCGCGCCACCTGGATGCCGCACTCGTAACCTTCCGCCACTTCTCTGACGTCGTCCTTGAAGCGCCGCAGTGATTCCAATTCGCCGTCGAAGATGACCGCTTGATCGCGCAGGACGCGCACTTTCGCGCCGCGCGAGATCTTGCCGTCTTTGACGTAGCAGCCGGCAATCGAACCGACCTTGCTGACTTTGAACACTTCGCGGACTTCTGCGTGGCCGAGCGTCACCTCGCGCTTCACCGGCGCCAGCATGCCGCGCATGGCCTTCTTGAGATCGTCTTCCACTTCGTAGATCACTTGATAGAAGCGCAGATCGACGCTCTCGTTTTCGGCGAGGCGTTTCACTGTTTCGTCAGGACGGATGTTGAAGCCGATGAGCACCGCGTTCGAGGCGCTCGCCAGATTTACGTCGTTCGGTGAAATCGCACCGACGCCGCCGTGGATAACGTTGATGTCCACTTCTTCGGTCGACAGCGATTCCATACGCGCGCGCAACGCCTCGACCGAGCCTTGGCCGTCGGCCTTGACGATGATGTTGAGGCTTTTTTTGCCTTCCGCGGGCATTGACATAAACGTCTCGAGCGAGATGCGCGCTCCGCCGGTTGCGGAGATGCGAACGTCGCGGCGGCGCGTTTTGCGTTTGTCGGCGGTTTCGCGCGCGACGCGTTCGTCGGAAACGACCATGAGCGTGTCGCCTGCCGAGGGGACGTCCTGCAGGCCCATGATCTCTACGGGAATCGACGGTCCGGCTTTCTTGACTTGTTTGCCCTTATCGTCAACGAGCGCGCGCACTTTGCCGAACGTCCCGCCGGCGACGACGATGTCGCCCACGCGCAGCGTCCCGTTTTGAATCAGAACCGTTGCAACCGCGCCGCGGCCGCGGTCCAGTGCAGACTCGATGACGACCCCGGTGGCGCGGCGGTTTTTGTTGGCTTTGAGATCCCGGATGTCGGCTTCGAGCAGCACCGTTTCGAGCAAACTGTCGATGCCGTCGCCGGTGCGCGCGGAAACCGGCACCATCTCGATATTGCCGCCCCAATCGACGGCCTGCAGGCCCTGTTCCGACAGCTGCTGTTTGATGCGTTCGGGTTGAGCGTCGGGTTTGTCCATTTTATTCATCGCAACGACGATCGGAACGCCCGCCGCTTTCACGTGCGCGATCGCTTCCCGGGTTTGTGGCATGACGCCATCGTCCGCGGCAACCACCAGGATTGCGACGTCGGTCACTTTTGCCCCGCGCGCCCGCATCGCCGTGAAGGCTTCATGCCCGGGCGTGTCGATGAACGTGATTTTGCGATCGTTGCGATCGACGGTGTAAGCGCCGATGCGCTGCGTGATGCCGCCGGCTTCGCCGGACGCGACGTTCGCTTGGCGGATACGGTCGAGCAACGATGTTTTACCGTGATCGACGTGACCCAGAACCGTGACGACCGGCGGTCGGGAGGTCATCATCTCGGGCTTGTCTTCTTCCTGCTCGACGGTGACTTCTTCGCCCGCTTCTTTGACGACGGCGTTGAAACCGAACTTTTTCGCAACGGCAATCGCGACGTCGCTCGGGATGTTTTGATTGATCGTCGCCATCGTGCCCATCTTGATGAGCTCTTTGATGATGTCTTTCGCGGGAACGATCATTGAGGTCGCAAGTTCTTGCACGGTCAGCAAGTCCGGAATCTCGATCGCTTCCAGCTTCGCTGCCGGTGCAACCGCAACGGCGTCCGGCCGCTTCTTGCGGTTGCGCTCTTTTTCGAGCAGCAGCTCTTTTTCGCGATCTTTCTTATTCAGCTTCTCGTCGCGATCGCGCGAACGGTCGCCGGGGCGTCCGCTGCCCGAGCTCGGCGCCGGGCCGTCGGTGGGCGAGGGCGGCATGCCGGGGGCACGCGGCGCGAAGGGACGGCTTACGCCGCCCTGCGGCGGCGTGAGCGGGCGGAAGGGGCCGTTGCCTTGGACGCGCCGCTGTTGCGGCGCGGCGGAGATCAGACGCCCGGGCTGCGGCACGCGCGGCTGACCCGGCGCGGGAACCTGCGTTTGCGCTTGCTGCTGCGGCGGACCCGATTGGCCGGGGCGCGGAGCGACACCGGGGCGGCCGGGCAGGCCGGTCTGCGGGCCGGGCTCGGCACTGGCGGAGGTGGTGGGCGGCGGCGCCGGACGGCGAGGCGGCAGAACGGATGTCTGGCCCGACGGAACCGGACGCAGACGGGAAAGCGGTGCCGGCGGCGCGGCGGGCGGGCGCGGTGCCTTGCGGACAGCCGGCTCCGCTTCGGGCGTGGGCGCTTCGGCCGGCGCAGCGATCGTTTGCATTTCAGGCGCCGGCGGCGCTGGCGCTTCGGGCGCTTGAGCGGCAGCGACCGGCGCTGCCGGCACGGCAGCGACAGCCTCATCGGGCGGCGCGGCGGAGACGGCAGGTACAGCGGGCGGTGCAACGGTCTTGCGGCGCGTCGTCGCGCCGGTCACGCGTTTGAGCGTCGGAATCGGTTCCTCGACCGGCGGCGCCTTCGCGCGCGGAGCGGCCTTTGGAGTGGGCGCCGGCCGCGCGGGCGGCGCAGCTTGCTCGGGTGCCGGCGGGGCGGACTTGGGCTGGGCAGCTTTTGACTTAACGAGAACGCTGCGGATCAGGTCCGCGATGTGGTCGGGAACGACGCTCAGCTGATTCTTCGCTTCGAAAACGCCGCCAAGCCGCTCGTTGAAGAGCGTAATTAATTCTTTCGAAGTGAGCCCGACTTCTTTTGCAAGTTCAAATATCCGAACTTTTCCGGTAGCCAAATTCTGCCTTTCACGCTGCAGGCGCTAATGAAATCCCTCGAACGCGCGTGGCCGGGGGCGCCTGCATTGCCCTCAGTTCATCGGCGTGTCCTTCGCTCCCAGCTCACGCATGGGTGTGGTTTAGCATGTCT
>JBHEMM010000026.1:0-539 GCA_046262595.1 Vulcanimicrobiaceae bacterium
GCGCAAAAGCGCCGATCGCGATCGTTGATACCGGCGTTGACGTAACGCACCCCGAACTGGCAAGCGGCACGATTCTTCGCGCGCGCTGTTTCGTGACGTATCCTGCAACGGCGGCGCAGACTTCCGGGCCTTACGTTACGGATACGGACGGCCACGGCACAAACGTCGCCGGAATCGCCGCAGCGCGAAGCAACAATGCGTTCGGCTTCGCGAGCACGAGTTATGACGCAAAAATTCTCGCGTACCGCATTTTTCCGGCGGATCCGTCGAGCGGCTGCGAAGGCTCCTCATCGCCGCAGTGCGAGAGCGACACTGCGGACGAGGCCGCCGCCATAAACGATGCCACCGCGAACGGAGCCAAAGTCATCAACCTGAGCTTGGGCTCCGCGCCTCCCTGCAGTACGAATGACCCGGAGTACGCGGCGGTAGAGAACGCGATCGCTCACAACGTTGTCGTGGTTGCTGCCGCGGGGAACGGCACCACCGGCGGGCTCGCCGAAAACGTCCTCGATTGCCCCGCCGCCGATCCGGGCGTTATT
>JBHEMM010000026.1:549-14918 GCA_046262595.1 Vulcanimicrobiaceae bacterium
CCCAAGAACGATGGCGGCGCGTTCCTGGTTGCCCCGGGCGGCAACGCGAGCGGCAGCGCAGACGGCGACAACTTGCATTGGATTGAAAACATCTATTCAAGCACCGGCATCAGCGCGTCGACATATTGCAAACCGGATTACTTGGCGCCCCCCGGTTCGACGGCCGACTGCCGGGTGCAGATCGAAGGCACTTCGCAGGCAACGCCGCACGTCGCCGGAGCGGCGGCGCTGATCTTGGCGGTGAAACCGTCGTATACGCCCGCGCAGGTCGCGGCGGCACTGTGCAGCAGCGCCGCGGATATCGGCTCGGCGGCACAAGGCTGCGGCCGCCTCGACGTCAATGCTGCGGTAGCCTACGCCTTAGCGCACTAGAAACGCGCGATAGCCCGAACGGCGTCTACGTGCCGTAGCCGATCGAGGCCAGCACGCGCTGCGTATGCACCGCCTCCTCGAATGTGGGAACCGCGCTATGCCCCGTCTCGATCTGCTTGACGAATTCATCGAGCAGATCGGCGATCAACGGCACGTGCGCATCGACCGAGGCGAGATTCGCGTGCGGTGAGGGTTTGCAATCCAGTTCGTTGGTTTCTTCCTCGTCGACGGTGAACAGCCGCATATCGAACAGATCCGAGCCGCTCGCGACCGCCGTGCGGTTTTCCGCATGCGAGGCAACCGTAAGGGAATCGACCGCCGTTGTTGCATCGCAGCTTACGCGGGAGATCAGTCCTTCGCCGTAATCGATCAGCGCAAAGCACCCGTCGTCGACCGTGCTTTTGAAGTCGCCCTGGGCATCGGTGCGTGACGCGTTTGCGGTTCGCAGATACCCGGTGCTGCGCAAGGGCGGCCGGCCGGCGTACCACGTTGCGCTGTCAATCAGGTGCGAGAGCAGTGCGCCGGCCATGCCGCCGCCGCGCTCCCGGTCAAACCACCAACCGCGCGTGCGCTGCACACCGGGACGCAAGCGTGTGGAAAGCTGCGTAATTTCGATCTCCCGCAGCGGGTGCAGGTGCCCGTTCGCGATCAATTCTTTGATCGCGTAGCGCTGCGGTGCCCACCGGAATTCATGCATGACGGCCGTTGCGGCCGTTGCGTGCTGCGCCGCCGCCAGCATGTCTTCCGCTTGCGAAACGTTCAGCGCAAACGGCTTCTCGCAGATGACGTGCTTTCCCGCCGCCAGCGCGGCGAGCACGTCGCGGTGGTGCGTAAACGGCGGGGCCGCAATCGAGACGACGTCCAGATCGCAGCCCGCGAGCATCTCCTCGCAACTCGAAAACGCGTGCGCTACCCCGCGCTGTTTCGCCTGCTCCTGCGCGCTGTTCGGCGAGGCGAGCGCGATGACGTCAAAAGCGGGATGCGCTTTAAATGCCGGCAGATGCGAACGCACACCGAAACCCGCGCCCGTTATGCCCACTTTGTATTTCACAGCAGCTCCTCGATAAGGTCGATTGCGCGAAAAAGTTGTTGTTGTTCGATAACCAGCGGCGGCGTGAGTGAGAGTACGTCGCCCTGCGGCCCGGCTTGCAGAAGGATAACACCTTTTCGCAGCGCTTCGTGCACGACGCGCTCGGCGTGCGCCGCGCTGTCCAGTTGTATGCCCCACATGAGGCCGCGACCGCGCACGTCCCGCAGTTTCTTCGTGGTGCGCAGCCGGTCCAACCGCGAACCGAGCACGGCGCCCAAACGCTGCGCGTTTTCCGGCAGCCGCATGCGGCGCAGTTCGTTGATGTTCGCCAGCGCCGCAGCGCAGCCCATCGGATTTCCGAGATACGTTGAGGTGTGCAGCGCCTCGCCCGCGGAGGCGGGCCAAGCATCCATGATTTCGGCTCGCGCAATCGCCGCAGAGATCGGAAAGCCGTTCGCCATCGCCTTGCCGATGCACATGATGTCCGGAACGACGTTCTCGTGCTCGCACGCAAACATCATCCCGGTGCGTCCGAAGCCCGTGTAGATTTCGTCGAAAACGAGCAGCACGCCCGCGTTCGTGCAGAGATCGCGCAACGCCGGCAAGTAGCCTTTGGGCGGCGCAATGCAGCCGCCGCGCCCTTGCATGGGCTCGATGAAAACCGCCGCGATATCCGTGCGCTGCGCCAGTGCCTTTTCGATGCTCTCGAGCGTGCCGGCCGGCGGATAGTCGAGCAAAACTGCGTTGGCGCGAAGTGCGCCGGTAAACGGCGCCCCGAACCGCTCGATTCCGGAGATCGCGAGGGCGCCGAGCGAGAGACCGTGATACGCGTTCCGGTATGCGGCGAAGGCGGTTTTTCCCGTTGCGAGCATCGCGGTCTTCATCGCCGCTTCAACCGCTTCCGCTCCGGTGGACGCCAAGAACGTCTTTGAAAGATCGCCGGGTGTTATCTCGGCAAGTTTTTGCAGCAGGGCAGTTTTCGTCTCGGTGGGATGCACGTCGCCCATGGCGTGCATCAACCGGACGGCTTGATCGTGAATCGCCTCGGCAACGTACGGGTTGCTGTGTCCCGTGTTGGCGACGCCGAACGCCGCGGTCAGATCGATGTAGCGGTTCCCGTCCACATCGGTGACCGTCGCGCCTTGGCCATTCTCCCAGAAGACGGGGAACTTCTCGCCGACGTACGTGACGTTGCGTGACTCGAAGCGCTGCAGCGTGCGCGCCAGCTCGCGCGTGCGCGGACCCGGAACCTCCGTGCGGAGCTGTTCAAACAGATCCTCATTCACCGGCTTGCATCGATCCATCGCACGAAGCCGCTGATTCGCGGCTGACCGCCGTGATGCGCCGTCAGCGGCGGGTCCTGCAGTTCCCCGAAGTGCGCCAGACGCGCCGCGCCCGACTGCAGCACCATCTCGACGACGTCCGCGCGTTGGCTCGAAACGGCGAAGCCCTCCAGAGGCAGCGCGTGCGCGCGAAGATATGCGAGCGCGCCGTCGGGATGCTCGACGGCGTGCATGCTCAGGGTGCGCGGCAGGAATGCCGGCGGATCCCCGGACGGCGGATCCAGAAGAAGTGCGTGCGCGCCGGGCCGCGCGAGAAGGTTGCCCTTACCGTTCGCGGCGCGGAACGCGTGCAGGCGGTGATGTTCGAGCACGGCCGCGGCTCTGTGCGGTTCCAACGTACCGGCCGGGAATTCAATTGCAGCGCGCTCGATCGCCGCATATAGCAGCTGAGCGAAGCGATCGAAGGCCGGGCGAGACGTATCCTCCGCGAAGAGCACGTGAAGTGAGAGGCAGCCTTCGCCCTCGTACAAAATGAGGTCACGCGCCGCACCTTCGGCAGCCGCCGTTGCCGAAGGCAGATCGAGAAGGGTCTCCCGCGTGAGATAGCCCGCGCTTACGCGCGACCCGAAGCCGGTGAAGCGCGCGCCGGATGTACAAGCCGCGGCAATCTGAGCAAGCGTTCGATCTGTTCCAAAGGCGGTCACGGCATCGAACGCCTGGAGATCGGGAACATCTGCATCGCGCGACGACCAGGCCTGCGCGCGTGCCGCCTGCGCGAAACGATCGTCTTCGTCGGCGAGCGTTTCGAAAAACGCCTGGACGAAACTGTCCTCGCGGTCTTTAACCAGCACATCGCACTTGGCGCACAGGGCGAAGATTGCCGGCACGAGCGCGACGCCGATCGTCGTGCGGCTGGAGATGACGCAGACGGATCCCACCGGCATCGCGCGGTTACGTGTCGCACCGCGGCCGGTGAACCCATCGAGCGCGTCGATCGATCCGAGTTCGGTGCCAATCACCGTTTCCAACGCGTCAGGCGTGACGGAAAGAAACAAACGATCCAGCGCATACTCTACGACGGGAACGCTGTATCCCGTTCGCGATGCAATGCGCTCCAGTACGCGCACGCGGGGCGGAAAATCGCCATCGCTCCAGCGTGCGGCCGCAGCAGCGATTCCGCGCACGATCGCGCGCGCAGGCAACCCTGCAAGGGCGCTCACTTCAGGCTGAGTAGCTGTTCGGCATCCAAAGAGCAACCGCGCAGATGCGCCCCCTCTTCGCGGCCGATCAAAATGATGCCGCCGTCCGGCGCGGCAACGCCGAGGTCTTCGGTTTGAACGGCGAGACACGACGAGCGGTTCGCCAGATCGACGTGCGTCAACGATCCGACCGTACCGTCGGGAACATCCTGGCCGCGCTGCCCGGTGACGCGCGTGCGCAGCCAAGGCGGCGCGCGTTTGACGCGCACTTCGCCGAACGTGACATCGTAATACTGGGTGCATAGCTCGGTCATGCCGTACTCCGCGACGATGGCTTCCGGCTTCAACACGAACGTCTGCGCGAGCGAGGCATAGAGCTGCTCGCGTTTGACGATGCGCGTGCGTCCCTTAAAGCCGCCGGTTTCCATGACGCGCGAACCGTCGGGTAAGCGCAGATCGGCGTGCGGCATCGCGCCGAACTCGTCGAGCAACTGCACGAACGCAAAAGCCGTTCCCGCGACGCAGAGGGGGCGCCCTTCCGCGCGCGCGCGGGCGACGCTTTGCGCAAGCGCCGCCGCTTGCAGCCGATCGCCTTGCAGAAACCACCGCTCGCCGCCATCACCGTACGTGCCCGCCACTTTTTGCATCATGTATCCCAGCGAGGAGTGCGGGCGCTCCTGCGGATTGGGCACGAGCAGGAGGTAGCGCAGCGGCTGCTGCGCACCGCCGAGCATCGCGTCATGAAACCCCGCAAGCAGCGACGCGTCGTACAGCGCGGGCGTTTCCAAATAATGTTTACCGCCCATGCCGCGCGTCGTGCCGCTCGTTTCAAATGTCAGCGCGGCGCGGTTGGGCTCAAACGTTGTCAGCGCGGCCTCTTTGAACGCGCCGCCCGGCGCGGGCGGAATGTCTTGCCAACACGGCGGCATTGCATCGGGGCGTACGCCAAGTGACGCGCAATACCGCGCGTACGGCGCATTGTAACGCAGCTGATGCGCGAAGACCCGCAAGGCCAGGCCGCCGAAGTCCGGCACGCAGCGCCGCGCGATGCACTCGAGAATCTCGCTATCGAGCGCCGCCGCCTGCGCCTCGTACGTTTGGTCCGCGGTCATCGCCGTTTGCTCGTGATCAGTCCGCTGTTGAGGCCGCCGCTCGCCAGGCCGCCGTTGAGGCGCGCGTTCTCGACCTTTAAGCAGCGGTCCACGACGACGTCCAGACCCGCCTCGTCTGCGAGATGGATGGCGTCTTCGTTGATAACGCCGTATTGGAACCAGACGCATTTGGCGCCGGACGTAATGGCTTCGCGCACGACAGCGGCCACTTCGCTGGGTTTACGGAACACGTCCACAATATCGGGCGCGCCGTGTTCCTGCGCGTACGCAGCAAGTGACGGATACGCTTTGATGCCGTCGATCGCGGCGATCGCCGGATTGATGGGCGTGGTCTGGAAGGGCGTCATCGTGCGCAAATAGCTGAACACCGTGTAGCTCGGCCGCAGGGGATTCGCCGACGCACCCACCATCGCGATGGTCTTGCTGCGCTGCAGCACGGCTTTGCGCTGACTGACGGAGCGCAGGATCACGACGCCGCGGCCGTTTGGGCGAGCGCGCGCTCCAAAGCATTGCCGAGGTCCCAGATTAAATCGTCCGCGTCTTCCAAACCGACGGATAAACGGATACTCTCGGGCGCGACGCCGGCTTTGCGCATCTCGTCATCGCTTAGTTGCGAATGGGTCGTCGAGGCGGGATGAATGACCAAGCTCTTCATGTCGCCCACGTTCGCCAAATGACTCCACAGTTCGAGTGAATCGATGAAGCGGCGTCCGGCGTCACGGCCGCCGCGAATCCCGAACGTGAAGATCGATCCCATTGCCGGAGCTTTAACCCATTCCACTTCGGCACGGCGCTGGAGGAACTGCACGATGCGCTGCGCGTTCTCAACGTGCGCGCGCATGCGGATCGGAAGCGTTTCAAGGCCGAGCAGCAGCAGCCACGCATCCATCGGCGAGAGTTGCGAGCCGATATCGCGCAGCACTTCGGCGCGCGCGCGCATCAGAAACGCGTACTCGCCGAACGTTTCGGTGAAAACTTTATCATGATAGCCGGGGCTGGGCTGCGAGAGCAGCGGAAACCTTCCGTTCTCGAACGGGAACCTTCCGGACTCCACGAGCACGCCGCCGATGACGGCGCCGTGTCCGCTGATGAACTTCGTCGCCGAATGGACGACGATGTCGGCGCCGTGCTCGATGGGGCGGAAGAGGGCAGGCGATGCGAAAGTGTTATCGATTACGAGCGGGATGCCGGCATCGTGTGCGATACGCGCGAGGCTTTCGACGTCTGCAAGCGCGCCCGACGGATTGCCGATCGTCTCGGCAAAAAGCATCTTCGTATTGGGCCGGATCGCCGCCCGGATCGCGTCGTGCTGCTCGACCGGAACGAACGCCGTTTCGATGCCCATGCGTTTGAGCGTGATGCCGAACTGCGTGACGGTTCCGCCGTAGACGTTCTGCGAGCTCACGATGTGGTCGCCGTTCTGTGCGATCGTAAGGATCGTTCCCAACTGCGCTGCCAGCCCGCTCGAGAACGCCAAGGCGCCGATCCCGCCTTCCAGGCTTGCCATGCGCTCTTCGAACGCCGAAACGGTCGGGTTGCTGATACGGCTGTAGATGTGGCCGTAGCTGCGCAGCTGGAACAGCTCGGCCGCCTGCTCGGTCGAGCCGAAAACGAAAGCAGCCGTTTGATGGATCGGGGTAACGCGCGAACCCGTAACCGGATCCGGCGGCGTGCCGGCATGGATGGCGCGGGTGGAAAATCCGAAAGGATGGTCGTCTTGCATGGTCGCGCGCACTTCGACTCGAAACCTCAGGTTACCCCGAATACGCCTTGTAGGAGTTTGCAGCTGTTATGGGCATGACCCTGACCGAGAAGATCCTCGCGCGCCACGCCGGCCTGAACGCAGTGGAGCCGGGCCAAATCATCAACGCTAAAGTCGATCTCGTGCTGGCGAACGAGCTCTCCGCCGCCGTTGCAATCGGCGTCATGCGCAACATCAAGGGCGCCGATCGTGTCTTTGACCGTGAAAAGATAGCGCTGGTCGAGGATCACTTCGTGCCTGCCAAAGACGCGCAGTCGGCAAAAATCGCAAAACTGATGAAAGACTTTGCCATCGAGCAAAACATCAAGCACTTTTTCGACGTCGGCCGCGGCGGAATTGAACACGTCGTGCTGCCCGAGGAAGGCCTTGTCGCGCCGGGCGAACTGATCGTCGGCGGCGACTCGCACACGTGCACGTACGGTGCGTTCGGCTCATTCGCAACGGGCATGGGTTCGACCGACATCGCAGCGGCGTTCGTGCTCGGCGAGGTGTGGCTGCGGGTTCCGCCGACCATCAAGATCACCTATAACGGCTCGCTGGGCGAGATGGTCTTCGCCAAAGACATCATGCTCAAGACCGTCGGAACGCTCGGCATCGACGGCGCGACGTACCGCGCTATCGAATATCACGGCACGACGATCGACAACCTTTCAATCACCGGGCGCATCACGATGGCAAACATGGCGATCGAAGCCGGCGCGAAGAACGGCATCTTTCACGCCGATGCAAAGACGATAGCGTTCGTCAAAGAGCGCACCGACCGGCCGTTCATCGTGGAGCACGCCGATGACGACGCGCTTTACGAACAGCAGATCACCATCGACGTGGGGAACTTGGAACCGCAAATCGCCTGCCCGCACACCCCCGATAACGTGCATCCGATTTCCGAGGTGACGCGCGAAGAGATCAACGTGGATCAAGTCTTCATCGGATCGTGTACGAATGGCTACATCGACGACCTGCGCGTGGTGGCGAAGATACTCGACGGCAAGAAAATCGCGTCGAGCTTGCGCGTCATCGTCAACCCGGGTTCGCAAAAAGTGTGGATGCAGGCGGCGCAGGAAGGGGTTCTTACGACCCTCGCTGCGGCGGGATGCGTTGTCAATACGCCCGGCTGCGGCGCGTGCTTCGGCGGTCACATGGGCACGCTAGGAGACGGCGAGCGCTGCATCTCCACCACAAACCGCAATTACGTCGGACGCATGGGCTCGCCCAAGGCGGAAGTCTATCTTGCCTCTCCCGCCACGTGCGCGGCGTCTGCACTAACCGGCCGCATTACCGACCCGCGCACCGTCGTTGCGGCGCTGGTGTAATATGCGCGGCAAAGCACATAAATACGGCAAGAACATCGACACCGATGTCATCATCCCGGGAAAATACTGCAACATCGTGGATCAAGCCGAACTCGGCAAACACGCGCTCGAAGGCATCGATCCGGAGTTCGCCACGCGCATGAGCGCGGGCGACATCATCGTCGCCGATACGAACTTCGGCTGCGGATCCAGCCGTGAAGTGGCGCCGATCGCGATCAAGGGATCGGGAGCGTCAGCGGTGATTGCGAAAAGCTTCGCACGTATTTTTTACCGCAATGCGCTTAACATCGGTCTGCCGATCTTGGAATCACCCGAAGCGGTGGATGGTATCCAAAGCGGCGATGAGATAGAGATTGAGCCGGCGACCGGCGCCATCCGCAATCTCACACGCAACGCGACGTATCAGGCGGCAGCGTTTCCTCCCTTCATGCAGTCGCTGATCGAGGCGGGCGGTTTTCAGCCGTACGTCGAGCGGCGTTTAGCCGAACAGACGCGAGGCGAAAACGTCCTTTAGGGGTTCCCGCCAGGATTGCCCGACATGCCGCCTAGGCCGCTGCCGCCGGGCGAAATGTTATCGATCCATTTGTACTTCGGACGGTACGCGGCGGTGAAGCCGAGCAAATCGTTTGATGTCGTCAGCGTTCCGACCATATCGCTGTTGCCTTCGGCGGCACCGCTGAACCGGAGCGTGTTTCCGTTTGCAAGCGAAACCACGAGCTGCACTTTTTTCCCGTCATTCGTGCCGGCGAGCGGAAATCGCTTGCCGTTTTCATCCAAATACACGCCGGTGAGCGCCGTGCCGATTTGCGTGATCTTGAAATGCGAGTACACAACGCCGTCGGTTTTCTGAAGCGCGACTTCCCACACTCCCGTGATCCCCACGCGGTTCTCTTCGGTATCCTTCGGCGGCGCGGGCGTCGCTTTCGGTTTGCCGCCGATGGTTACGCCCGCGGTGCTTCCCGGAGCTTGGGGAAGGACACCGGGCGGTAACACCGGCGTCGGCGCCACTGTCGGTTGATACGTCGCCTGCGCACTGGGGAGCGGCGGCGCAACGTTTTGCGCGTGTGCCGTGCCGAGCGCGGCAATCGCGCACGCAGCCGCAAGCAAGAATAGGCTCAAGAAAGAAGTCAGACGTTTCACGATACGCTCCTTACGGCAAGGACACGCGGGATTCCGGTGAGGCGCTCGGTTGCGCTGCCGGACTTGCTTCAGGGCGGCGGATTTCGTTGGGCAGCCGGCGGTGCAGGGTCACGGGCTGCACCGCGGCAGCGAGGGCATGCGCGTCGGCCGTCAGCGGATCGTTCCCGGGACATTCTAAGTCGTCGGACGACCAGCCGTGGTAACGCGCGACCGTGGAGCTTCCGAATGATGCGCTCTTCATACATGTTTTCGCTTCGTTTGCCGAGCCGGCGCGCTTGGCGGCGCGCAGATCGGCGAACAACCGCGCGACGACATCCCGCGGTGCGCGCGTCATGCCGGCGGCGGCGACCGCTCGTCCGTCGGACCACACCTTGATCGTGTAGCCCGGCGTGTTCGTCGAGCCGGAGTTTACCAAAATTGCACCATCGGGGCCGCCCGAAGCAAGCGAAACCGCCGCCGCAGCGGCAACGAAAAGGCCTGCGAGAACCGTTGAGCATGTACGCATGTCCGGGTAACGCGCCGTTCTTCGTGTTTGTTTCTTCGCTCGCTCTTGACCGAATCGATAAAGTTGCCGTCTGCGGCGAGCATGACTTTAGACGCACCCGCGGGAATCGCACAGGCGTAATCTGTTTCGCACGTCAGGGGTTCGTTTTGAGAAACCGTCTTATAGTGATGGGCGCCGCCCTTTTCCTCGCGGCGAGTCTTGCCGCATGCGGGGGCGGTGGCGGCGGAGGCACCGGCGGCGGAGGCGGGGTTGGCGTTATTCCGACGCCCACGCCCACGCCGACATCGACACCGACACCCGCTGCAACGCTGAATCCGTATGGCTGCGTCGGCTCGACGCCGTACGCAACGGTGGCGCGCCGGCCGATGATCGCGCATCCCATTGCTGCGGGCGATTCGTTCACGTACAGCGGCACCATTTCCGATACGCGCACGCAAAGCGCGCCGTGTGCGCAGCCCACGGCTACGTCGGCCGCTACGGTTTCGGTATCGGTCGCGGCAAGCGCGACGACCATGCCTGATGCTTCTGCGGGCAGCGACTTCAAGTCGACGGAAGCGGATGCGTTTCCAACGCTGACGCAAACCACGATCACCGACCTCTCCGTCAAGAGCACCGCCTCGCAATTTCTGCTATACGCCGAGAAGAACTCCGACACCAACGGCAATTCGGCGGATATGATTTACACCGTCCCGCAGCTTCTGGATCGCAATCCTGAGGCATCCGGTTCATGGGGCGCTTCGGGGAGTTCGTACTTCAATAACCCGGCCGGCACGTTTACCGAGAACCTCGCGGACGGGACGGCCGTGAGCCGCACGATTGCCGCCGACGGTTCGTACATCGATACGGAAACGTTTCCCGGCGGCGCGGGAACCGCGACAATCACCGTAAACGGCGCGGTCAACGCGCGCAGCCTCGACGGTTCGGGCTCGTACGGGCTCGCAGGCGCCACTTTCAGCTACGCAGCGCCGGCGGCGGGCAGCATTACGCTGACGATTACCCAGCCGGGATCGACGAAGACGCGCACGTTTCCGGCATGGTTCTCCTCGCCCGGCTCCACGTCGTATATCTCGGATGGGTTCGCTGATAGCGGTCCCTCGCTCATTGATGCCGGCTGCACGGTCGATCCCGCCGCGGGCGCCACGGGTGAGAAGGTCATCGAGACGCACTCCGTGCTGGACCCCGTGCTCGGATATCAAGACACGCGCGTGACGACCTCATACAACGTGAGCGGCTTCGGCGCCGTTTGCGTGAAGATCGACGACACGCTCAAGTCGTATTACGACTACACCAACGATACGACGAAGATCGATTACCAATCGCAAAACGGGTCGCCCAATTCGGTCGACGATTTTGTCGAGTTCTTGAGCATGACGTCCACGTCGTCCTATCCGGCCGTCCGGACGGCATCCGCGCGGACACAAGGGGTCTCACCGCTAAGCGTTGCCGCACACATTTCTGCACTCGAATTGCGCCGGGAAGTGCAGCGTGCGCAAAGAGTGCACGCTCTTCACGATATCTTGCTCCGCAATGCGGCCGAAGGAGGCGCGCGATGAAAGTCTCAGCACTGAGTGCGCTCGCGTGCTCGCTTGCGATCGTTGCGCTCGCCGCTTGCGGCGGTCATAGCTCCCCGATGCTTCCGGCATCCAATCCGGGCGGTTCGAACCTATCCGGAACGGCTTCGTTCGACTGGGGCAAAGAAGCGATGAGCGGAGCGGCCTATGCGGGTCCTGCAAACGCCGGGCACATGCAAGTCTCCGTGCTGGTCAATCAACAGAACGCGCAAGGTTTGCTGCAATATGCGCAGCAAGCCGCCGATCCCGCTTCCGCGTCGTACCGCCGCTTTCTGACGCCGGACGAAATTGCAGCGCGCTTCGGCGCAACGCTGCAAGACTATCGCAAAACCGCAAACTATTTCGTGGCTAACGGGCTCACCGTCGGCGGTTGGCGTCAGCGGCTCTCGCTTACCGTAGCGGGCCCGCAACAGGCGATGGAAAAAGCCTTCGGTACGAAGTTCGGGCTGTATACCAAAGACGGCGCGGAATTTGTCGCGCCGGTAACGACGCCTCACTTCGCCGCTGCGCTCCCGGTGACAGCCGTCTCGAATTTGGTGGCGGAGCGCACGATGCACACGTACGCCGTCCCCGTGCCTCCGCGCGCGAACGCAAACGACACGCTGGGCTATTCGCCGCAGCAGCTGCGCACGGCGTTCGATTACAGCGGCGCATACACCGCCGGTTTCAGCGGCAACGGAATAACGATTGGAATCATCGGCACAGGGCCGATCAACGTGACGCGCAGCGGCCCGGGTGCGTTGTGTAACGACGCCGACCTCGCGGCGCTCAAGGCCTTGTACGCAACGAGTTCCGCGCCGGTGTGCGAACGTGACGTAACGACGAGCGGTGTCGCCGCCGGTCTGGCCGCTTCCGGTATTCCTACGGCCAGTCCGACGTGGAGCCCCGTACCGAACGCAACGCCCTCGCCGAATCCCGGCGTTTCACCGCCGTCCTTGTTCCCGTTCTCCGGCAGCTTCCAGACGCCGCCGCCTGTTTCGCAGAACACGTGCACCGGCGCTCTCCCTGCCTGTAACCCGGAAGATCTCGAAGCGCAACTCGACGTCGAACAGGCCGCAATGCTTGCGACCGGCGCAACGGTAACCTTCTATCTGGCCTACAACGCCGCCGATTGCGCCGTCATCTTCCCCGATTCGTGCACGACGAGCGGCAGCAATGCCGCGACGGCCTATCTTGGAATCACGGAAGGCGACGCGGAGATCCAACAAGCGATCGCCGACAATACGGCGGACGTCATCTCGATCAGCTACGGCGGCGGAGAGCCGCAGCAAGCCGGCAGCGGCCTCGGCTCGGCATTTGATTCCCGCGGCCGCGGCTATGCGCCCGTTGAGTTCGCGGAACTCGCTGCTGAAGGCATAGCGGTGTTCGTCTCGTCGGGCGACAGCGGCTCAGCCGAGTGTCTGGGAGGCACCAATGGCTACTTGCCGCAGCCGTGCGTGAGTTATCCCTCAGGCGATGTCAACGTAACGTCGGTCGGCGGCGTCAATGCGCCGATCAACGAGTTCGGACAATTGAACGCAAACCTCACGGCGTGGGGCGTCACGAACGGCGGCTTAAGTCAAACGGACCACAGCTCAGCGAGCGGATCGGGAGGCGGCACATCGACGATCTTTTCCGCGCCGCCGTGGCAGTACTCCGCCATCGGCGCGACGATGCGCGAACAGCCCGACGTCTCTCTTGTCGGCGATACGCTGACCGGCGTTACGGTGTATACCAACGGCACGTGCAGCAACTGCGGCGGATCCCCCGGAGCAACGGCGGTCGGCGGTACCAGCGTTGCAACCCCGGAGATGGCGGCAATGTGGGCGCTGGTTTTAGATGCCTGCAATCAGTCGGCTTCATGCAAATCGGGCGGTTCGGGAGCGAAGCCCTACCGTCTGGGTAATGCGGCGCCGTACTTTTACAGCATCTACAAAGGCAGCAGCGCGGCAGGCACGGGTCACATCGGATTCTCGCCGTTCCTGAGCTACGTGAACACGTTCTACGACGTCGTCTACGGCAACAACGCCATGCCGGGAACGGCTACGCCGGTCCCCGGCGTAAACGCCGGCCCAGGCTATGATGAAGTCACCGGGCTCGGTGTCCCGTTTGCCCGGCACCTCGTCAAAGCAGTTACGAACCGCTAAAGCGGCAGGAGGGGCGGGTCTGTCCCTCTTGCCAGCCCTGGTATAATCGATAGGCTGTGAAAGAGAAGATTCATCCGAAATGGTATCCCGAGGCACGGGTCCACTGTGCTTGCGGGTCGACGTTTACCACCGGCTCGACGGTCCCGCAGATCGCGGTCGAGATTTGTTCTGCCTGCCATCCGCTTTTTACGGGGCAGCAGAAGTTCATCGACACGGCCGGCCGCGTCGATAAGTTCCGCCAGCGTGAAGAGATCGCCAAGCAGAAACAAGAAGAGGCTGCCGCCCGCAAGGCCAAGCGCGAGGCCGCCAAAGTCGAGGCCTAGCCTCCCCATGTTTGCAAAGCAAGCCCCTCGCGGGCTTGCTTTTTGCTTTGGTCTCGCGTGATAGGCTACGTCTATGAAGACCGTCAATGTGTATGAGGCCAAGGCCCATCTGTCGTGCGTCATCGACGAAGCACGCAGCGGTAAAGAGCTTGTCCTGACAAACAATGCGGAGCCGCTTGTCCGCCTCGTTCCCGTGCGTGAAGGAAAACCGTCCGACGCTTCGGCATGGACGGCGGCGCTTTCCAGGTTGCCGACGACTTCGACGAGCCGCTCGACGATGCGCCGCAGCTGATCGAAAACAGCATCATTTATGGCAAACACGTTTTACGGCCGCCTGGAAACGATCGCGAAACGCTTCGATGAAATCGAAGCGGAGCTCGCGCATCCCAGCGGCGCGTTCGATCAGGCCAAGTACACCGCGCTGCTCAAGGAACGCGCCTCGATCGAAGAGTCGACTGCCGCGTACCGCGAGTACGAGAAAACGCTTGAGGCGATCGCTGCCAACGAGGCGCTTTTAGCCGATCGCAGCGATCCCGAACTGCACGATTTGGCCGAAGAAGAAGCGCAAGCGCTGCGGCGGCGGCGCATCGAGCTCGATCAGCATCCGGTAGTAGCGGCGCACCTCTCGATAAC
>JBHEMM010000026.1:14928-26703 GCA_046262595.1 Vulcanimicrobiaceae bacterium
TGCAGACGCTGATGATTCCCAAGGACCCCGACGACGACAAGGACGTGTTTATCGAGATCCGTGCCGGCGCGGGCGGCGACGAGGCGGCGATTTTCGCCGGAGATCTTGCGCGCATGTATATGCGCTACGCCGAAAACCAGCGCATGAAGACCGAACTGGTCTCGGAAAATCAGAGCGACTCCGGCGGCTATAAAGAGATCGTTTTCGCCGTCAAAGGCAACAACGTCTACCAGCATTTCAAGCACGAATCGGGCGTCCATCGCGTACAGCGCGTGCCGGTCACGGAATCGCAAGGCCGCGTGCATACCAGCACCGCGACGGTTGCCGTACTGCCGCAGGTTGACGAAGACGCCGGCGTGGAGATCAATCCGGCCGATCTGCAGATCGATACGTATAAGTCCAGCGGCGCGGGCGGGCAGTACGTCAATAAAACGGAGTCGGCCATTCGCATCACGCACGTACCCTCGGGGATCGTCGTCGCCTCACAGCAGGAGCGCTCGCAGATTCAAAACCGCGCCAAGGCGATGGATATGCTGCGCGCCATGCTGCACGATCGCAAACGGCGCGAGGCGGAAGAGGCCATGGGCAGCATGCGCCGCGCTCAGGTGGGGACCGGCGACCGTTCGGAGAAGATACGGACGTACAATTATGCCCAAGACCGCATTACGGATCACCGCATCAATCAGAACTTCGGGAACATCCGCGGCGTGATGGACGGTGACCTCGGACATATCGTCGAGGAGCTGCTCAAGGATGAACGAGCCCGCGCCCTGGCCGGTCAGGCCGCTTAGCCCCGGCTTCACGTTATGATCGCCGCCCACAAGCCGCAAACCGTTGCGGCGACGCTCGCGCGCGGCACGCTGCTGCTTGCGAAAACGAGCACCTCTCCCCGGGCGGACGCGCAGATTCTTCTGGCGCACACGCTGGGACGCGAACGCGGATGGCTCATCGCGCACGGCGAGACGTTTCTTTCGCGTGCGCAGGCGGAAAAGTTCGTGGGCCTGTGCGGGAAACGCGCGACGGGGATGCCGGTCGCATACATTACCGGCTTCGCCGGTTTCTATAAACGCGAATTCGCCGTAAACGAAAACGTGCTCATTCCGCGCGCGGAAACCGAGCATCTCGTGGAAGACGCCATCGCGTTTTTACAAAGCAAGGTCACTGACGATGCTCCCGTCAGGCAATTGTTCACGGTGTTTGAAGCGGGCATCGGCAGCGGCGCCATCGCGTGCTCGCTTGCCGCCGAACTGCCCAATGCCATCGTCGAAGGCACCGACATCAGCCTGGCGGCGATCAAAGTCGCCGAGTACAACGCGCGCCGCCTGAACGTTCACACCCGCTGCCGCTTTTCTTACGCCGACATCGCGCGCATGAGCGATGAGAAGAAGTACGATGTCGTGGTAGCCAATCTGCCGTATATTCCCAGCGCGCAGGTGCCGCGAAAGCCCGATCCCGCCGGCTTCGAACCGGCCATGGCATTGGACGGCGGTGCAGACGGTTTGACGCAGTACCGCAAGCTGCTCGAGGCCGCGCCGCGGCTGCTGCGTTCGGGCGGCCTGCTGCTGATCGAGGCCGCGCCTGCGACCATTGGAGCGCTCGCCGCACTCACCCAAACGGCGTTTCCCGGCGCCGCGCTGGAGGTCAAGCGCGATCACGCCGGCATCGACCGCTACGTTTGCGTAAAGCCGGTCAAACGCTAGGCCGCCGGAATGAGCCGCCTGAGGGCCCGGCGAATAAGCTGGTCCCGAGATGGCAAAGTATATCTTCTTTACCGGCGGTGTCGTAAGCTCGCTCGGTAAAGGGATCACGGCAGCGTCGCTCGGACGATTGCTCAAGGCGCGCGGGATCAGCGTTTCTGTTCAGAAACTCGATCCGTATATCAACGTCGACGCCGGCACGATGAACCCGTATCAGCATGGCGAAGTTTTCGTCACCGAGGATGGTGCCGAGACCGATTTGGATTTGGGCCATTACGAGCGCTTCATCGACGAATCGCTCAGCCGCGCCAACAATGTCACCACGGGGCAGATCTACCGCTCGGTCATCGACAAGGAGCGCCGCGGCGATTATTTAGGCGCTACGGTTCAGGTGATCCCGCATATTACGAACGAGATCAAGACCCACATCAAGCGCGTGGCCGAAGAGAGCAGCGCGGATGTGTGCATCGTCGAGGTGGGCGGCACGGTCGGCGACATCGAGTCGCTGCCGTTTTTGGAGGCGATCCGCCAAGTCCGCTACGATGCGGGCGATGAGAACGTCATGTTCTGCCATCTCACGCTCATGCCGCATCTTGGTGCGGCCGACGAGCTGAAAACAAAGCCGACGCAGCATTCGGTTCGTGAGCTTCGCGGCATCGGCATCACGCCCGACGCCATTATTTGCCGCACGTCGACGGCGACGCCGATGGCGGTGGAGCTCAAGGAAAAGATTGCGCTGTTCTGCGATGTGGCGCCCAACGCCGTCGTGCAGAACGGCGACGCCCCGACGATTTATCAAGTCCCGCTCAATCTGGAAGCCGAAGGTTTGGCGGAAGCGGCCGTACGTAAACTGCACCTCAACGCGCATCCGCCGCAGCTCGAAGAATGGGCCAACATCGTCGAGCGCATCATGCATCCCGAGCGCCGCGTGCGCATCGCGCTCGTCGGCAAATACGTCGAACTCAAAGACGCCTACATCTCGATCAACGAGGCGCTGTATCATGCGGGCATTCACCATTCGGCGGCCGTAGACATCGTGCGCATCGATTCGGAACTTGTTGAAAACGAAGGTACGCGCGTCCTGCGCGGTGCTCACGGCATTTTAGTCGCACCGGGCTTCGGGGCGCGCGGCATCAAAGGCAAACTCAAAGCCGTCGGGTACGCGCGTGAGAACCGTGTACCGTTCCTCGGCATCTGCTACGGCATGCAACTTGCGTGCGTGGAGTTCGGACGCAACGTGTGCGGACTGCCCGAATCCATGACGCGTGAGGTCGACGAAACGACGAGCGATCCGATTATCGACTTCATGCCCGACCAGCGCAACTTGGAAGTGTACGGCGGAACCATGCGGCTGGGCTCCTATTCGTGCGAGCTCGAGCCGGATACGCACGCCGCCAAAGCATACGGCGAGCTGAAGATCAGCGAACGGCACCGTCACCGGTACGAGTTCAACAACCGCTACCGGCCGCTATTCGAAGAACACGGCATGCGCTTCTCCGGGCATCACGTCGTTGGTAAGACGACGCTCGTTGAGATGATCGAACTTCCCGCCGATATGCACCCGTGGTTCCTGGGCACGCAAGCGCATCCCGAGTTCAAATCGCGGCCGGACCGCCCGTCCCCGCTCTACCGCGACTTTGTCGGCGCGGCGCTCACGCGGGAAGAACGCATGCGCGAAGAACGTGAATTCGCGCCAAGCACCGGCGCAAATTAATCCTGAAGACGTCACCGCGGTGATCCTAGCGTGCAACGAAGCGCGCAATCTTCCCTTAACGCTCGCTACGCTGCCCCCGGGCATGCGCGCGCTCGTCATCGACCACGAGTCCTCTGACGGGACCGGCGCGCTGGCAGCGCAACTCGGAGCAGAAGTGATCGTGCGGCCTTTTGCGGGTTTCGTGGCGGCCCGCCGTTTTGCGCTTGCGAACGTGCGCACGCGCTGGACGTTGATGATCGACGCCGACGAACGTCTGGACGAACGGCTCGCGCGCGCTATCGTCGACGCTCCGGGCGATGCCGACGGCTACGAGGTCCGGCGCAACACGCTGTACTGCGGGAAAGCGTTGCGCATGTGGCGCGGCGAGCCGCTTCTGCGCTTGTTCAAGACCGGCAGCGCGCAGCCGGTCGCGCATCCGGTCGCGGGCGGCACTGCCGAGCTGCACGAGAGTTGGCATTGCAGCGGAACCGTGTGCGCTTTGGCGGGCACCCTTGTGCACGACTCTTATCCGAGCGCCCGATCGTACGATGAAAAGTTCGCGCGGTATACTGCCGTCGAAGCGCAAGGCGTGCGCTTCAGCGCACGCGCACTTGCCCGTGACGTGCTCGAGGCGCCCTTACGTTTCGGCTGGTATCTTTTTGCGAAAGGCGCGTTGCTCGACGGAGGCGCCGGGGTGCGTATCGCCTGGCGCTCGGCGTGGTATCGCGCGGCGGTGCAGTGGAAAAGCCGGCAGTCGCCTTAGACGCGCGCTTAACGCGCCAAATGTCGATCGGGATGAAGGCGTATGCGAGCGAACTGGCCGCGCGTCTTCCGCTTGCCGCGCCGGACTTGCGTTTCATTCCGTTCACGCATGGCGCGAATTTCACATTTGACGAACAAGTGCGGCTGCCGTTTACAATTGCGCGTTCCGGCGCATCGTTGACGCATTATTTGTCGCTTTACGCGCCGCTGCTCGCACCGCGGCCGTATGTCGTCACCGTTCACGATCTCATCCATCTGCGGTTTGCACGTTATTTCAAACGGCATATCGGTCCGTATTACCGCACGGCGGTGCGCAGGTTGTGCGCCCGCGCGGCGTTCGTCATCACGGATGACGAACGGACCGCCGGTGATCTCCAGACGTATCTGCGCATTGACCCCGCGAAGGTCCGCGTCATCGCGCTCGGCGCGGCGGATGTGTTTTTCGCGCCGGCGCCGCCGCACGCGCCGGACCGGCCCTATATCCTCTACGCCGGAAACCGCCGCGAGCACAAGGATTTGCCCACGTTGCTGCACGCATGGGCGGCACTGCCGGCGGGCATCGACGTCGATCTGTACCTTACCGGTCACGACGACGTCGTGAGTGCGGGCGGCGAACGCTTCGCACG
Source organism: Vulcanimicrobiaceae bacterium (assembly GCA_046262595.1). Classification (GTDB taxonomy): domain Bacteria; phylum Vulcanimicrobiota; class Vulcanimicrobiia; order Vulcanimicrobiales; family Vulcanimicrobiaceae; genus DASSRQ01. The sequence continues at coordinate 19,707 of JBHEMM010000026.1, forward strand.
AACGAACGGCCGCATTGTTGCGTTGGGCGATATCAGCGAACCGGAACTCGCATCGTACTATGCCGGAGCAAGCGCACTGGTGCATCCGGCGCTCTGCGAGGGCTTCGGCCTGCCGATGCTCGAGGCGATGGCGCAAGGCTGCCCCGTCATCGCTTGCCAGGACGCGGTTCCCGGCGTGCTGCGCAAGGCGGTGCTGACGTTCCCGGCGCGCGATTGGCGGGGCGCGAGCGCGGCCATCGAGCGCGTGCTTCAAGATGCTGCGCTGCAGCACGAGCTCAGGGCGCGCGGGCGCGCACATGCCGCCCCGTATACGTGGGATCGCTGCGCGCGCGAAACCGCGCAGGTCTATCGCGATGCGCTGCAGGAGAGAGCCGCGTGCTGAAACGCTTTTCCGCTGCCGGCCTCGCATTCTGCATGCTGCTCGGCGCATCGCCGAAAGCACCCGCGGGCAAGCGCGTGCTGCCAATCGCTCTGATCGTCAACGGTACCGCACTTGCCGTGAATCCGGCACCGATCAACGAGCGCGGACATTTGCTCGTGCCGGTGCGCCGCACACTCGCGGCACTGGGCTTCGATTTCGACCGCGAAGGCACGCGTATTTTCACGCACGTCGGCGCGGACACCGTCCAGCTCACCAGCGCCGAACTGATCGGCAACACGCTGTATGCGCCGTTGCGGTTTTTCGCCGACGCACTCGGATCGCAAGCGGTGTTCAACCGCCAGACGAACAGTGTGGAGATTCTCTCAACGCTCGTCGGGCGCTCCGGTAACGGTATCGAAACGCAGGGAGGCGGCGTGCGCGAGTCCGGTACGCTGTCTGCCGTGGACCTCAATTCGTCCCCACCGACACTCACCCTTACGCACAACGCCTCGGTAAGAACGCTGCAAATTCGATCCGATGTGGACGTCATCGTGCAAGACGTGAACGCAGGCACGAGCAATGCGGGTGCGCTGGAAGACGTGCATGTCGGCGACTATGCCGAACTGCGCTTGGATCGCGGCGGCGCGATCAAGCAGCTCGTCGACGCATACGGCTCGCGTTTGGGACGAGTCGCCGGCTCGGGCGCGGGCGCCATCGTTTTGGATGACGGGCACGTGATTGTTCCCAACCGCTCCACCACGATCACGCTGAATGGCTCGAACGTTTCGATGGACCGGATAGCGGTCGGCGACGAAGTGACGGTGCGCTACAACATTGACAGTTCTGAAGCGCGCGAGATCGTCGCCACACGTCCGTCGGAGGGACCGGCCGCAACGCAGGGCGCCGTAAGCATTGCCGCTCTTTCGTTCTCGCCGGTACGGCCGCTCAAACAAGGCGATGCGGTTCGCGTGCTGCTGCGCGGCACGCCGGGCGGCCGCGTCGCGCATTACGATATCGGATCGTATGTCCGCAATTTAGGTTTGCGTGAGGGCGCGCCCGGAATCTATTCCGGCAGCTACATCGTGCACGGCCATATGAACTTTTCGGACGCCCCGCTCATCGGGCGCTTGAACGTCAACGGCACCGATGCCGCGCCGGCTGAATCATCATCGACGCTCTCGGTTGCGACCGAACCGCCGGGGGTCACTGATTTCGCACCTCAAAACGGCGACGTCGTGAACGATGTACGCCCGGGGATCTACGCGACGTTCGGCGCCGGTGCGGTTCCGGTGAACGTCTCGAGTGAGCGCATCACGGTGAACGGGCACGACGTGACGACGACAGCGGTGCGCACCGAGCGATTCATCGAGTATATTCCCGGCGTCGATCTCCGCCCGGGGCTCGTGCGCGTCACGGTGCAGGTGGCCGACGACGCCGGGAACCGCACGGCAAAAAACTGGGCGTTTACGCTCAAACGATGACCGGGTGTCTTTTTTGCCGCATTATTGCCGGCGAGATTCCGGCGCGTTTCGCGCACCGCGATGACGATGTTGTCGCCATTGCCGACGTTAACCCGCAGGCGCCGCAGCATCTGCTCGTCATCCCGGTAAACCACGTGCCCGATCTGCCTTCACTCGCCCAGGCGGCGCCACCCGGACTGATCGCTAAAATTTTCAGCGTGGCGGCTCAGTTGGGACGTCAGGAAAGCGCGGGCGGCTTCCGCGTGGTGGTCAATACAGGCGAACTTGGGGGGCAGACGGTGGACCACGTGCACGTGCATGTCTTGGCGGGCCGCGAAATGCGTTGGCCGCCCGGCTAAGAGGGGTTTGTATTCCACGCTACTTAGTATACGCGGCGTAAAGTTTTGGTTAGCAGTCTTACGGAAGTCGAAAGCGTGCGTTGCGACATTGAGCATAATGACCGTAACCGCCGCCGGCTGTTTCGTTTGACGCCCGTTTGACGTTTTCGCGCTTCGCGGAGCGCCAAGCGAAACGTCGGATGCGGAATAAGTAGCACGTGCAGGTTTTGTCACACGACACGTGTAAAGATTTCGCATCCCGCTTGAACTCGTCGCGGGATATTGCTGCATCAATTCTTTGTGGAGGCCTAATCACTCTATGCACCACCTTTTGAAGGCGACTGCGGTCGTTTCGTTTGCTGCCTTGCTCGCATCGTGCGCCGGCGGCTCGAACAGCGCGCTGCCGTCGAGTTCGACCGGTTCTTCGCCGCAGTCGACGTACCGCACGGCGAGCGCGAACACGGTTCGCGGTTCGTTCGCGCGCGTTTGCGGCGCGCCGGCGCCGGGAACGGCCGCTTGCCATGCGCTCATCCGCACCGACGCCGCCGCGAACGGCACGTCCGGTCCAACCGGTTACAATCCGGCCGACATCCAATCCGCGTATGCGCTTCCCTCTTCGACGGCCGGAGCGGGTCAAACCGTCGCCATCGTCGATGCATATGACGATCCGAAGGCGGAGAACGACGTCAACGTGTACCGTTCGCAGTTTGGCATCCCGGCTTGTACGACGGCCAACGGCTGCTTCAAGAAAGTGAATCAGAGCGGCGTTCAAGGAAGCTACCCGCGCGGCAACGGCGGTTGGGCCCAAGAAATCTCGCTCGATCTCGACATGGTCAGCGCGGTTTGTCCGAACTGCCATATTCTGCTGGTGGAAGCCAGCTCGTCGAGCCTGACGAACCTCGGTTCCGCGGTCAACACGGCCGCAAAACTGGGCGCAAATGCGATCAGCAACAGTTACGGCGGCGGCGAAAGCTCGAGCGATACGAGCTACGACAGCTCGTACTATAACCATCCGGGCGTCGCCATCACGGTAAGCTCGGGCGACGGCGGCTACGGCGTCGAGTATCCCGCAGCCTCCCAGTACGTTACCGCGGTCGGCGGAACGTCGCTCAAGAAGTCCTCGACCGCCCGCGGCTGGACGGAAACGGTTTGGAACACCAGCAGCACCGAAGGCGCCGGCAGCGGTTGCAGCGCCTACGATCCGCAGCCTTCGTGGCAGAGTGCGGTTGCCGCACTTAAGGCCGTCTGCAGCAAGCGCGCCGTTGCCGACGTTTCGGCCGTTGCCGATCCGTACACGGGCGTCTCCATATACGACAGCTACTCCTACCAAGGCCAAAGCGGCTGGATGGTCTTCGGCGGCACGAGCGTCGCCTCGCCCATCATCGGCTCCGTCTACGCGCTCGCGGCGAACGAGTCTTCCGTAACGTACGGCTCGTATTCGTACAGTCACACGTCGTCGCTGAACGACGTCACCAGCGGCAGCACGGCATCGTGCGGCAACGTCCTGTGCACCGCCGCAGCCGGTTGGGATGGTCCCACCGGCAACGGAACGCCGAACAGCACCGGCGCGTTCTAGCCGTCTGCACCGCGGCGAATCAAGGGGCCCCGCAAAGGGCCCCTTTCCTTTTTGGATGCCCTATGGTATCGTCATCAATCGGGCCCGTATGGGTCTGGGTAAATTTGCCGCGTCTTCGCGGCCTTGAAGGGAGGGTTGAATTGAATGGAAGTACGCGTAGCTCCGGGCGAGTCCATTGAAAGCGCGCTTCGCCGTTTCAAGAAAGCCACCCAAAAGGCCGGTGTTTTAGCCGAGGCGCGAAAGCACGAGCATTACGAGAAGCCCAGCGTCCGCCGCAAGAAAAAGTCGGCGGCTGCGCGCAAACGGCGCGCCTAGTGGCGGCCCTCAAAGACCGCATCGCCGCGGACCTCCGTGAAGCGATGAAGGCACGGGAACAACTTCGGGTCGACACCTTGCGGTCGGCCCTTTCCGGTTTTACCTACAAGCGCACCGAAGCCGGAGCGGACCTTTCTGACGCGGACGAACTCGAGGTGGTGCGCAAACAGGTCAAGCAGCGCAGCGACTCGTTCGCCGAATTCGAAAAAGCCGGCCGCACCGATTTGGCGGAAAAAGAGTCCAAAGAGCGCGAGATTTTGCTGGCGTATTTACCGGCCCAGAAGTCGGCGGACGAAGTGCGCGCCATCGTGAAGGCCGTCTTGGCCGAGCTGCCCGGCGGCAAGCGCGACCAAGGCGCCGCGATGAAAGCCGTCATGCCGCAGCTCAAAGGCTTGGCCGACGGCAATCTCGTGCGCAAGATCGTCATGGAAGAGCTCGCCTAAAAACGGCTGCTGTGCCGGACGGCAAGAGAAGCGCAACTTTTCGCTAACCTTCAGGTAGCTCTTCATATGGATCTCCTGCAGTTGGCCGACGCCCCGTTCGTGAGCGGATTGTTATTAACAGTCGGCCTCTTTGGCTTGCTTTTGGAGATGCAGACGCTCCACGGCATTGCGGGACTCGTCGGCGTAGTGGCGTTGGTGCTGTTTTTCGTGGCGCACATCGCGACGGGCGGCGCCGGCATCTTCGTCGCGGTTCTTGCGGTCGCCGGTCTGATGTTGATCCTCTATGAATTGCACGTCGTTCCGGGCCACGGTTTTCCGGGAATTGTAGGCGCATGCGTCCTCTTTGCCTCGATGCTGCTCGCGTTTGGTCCGATCGGCGCCGCCGCATTCTTCGTCGCCATGCAGACGGTTGCGAGCGCCATCATCGCAACGATCGTCTTGTTCTATTTCGCAACGCGCGCCTTTCCGCAGAACGCTTGGATGCAGAAATTAACGTTTGCCGGCGCGCAGGGCGCCGAATACGTGACGAGCGGCGATTATACGCACCTGCGCGGAAGAACCGGCATGGCGGTTTCGTATCTGCGTCCGGCCGGCGTCGCGCAGATCGGCGACCAGCGCGTCGACGTGCTCACGTCCGGCGAGTTCATCCCGGCCGGCACGCCGGTCCGCATCACGCGCATCGAGGGCGCCCGCATCTTCGTCGAACCGTCCGAGCTCCCGAGCTTTAAGGAGTAACCCGTTCATGGCAATCACTTTCGGAGTCGCGATCATCTTTTTCATCGCGGTCGTTGTGTTCTTTACATTCCTGTATTACTTTCCGCTCGGGCTTTGGTTCAGTGCGGTTGCTGCAGGGGTACCGCTCTCGATGTTCTCGCTGATCCGTATGCGGCTCATGCGCGTACCGCCGAGCCTGATCGTCACGAATCTCATTACCGCCCGGAAAGCCGGCCTGCCGCTGACGGTCGATCAGTTACAATCGCACTACATGGCCGGCGGCAATATCGAGAACGTCGTGCGCGCGATGATCGCGGCGCAGCGTGCGCAGATTCCGCTCGAATGGCAACGCGCCGCCGCAATCGATTTAGCAGGACGCAACGTGCTCGAAGCGCTTCAAACCTCGGTCAATCCGAAAGTGATCGAAACGCCGATCTTTCAGGGCGTCGCGCAGAACGGTATTCAGCTCAACGTCAAGGCCCGGATCACCGTTCGCAGCAATCTGGACCGCTACGTGGGCGGCGCGGGTGAACCGACGATCGTCGCGCGCGTTGGCGAAGGCGTGGTCTCTGCGGTCGGTGCCGCTATCGATCATAAAGAGGTGCTTGAGTACCCCGATCGCATCAGTAAAGCGGTTTTAGCCAAAGGGCTGGATGCCGGCACCGCGTTCGAGATCGTTTCCATCGACATCGCCGACGTGGACGTCGGCAAGAATATCGGCGCGGAGCTGCAGATGTCGCAGGCCGAAGCCGACCGCCGGATCGCGCAGGCAAAGGCTTCGGAACGGCAATACGCCGCCATGGCGGCCGAACAGGAACAAAAGGCGGAAACCCAAGCGATGCGCGCGCGTGTGGTCGAGGCGGAGGCCTCGGTTCCTCAAGCGATCGCGCAGGCATTCCGCAGCGGTAATTTGGGCATTATGGATTATTACCGCATGAAAAACATCCAAGCCGATTCCGACATGCGCGGTTCGATCTCCACATCGGTTTCCAAAGACACGGGCGACCAAATGACGCCGCCTTCCCCGCCCGGCGGTCCCGGGGGGTCGTAGCATGAACACGATCCTGGGAATGCTCGAATTGGCCGCCGAGCTCAAAAAACAAGCGCAGCAGCGCGATGCCTCCGGATCGACGTTTTCGCCGCCGCCGCGCGGCCCGGTGCCGAAACCGGTAAACGCCGCACCGCCGGCACCGGCCGCGCCGAAGACTGCATCGCGGGCGGAGCGCTTGCAGCAGGCGCCGGTTCCAGGCGGCCTGCAGGGGTTATTTGAGGATGGGAACACTCTATTGCGGGCAATTGTCGCAAGCGAAGTGTTGGCGCCGCCGCGGGCGCTGCGGGAGAACGTCCTCTGGAGTCTGGAACCGAACGAGCCGTAGACCTAAGCACGCTGGACGATCATTTCCGCCTGTTCGGAAAATTCGATCAAAATCTCTCGGCGCTCGAGGATGCCCTCTCGGTTTCGCTGCACGTTGACGGCAACCGCCTTGTGGTGCACGGCGCGGGCCGCGCCGCCGAACAAGCGCAGCACGTGCTCGCGCGCATGCTTGAAGCGGCCGTGGCCGGTTCTCACGTGACGCCCGACGACGTTGCGCTCGCAACGTCAGACGTGCAGCGCGGCAAAGCGCAGCAGCCGCTTCCGCAAACGTTGTTCCGGTCGCATCGCGGCCGCGAAATCCGTCCGAAGACGGCCGGCCAGCGGGCGCTCGTGGAGTCGATCGAATCGAATACGCTCACGTTCGGGATCGGTCCAGCAGGCACGGGCAAAACCTTTCTCGCCGTCGTCATGGCGG
>JBHEMM010000026.1:26713-36535 GCA_046262595.1 Vulcanimicrobiaceae bacterium
GCGGTGCGCGCGCTGCGCGCGCGCGAAGTCGCGCGTGTCATTCTCTCGCGTCCGGCCGTCGAAGCGGGCGAGAAGCTGGGATTTCTTCCCGGCGACTTAAAAGAAAAAGTCGATCCGTATCTGCGTCCGCTGTATGACTCTTTGGGCGACTTGATGGACGACGCGATCGTCGAGCGGTACATCGAACGCGGAATCATCGAGGTCGCGCCGCTCGCCTATATGCGCGGCCGCACGCTGGCGGAAGCCTTCGTCATTTTGGACGAAGCGCAAAACGCCACGCGCGAGCAGCTGAAAATGTTTTTGACTCGCCTGGGATCGGGATCGAAGATGGTCGTGAACGGCGACATCACGCAGATCGATCTTCCGCGCGGCGCGTCGAGCGGACTGCCCGAAGCGCCGCGCCGTTTCGCGGATATTGAAGGCATCGGCATCGTGGAATTGAGCGAGTCGGATGTGGTGCGTCATCCTCTCGTCTCGAAGATTATCCGCGCGTACGCCGGCGCAACGTGATCCATTATCACAACGCCGTGCGCCGGAGCGGTGTCGATGCGCGTGCCTTGAAGCGCGTCGCGCGCGAGTTGCTCGGCGCAGCGGGTGAGGAACACTCCGCGCTTTCGGTCTCGCTCGTCAACGATGCGCGCATCGCGAGCCTCAATCGCTCGCATCGCGGCAAGGACCGTCCGACCGACGTATTGAGTTTTCCGCTCGACCCGGCGCCGAGCGACCCGGAGCGCCTGCTCGGCGATGTGGTGATCAGCGTGGAAACGGCACGTCGACAGGCCGCCGATTACGATGCGCCGCTTCAGCGTGAAATCTACCGCCTGCTCATTCACGGCTTGCTCCACATTCTCGGCCACGACCACGAGAATGGCGGGCCGCGTGCGGAAATGGAGGCCGAAGAACGGCGCCTGGCGCAAGCCATCGGCATGCCGTGGCCGTACGACGATGCGCGAACCTAAGGGCTTCACCCCCATCGACGAAGCGAAATTTTGGAGCTCGTTCCACTACGCGCTCGCGGGCATCGTCTATACGCTAAAAACCCAGCCCAATTTCCGCGTGCATTTGATCGTTGCCGCCGTCGTTTTGCTCGCCACGCTGCTGCTGCACTTGGACCGCCTGTATATCATTGCCATCGTCATCGTGATCGCGATCGTGCTGGCGCTCGAACTGATCAACACAGCGGTCGAAGCGGTGGTCGACCTTTTGACCGTCGCGCACCACCCGCTCGCAAAGACCGCGAAAGACGCCGCGGCGGGCGCCGTTTTCGTCGGCACGGTCGGGGCGATAATCGTCGGCTATCTCGCGTTCTACCAGGGCATCCAGCAGGGCGGCACACGCGTTTACGACGCCGTCGCTCAGGTGCCGGCCAACGTCGTTTTGGTGATGCTCACCCTCTCGCTCATTGCCGCGCTCTTCGCCAAGGCGCTTGGCCGCAGCCGCTCCCTGCTCCAGGGGGGCGTCGTCTCGGCGCATGCGGCGCTCGCCTTCGCCGCCGCGACGGCGCTCGCGCTCATCTTCCAACGGCCCCTGGTCGCCGTTTTGGCCTTTTTCTTGGCGCTGCTCGTCGCGCAGAGCCGCGTCGAGGCGCGGATCCATTCAACGCTGGAGGCGCTCTGGGGCGCCCTCATCGGCTTGCTTGCGGCTCTTTTGGTCTACGTACTAGTGCGTGCGCACCTTGTGCTATAATGGCCTGCGTCATTGGAACCACTAAGTAGTCATCCCGCCGCCCACATGCTGTCGGGCCCCGAAATCGCCGCGCTCGCTCTTTTAATCGCGCTCGCGGCGTTTTTTGCCGCGTCCGAGGCGGCTTTGGTGGGCATGTCGCGCCTACGTGCGCGCGGCATGGTCGAGCGCGGAATCAAGAGCGCCAAAGCGGTGCTGCAACTCACCGAGGACCGCAACCGCTTTCTCACCTCGATTCTGATCGGAAACACCATCGTGCTGCTGGCCTCCGATTCGCTGGCCACGTATCTGTTCATCAAAGCCGGCATACCGAACGGTGCGGTGATCTCCACGATCGTCATGACGTTCCTGCTGCTGCTCTTCGGTGAAATCGTCCCGAAGACGATAGCCGTCAGCGACGGAGAGCGCTGGGCGCTGCGGTTGGCGCCCTCGATGCGATGGGTTGCGTGGCTGCTCACGCCGCTCGTCTATTTCTTTATGGCGTTGACCAATATGTTAATGCGCCCGTTCGGCATTAAGCACGTGCACCAAATCTTTGTTACCGAAGAAGACATCCGCACGCTGGTCAACGTCGGCGCCGAGCAGAAAGTGCTCGAAGAGCAAGAACGCGAGATGATCCATTCGGTCATCGAGTTCGGCGATACGATCGTGCGCGAGGTCATGACGCCGCGCCCGCAAGTCGTGGCCGTATCGGTTGAAGACTCCGGACGTAAAGCGCTCGACATCGTTATCGCCGAGGGCTACTCAAAACTGCCGGTGTACGAGGGCACGAAAGACGACATCATCGGCGTCGTGCACGATCGTGAATTACTGATCGCGCTTGCCGACGGATCGCTCAGTTCGACGCCGCTGCGCACCGTGATGCGCACCGCCGTTCACGTCCCGGAAAACAAAAAGATTGCCGAACTGCTGCGCGCGATGCAGCGCGATAAGTTCACGATGGCGATCGTGGTGGACGAGTATGGCGGCACCGCCGGCGTCGTGACGATGGAGGACTTGCTCGAAGAAATCGTCGGCGAGATCCGCGACGAGCACGACGAAGGGGAAGAAGAGCCGCTTCGTATCGTTGGACAGGACGAAGCCGTTGCGGATTCCGGCGTGAACATTGAAGACCTCAATGCGAAGCTCGGCACACACTTGCCGCACGAAGAGTTCGAAACGATCGGCGGTTACACCATGGGTCTGTTCGGCCGGCTTCCGAGTGAAGGGGAAGAAATCGAAGCCGACGAGCACACGCGCTTGAAAGTCGAGCGCATGCGCGGACGCCGCATTCTGGCCGTGCGCATTTCGACAAACGGGCGCGCGGGCAGCAACGGTACGCAGGATGACGGCGAGGCTTCATGAGCTTCGATCTGGCGCGGAAGTTTCAAGCGCGCGCGTACGCTCCGTATTCCGGCTTTCACGTCGGTGCGGTAATCGTCACGCGCGACGGCCAAACGTTCGGTGGAGCGAACGTGGAGAACGCGAGCTACGGCCTGGCGATCTGCGCAGAACGAAGCGCTGCGGTCAACGCGGTGTCGGCAGGATACCGCGAATTTAAAGAAGTCTACGTGGCCGGCCCAAAGAGCGTGAGCGTCACGCCGTGCGGCGCCTGCCGGCAATTCTTGAGCGAGTTTAACAGCACGATGCTCGTGCATTGCACCTCCCCCGGCGGCGACGTGACCACCACGCTGGACAAGCTGCTTCCCGGAGCGTTCGCCGCGAACGATCTGCAGTGAGCACGCCCGCGCGCGAATATAAGACGTCCGCCGTCGTGCTGCGCGGACGTTCGTACGGCGAGGCGGATCGCATTCTGACGTTGTTCACCACCGAGCGCGGCAAGACCGATGCCATTGCCAAAGGCGTGCGCCGCACGAGAAGCGTCATGGGCGGGCGGTTGGAATTTTCGAACGAAGTACTGCTCACGATGCATCGCGGACGCAACCTCGACGTCGTGGTTTCCGCCGACATCCAATTCGCGCATTGGCAGCAAATCGTTCAACCCGAACGGTTCGCCGCGGTCAATATCGTGGCCGAACTCGTCGACGGTTTCTGCGAGCCGGATTTACCCATGCCCGACGTGTACGAACTGCTCACGCGCGCCATTGCCGCCATCGGGCGCAGCTCCGAGCCGCTCGGGCTGCTCCCGCGATTCTCGCTGCGTTTGCTTGAAGCGCTCGGTTTAGCGCCGCCGGTCGACAGCTGCGCGCGTTGCGGCGCTTCGCTCGAAGGCAAAGCGGGATGGCTCGATCTGGAGCAGGGCGGCTTTGCGGGCGAGGAGTGCGCGGTCGGCTGGCGCGATCCGCTGCACTTGACGGCGCCCGAAATGGAGAACATGCGGGCGCTTGCGGCCGGGCGAGGCGGCGCGGTTCGTCCAGACCACCGCGCTTCGCGCGCAGCGGCGCAAGCAGTCGAGAGCTTAGTGAATTATCACTTCGGCCGGCGCCCTAAAGCGGGAGCGCACGCGCTGCTATTCGTACAGCATTCGTGATGGCTATTGTGGCGTTGGATGTCGGCAGCAAACGCATCGGCGTCGCGGTGGCCGACCCGGGGGGTACGTTTGCTTTGCCCCTCACCGTCATCGAACGCAGCAACGTGCGCGACGATATGGCGCGCATCCTCGCCCTGCTCGAAGAATACGGTGCGGCCGAAGTTGTCGTCGGCGACCCGGTCACGATGTCCGGAGACCGCGGCATCGCCGCTGAAAAGATCGATCGCTTCGTGCAGCAGCTTGCGCGACTCTTTCCGGGCAAAATCGTCCGCATGGACGAGCGCTTGACGACCGCGCAGGCCACCAAAACGCTTATCGCGGCAGACATGCGTCGCGACAAGCGCAAAACCGTCGTCGATAAAGTCGCCGCTGCACTCATTCTGGAGACGTACCTTGCGCGCCGTTAAAGCGTTGCTATCGCTGCTGGTCCTGGCTGCACTGCTGGCTGCGGGGTGGTTCGCGTACGCAATCTTCGGCGACCGTTCGCATCCGCGAACCACGGCGCACATCGTCGTGCCGCGCGGCGCGGCCTTTCGCGACGTTGCCGGCGAATTGGCGCAAGCGGGCGTGATCGGGAACGCGACGGCGTTCCGGCTGTATGCAAAAGCGACGCACGCCGATGTGGAAGCGCGTGCGGGCGGCTACCGCTTTACCGCGCATGAAACTGCCGCGCAGGTGCTCGACCAATTGCGCAGCGGCGGAGCTCAAATCGCCCGGTGGCTCACGATTCCCGAAGGGTTCACCGCCAAAGAGATCGCCCAGCGTCTGCAGGCCGGCGGTTTCGGTGATGCGGCGCTTTTTCAGCGCGCGTTCCTGCGCGACCGCCTCACGCTCGGCGGCACGCGCACGGCCAACCTTGAAGGCTATCTTTTCCCCAGCACCTACCTGATTCCGACGGGGGCGACGCCTGCGACGGTCGAGCACATTCTTACGGCACAATTCTTAAAAGAACTCCCCGCTGACGCACAACGCAAAGCGCGTGCGCATGCGCTGAGCGTTCCGCAGGTGGTGACCTTAGCGTCGCTCATCGAGCGGGAGGCGAAAGCCGACGACGAGCGCGCGCTGATGGCGGGAGTCTATTACAACCGGCTCAAGCTCGGCATGCCCCTGGAGGTGGACGCGACGATCGAGTATGCCCTGCCCGAGCACCACGACGTTATCACCTACGGGGATTTAAAGATCGATTCCCCGTACAATAGTTACCTGCATGCGGGCCTCCCGCCCACGCCCATTGCGAATCCGGGCCGGCCCTCGCTGATTGCGGCCTTCAACCCAAAGCCCTCACCGTTCTTATATTACGTCTACAGGGGAAACGGACACCACGTTTTCGCCCGAACGCTCGCTGAACAAAGTGCCAACGTCGCCAAGTATCTGAAATAGGAGACGCATCATGTCTACGACCGGTGATTCCGGAGACGAAAAGACACAAGCGCTGGAGCTGCGCGACGTACTCGTCATTCAGACGAACGAAGAGAAGCAACTCGAATTCGAGGTCGTCGGTTTGGTGGAAGACGACGAGAACAAGGCGTACGCCGTTCTCTACTGCGAGGCGGACGACGAATTCGTCGTGACGGACGCCAAAGGCGACTTACTCGACGACGACGAGCTCGCCCAAGAGATTCTCGACGACTTTTTTGTGCTCGCCGAAGAATCCGGCGGCGAGGGGACCGCCGAGTAATTCGCGCGCTGTTTCTTTCCGCGAACGTGGGTGTCGGCCATACGTCGGCGGCGAACGCCATGCAGGAAGCGCTCGAATCGGCATATCCCGATTCGCGGACGCGCGTCGTGGATTCGTATAAGTACGCCGCTTCCGTGGTTTCACAGGTTGTATCCAACGGCTATCTGGGCATGGTAAAGACCATTCCGCAAATGTACCGCTTCTTGTATGCGCGCGCGGAGCGGGCGACCGAAGTTGGGCCGTTCCGGGCATGGGTGCATCAATTCACCGCCGGAAATTTGCGCGCGCTGATCGAAAAAGAACGCCCCGACGTTGTCGTTTGCACGCATGCTTTTCCGTGCGGCGTTATGGCCGAGTACCGCCGCCATTTCGCCGATGCGCCGCCCGTCGTCGGCGTGGTGACGGATTTCGCCGTGCACGCGTACTGGATTCACGACAACGTCGCCGCTTACGCGGTCGCCACGCCCGAGATGAAAAACGCCATGGCCGCGCGCGGCATTGAGGCGGATCGTATCTTCGTGACCGGCATTCCGATTAAACCGCAGTTCGGCGAACTGCAATTCGATCGCGAAGCGCTGCGCGCGCGATTGGACCTGCCGCTCGATCGCGCGGTGATTCTGCTCATGGGCGGCGGCCTGGGCATCGGCCCGCTCGGGCGCATGCTGAGCGCACTCGACGCCGTCGACCAGCCGCTGTGCGCGGTTGCAATCGTCGGGCGCAGCGTGCGTTCGGAGGAGCGCGTGCTCGAGCGCGCGACGCGCATCGGTTATCCCGTTCGCGTTCTGCGCTTCGTGGACAACGTCTACGACTATATGCATGCGGCGGATCTTCTCGTGAGCAAACCGGGCGGTTTAACAGCCTCGGAAGCGCTTGCAGCGAATCTGCCGCTCGTTCTCTTTAAACCGCTCCCCGGACAAGAAGAACGCAATACGCGTTACCTGATGCAGCGCGGCGCCGCCGTGCGCGCTAAAAATCGCGACGGCCTCTCGCAAACGGTTGCAGCTTTGCTGGAAGATCGCACGCGTATCGCGGGCATGAGGAAAGCGATAGGCGAAATCGCCAAGCCGGATGCGGCAGCACGTGCCGCTACCATCATCGCAACCGTTGCGCGGGAAGCGCGAGGAGCAGCTGTATCGTGAGAATGCCTTCCCACTGGACGTACGCCGGCTGGTTTACGTTTTTGCGTCTCTACACGGGAGTGTTTTGGCTCGTGCACGGCGTGCCGAAGTTTTTGAACGGGCTCGCCTTTATGCCGCCCGACGGTTTCATGGCGAAAGCGGTGCAGAATGCGCTGCTCACGCATCATGGGTTCTATCACGATTTTTTAGCGAACGTCGTCGTACCGAATATGGCGCTGTTCGCCGAGCTGGACCGCCTGGCCGAAGTACTTGTGGGCTGTGCGCTCGTGCTTGGAATCTTCACGCGCTTCGCCGGCTTCGTGGGCTGCTTTCTTGCGCTGAACTATTTCACGCTCAACGGCGGCTTTGGTTCGTGGATGAGCATCGGCTCGCTCGACGCGGCCGCCTTCGTGCTCTCGCTTATGTTTCTCGTTGTTCCGGCAGGCCGCGTGGCCGGCGTCGATGCGCTCCTTTACCGCCCGCGCGTCGCACGCGAGCGCGTACTGACCCCCGAGATCGTCAACGAGCCGCCGCAGGCGCCACCGGCGTGATTGTGGTATAGTGGTCCGGCTGCGGAGAGGTGGGTGAGTGGCTGAAACCAGTCGTTTGCTAAATGACCGACGGCCAAAAGCCGTCCGAGGGTTCGAATCCCTCCCTCTCCGATGCGCGGTTTTCGGTGCAGGGGAAATAAAAAACGCGACGTAACGTCGCGAGCGGGCGTGCGGTCGTAGCTCAATTGGATAGAGCAACAGGCTACGAACTTGTAGGTTGGGGGTTCGAGTCCCTCCGACCGCACCATCTCCAAAGAACCCGGCACTTGCCGGGTTCTTTTCGCGACGGCGGGCTCGAACGTGCATCCTTGAACACCGGTTGCCGGGTCTGGTAAAGTGAGCGTCGAACGGTTCGTCAACACGGCTCGGTAGCTCAGTGGTAGAGCGGGGGACTCATAAGCCCTAGGCCGTAGGTTCAAATCCTACCCGAGTCAATTTTTCGAAGCGGCCGCTACCCGCAGCGGCCGTTTCTACATCCAAAGGTACACTATGTCAACAATCCCGTGCGATTTCTGCCCTCACCCCGTCGATCGCAATCAAATGGAAGAGATCGAGATCTCGCACTATGTCCCGGATAGCGCGGGTGATGACCTTGCGTACGCGCGCACCTATTTCTTCGGACACCCGGATTGCGTGCGTAAGTTCTACAGAGGACTGGTCGAGCACAAACTCGACCTGTTCAAACACATCCCCAGTGCGGGAAACTCGCAAGAGAACCCGCAGCGTTAGGCCGCTTGCGCTCGTAGCTCAATTGGATAGAGCGCTTCCCTCCGAAGGAAGAGGTTGGGGGTTCAAGTCCCTTCGAGCGCACCATTTACCGTGCAGCAGCAAATAGACGACGAGCTGCGCATCGCGCAAGCGATGCGTCTGGCCGCGCAGGCGGAAGCCGCGGGCGAGGTGCCGATCGGTGCGGTGCTCGTCGTCGGCGGCCTGGTGATGGAAGCCAAGAACGAGAAGGAAAGCCGTCCTGACCCGACCGCGCACGCCGAGATGCTGCTGCTTCGCGCCGCCGCCGAAGCGCTCAAGGCTTGGAGATTGCCGGGCGCAACGCTCTACGTTACAAAAGAACCATGCGTGATGTGCGCTGGAGCGATGATCGCGGCACGCATCGAGCGTCTGGTTTTCGGGTGCCGCGATCCGAAGGCGGGCGCTGCGGGAAGCGTTCTGGACGTGTTGCAGCATCCGTCGCTCAACCACCGCGTTGAGGTCACGGCCGGCGTATTGGAAGCGCAAACTTCCGCGCAGCTCCAGGCGTTTTTCCGGAACCGCCGAAACAGCGGTGGTTTGCCGGAGCCGCCGCGGAGAGGTGGTCGAGTGGTTGAAGGCACCCGCCTCGAAAGCGGGCAAACGTGATGAGCGTTTCGAGAGTTCGAATCTCTCCCTCTCCGAAGGAAAGAAAAAACCCGGCTCACGCCGGGTTTTTCGTTGCTACAGAAAGCGCACCGCAACGAGCGCGATGTCGTCGCGGCGGTTTCCGATGCAAAAATCGTCGACGTCCCGAAAAATCGCCTGCACGATCGCCGCTTCCGGTTCGTGCCGGTGATCCGTTGCCATCGCTATCAATCGTTCCATGCCGTAGAGGCGGCCTTCGGCGTCGCGTGCTTCCGTGATGCCGTCCGTTGCGCCGAGGAAAATCGTTCCGGGCGTGATCTCCACGAATGCTTGTTTGAAGAGATGATGCTGGTCATCGAAAATGCCAATCAGCGGCGCTGTGGGCATGAGCGCAATTGGGCGCCCCTCGGGGGAGATGAGAAAAACCGGTTCGTGCCCGGCACACGTATAGTGCATCAGACGCCGCGTCGGATCGACGCTGCCGAAGAACACACTTGCAAACGACTCGAGTTTTTCGAAAGCGTTGTTTTCCAGGTACAAGCGGTCGAGCGCGCGCACGACGCGTTCGGGAGTCATCCCGGCCGAAGAGTACGCGCGCAGCGCATACTTGATCATGGCAGCTTGCACCGCCGCTTTGGGACCCTTGCCCGCCACGTCGGCGATTGCGACGGCTACGGCGTCGTTATCGTAGTGGTAGATATCCACGATGTCGCCGCCCGTCGTGCCCGTCGCGAGCTTGTAGCCGACGCCGTACGAAATGCCGGGAATCGCGATGTCATTTTGTGCAAACAGATGATGCACGAGAACCTGCGCGGCCTCTTCGGTCGTCGCATCGTAAGCGCCGCTCTTTTTAAGAACAACGGTTGCGGAGCCCCGCTTATGGCGGCGGGTGGCAGCCGCCGGCTTGGTCTCTATGCCTTCCAAGCGTGTGAGGGCAGATTCAGCATAATCAGGCATTCGCATGCCGGGAGCGCTGGACCCCTTGCAATC
>JBHEMM010000026.1:36545-36944 GCA_046262595.1 Vulcanimicrobiaceae bacterium
CGCCGGTCAAACGCGGGTCGTCGGCATATTCGATCCAGCGTTTGAAGGCGACGAACCCGCTGCGAAGGTAAAACGCGACGGCACCCGGATGATCGAGCGTGCACGTGTGCAGCCAAAACCGTTCGATCGGGTGCGACCAGGCGATCTCGACCGCGCGGTTCATCAGCCACCGCCCTGTGCCGGTACCGACGAGTTTTTGCGTCAGGCCGAAGTACGACAATTCGCACTCGCCGGCTTTGCGGAAATCGAGCTCCAGCAGACCTTCGTCCGCGCCATCGCACCGCACGGCATAAACTTCGACCGCTCGGTCACGAAGCACCCCGCGCAGCTGATCGCCGGGCAGCATCAACCGTGAAAACCACAGATACGGCTCGCCGACGCGCCGGAACAGCTCGAGGT
>JBHEMM010000027.1:0-36605 GCA_046262595.1 Vulcanimicrobiaceae bacterium
GGTCTGCGTCACCGGAATGGAGACGTCTCCTCCGATTCGAGCGGTTGGGCCGCCATACGCCGGCGTCGTCAGCTCTTTGAGCGCATACAATTGCAAGCGCGGTTTCGGGCGCGAAGCAGCACCCTGTGAGGAGGCCGCGATGCCGCTCAACGTGCCCGCATAAAACGGATCGCCGGCATTGCGCTGCCCTTGCGCATGTTCCCACACTTCCGTGGAGTTCGTCGATACGGTGAATCGCTCGAATTGAACGCGCCAATCATGCGAACCGCCGCTGCGCAAAACATTGAACGGAATACGCATCGTAACGATGTAGCCCGTTGCATTGCGGCGTGCCGAGGCGGTCCATTCGGGAGAGTATTGCGAGTTTTCGCTCGAGGATTGGTAGCGCGCTCCAAGCGCGTTCGCATAGAAACCGTAGGAAAAGCCTTGCGTTCCTTGCGGCCACAGTCGGACCGCAACGTAGTCGTCGTTGAGCACGCACCATTGGTCTGCTGCGATGCGGTGAGCTGCGCCCCCTGCGTCACTTCAAAGGCGAAATCCAGCCCCCCGGCATCCTGCGCGACGTACACCGTGGTCGGCTCGCCGGAGCGCGCGTACGTAAAGTCGAACAGCACGGGCGCTTTCGCAGCTAAAGCCCACGACTGATCGATGGCTCCGTTCATTGACGGCGGCGTTTTGAGCACGGGCACCGCGACCGCGTATGGTTCCGCGGATGCAGCCGCGGCGGTAAGGACAATGCTCAGGACAATGAAATGCGGCAGAAACTTCACGCCTAGCATACGGCTGGGGCAGCATTTGGTTTCAACCTGCCTGGAACGGCGGTCCCGACGCCTGAGCCTGCTTTAGCGGCCTCCCTCGTCTTGCACACCGGCAGCATCGAAAAGGACGTCGTAGCGGAGCGTTCCGTCGCCGCTCGCGCGAACGCCCGGCGTGGGAACGTGCGGCCGGAGTTTGCCGTCGTGCATCAAGTGCTCCACGGCAACGCCGCGGGTCAGCACGGCGGCGTCCGAAATGAGCCGGCGGTGGCACCGCCACCAAACCGTCTCGGAACACAGGATCGCCGTCTGCGCGGCTTCGGCGCGCACAATCAGTTCGTCGAGCGCGAGCGCAAAGGCAGGCGTCTCCATATAGTCTGCGTACGCACGAAACGAGGGGTGCCGCAGCGCGACGTTCGGGCTGTCGGCGCTGCTCTTGCGAAACCCGCCGAGCGCCGGTTCCCATCGATACACGCTTCCCGCACGTTCGGGCACCCAATGCTCCATCGCTTCCTGCCAAAACTGCGGATGACGGCGGCTCTTCGGAACGGTGCGCACATCGACGAGCCATGCGATACCCGCGCGGCGGATCAGGCCCGCAAGTTCTTCCTCGCTTGCAGTTCCATGCCCAAGGGTGATCATGCGCATGCTCAGCTTCTACCCAACGCTGCTCGACGCGCGTAGGAACCGCCGCGCGGACGCGTAACGCGGCACCTTGCACGGCAGCCACGGCGGAGGAACTTTTTGAGCGTTTCGGTCGAACTTCTGCGCGATAACGTCGAACCCGAAGACAGTGCGCTGTTCAGCTCGTTCGTGATCACCGCAACGTTTTGGCTGCTCTTTACCACCGCGGTAGGGTTGCTGCTCAGTTTCAAGTTTCCGTATCCCGACTGGGCCACGAGCCCGTTTCTCTCGTTCGGCCGCCTGCGCGCCATTCACACCAACGGAACGTTTTACGGCTGGGCGTCCATCGCGCTCTCCGGCGCGGCTATCTACATCGCCGCGCGCACGTCCGGCATTCCCGTGGCGCACAAACGCCTGGCATGGCTTTCGCTCGCATGTTATAACCTTGCGGCGATCTGCGGAACGGTCACGCTCGATCTCGGCATGAACTACGGCGACCAAGAGTACCGCGAGTGGGTGTGGTGGGTGAAGATCGTTTTTCTGCTCGGCGTTTTTCTGAGCGGATTGACGATCGTACGAACGGTGGCCGAACGCGTCGAGCGCGAGATCTACATTTCCAACTGGTACACGATCGGCGGTTTCGTGTTCACGCTGATCCTTAGCGTGGTCGCCATCATTCCGAGTTACCAGAGGGGCCTTGGACAAGTCGCAGTGCAAGGCTTTTTCATGCACAACGCGGTCGGAATGTGGTTCACGTTTCTCGCGCTCGGCGTGACGTACTATGCCCTTCCCAAGCTGTTGAACCGCCCGATTTATTCGTACGCGCTTGGCGTGCTGGGATTCTGGACGAATCTGGTTTTTTATCCGGTGATTGGCGCACATCACTTCGAGTTTTCGCCGCTGCCGTGGTGGTTCCAGACGCTGGCGATCGTCTTTAGCGTCGGCATGCTGGTTCCGGTGTGGTCGGGAACGGCGAACTTCGCACTGACGATGCGCGGCAACAACGAAACGATCCGGCGCTCCTACGCGCTGCCGTTTCTGCTTGTCGGCGTCGCGTACTACTTTCTGGGATCGACGCAGGGAACCATCGAAGCGTTTCGCAGCCTGCAATCGATCTGGCACTTCACGAACTACACGATCGGCCATTCGCACGCGACGATGTACGGTTTCATCACGTTCATCGCGTGGGGTGCAATCTATGCCCTGCTTCCGCGCGCGACGGGAAAACGTCCGAGCGCGATCGCGACCGGACTGCACTTCTGGTTCGCGACGATCGGCGTCACGCTCTACGTCGTGCTGCTTTCGGTCGCGGGAACGCTTCAAGGCTTGACGTGGGCGGCGGGCAATCCGTTCATCGCCTCGGTCGACGCGGCCGCCCCCTACTGGGTGGGCCGCGCGCTCGCCGGTTCGCTCATGTTCCTCGCGCACATCGCGTTTGCGTATAATGTTTATCTGATGACCCTCGGAACCGGGCGCGAGAGTTTGAAGTACGAACGGCCGCACGGCCAGGCGGCCGGCGCATGAACCGCAACGTGTGGACGATCGTTCTGGCGAGCGCCGTGGTCTACGGTCTGCTCGCCGTGTTGATGGGCGTCGTTCCGGGCATCGCGCTCTCGGGTGAGGCGCCGATGCCCGGCCTTCGTCCGTACAGTGCGCAAGAACAACGCGGGCGCGACGTGTATGTCAGCGAAGGCTGCGAATACTGCCACACGCAGAATGTGCGCCCGCTCAAGCAAGACCTCGTGTTCGGGCGCCCTTCGGCCGCCGGCGATTATGCATACGAGACGCCCGAACTGTTGGGCGATCACCGCAACGGTCCGGATCTCACGAACATCGCGAAGCGCCAGCCAAGCATCGTGTGGCAATACATTCACCTGTGGAATCCGCGCGCCGTCGTGCAAGGTTCGATCATGCCGCGGTACGCGTGGCTTTTCGAGGTCAAGCCCAAAGCGGATCCCGGCGACATCGTCGTCCCCGTTCCACCGGGCTTCGGACCCGCCGGCGGCACGGTGGTGGCGGCGCAAAGCGCGCAGGATCTCGTGGCGTATCTTGAAGCGCTCAAACAGGTGCCGCTGCTCAAAGGCGGCGCAAAATGAATAGCATCCCGATGCACGCGCCGCCGCACGACGTTTTCGGTTGGGTTATCGTCGCATGCGGTGCGGCGGCAACGCTCGCCGTCATCGTTTTGGCGCTCTTCTGGACGATACGGCCCGGCGAGACGGATCCCGGCCACCCCAAGCGGCTTGTTCTGCGGAGCGACCGTTGAACGCGCACGGCGGGCTGACCCGGCAGGAGCCCGTGTCCGTCACGATCTTTTTGGACGATGCCGCGGAGCCGCTTGCCGCATACAAGCCGCCCGCGACGTTCCGGCTGGATACGGCGAGCATCGCGGACGGCGAGCACGTGCTGCGCATCCAGGCAGTCGACGCTGTCGGAAACCTCGGCGTGCGCCGTATTCCGTTCACCGTGGCGAACGGTCCGGGTATAACGGTTACCGGATTGAGGCCGGGCGCGCGGATACGGGGCGCGGTCACGCTCAACGTCAACGCTTTCGGCTCCGACGAACCGTTCGACCCGGCGCGCGCCGAATCGAGCGGTCCCGTTCCGGTGTGGACGTGGGTTTTCTGCGCCGTCGTAGCCGTCTGGGCCGCGTGGTACGGATTGGAGTACTTCGGCACACCCCCGGCATTCGCGCAAACGGCGACCTTCTCACAAAACCAGGGGCTTGCCGCAGCGAACGCGCCGGCCGCCCAAACGGCCGTGCAAGCGCCGGCCGCGGTCGGCAAAAACGCTTCCGAGGGAAGCAAAAACGTTGCCGGATTCGACTTCGCAACGGCCGGCGCACAAGTGTACGCGCAAAGCTGCCAATCGTGCCACGGCGCCTCGGGCGCGGGCGCTGCGGGCGTCTTTCCCGCGCTCGCGGCGGATCCGGTCGTCAATGGAAGCGATGCCGACGCGCACGTCAAGATCGTGCTGCATGGACTGTCCGGAAAAACGATAAACGGGACGCATTACGCCGCGCAGATGCCGGCGTTTGCTGCGCAGCTCACTGATGCCGAGATCGCCGCCGTCGTCGACCACGAGCGTACCTCGTGGGGCAATCATGCTCCGGCGATCACGCCGGGGCAAGTCGCGCGCGACCGCTAACGAACAGCGGCGCTGGAGCCGACGGCCGGACTCGAACCGGCGACCTGCTGTTTACGAAACAGCTGCTCTACCAACTGAGCTACGTCGGCATTCCTGATTTCGGGCTCTCGCGTCGCGCGGTACGTGTGGTACCGGTGTGGTGCCGACATTCTGCACACGCGTTGTAAGTTTGCGCGCCCTGGCCCACCTTCAACATGCCCCCACTACGTCCTGGGGCAGCGCGCCCGTTGAACGGGCGGCCGCGTCCTGAGCGCCTTGAGCGCATGCAAGCACATGCGTTGTAAGCCATCCATTCCACGTTGCCGGCCGGCAATTTCCAGAAGTTTACTTCCCCCCGCCGGTAATACCGAAAAGGCCGCCGAGGGCAAGGTGCCGAGCTGCTGAAAAACTGCGCGATCGCGTTACGGCATACGTTAGCATGCGCGCCGATCCGTTGTTACGGAATTATAAAGGCTTACTGGCGCGGCGGCTGAGTTCGACGGTGACTGGCAGCTCATCGATTCGGAGGTCGCTCACCGGATAGGCGGTATCGAGAGTCAACATCAGTTTGATTGACGGACCCGTTCCCGGCATGCCGCCGCCCGCTACGATTCCGGTCACGCGTGCGCCGACTCGCGCTTTGGATGGAAAGATAACAGTAGCTTCTGTCCGAACGCGGTTAAATCCGAACTGACAGGTCCTAAGGAGCTGGAGGGAGCCGAGGGATGCCCTCACACCCGGCAGAGCACCCCAACCGTAACGGCACGCGGTGTCCAAAGAGTGTCGCGGCGAAGGCCTTACACTGCCGGCCGAAGACCGGCGGTCAAAAGCGCCGGATAAAGGCCGTTGCTCAAGCCGGATACGCAATTGCGTCCACTCGCCTTTGCCTCATACAGTGCGCCGTCTGCTTTTTCAAAGATTTCAGCCGCTGAGAGAAGCACCGGTAAACCCGCGCAGGCGGCGCCTATACTGACCGTTAGGCCGGGTCCCGCTGCGGAAGCTCTATGTGGGATTTTCAGCGATTCTACGGATCTGCGCAGGCGCTCGGCGACGCGAGACGCTTCTTGAAACGCGATCGGGCTCAACAGAACCACGAATTCTTCGCCGCCATAGCGTGCGATAAAGTCAGAAGAGCAAAATAACGAGGATTGCAGGGCACCCGCGACCCTTTTCAAGGCAAGGTCGCCCGCAGCGTGGCCATACGCATCGTTATATGTCTTAAAATGGTCAATGTCTATGATGAACAGGGCGAAGGACGTTCCGCCGCGACGCCCCTCGTCGATGCGCTCTTGTAGTGCTTCTTGAAAGCCTCGACGGTTGCGTATTCCTGTAAGGGGATCGGTTAACGTCATCTTCGACAAGTGTCGGAATAAAACGTAAATTTCGCCTAGCAGCGCGATGACAACGGTGCTCGAGGTGAACAGTGTTTCCGTTTTCCCGACATACCAACTTAGCGTATACCGGGAAGGCGCAAAGCCGTTTAACCCGGCGTCGAGCCCCATTGCTAAGAGTGAGACGAGAAGCCAGTATTGTAATGAGGTCGGCGCCTTAACGCGGCACAACACAATTGCGATGACAAGAAAAGCGAACAGAGCTAGGCCGGGGGCGGCAAGGTGCGTAAATAAGGGCAGAAAACGCCCGTGTAACGCGAATCTCGGCAAGGATGCGCGACTAAAAAAGAGCGTGGTTGTCAGAACGATCGCTATGAGGAAACTTGCAGCCAACGTTCGTCGTAGGGCCATTTTGCGAATCGCCTCCGGCAGCCGCATCTTCACACCCGGATCGAAAGATAAGCAAACGCCGATAATTGCCGGAAATAGGCAATGCCAAGCGGTCCAAAGCCAGATGGAAAACTGTTCCATTCCCGGTGTCAGTTTTAGCGGTAGAAACACTCCGGGGAAAGCTGCCAGGTAAGGGATCGTGAAAAGGCCTGTTGTTGCATATGCAGCACCGATGAAGAGAAACGCCGTTTTGCCGGCGGCCGCGAACTGGCTAAATAAGAGATAAGCCGTCAATCAGATCGGCGGCCGCCCACAACGTAGCGCAGATGGGCATGAATGCGGGCGAGGGCGCTTCGATAGCCGTCCCAAAACGAATCGCAATAAGGGTCGCGCCAATGAGCCCTGCGGCGACAAGCAGTGCTGCGAAGCGTTCGGAGCGCCCGGCATTTTGTCGCAACCGGAGAGGTGCGAGCACTACGCCGCGGCGTCTTCGTGGGCCGTCTTAAAGGCGAGAATCTTCGGAAGCGCCTGGTGAAAAGCGCGCACTATTTCCGGATCGAAATGGCTACCGGATCCGGCGTCAATCTCGGCCACGGCACGATGTGTCGGCCAAGCCGTTTTGTACGGCCTATTGGATGTCAGCGCGTCAAAAACGTCACTGACGGCACAGATCCGGCCGCTTACGGCGATCTTCGTTGAAGCCAGGCCAAACGGGTAACCGGTTCCATCGAACTTCTCGTGATGCGAAAGCGCTATCTCCGCCGCCATTTGCAGAAGGTCCGACTCGCTGCCTTTCAGGATCTCGTGACCTATTATGGTATGTTGTTTCATGATTGCCCACTCCGCAGCGTCCAATTTTGCCGGCTTGAGCAGTATCCGGTCGGGAATAGCGACTTTGCCGATATCGTGCATCGGCGTCGCCATGAGCAAAAAGTCACACTCGCTATTTGAGAGGCCGAGGGCGCGCCCGATCTCGGCGCTAAAGTGTGCCATACGCACGATATGCATACCGGTCTCATTGTCGCGGAACTCGGCGGCGCGCGTTAGCCGGTAAATGGTTTCCTTCTCGCGTGCAACGATCCGTGCAGTGGCGCTTTCAACCTCCGCCGTCAGAGAATATGCCCGGTCGGCCAGCTTTTTCTGCGCGCTCACTAAGGTCAGCATATTTTGTACGCGAGCGCGAAAGTCGATGATGTCCACGGGCTTTGTCAAAAAGTCTGCAGCGCCGAGCCCCAGTGCTTGGTACCGGATGTGGCGCGCCTCTATCGCGGTGACCATGACGATCGGAACATCTTTATTGCGAGGCATTTGTCGAAACGCCTCTATGAACTCCAAGCCGTTCAATGCCGGCATATCATAATCGACGATGACCGCGTCGGCCTCGTTGACCTTGCTCCATTCAAGAGCATCTTGTGGCAGCGAGAACGGCACGCACGTCGCGGTTCTGAGGTCGGCAAGTGCGCGCTTATAGACCTTGAGGTTCAACTCGTTATCGTCAACCATAAGGACGGTCATCTTGCGCGCTTTCATCGCGTGCCGACCATCTGTATCGCGTCGGCAAGCATCGTATAGGCTCGCCGAAGGCCGACGTAGTCCACCCGCTCCTCCGTTCCGCCGCTCAGCACGAGCGAAGTATCAGCGGTCTTTTGCGCCAGCGCAACGGCCCCAATGTTGCCGCACGCGCCCTTCAACTCATGTGCCGCCGCTAGCCGGCCTTCAAGGCTGTTAGCAAATTCCAGCCGGGCGAGCGATTGATCGAGAACGGGGAGCGCGCCGTCGAGAAAATCTCGCATTTCCTCGACGTTACCGTCAAACAACTCGTTAAGCCGGGTCAAGTCAAGGGCGCATTCAGGGGCCGCGCGCGCCAATGACAAGCGAAGCTCGTCAATCGTGACGGGCTTGGATAAATAATCGTCCATTCCCGCGGCGAGACAAGCCTGTCGATCCTGCGTAAGCGCGTTCGCAGTCACTGCGATGATCCGCGCATGCTTTCCCGTGCGCGCCTCGGCTTTACGAATCGTGCGGGCCGCTTCGAACCCATCCATCTCGGGCATCTGGCAATCCATTAAAATGATGTCGAACATGCCGTCCCGGGTAGCCTCGACGGCCTGTCTTCCGTCCGTCACGGCTTCGGCGGCATAGCCGAGCTTTCGTAGTTGGCGAAGCGTGACGTCAAGATTAATTGCGTTGTCCTCGACCACAAGTATCCGCCGGTTCACGAAGCTTTTTTCCCCAAGATTGGTCGCGGGACCGGCGACGCCGCTCATGCCGACAGCCGGGTGCGCTATGCAGTCATACAGCAGTGACTGCATTACCGGCTTTGTCAGGTATGCGGCACATCCGGCCGCGACTGCTTCACGGCCCTTGTCCGGCCGGTCATACGCGGTGATCATAATCAAGCGGGTTGCAGCGATATCTTTATTCGCCTTGACGAGCCGGGCGAACTCGATACCATCCATGTACGGCATCGCGAAATCAATCAGGGCAATTTCGTACGGATCCCCGGCCGCGGCGGCAGCCTCGATCATCCTATACGCCGTCTCGGTTTCGCCGGCGATATCGCCGCGTACATTCCACGAACGAAAGTAGCCGGCGTAAATCTGTTGCGCGATCGGATCGTCGTCGACGGCAATTCCGCGCATTTGCTTCAAATCGGGCGGGCGGTGTTCGGCGTCGGTCGCATGTTTAAAGGCCAGCGAGAAGGAAAACGTTGAGCCGCTTCCCGTTTCGCTTTCTACAGCGATGCTGCCGCCGAACAAATCAACCAGACCCTTAGAAATGGAGAGCCCAAGGCCCGTTCCGCCGTACTTCCGGGTCGTCGAGCCGTCGGCTTGTCTAAATGGCTGAAACAGCGAGGCGTGCTTTTCGGGTGCGATGCCGATTCCCGTGTCTTTGATGGAAAACTTTACGACGGCGGTTTCCGGAGTGCGGTCTTCCAGAATGGCATTGATGACGACCGAGCCGCTATGCGTAAACTTTAAAGCATTGCCGGCAATGTTCACCAAGATCTGGCGTAAACGCCCGGCATCGCCCACTAATACGGCCGGTATCTTCGGGTCCACGTAGGTCATCAACTCGATGCCCTTAGCGGTTGCCTGCGGAACAAAGAGACGAGCGGCGCTTTCTACGAGGGTCAGCAAACGGAAATTGCTTGTGTCCACATCGACGCCTTGGGCTTCGATCTTCGAAAAATCGAGAATATCGTTTATGAGATGCAGCAAGGCCGCGCCCGACTCGAGAACGGCCGTAGCACATTTGCGCTGGTCTTCATCAAGCGGCGAATCGAGTAACAATTCGGCCATGCCGATTACAGCGTTCATGGGCGTGCGGATTTCATGGCTCATGGTCGCTACGAATTCCGATTTTAAACGGGATGTCTCGACGACTGCCTGAAGTTCGGCCTGTGCCAAGCTTCGCTCAGTGACGTCGCGAGCAATACTGACGATCGTCTCCTCGCCGTCAATGATCGCACTATGAGCCGACATTTCAACGCGAAACGTACTTCCGTCGCGGCGCCGGTGAGTTGATTCGAAATAGGTGCCGAACTTTTCCGGATGGTCGAGATACGCTTCTATACTTCGCGTTTCTGTTTCCGCGAGGATTGCCTTTGAGCTAAGGCTTATAAACTCGTCTTTTGTGTACCCGTATGCTTGTGAAGCCGCGGCATTCGCTTCTAATATTTTCCAGTCCCGGCGGCGGACGAAAAGGATAATATCGCGGCCTTGCTGCGCTAAGAGTTGATATTTCGCTAACTGAGCCGCTCGTTCACGCATCTCCGCCGAAAGCAGATCGATATGCTCACTCGACGTGGGGCTGGAATGGCTATCCACGGTGTACCTACTTCGTTGCGCGCCCGCGCGCAGAGTCTCCGGGGATCAACGTACTGCAGCCCGGAAGGGAGAGATGCCCTCCACACCCGCGGAGGGCATTCTTATCATAGGGGAGCGCGGTGTCCGCAGGGTGTCGCCACGGTTGCGATGCGGTGTCGTAAACGGCGGCTAGCCGGCCAACAACTCAGCAAGACGTGCGGAAGGCGCGGCCCGGAGCTCCTCCTGCAGAACGCGCCGGTACCCCGCAAATGTGCGCCGTGCGGCGTCGGTATTTCCCTCGCTCATGTTCAAGCGGATAAGCAACTCCCATGCCGTCTCATCGCACGTGTCGAATTCGAGCATCATTTGCGTCAAGGCGCGGCCCGCTTGGAAGTCCGCCCTGCGAATAATGTCGCGCGCCAAAGCGCTCGACAATTCGACTTGCAAATTCTGCAGCATCGCAGCGGTCGGGATGAACCATTCGTACTCGTTGAGGTGCGCCGGAGCACCTTTTGCGAGACGGCCGTACATCTGCACAAGCGCCTCCCGTTGTTCTTCAAGCACTGCCGGTTCCTTCAGCGCGAGTTCGCAGGCGCTTCGAATGTTTTGAAGCTCGCTTCCAACGTCGGCGCCCAGAACGTACGCGTTGTTTACAAAGCAGACCACTCGTGCGTCCCCGCACTGGAGCCGTGCACGCCGCACAGTCATTTTAAGAGCGTTCACCGCCTGACCCGGCTCTTCGTCAGGCCACAGCATTTCGCAAAGTTCATCGCGTTCGACGGATCGGCTGCGTACCGAGAGCGCCGTCAGCAAATCGAGCACTTTGCGTGAGACGTTTACCGGACGACCGCCTCGTTCCACGGTTCCGCCCAGCACGTTAACCACGACGTCGCTTTCTTCGGGCGCTTGCTCATGCAGCGCGCGCATGTGCCGCACCAGCGCGCGGAACGGCTGGTTGCGCGCCGGCAGCTCTCCGGCGCGCATCTGAGAAATCGCGCCGCATACCGGCAGAAGCTCGGTGATTTGCGCCAGCGCCGAAGCCTCGTCCAGCAGCTCGGCCTGGCGTTGCGGAACCAGCGGCGCAAGCGCAATGCGCATTCCGATGCGCAAAGTCAGAGCACCCGAAACATCTGCTGCCTCGATGCCTGCCAAGAGGCGGACCCGCGCCTCAGCGGCGGAGCCGGCATAATACGCTTCAACAAGCAATTGCCGCGCACGCAGGTATGGCTGGCCGAAACCTGCGCATGCGGCAGGAGGGCAGCCGGCGATCGCTCCGTATTGAGCGAAGGGACCGACATCGTGATCGCGCGCCAAATCGCGAAGCATGCTGCGGGCGCGATCCGCGTTTGCCGAGTCGCAAGCGAAGACCGCTCCCCCGATAAACTCCGCCAGTGCCGCCGCCTGGGCCCAAACATCGCCGCTTTGGCCGGCAATCTCTATGGCGTGCGCGTGCAAAACGAGCTCGGTCTGCCAATTGCCGTTCCCGCGCGCCCTAGAGATGCCGATCATGTTGAAGACGGTCTGGAGAACGTAGGAATTATGAAGCCGGTCCGAAACTGGCCGCAACGCAATTGCCGCCTCGATTAAGCGCCCTTGCAGCGCATATCCCGTCGCGCGGTAACCGCAGATCGCAACATCGGCGACATCCATCGTCGAGGGAGCGGGAAGCTCTCCGCCGGGATAGATCTGCTCCAAGAGTGCGTCGGAGCGCACGAAATCGCCCGCTTCGATGTAGAGAAACATCAGCAGGCCGCGCAGCGACTTTATTACGACGGGTTCTTCGCTATCTTCCACCATGTCCAGGAGCGCCTCGGCTTCGGCAATCAGAACGTGGATATCGATGCGAAACCGGCGCACACGCCAAGAGCATATCCAGACGCGCGCGTTCGTTGCGATTAAGGATTCCGGGATCGTCTTAAGGACGGCATCGAGCTCGACGGAGGGCCGTAGAATGTGCTCAGCGGGCGCTCGCAGCAGGTGTTCGAACGCCGATTGGGCGTTTCCGATATTGCTCGCGACGAGCGCCGCGGAGATAAAGGCGCCGCCGCGATTAAGGCCGTCAATGGTCCCGAGCGCCACGTTCGAGAGGCTTGGGGAGCAATGTTCCCGCCCCGCTGCTGCGACGAGCGGCGTGGCTGAGAGCCGCCCGCCGGCGTACGCGAGCAAACCGCGTTTGGTCAGATTCCGAAGAGCAGCTTCAATGTCGCACCCAGGTAGCGCTAAGTGCAAGATGTCTCTTCGCGAGTCGCCGATGGAAATGATCGTGACGAGCACCGCGCGATCGTCGGGAGACAGCACGGAGATGATGCGCTCGTACACGTGCCGTTTGAGCGGAAGGTACGGGGGCGCTTCCAGGTTGCGCGCTACCGATTCGCCTTCGTTGCGCAGCAAGCGCCGCGCCAGCGAGACTCCTGCCGCGAAGCCGCCGGATATTCGCTGCACCTCTGGCAGAAAGTCCGACGAGAACGCTAAGCCGTCGAAAAATCGCGCGATCTCTTCGTGGTCGAATGCGAGGTCCATGTCATCGAGTTCACACACGTGCACCGGTGCGCTGCTGCCGAACGGCGTCGGCATGCGCGGGTCGGACGCGGTCGCGATAACGAGGCGGCCTTTGGGCGGCATTGAAAGCTGCGCGATAAATTCGCGGGCCTCTGCGCTCGATATCTCGTCGATTAGGGGCATGACGCTCGCGCTTGCGGGACTACGCAAGGCGCCGAGCTGCTGAAGAAAGCGGGAGCGTCCTGAACCGGGCTGCCCAACGACATAAAGAAAGCGCACCTCCGGACCGGTCGCACGCTTCAGTAATTTATCTCGCGTTAAAATTCTTTCACCGGAAACCCACCTTCACCAATCATGCATCGCAGATATACGACTTTACTTAAGAGTAACGTTAGCGAGCCCTAGGCATGAAGCGAGCAAAAGACACCGTTTTGACGGCAGCGGACACCGGCTATCGTTGGGCGTTCGGGCACGTACTCTCCTAAAACACCGCGCTCGGTTAAGTTATGGCGCGAGGAGAGTCTTATGTTCAAGCGCTTGGCGCCTTTGATGTTTTTCGCGGTTGCCGCTTCATGCTCGGGCGGCCGCACGACACCTGTCCCGGGCGACACGTCGCTCGCTGCCCAAACAAGCACGTGGGCCGGTGTGTTTCGCTATCAGCCCGCAGCGCTTACGCTTGACCTTCTTACGCCTGGCATGCAGTTTTTCTACGTGGATACCGTGCCCGTCAACGGCGTACAGCCCGACGCGCAAATGTTTCTCAGTGAATTTGCGGCGGCAAACGCCTCCGTAGTCACCGGCGCATGCAGCGGCATTGCGACCCTTTCCTACGCTCTTATCTCTCCGAACACGTTCTCGGGGCAACAAAACGCGACAGTCGTTATCTCCGCCTATCCCCGCGCATCGGGCGATTGCACCCAGACAGTCAACCTGGGCCTTACGGGAGCGGCGCCATTTTCGCTTCACATTCAATAGATCACGGCACAAACGCGTTGCCATTGATCCCGGCTGCGCACGGGTCGATTGCGTCAACGCATTCCTTTCGCATCAGCGCATTCGTTAAACGATACGGCGAGAAATCGGCCGGGTTAATCCGCGATGCGCTCGTAGCGCCCGCCGCGGATAGCGGCGACGCGCTTGCGGCAAAACAGCTCATCGACAGCATCGGCACCGAAACGGCGGCGATGCTGCCGAACGTCATCAACGCGTATTACTGTCGCTCGAACGTGGATGCGCGAGTGTAGCACCGATGCGCGCAGAGGCGCAAACCGTGCGCTTGCTTCTGTTGCGCCTAGTTTTCCCACACCCGGCATGCATGGCCCGTTTGGGCTATTACATTGCGGCTGCGCCCGGGCCCTGCCGCGCTCATGCGATTCGCATACAGCCCGTCTTTTCGTGCGTGCCGCGGGCACGCGCAACAGCGTCTTACGATGGTGTTTCCTCGCCATGTCCGGTTAGGACCGGCCGCACAGCCGGATCGCCGAAAAGGATCAAACACCATGATTCGACGGATTTTTCTCGGTTTTACGTTCGCCGGTTTGTTGATCGCCGCGGCGGCTTGCACTTCGCCCGGCACACGCAGCCAAGGATTTTTACCGCATGGCGGGCGGATAGCGGGCGATGCAACGCCGCCGCCGCCCGACTCCGGCGGCGGAATGCCGGGTAAATAGTCCCACTGAGCTATGCGGCAGCGGGTTATCTTCGTTTCGCTGCCGCACCTAGGCGTTATGGGACGCGCAGCAGCTGGAAACAGCGAGGCAGCAGCACCGCTGGCTCGTGAAATGAGTGCGGCGCTTGCGCAGGCGCGCGTTTCCGATGCGGCGGCTGCGTTCGACGCGAAGCCTAGCGACGAGCCCGATGCGGTGCTGCTGCGCGCGCGCATCGCTTTAAAGCGGCTTGCGCCGCGCGAGGCGATGCAGCTGCTGGTGCGGCTCAAGCACCTCGAACCGCATCGCGACGCGCAGCGTCTTATGTTGATGGGCGTTGCCCAGTCACGCGTCAATCAATTCGAAGCGGCCGACAACTACTTCGATCGCGCCGCTGCGGTAACGCGCGGCGACCTCGGCGTGGAGCTCGCGTATTGGCGCGGCCGGCGGTTTCTTCTGGAAAACCGCTTGGCCGACGCGCGGCTGCAACTGGATGCCATGGCCCCTGGGAATACCGCGGGCGCCCAAGCCATGGCGGCGACGCTCGAGAGCGGCATAGCGATTCAAGCCGGGCGCTTCTTTGAATCGGCCGGCATTTTAATGCGCCTGATGGAAACGCTCGAAACGGCGAACAGCGAGATCGAAACGTGGATCTGGTCGCTGCACACACTCTCCGTTTTAGCGCGCGAGCTGGATTATCCGGAAGTGCGAACGTTCGTGAAGCGGCGCGCGCTGGGCGACCGGTGGACGGCGGATTTCACGGTCAACAAGTTTCAAACGCAAAAGGCAGTCGCCTGGTGCTACGCATTAGAGGGGGATTACTTCAACGCATTCCGCCTCTTGAAGCTTGCGCGTTCCGCCGCCCCATCTTCGGCGTGGCAGGCGATGATTTGTCTCGATCGGGCGTATCTCGCGCGTTGCTTAGGCGAACAGCGCTGGTCGCGGGACGAGTTGGCCGAGGCGGACGAGATCCTGATGCGCATCGACTGGCGCAAGACATCGAACGAAGAGCCCGTCGCGCTCCTCATCGCGGCCGAGCTGTTCGCCGCTGTCGACGCGGCCCGGGCCCTGAACTACCTCTCGCAATTCTCGGAACTTCCGCCGGCCTTGAACCCGCTGCTGCATTTCCGTACGGATCGGCGCTTGAGTGCGCAGGCCGACTATACGTCAGGCTTGGTGCAACTGGAGCTCGGCAACCGGCAAGCGGCCATTGCGAGCTTTAAAAAAGCGTGGAGCACGTACAGCGATATCCGCTACGATTGGCGTGCCGGACGCGCCGCCGTTCGGCTCTTCGAAACAACCGGCGATGAAACGTGGCTGGCACGCGCGCGCGAGAAGCTGAGCAATTACAGCGCGAGCTGGCTTTACGATGAACTGAACCGCTACGGTAAGAGCGAGACGCTGAGTTCACTCCTCACGCCGGCGCAGGAGCACGTTTTCCGCATGCTGTGCGAAGGACGCACGACCCTGGAGATGAGCGCGCTGACCGGGCGCAGCCGCTTCACCATCCGAAATCACATCAAAGCGATTCTCAAAGCGTTCGGGATGCCGAGCCGCCCGGCATTGCTCGTGGAAGCGGCGCGGCGCAACTTGATCGGGCGCTCGCGCTAAAAGGCGAAAGCGGCCAACCCAGAAAACATCTGCGGGCATGCGCTTAGACGTCAAAGGCGCGGGCGCCTTGCCGCACAGTTTACTGCTCGGCACGGCAGGGGTTGCGGCATTGTTGTGTGCGGCGGCGGTCGTACGCTGGGACGTTTGGAGTTACGGCAGCGATACGGGAACGTTCGCGCAAGCTATCGCGCACGCACCGCAAGGCTTCTCCGACGCGATGGAAGGCGGAACGCATCTGCGCTTCCACTTCTCGCCGATACTCGCCGTGCTTTGGCCGCTCGTCGCGCTGACGCGCACGCCGCTCGTCCTGCAGTTCGTGCAGATTGCGTTGATTCTGTCGTGCCCGCTGCTGCTTGCGCAGCTGCTGCGTCCGTACGTCCCCTCGCCGTGGCCCGCACGCTGCGGATTTCTCGCGCTGCTGTATCCGCCGCTGCTCGCCGGCGCCTTCTCGGAGTTTCACGAACTCGCGTTTTATCCGCCCCTGCTGCTTGCGCTGTTTTTATCTGCGGATCGCGCGCGCTGGGGATGGTTCGCGGCATGTGCGCTGCTGCTGGTTTGCGTTCGTGAAGACGCAAACGTCGATCTCGTGCTTATCGGTGCCGCTCTTTGCGCGCTGGCGCTCCTGCGCCGTACAACGCTCGAGCGCGGCTTGCTTATCGGCGAGCCGCCCGAAGCCGAGCGCCTGAGTGTAGCCGGCGCCGCGCTGAGCGTGTGCGCGGCAGGCGCTCTTGCGATCTATGCGTTCGTTCTCTTGCCCCGCATCGGTTCGTGGCCGCCCTCGCACTTTTACGACTACGCGTTCGCCCACGGGCCGGTGCAGACGGCGCTCGCGCTGTTCACGCATCCACTCGCTCTGATCGCCGCAACCGCAACGCTCGGCCGCGTGACGTATCTCCTGGAAGCGCTCGCGCCGCTCGCGTTTTTGCCGATCTTCTCGCGCTGGTCGCTTCTTTCGCTGCCGGCGCTCGCGGGGATCTTGCTCGCAAGCGATGGGAGCGTTTGGCGCATGGGCATGCACTACGAGCTGTTGTGGGCGCCGCTATTGCTGCTCGGCGCGTGCGTGACACTGGTGCTCCTCGTGCGCGCGCGCTCGGAAAGCACCGCGACGTTGTGGTGGGCAATCGCATGCGGCGCCTGCGTCATCGTTCTTGCGGCGTTCAATCCGATGCACCCGGCGCACTATCTTCGCCTGCAGGCCTTTGCGCATCCGGCCGATGCGCGGCGCGCGTTCCTTTGCGTCCCGCGCGACGCGCCGGTCGCAACGCACGACGAGTGGTTCGCACATGAAGCGTTGGCGTTTCCGAACGCGACGGTGTTAGGCGCCGATCCGGCTGTGTTTCGCGGCTACGTCGTGTACGATCGCGGTTGGCGTAATCCGCTGTTCGAACACGCGCTGCCGGCGCTTGAAGCGGGTGCGCAGAACGGCGCATTCACGATCGTGTGCGAATCGGGAAGCGTACGCGTGTTGCGCTCTACTTCGTACCGTACAGGTGGATGACACGGCGCTCCTCGAGCTACCGATCCTGAAATCTGCATCACGATTCGCGCAGCGAGACAGCCGCCAGAATGGACCCGAAGCATGAAAAAGGGAGTTTACCGCTTGCCTAGTCCCGCTTGCCGATGCCTGCTTTCGGCTTAAGAAACCGTAAAGGGGTGTAAGCTACGCCTGGCCGGTGTCGTGAAACGTCCCGCGCTTCGCGTCTGCGTCCAACTCGAGATCGTCCAGGTAATAATAGACGATCTTGCGATCGTCGAAGCCCACTTTGGCAAGGTCGCGTCCGCGCACGTTCACGACCTCGTGAATGTGACCCGTTTTGCCGGCGTATTCGAAGTTCACGCTCGTGTAATTCGGGTCGCCGGCCTCTGGGCGCGGCGTGGCTTTCACACCGCGCAGCGGGGTGTTATGACGGTGCATCCGAAACCGCTTCGCGAGAGGGCGAAAATGATCATTGAATACCGGGGGCGTTTGCCGAAAGTCGATCCGAGCGCCTTTGTCGCGCCCACTGCCGTGCTCATCGGCGATGTGGAGGTGGGCGCCGAGGCGAGCATCTGGTTCGGCGCGGTGCTTCGCGGCGACAACGGCCCGATCCGGATTGGTGCGCGCAGCTCGATTCAGGACAACGCCGTCATCCACGTGAGCGAACACGGAAGCACCATCGTCGGCAATGACGTCACGGTCGGTCACTGCGCCGTCATGGAAGATTGCCGGATCGAAGCCCACGCCCTCATCGGAAGCAACGCTGTCGTGCTCGGCGGAGCAACCGTCGGCGAAGGTTCGCTCATCGCTGCAGGCAGCGTCGTTGGAGAGGGCGCGCAGATTCCGCCCGGTGTCCTCGCGGCGGGCGCGCCCGCAAAAGTTAAAAAAGCCATTGAAGGTGAAGCGGCCAACTGGATTGCCATAAGCGCTGACGAATACGTTAAACTCTCCCGCACCTATCTGGACGCGGGCTTGGGGGATAGCTCTTGAGTACGGTCAACGATCTCACCATACGCGCCGCCACCGTCAACGGGTCGGGCAGTCAGTCCGCAAACTTGGTTATCACGAACGCCATATTCCGTATGGGAATCCCCGTCGCGCCGAAAAATGTTTTTCCCTCGAACATCGAGGGTCTGCCCACGTGGTTCGACGTGCGCGTGTCACCGCAGGGCTACCAATGCCGCAGCAGCGAGGTCGACGTGCTGGTAGCGCTCAACGCCTCCACCTGGCAGAACGACGTATCGGAAGTACGCACGGGCGGCGTGGTCATTCACGAATCCGCGTATCCGCGCAACGGCACCGCTGAGCGCGAGGATGTAACGTATTACCCGGTGCCGTTTGCGAAGCTCGCGAAAGAACATATTGCGGACGGCGCTATGCGCAAGTACCTGACAAACATGATTTACGTCGGCGTAGTCGCGCATCTGTTGTTCATTCCGCTCGATGCGATCGAAGCCGCGCTCGCGGCCCAGTTTAAGACCAAACCTAAAGCCGTCGAGAGCAACATGCAAGCGGTCCGCATGGGCGCCGAATATGCCGCAGCCAACCTGCCCAAAACCGATTCGTACCGGCTGGAGCCGATGAGCGGCAAAACCGATGCGTATGTCCTCATGGAAGGCAACAGCGCTGCGGCGCTGGGCTGCATCATGGGCGGCTGCACGGTCGTCGCCTGGTATCCGATCACGCCATCGTCGTCGCTATGCGAATCGTTCATCGCCTACGCCGAGCGGTATCGCGTCGATAAAGGCAGCGGCGAACGTAAGGCCGCCATCGTGCAGGCCGAAGACGAGCTTGCCGCAATCGGCATGGTGTTCGGTGCAACGTGGGCCGGCGCGCGCGCCATGACGTCCACTTCCGGGCCCGGCCTCTCGCTAATGGCGGAGTTTGCCGGGCTGGGCTACTATGCCGAACTTCCCGGCGTCATCTTCGACGTGCAGCGCGCGGGGCCGTCGAC
The DNA here is from genome assembly GCA_046262595.1 of Vulcanimicrobiaceae bacterium. Taxonomy (GTDB): domain Bacteria; phylum Vulcanimicrobiota; class Vulcanimicrobiia; order Vulcanimicrobiales; family Vulcanimicrobiaceae; genus DASSRQ01. The sequence continues at coordinate 19,223 of JBHEMM010000027.1, forward strand.
GGGTTTGCCGACGCGAACGCTGCAGGGCGATCTGCAATTCGCGTACACGCTCTCGCACGGCGATACCAAACACATCGTGCTTCTGCCGGCAACCGTGGACGACGCGTACGAGTTTTCAATGCAGGCGTTCGATCTCGCCGACCGCTTTCAAACGCCAGTGTTCGTTCTAAGCGATTTGGACCTGGGAATGAACCGCTGGATGACTCACGCGCTGCGTTATCCCGATGCGCCGTTCGATCGCGGCAAAGTGCTCGACGCCGGCGCGCTCGCGACGGTGGAATCTTGGGGCCGTTACCGCGACGTTGACGGCGACGGCATTGCATACCGCACCCTCCCCGCGACCGGACATCCGCTCGCGGGATACTTCACGCGCGGCTCCGGACACGACGAAAACGCGGCGTATTCGGAAAACCCCGACGTCTACCGCTCGAATCTCGACCGGCTTGCACGCAAGCACGACACGGCGCGCGCTGCGGTACCGCAGCCGGTCATTGAAGAAAGCGGCCACAGCACCGGGCTCATCGCTTACGGCACGACGCATCACGCTATCGTCGAAGCGCGCGATCGCCTGGCGCAGGCTGGTTTGCAGGCGGACTATCTGCGTCTGTGCGCGCTGCCGCTGGCACCGCAAGTCACGCAGTTCGTCGAACGGCACGAGCGCGTGTATGTCGTCGAACAAAACCGCGACGGCCAACTTTACGGAATCCTTCGCACGGAGCTTCCCGCGCATCTGCTCGAGCGCGTGCATTCGATCCGTCACTACAACGGCGTGCCCATCGACGCATCCGCGATCACCGGCCCGCTGCTCGCCTTGGAAGAACCGGTGCCGGCATGACCACGGAAAACGTCAACATCATTGGGCTCACGCGCGATGTTTATAAGGGCGCGCCCAGCACGCTATGCGCGGGCTGCGGACATAACTCGATCACCAATCACCTCGTCAAGGCGCTTTACGATTACGGCGTCGATCCGTACAAACTTGCGAAGATGAGCGGCATCGGCTGCTCCTCCAAGACGCCGGCGTATTTCGTTGACCGCGCGCACGGCCTCAACGGCGTGCACGGGCGCATGCCTTCCTTAGCGACCGGCGCCAAACTCGCGAACCGGGAACTCATGGTACTGGGCGTGAGCGGAGACGGCGATACCGCGAGCATCGGCCTGGGGCAATACTGCCACCTCATCCGGCGCAACGTGGACTGCACGTACATCATCGAAGACAACGGCTGCTACGGCTTGACGAAAGGCCAATTCTCCGCCACGGCCGATCGCGGTTCGGTGTTGAAGAAAGGGCAAGTCAACGAGTTTGAAACGATCGACGTCTGCGGCCTGGCCGTCGAGCTCGGCGCCACATTCGTCGCGCGGTCGTTTTCCGGCGACGGCAAACAACTCATTCCGCTGCTGCAAGCGGCGTTTTCACACCGCGGCACGGCGATTCTGGACGTGATCAGCCCGTGCGTCACGTTTAACGACCATGAGGGCTCGACGAAAAGTTACGCCTACATCAAAGACCATCATAACCCGCTGCATGCGCCGGACTTCATCGTGGGACGGCAAGAGATCGCGGTGGACTACGAACCGGGCACGGTTATCGACATCGCGTTCGACGACGGTTACCGCGTGCTGTTGCGCAAACTCGAACGCGACTACGATCCGACCGACCGCAGCGGCGCGATGCGCGCAATGCACGAAGCACGCGGTCGCGGCGAACTGGTCACGGGCCTGCTCTATATCGACACGTCCGCGCGCGATCTCGGCGCGCGCGAACGTCTGCCCGCGAAGCCGCTGGCACAGCACGGTGAGAGCGAGCTGCGTATCGGGCGCACGGACTGGGAATCACTGATGGAATCGATGCGCGGCTAACGCCGGCGCCACGCCTACAGCGGCGCGGGGTAGTGGCCTTCGTCGCCGTACGGCAAAAACAGCGTATATTCGCGTTGAAAACGCAACTTCACCATGCCGGTGGGGCCGTTGCGGTGCTTGGCGACGATGAACTCCGTCAAATCCGGATCCTGCGCGTCGTTGTTGTAGTAGCCTTCGCGGTAAAGGAACGCAACCATATCCGATTCTTGCTCCAGCGAACCGCTGTCGCGTAGATCGCTGAGCATCGGCCGTTTGTCGCTGCGCGTTTCCACGCCCCGGTTCAGCTGCGCCAGCGCGATAATCGGCACTTTCAAATCTTTTGCGGTCATCTTGAGCGTGCGGCAGATGTCTGAGAGCTCTTCGTTGCGGTTCGCGCCTTTGCTCAGAACCCCGGGGCGCACGAGCTGTAAGTAGTCAATGAAAACCGCCGAAAGGCCGTGCGCCGATTTTAAGCGGCGGCACCGGCTGCGTATCTCCGAGACGGAAAGGCCGCCTGCATCGTCGAGATAGATTGAAAGATCGTTGAGCACGCCCATCGCATCGGAGATTTTTTCCCAATGATGTGTTTTAATGTTGCCGCGGCGCATGTCGTGCATGCTGATGTGCGCTTCGGCGCAAATCAGGCGCTGCACCAGCTCGTCGTTCGACATCTCCAGCGAGAAAAACGCGACCGGTTCCGATTCTTCGCGCGCCGCCGCCACGGCCATGTTCAGTGCGAACGACGTTTTGCCCATGGCCGGCCGCGCCGCGACGATGACGAAGTTTCCCGGTTGAAAGCCGGTCGTCATCTCGTCGATGTCGCGAAAGCCTGACGTGAGGCCCGTGCGGTCGCCGCGGCTGTGAAAAAGTTTGTCGATGTGTTCGAATGCGGGCTTGAGCAGGCGGCTGACGGGCGTGAATTCGCCCGTATTCTGCCGCATGCCGATTTCGTACACCATCTGCTCGCTCTGATCGAGCGCGCCTTCCACATCTTCTTCATGCTCGAAGCCGAGCTGCGTGATGCGCGTTCCGGCGTGGATCAAATTTCGCAGCACCGATTTTTCGCGCACGATTTTCGCGTAATACGCCGCGGATGCAGCGCTTTGCACCGTGTCCATGAGCGAGGACAGATACGGCAAGCCGCCCACGTTCTCGAGCTGCGAGCGGCGTTTGAGCTCTTCGGCGAGCGTAATTTTGTCCAGCGGTTCGCCGCGATCGAACAAATGCATCAGCGCACCGTAGATCGACTCGTGAACGTGCGCGTAGAAGTCTTCGGGGTGCACGATTTCGCTGACGATGCCCATGATCTCGCGATCGACGAGGACCGAGCCGATAAGTGCCATCTCCGCCTCAAGGTTTTGCGGCGGGATCCGGTCGATGACGGGCAGATTTGAAACGGTCATGTGCGCGTGGAAGTAGTCCGCCGTCCACGCACCGCGCGCCTTGTGGAATTCTTGTGGACAGATACCGCGCGCAATGCTTGGTCGACACTGGTGATCGAGACCACATCGATTCCTGCCAGCGTGCGATCGATTTCGTTCATGTTTTCCTTAGGCAGCAGAATCGCGCGCATCCCGGCTTGGCGGGCTGCATACAGTTTTTCCACGATTCCGCCGACCGGACGCACCTTGCCCTGAATCGAGAGCTCGCCGGTGATAGCGACGTCTTGCGGCAGCGGCTTTTTCGTGAGCGCCGAGTAGAGCGCGAGAAAGATCGCCAGACCCGCGGAGGGACCGTCGATGTTTCCCCCGCCGATCACGTTGATGTGCAGGTCGTAATTCGCCGTGTCCAAGCCCGTGGCCGAGCGCAGCACGGCGGCCGCGTTAAAAACGCTGTCCTTCGCCATCGAGCCCGCCGCGTCGTTAAAACGCACCGTGCCTTTGCCCGCGGCAGACGCGGGAAACGCGACCGCTTCGATCTCGATGATGCTGCCCAGATAGTGCAGCACACCCAAACCGAACGTTTTTCCGATCTCCCGCAGCGCACGCCCTTTGACCAGCGTATGCTGCACCAGGCGGCTGGATTGCACGACATCGCGTACGTCCGACTCGCCGATGGTCACGCGGTCCGACTTTGTTCCCATGCGGTAAAGCGCGTGTCCGAAAGCGTCGGCCACAACCTGCACCGCCCGGCGCCCTTCGATCGTGTAGGAAGAAATCAGCGCGGCAACGCCGCGCGCCGCCTTCGCACCCAAGCGCTTCACGGCAGCATTCACGATGGAAACGATTTGGTGCTGCGTGAGCGGTTCGAAATAGACCGCCGCGCACCGGGACCGGATGGCCGGGTCGATGTCTTCCGGCTCGCGCGTCGTCGCGCCGATTAAAATGAAATCCGCGGGCGCGCCTTCTTTGAACAGCCGCTTGATGTACTCGGGAACGTTCGGCGCACTCTCATCGAAATACGACGACTCGAACGTCACCTTTTTATCTTCGAGGACCTTGAGCAGGCGCGTCTGCAGCAGCGCATCCATCTCGCCGATCTCGTCGATGAACAGCACGCCGCCGTGTGCCCGCGTCACCAAACCGAGTTTTGGTTCCGGAATGCCGCTTTCAGCGAATTCGCGCCGGCTGCCCTGATAGATCGGGTCGTGAACGCTGCCCAGCAGCGGATTCGTGGTTTCGCGGGGATCCCAGCGCAGCGTCGTGCCGCTGGCTTCAACGAAGGGTGCAGCCTTGCTGAACGGCGTGTACGCGCGGGCTTTCGCCACTTCCAACGCCAGGCGCGCGACGGTGGTCTTTCCAACGCCCGGCGGCCCGTAGAGGATAACGTGCTGCGGATATGGCGAAGAGATTTTCGCCAGCAGCGAGCGGATCGCGGCCTCTTGTCCGACGACTTCTTTCAACGACTGCGGCCGCAGCAATTGCAGCGCGGAGGCGGAAAGGCCGCTGCCGCTCAGCTTCTCGAGGTCTTCCAGCTTTTTCTGCGTCACGGGTGTTTCGGGGCCCGAGTCCTCGCGCAGCGCCTCGAGCTTGAGGTCCTTGAGATAATCTTGATGACGCTCGATCATCTTCGCGTTGATCTTGCGTTCGATCGTGTCTTCGACGCTGCGCTGCGCGATGAGGTCGGCCAAGCGCTCTTCGATGTCGGCAATCACACGGCGCGTATTGGCGCGCCCCGTCACGCGTTCGAGCGTCGGATCCTCAAACACCAGCCGCTGCAACGCGCACACCCGATCGGGCAACGCTTGCGAACGCATCATTTTGAGAGCGTGCATCTTGCCGGCGCGCAGAACCAACTTGTCGGGCCCGATCGTTCCCGCGAGCACGTCGTACAACGCGCCGACGTAACGGCTCAGTTCGTCTTCGCTGCTGAATTTGCGGCGAAAACGGGCTGTGTAGGGATTCTCACCGGCGGCGGCCATAGGCCTATCCGGCGACCACACTCACCATCGTCTTGGCGACGACATTCTTGCCAAGGCGAATTTCGACGGGATAGCTTCCCAGCGCTTTGATGCTGCTTTTCACTTCGATCTTATGCTTGTCCACGTCGATATCGAACGTTTCGGTGATCGCGGTGGCGATATCGGAATTCGTGACCGTTCCGAAGAGCCGGCCGTTTCCGCCCGCGCGCGCCCGCACCGCCAGCGGCTTGCTCTCAAGCAATTTCGCTAACTCGTGCGTATCGGCAAGCGCTTGGGCCTCACGCTTGGCCTGCGCTTTGTTTTGCTGTTCGAGCATCGCCATGGCGCCTTTGCTCGCCTCGGCCGCAAGGCTGCGCGGCAGCAAAAAGTTGCGGCCGTAGCCCTCCGCCACCTCGACGATGGCGCCTTTTTTCCCGAGCGGCTTTACATCGCTCAAGAGGATTACTTTCAAGATTACTCCGTAACGAAAGGAAGAAAAGCGATCACACGCGCGCGTTTTACCGCGACGGTAAGCAGACGTTGGTGCTTGGCGCAGTTGCCCGAAATGCGGCGCGGAAGAATTTTCCCGCGCTCGGACACGTACTTCTTAAGCCGGCCGACATCTTTATAATTAATGTCGAGCGCTTTGTCGGCGCAGAAGTTGCAGGGCTTGCGTTTGACGCGGCGTTCTTTGACCGCGCGTTTGGGTTTCGTAGCCATGTTCGTCCCTTTCACTAGGTGGTTGCGGTCACGTCGCGTGGCGCACGCGTGACCCTAGCGAAGTGACGCGTCCAAAAAAGACGCGTCACTACCAGAACCGGATACCGGGGCTGGGTTTGCTAAAAGCAGGTTAGAGTATATCGCCTACCAGACGCTCTGACTACCCCAAAAACTCCCGAACACCTGTTCGCGTTCAGTTGCATCCGTTCGAGGTCATGAGCACGTAGCCGTCGTTCGAGCCGATCGTCAGCGGGTTGCTTACTGCCCGGCCGAACAAGTCCGTGTAGACGTGTCCCGTTGGAAGGTGCGCGACCTCGCTGTTCGATCCCGATCCGCCGTTCACGACAACGAGCGCATTTGCGAAGCGCCGGTAGTAGATGCTGGGGTTGCTCGAATCGCGCGCGCTGTAATACTCGCCGCACGGTGCGCCGGTATTCGCCGTATATTGGCTGTGCCAATTCTCCACGCCGTACCCTTTCGAGTTCGCAGCAAAGAGTGACTCGGCTTGCTCGTTGCCCATCAGATACGTGGCGACCGACCATTCGATCTGCGGCGTGCCCACGTTCAGGCTTCCCCAATTGTCGTTGGTGAGTACGGCGACGCCGTGCTGCTGCGCATACGTCGCCCAATTCACGGCGCGGGTGAAGTACGATGCCGACCCCTTGATGTAGTTGCCGTAGAAGCTGAAGCCGTCTTCGTTTAAAACCGCATCGACGTTCGAGAGAAAGGCCTGTTCTTGCGTCGTCAGCGTCGTCGCCGGATGGTTGACGATCAGCTTCAGGCGGTAAGGCGCAAGCACCGGATCGGTGGTCAGCAGCGCATGCGCCTGTTTTACCCAGGCGACGACATCCGCAGCCCAATTGGCATCCATCACGCCGGTGTAGCGGCGCACGAACGATCCGTTTTGATGGATGCCGCAGCCGTATGAGCCCGAACCGGCGCCCGCATCGGATTGCCAGAACGTCGCTTCGTCGATTGCGAGCGCATGATACCCTAACTGATGCGCGTAGTTCGCCATTAAACGCACTTGGTAATCCACGACCGCTGGGTTGTGAACGTCGAGCGGGACGTTGTTCAAACCCGGAACCCACGCGGGATTTGCCGACACCGAGCCGCTCGCCGTGCATGCGTACAACACCCAGTCCGGATGAACGCTTTGCCACCACGTCAGTGTGTGTCCGATCGCGCCCCAGCCGGTGGGGCTTTCATCGGTTTCGAGGGCGTTATAGTACGCTGTTTGCAGCCCGGGATTGCTCGTAAGCCATGCCGTGCCGATGTTGTTGCGCGCTCCCCAGACCGCCGAGTAGCGATTGCCGTTCGCCGCGGCAGCAGCTTGGGTGATATAGCCGTCTGCCGTGTCGTCGAACACCTGCATCGCGCTGATCTTGCCCCAGCTGCTGGGCATGAACGCGCTCTGAACGGGCTGCGTCAACCCCGTTTGCGAAACTATCGCAGGCGTAGCCGTAGGCGTAGGCCTCGGCGCGGGACTGGGCGCCGTAGTCGACACCGGCTTCGCCGTAGCGCTTGCAGCGGGCGCCGGCGATCCGGACGGCAACCCCGACGGCGATGCGGACGGACTCGCGGTGCTGCCGCCGGATTGCGCCACCGTGAGCGCGGTCAGCGACGTGCTGTAAGAGCCCGTGCCTGCAACGGTGACGGTTTCGCCCACGAACGGCTGCGGCCCGGTCACGCGCGTGCCCGCATTCGTCCAAACGTTTAAGTAGCCGACTCCGGGCGGCCCGTGCACTTCAAACCCGCCGCTGATCAGCGCAACGATGGGGGCGGTAAAGCCGAGCACCGCTCCCTGCGCAACTTGCGTAGCGGTCATCGAGGTGGTGACGCTGCCGGTTCCCGTTGCGGCAATCTGTTCGCCCAGGAACGGCTTTGCGCCGATGAAGACGGTCGATGAAGTCGTATAAACATTAAAATAGCCGAATCCGCTGCCGCCTTGCATTTCAAAGCCGCCGGACATAAAGCCGACAACCTTACCCGTGACCGTTAGGGCGGTCCCTGAGGACGAGTATAGTCCCTCGCCGGTGGTGGGTTTGGAGGTCTGCGGCAACGCGGCTTGTCCGCCGCCGCCGGAGCACGCGGCAGAACCGGCGATGAACGCAAAAAGCAGTGCGAGTCGTAACGCATGAACGGTCTTCATGCATGTTTAGTCGGCGCCGGAAGCTTGCCGGATTAGAAAGGTGTTTGACTCTTAACGCATGTCGCGCGCACCCGCTAATTCCACCCATCAAGCAAGCATGCGCGCCAGCGTTTCTCGTTAAAACAAGTTCCAAAGATACTGGTTATAGACTTCGTGGTGGTACTGCACTTCTTGCGGTTTCACGAAGGTGCCGAGCAGGCGCGCGCACCGGTCGGCGCTAGCCTGTTTTAAATCGGCATAGCGAGCCTTGACCTCTTCGCCAAGCAGCTCGGACGTCCAAGCCGATGCCCGGAAGTTCGCGAGCGCGTCGTAGATGTTGTCGGGCAGATAACGCTCGGCTTGGCGCAGATTGTTCTCGCCGCTGATATGGCCTTCCAATCCGGTTTTGAACACCGCCAGCATCACCATGTACGGGTTGGCATCGGGCGCGACGGAGCGCACTTCGACGCGCGAGCTGCGTTCGTTGCCGATGGGAATGCGCACCATCGATCCGCGATCGACTGCCGAAGCTTTGATTTGATTGGGCGCCTCGAAGTGCGGGTCCAGCCGGCGGTATGCGTTCACGCTGCTGTTCAGCATCAAGCAAACGTCTTGGCCCGCCGTGAGAACGCGATCGACGAACTGCCAGGCGAACGGACTAAGTTTTTCTTCGCCGTCCGGATCCCAAAAGAGGTTCTTGCCGTCTTTGCTCACCGAAACGTTCGTGTGCATGCCGTTGCCGTTGACGCCGACGACGGGCTTAGGCAAAAAGCTCGCCGTCATGCCCAGCTTCGTGGCCACCTGGCGGCAGATCAGTTTGTACAGTTGGATCTGATCGGCGGCCCCAACGACCTCGCCGTATTCGTAGTTGATCTCAAACTGCGCCGGCGCCACTTCGGGGTGATCCTTTTCGTTCTGAAAGCCCATGGCGCGCTGCACTTCGGCCACCGTGTCGATGAACGTGCGCAGCGGATCGCCGGGAAGCGAATGATAGTATCCGCCGGTATTGGCGTAATCGAACGTGCCGGTTTCGTGGAAGCGGCGCTCGGCGTCTAACCCGCTGAAAAGGAAGCCTTCGATTTCATTTGCGGCATTGAGCGTGTAGCCGTTGCGCGCGAACTGATCGTTGGAGAGCGCTTTGAGAAGCCCGCGCACGTCGGCGGCATACGGATTGCCTTCGCGATCCTCAACCTCGCCGAATACGAGCACTTTACCGGGCCCGAAAATGTCGGCCGGCGCCCAATAGAACGAACCCCAATCCAAGAACAAGCGCAGATCGCTCTCGCGCTGCGCGGTGAAACCGCGGATGGACGAACCGTCGAAGGTCAGATTGTCGTGCGATTTGAGCAAAAACTTTTTGTCGTAGTCCAGCATCTGCAGCCGGCCTTCGAGATCGCTGAACAGGACGGTGACCGCTTTGATCCGTTTTTCATCGGTCAAGTATTTCAAGCGGTTTTCTTGAACTTTGCCGGTGTCGACGCGCTTTTTGCGGTGTTCTTTTGCCTCGAGATTCATCTCTTCGAGCTGGCCGTAAGGCAGCTCGAGAAAGTCGCGCAGTTCGGTTGCCATGCTCCATCGGTTAGACGGGCAGGCGCCCTAGCCTCTCGCGAATTCCGGCGCCCGCGCCGCTTGCTTTCACCGTAGGTCCTACCTGAAACGGACGTTCGCATAGAAGAGCCCGCGCGTTGAGCGGGTAATCTATCCATATGCCTCGTGCGCTCGCCGCTGCAACCGCCGCGCTCGCCGTCCTTGCTTGGGCGGGAATGCCCGCGGCTGCGCAAGCGCCGCCGCCCGACGCGTACGCCATCTTCGACCGCGCCCGCCATGTGTGGGGCGCGCAGCATTATCCGGCGTACCTGGGCTACACGATCGCGGTGAACGTGACGGAGTCGGGCGTCGCGAAAACCCGGCACTATCACGTAACGTACGACGCGCAGAACGATCTCATCGACGTGAACCCCGTCAGCGACGAAGAACAGGCCGCGCCACCGACGCCGGTCGGTTTCGTGCTGCACCTTCAGCCCAAACGTCAGGGCCGCGTCATCATCGACAAAAAGGTGGGCAACCCGGGCGAGGCGGTGGACTATTTGGGCGTGCCCAAGCTTTCGCCGACCTACGCCTTCGGCCTGAATGCCGCCGCCGAGGACGAACAAACGCCTTCCTCCAGCGCCCTTGTCGCGCAGATCCGCAAAGAGTTCAACGATCCCGTTCCGGATGCAAAGGCGCGCGAGCTTTCCAGCGCCGGCGGCATGAAGACGATCGCCGTCGTTTCGACTCGCACGCGAGCGTACACGATCGCACTCTCCGGCGTGCAGACAATCGACGGGCACGACTGCTATCACTTGCTGCTCACGCCGGCGCACGACCCCGATCGGCTGCGCTTGCGCGAACTCTGGGTCGACCGCGAGACGTATCAAACGCGGCAGCTCTTGAGTGCCGGCAACTTCACGGGTTCGAGCGTGCCGTGGCTGGTGACATTCGAAGAAGTCAACGGCGCAATGTATATCGCTTCGGAATCCGCGCAGAGTCCCATCGGCGTGGGCGAACATCACTACGAAAAGGCGAGCATCGCATTCGAAACGATCGCTCCCACGCCGCGCCCCGTGCATCAATCCAGCTTCTTCGAGACGAACCAAACAATTATGACGGAGCCTGACCCGGGAAACTATCCGCACTAGCGGCAATTCGCGGCCGATCGCCGCCGCCGCGGCGTTCTTCGTGTGCATCTGGATCGTCGTGCCCGGCCCCGTAATACCGCTCTTCGCGCTCACCGTCGGCGCAACCGAACTCTGGCCGCTGCTCGCCGTGCTCGACGGCATCGTGCTTGCCTGGGCAGCGTACGCTCCGCGAACACCGCTTGGCGCTGTTACGATCGTTCTGGCCGGCTGCGCTTTGGCGTTCACGCTGGTACCGCCGGTTGCGTATGCGCTCCACGGGCCGCGCGTGCCGCTGCAGGCGCTTTTTGCCGTTGACGATCGTCCCGTGCCGCCGGGCGGCGCGCTAACGGTTCTGGCGATTTACGGCGGGGCTTGGCAGCGCGGCGCCCCCGGCAAAGACGCACAGATGAACGCTCGGATTGCGTCGTGGGGTTTCCGCGTGATCGCTTTGCAGTATCCGCATGCGCCCGCATTCCGCTGGCCGGCGCAGCGCGATGCGATCCTGCGGCAGATCGACGCCCTCAAAGACAAGCGCATCGTGTTATTGGGTCATTCTTCCGGCGCTCAGCTCGCTCTCATCGCCGCCGCGCTGCGTCCGGGCCGCGTTGCGGGCGTCATCACGTACCAAAGCCCGGTCGACCTTGCGCTCGGATACGATTATCCTTCGCATCCCGACATCATCAACGCGCGCGCAATCATGAGCGCACTCTGCGGCGGCACACCGGCCGCAGTGCCGGAATGTTACCGCTCCGCATCGCCGCGCTATGCGGTGCACGCGGGCATGCCGCCCGTGCTGATGATCGCAGCCGGGCGCGACCATGTCGTCGACTTGGGTTTCGAGCATCTCCTTCGCGAGACATTGCGCGCCGACGGTGTGGATGTCGAGTATATCGAACTGCCGTGGGCCGACCACGCGTTTGAAACGGTAGCCGCCGGTTTTCACAACCGCATTGCGCTGTGGTTCGTGCACAAATTTTTGGAACGCATCGCGCAAGGCGCTGCAGGGCCGCCGCACGGGATGTGAAACGAACCGGTCATGAGCAGTGTGCGCGTTTTGGTGGGCACGCGTAAAGGTGCCTTCGTACTGACATCCGACGGCAAGCGCCAAGACTGGAATGTAAGCGGCCCGCATTTCGCAGGCTGGCAAATCTATCACGTAAAAGGCTCACCGGCCGATCCGGACCGCGTCTACGCCTCACAAAGCAGCGGATGGTTCGGCCAGCAGATTCAGCGGTCGGACGACGGCGGGGTCACCTGGGCTCCGGCGGGCAACGATTTCACGTACGACGGCGTTCCGGGGACGCATCAGTGGTATGACGGCACGCCGCATCCGTGGGAGTTCGCGCGCGTTTGGCATCTGGAACCGTCCCTTACCGATCCGCAAACAGTCTACGCGGGCGTGGAAGACGCGGCGCTGTTCAAAAGCACGGATGGTGCGAAGAGCTGGCACGAACTTTCAGGGCTGCGCACACACAGCACGGGAAACTCATGGCAGCCGGGCGCCGGCGGCATGTGCCTGCACACCATCATTCTCGATCCGCGCGACGAGCGGCGGATCTTTACCGCAATCTCCGCCGCCGGCGCATTTCGCAGCGACGACGCCGGGGCATCATGGCTGCCGATCAACCAAGGTTTGCGTTCGGAGCAGATTCCGGATCCGCAAGCGCCGGTCGGACATTGCGTGCACCGCCTGGCGCAGCATCCCTCGCGGCCCGACACGCTGTTCATGCAGAAGCATTGGGACGTGATGCGCACCGACGATGCGGGCGCGCAATGGCGAGAGGTCAGCGGCAATCTTCCCACCGATTTCGGTTTCTGCATCGACGTGCACGCGCACGAACCGGACACCGTTTTCGTCGTTCCGATCAAGAGCGACTCCGAGCACTTTCCGTTGAACGGACAGCTGCGCGTGTACCGCAGCCGCACCGGCGGCGATGAATGGGAGCCGCTTACTGCCGGTTTGCCGCAAAGCGACTGCTACGTGAACGTGCTGCGCGACGCAATGGCGGTCGACTCGCTCGATGCGTGCGGCGTTTACTTCGGCACGACCGGCGGGCAAGTGTACGCATCGGCCGATTCGGGCGATTCGTGGAAACCAATCGTTCGCGATCTGCCGGCCGTGCTCTCGGTCGAGGTGCAAACGCTCGCGTGATCCGTGTCGTGTTGCCCGCACATCTCAAGACGCTCGCGCGCGTCGACGGAGAGGTGCAGCTCGACCTCGGCGGCCGCGCGACGCACGCCGCGGTGCTCGATGAACTCGAAGCGCATTATCCCGCGCTCGCCGGCACGATTCGCGATCGTGCAACGGGCAAGCGGCGCGCGTTCGTGCGCTTTTTTGCCTGCGGAAAAGATCTTTCGCACGAACCCGCCGCGATGCCGTTGCCCGATGCGGTGATCAGCGGCGCAGAGCCGTACCTGATCGTCGGAGCGATGGCCGGTGGTTAAGTCGGCCCTGCTTGCCGCGATGCTTGCGGCCGCCGCGCCTAGCCACACCGACGCAGGTTTGCAAACGCAGCTCGCTGCGATGATTGCACAGCACGCCGGTAAGGCCGCGATCTACGCGATCGATCTGAACAGCGGCAAGATGGCAGCCGTGAACGCCGATACGCCCGTGCCGACCGCTTCGGTCATAAAACTGGCGGTGCTGTTCGAGGCGCTCAAGCAAGTGCGGTCTGGGCGGGTGCACTTGGAGGACCGCTTGACGATGGCCAAAGGCGATCAGGTCGAAGGCTCCGGCGTGCTCACCCTCTTCGATACGCCGCTCACGTTAACGCTCAAAGATGCGCTCACGATGATGATCGTGCAGAGCGATAACACCGCAACGAATCTCGTTATCGATCATTTGGGCTTAGCCAACATTGATGAGGGCATCACTTCGCTCGGACTGCGGCACACGTGGCTGTATAAGAAAGTGTTTAAGCCTGCGGTCCAGCCGGCGCCGGCGGATCAGGCGCGTTTCGGTTTAGGCAAGACGACGGCGCGCGAAATGGGGTTACTGATGCAGCAGTTTGCCGTCTGTGCGTTTCCCAAACCGCTGTGCGATGCCGCGCTCGAGATGCTCAAGAATCAGTCGGACCGCAGCGCGATTCCGCGGTACTTGCAAGAAGCCACGGCCAATAAAACCGGCGCGCTCGATGAGGTGCGCAACGACGTGGCGATCGTTTACGCCAAAAACGGTCCCATCGTGATCTCGGCCTTCACCTACGCGAATAAAGACCGGCGCTGGAGCCCGGATAACGGAGCGCAATTACTGATGGCGCGCATGGCGCAGACGATCGTCCGGCGCTGGCAGTAATCCCCGGGCGCTTGCATTCTGAGATAACTTTGTGGTACAAAGTTATCATGCGTTGGAAACCTTTAACGGCGATCGCCGGCGCCGCATGCGCTCTTTACGCGCTCTTTGTGGTGCTGGTGGTCTTCCTCGCGTTTTGGCGTCCGCCGCAACCGCTGCCGCTGGGCACCGTTCAGTGGGTTCAAGAGGCCGGCGCGACCGTGGATTCCGTCGAGCGCGTGGCGCGCATCACCGACGGCAAACGAATTGCTGTCGCGCGCGGCCAATTTTACATCGTGCATGCGCGTGTGCTGGCGCCGCTCGGCCTTCGCCCGCATTGGAGTGACGACGACGTGGAAGTGCGCACGTTCTCCGGCTCGGGAGGCAGCATGCGCGGTCTGCGGTTCGGCGTTGACGAAGCGGCGCAGCGGATTCTGGATCGAAGGACCGGGCGACCGGGGCCGCATCACGTCATCATCGGCGCCTCGCAGCACGAAGACCTGGTATTCGATCTGCCGCGCAATGTGGAGCAGCCCGGGATTCTTTTCCTTGCCGCAAACGATCCGGCGCAACTGCTCGAGCTCATCTTCGGCCGGGTTTGGCAGCCGCACCGCTTTAATCTGCGCTATGACTGAGTATGCGCCACCGCCACGCATTCCAAAAGGTTGAACCCGCGGGCGAAGGATCGATGCCCGTAATTCCGCGGCGATACGCGTTCGGCATGCGCACTTGCCAAAGCGTGAGTTCGGGAAGATCGCGCACCAGTTCACGCTGCACCAGCGCGTAGTCGGCTTTGCGCCGGGCGCGATCGAACGTGAGCAGCGCATCGTGCATTGCGGCATCGGCCTTGCGGTTACACCAAAAATAGTAATTTTGACCAGCCGGCGGTCGTTGATCGCAAGCGAAGTTCCACGTGTCGTCAGGGTCCGGGCCGAGCGTCCACCAGGCGTCGTATGCGAGCTGGTATCTTCCGTTTGCAAGGATGCCGCCGGCCGATTTCGGCCCCCAAAGCAGCGTCAGCGGATACGTTTTAATACTTACCGCGATGCCGGCGTCGGCAAGATAACGCTGGATCATCGCCGCCACCAGCGCCGAGCCGTTAATGCCCTGCGGCGAGATCGCGAACGTCAGCTCGAGCGGATGCCCGTTCTTCGCCCGCATCCCGCGCGGCGTCATCCGCCATCCGGCCGCGTCGAGCAAGCGGCGCGCCGCAGCCGGATCGTACCGAATGCGCGCGACGGTGCCGTCGTGCGCCCAACTCGCGATCGTCGCAACGTTCTTTGGACCGCAGGGCGTGCCCGCGCTCATGCCCGCGCATCTGCTGCAACGCTATCCCGATCTGAATCGCATTGCGTATAACCAGCGCCCCGTCGGCGCCGGACCGTACCGTGTCGTGCAATGGAAACACGGCGATTCCATTACGCTCGAGGCCAATCCGCTGTATTGGCGCGGCAAGCCGCAGATTGCGCACCTGGTGTTCCGCATCATTCCCGATGCGAATACGCGAAAGCAGCAGCTGCAAACGGGCGAGACGGATGCCTATTTCGACGTGGATCCGCAGTTGCTGCCGCAAGTGCGCTCCGTAAGCGGGGCAAACGTGCTGCTCACGCCGGTGAACGACATGCACATCGTTCGCTTCAATTTGACCGATCCGGTTCTGGCCGACGTGCGCGTGCGTCGGGGCATTGCGCTGGCGCTCGATCGGCGCAAGATCGCGCTTGCGGCCACGCACGGCGCGAGTGTCTTGTTGGAAGGCGATCAGCCGCAAACGATGGCGCTCGATATGTTTTACGCGAACGCTATCGCTGCGTGGGAACGTCTTGTCCCAGTAAATGTGGCGCTTCGGCGTGACGGAGGCAATAGCGTGTGGGAAAACTTCGAATACTTTGTGGTGCTTTCGCAAGCGTGGTACGCAGCGCATCCCGACGGCACGTATCCCTCGGGCGTAAGGCGCATCGATCTCAAAGATGATCTGCTTGAAGCGGATAACCAATACGTCGCCGTCCGTCAAGCCACGTAATACGCCGGTGCGTTTGGACGTTTGTAAGACACTCTTGTTGCTCACGCTTGCGCTGAGCGCATGTTCCGGCGGCAGCACAGCCGGCGGTCAAACATTGGTCTTTACCGGGCTCGCCGGCGAGCCGGACTCGTTGAACCCGCTCGTTTCCACGTCCACCGATCTCTACAACCTCAGCCACTTATACATGTCGCTGCTTGTCGAAAGCGACGCGCGCGGCCGGCTCGTTCCTGAAATCGCAAGCGCCGTTCCGACGATGCAGAACGGCGGCATCTCGCCCGACGGCCGGACGATCGTCTATCATTTGCGCCGCAACGTGCGCTGGCAGGACGGCGTAGCGCTCACGGCGCGCGATGTGCTGTTCAGCTACCGGGCGGCCATCGATCCGCGCAACAACGTCCCGACGCGCGTCGGCTACACCGATGTGTTCTCGGTTTCTGCGCCGGATGCGTATACCGTTGTGGTGCGCATGCGACGCCCGTTTTCGCCGAGCGATCGATGATACGCCGCTTCGCAAATACGCCCAGGTTCTCGAATCTGTTACCCACAAGCATGATCTTCGTGACGAGACCTTGGCTTTCAGGCGTGCGCGCATGCCGGTGAGCAACTTGATAACGGAATTCGGGGCCTTGCCAGTTCTTTAGCAGTTCTGTGAGAACGAAATTCTGAGCATCGGCGAAAACCGGCGTATTAAAGGCGCGCTGAACCTCGCTGAGGCCCTCGATAAGATTTGCGCTGCGAGCGTGCCGAAGTTGAAAGAGAGCCGCCATTGCGGTCGCCGCGATAACGAGAAACGTGCCGAAGGTCGCTAGGGAATTAAAAAGTTCCAAAGACATAACGCCTGCCTCTCTCAAAGTGTATTCGCAGCCCTGGAACCTTCGGCCGGCGCGTGGCACAAACTTCTCGGGTATCACGCGTTTGGGCCGTTCCGGCACGACTTACAGCGCCAAGCCGGCATCTCCGGCCAGTTCACGCAACCTCCAAGTGCGATCTCTCCCCGGTCTGCCGCTTAACCCATCTCAATTCCAGGCAAAACGTACGCGATCGGCATAACGCTCGCAGTATGGCAATTGGGGCAACACGGCCGAACGCTGCTTGTCGGCGACTTGCGCTTCCTGCAGCTTGGCGACCAGAACGTGCGCAGAAAATCCTGACATCGCGCTTCGGTGCCGTCCCAGACGGAATAGAACCCGTTTGCTTCGAGATCTTATTCCGGAATGTCCGAGAGCGGGCGCCATATTAGCGTGATGCCCGCATCTCGTAGTGCCTTGCAGAGCGCGGCGTCAGGCTGCCATTTCGAGAACAGTGTAATTGAATCCAAGCCGATGCCGTCGGCAAACAGTATCAGCGTCAAGAGTAGATCGCGTTGGAAGCGCTGGGACAAACCTTACAGTCCTTTCCTTACAGG
>JBHEMM010000028.1:0-6523 GCA_046262595.1 Vulcanimicrobiaceae bacterium
ATGATATTCCGCCTCGGACATAATGCGGCAGCGTTTCCACGCCGCGTACGCGTGCGCTTGTTCGTGCGTCGCGTAGACGGGCCACGATAGCGGCAACGGCAACTCTTCGAAAGCGCCGCGCAGCCGGTATTCGCCGGCGCTCTCGGTCCAGAAAGGGGGCGCGGCGCCGCCGGCGTGCACGTAGTGCAGGTAGTCGCCGTTCGTCACCGGATAGCGCTGCACGCTAAACGCACCGACAGGCACTTCGCCCGCTTCGAACTCGTTGTCCCAGCCGAATGGAATGTCGCCGCGGTGCGCGCCGAGCGTCGCAATGCCCGCCGGGATCGCGACGAAATCGTTCACGGGCGGGGCGGTGTCGTGATGCTCCTGTTCGACGCGTCCTTTGAGGTGCGGTTCGAGCTGGTGGATTAAGTACATCAGCGTTTCGTGATGCATCGGTTCGTGTTCCAAGATCGTGAATGCCGATTCACCGCGCACCAGCCGCGGATTCGTTTCATCCACGAACGGCGCATTCTGAATCGCGTGCACCACTTGCTCGTCGCAAGCGCGCGCAAACGCTTCAACCGTTTCTTTCGCCGGCCAGTCCTCGCGCGCGTGGCGGCTCGCTGCCTGGACGCTCTGGGGATCGATGCCGCGTTCGAACAACTTTTCGAGTTGCGGGTCGATAGGCGCGCTGCCGAGCGCCCGTTCGTTGAGTGTCAGAAAGCTGAACGCAGGAAGATGCCCTTCGTAGAACGCGAACGGGTGCCGCAGCGGTATGGGACGCTCGTAGTACGCCTGGGGATCGATGAGCGCGAACAGCCGGTTCGAGCGTTCCCGATTACGGCCGTACCACGCCACGAGCGCGGACCGGACGCTGCGCTCGGGCGGTGCGAGCAGCGAATTCATGCGGCGATCTTATCCCGGCGCGAGCAGAGTTCCTCGCGTTTCAAGCAACTGGTGGAATTGCTCGCCGTCCAACGGGCGGGAGAAGTAGAAACCTTGAACGCGCTCGCAGCCTGCGGCGCGCAAAAACTCATATTGGGCGGCTGTTTCCACGCCCTCCGCGACGATGCACAGTCCTAAACTCCGCCCCATCGCCAGGATTGCCTTGACGATCGTTTCGTCGCTCAACTGATGCCCGATGCCGGCGACAAACGATCGGTCGATCTTGATTTCGTCGATCTCGAAGCGGCGCAGATAGTTCAGCGAAGAATGTCCCGTACCGAAATCATCAACGGAAATGCGAATGCCCGTTTCTTTGAGTTTACGGATCGTCCCGATCGCGTGCTCGACGTTCGTGAGCGCCATGCTTTCGGTAATCTCGAGTTTTAAAGCGTCAGGCGGAAAATCGTGCCGTTCGAGTTCCGCCGAAATGCGTTCGCACAAGTCTCGCTGATGAAACTGCCGCGGCGAAATGTTCACCGAGAGGCGAAGGTCTGCCAAGCCGCCGCGACGCCACTCGATGACGCTGCGAGCCGCCTCGCCGACGACCCATTCGCCGATTTCGACGATTAAGCCGGTTGCTTCGGCGATCGGGATGAAGTTGTCTGGATACATTAGTCCGCGCTGATGATCCATCCAGCGCACCAGCGCCTCGACGGCGACGATGCGCTGCGTCTGTGCATCGACAACCGGCTGATAATGCAGGCGGAAATCGCCGCGCTCGATGGCGCGCCGCAGCATCTTTTCCTGATCCACGCGCGAGCGCAGCGGCTCTTCGAGCGCGCGCGTGTACAGCGAGTGTGCACCGCCTCCACGTGCCTTTGCGTGATACATTGCCATGTCCGCGTTCCGAATGAGCGCCTCGTCGTCGCGCGCATCCTCCGGATAGACCGAGATGCCGGCGCTCGCCCCGATGTGCTGTTCGTAGCCTTCTAAAATGTACGGCCGCTCGATCACCTGCAGCAGACCGGCCGCCACCGTTTCGGCGTTGTCGGCATCGCGGTCCGTGAGCAACACGATGAATTCATCGCCGCCCATACGCGCGACCACACCCGTGTTCCCGACGGCGTCCACTAAACGGTGCGCGACCATCTGAAGAAAGCGGTCGCCCATTGCGTGTCCCAAAGAGTCGTTGATGTCTTTGAAGCGGTCGAGATCGAAGAAAACGACCGCCAACGTTTTGGTATGCCCGCGGGCGTCGATGAGCGCATCGCGAAGGCGGTCCTGAAAAAAGACGCGGTTGGGGAGCCCGGTGAGTGAGTCGAAGTATGCCATGGTGCGCAGGTGGGAACGCGTGCGCCGGCGTTCGAGCGCGGCGCCCACCAGAGCCGACATGAGCGCAAGCGTGTCGTGATCAATTTCCTCGAACTCCACGCCGCGCTGCACGATTGAGAAGAAAACGAGCACGCCGTGCGTCGTTCCGCCTGCGAGAATCTTCGTTCCGATCCAGCTGCGGTAGATCGCGTGCGGCTGAGCATCCGAGTGCGAGAGCACCGGTTCGCGATGCGCGTCGACCTGCTGGGCGACGGCAAGCAATGCGGCGTCGTCGCCGCCGAAAAGTTCCAGTGAATCGTAGCGCAGTTCGACCTGAGCGCCGCGTTCGGCCGATTCGACGATCGCGCCGCTCTCCATGCCCAACAGCCGGCAGCCCGTCTGAAGCGCCGACATGACGTGCGCATCGGTATATTCGGACGTCGTCGCGAGCAAGTACAGATCGCGAACGCGCTGCGCCTGCATCTCATTGCGCCGCTGCGCCGCCCGCCGCTCGGTCGTGTCTTGCATGATGCCGTAGACGCCCGCGATAACGCCGCGCGTGTGCTTGGGGAACATCGTCACGTCGAGCGTTATGCGGCGGCCGCAGACGTGCGCCGCGATATCGTAGCGCACCGTTTCGCCTTCGAGCGCGCGCCGGAAAAAGGACCACCCACGGTGCAGGTCCGTGCCCTGCAGAAACGCGCGGAAGTTTTGCCCGAGAAGCGCGTCGCGCGGCACTCCCGCAAGCGCGATTGCCGCATCGTTGGCGTCTAGGATCGCTTCATCGGGCGCCAGCAGGCACACGGCGTCGGGATTGCGCTCGAACAGTGCTCGGAAATCATGTTCTAAATCGGTCAGTGCGTCGGGCTGCGAAAGCACCGTTTGCTGCACCCGTAACCGTTCGGCCGAAGGTTCCAACACCGCATAGGCGCCGACGACGCGCGCTGCATCGTCCCTCACGGGTGCCAGCGTCTTCTCGAATTGGATGATTTGCCCGTCCGCAGCGTAGGCGTCGCAGCGGAAACGCACCGTCTCTCCCGCCATGGCGCGCGCAAACATCGCGCGTTCCCGATCGTGGCTGCCGGAGGGAATGAAGTCCTGCACCAGCGAGCCGATTGCGCGCTCGCGCGTGTAGCCCGTGATATGCACCGCCGCCGGATTCATTTCAACAATGCGGTGGTCACCGTCAAGGGCGAGCACAACCGCCGGGTTTTGTTCGAAGAGCAGCGAGAACCGCTTGCGCAAATCGCCGTTAGTGAGCCAGGTACTCATACAACCCGTGAACGCCACCCTCACGCCCAAAGCCGGATTCCCGAAAGCCGCCGAACGGCGATGCCGGATCGAATTGATTGAACGTGTTGCACCAGACGACGCCTGCGCGAAGATGCTGCGCGACGAACATATTCTTGCTGCCTTTGTCGGTCCAGATTCCGGCAGAAAGCCCGTACGGCGTGTTGTTTGCCTTCTCGATTGCCTCATCGGGCGTGCGGAACGTCAGGATCGAGAGCACGGGTCCGAATATCTCCTCGCGCGCGATGCGGTGCGATTGCTGTACACCGGTGAAAAACGAGGCAGGGAAGAAG
Source organism: Vulcanimicrobiaceae bacterium (assembly GCA_046262595.1). Classification (GTDB taxonomy): domain Bacteria; phylum Vulcanimicrobiota; class Vulcanimicrobiia; order Vulcanimicrobiales; family Vulcanimicrobiaceae; genus DASSRQ01. The sequence goes on from JBHEMM010000028.1 coordinate 3,762, forward strand.
AAGCCCCGTTCGGGCAGTTCGCACGCCTGCTGAACCAGCACGGCGCCCTGTTCGATGCCGCTTTTCACAAGCTCGTGGATTTTGTCGAGCTGCATGCGTGAATTGATGGCACCGATATCGGTGTTCTTGTCCATTGGATCGCCCAGACGGAGCGTCTGCAAACGCTCGGTCAGCCGCACGACGATCTCGTCGTGCACGCGCTCTTCGACGAGCAGCCGCGAGCCGGCGCAGCACACGTGTCCCTGATTGAAATAGATGCCGTTGATGATGCTTTCGACGGCTTGGTCCAGCGGCGCGTCGCCGAAGACGAGATGCGCCGCTTTGCCGCCCAATTCCAGCGTCAAGCGTTTGCCCGAACCCGCGAGCGCGCGTTGGATGGCCTTGCCCACTTCGGTGCTTCCCGTGAACGCGATCTTGTCGACTCCCGCGTGCGCGACGAGGGCGGCGCCGGTGCTTCCCTCGCCCGTGATCACATTCACGACGCCGGGCGGCAAATCGGCCTCCAACACGATCTGCGCGAGCGCTAATGCGGTGAGCGGCGTCGTTTCGGCCGGTTTCAGGACGACCGTATTGCCGCACGCAAGCGCGGGCGCGATTTTCCACGCGGCCATCAGCAGCGGAAAGTTCCACGGCACGATTTGGCCGGCGACGCCGAGCGGTTCGGGCATTTTGCCGGCGCGCAGCGCATACTCGAGCTTATCGGCCCACCCCGCGTAATAAAAGAAGTGCGCCGCGGCGAGCGGCACGTCGAAGTCGCGCGATTCTTTGATCGGCTTGCCGCCGTCGAGCGTTTCCAGAACGGCGAGCTCGCGGGAGCGTTCGGTAATCGCTCGTGCGATGCGGAAGAGATATTTCGCGCGCTCGGCCGGACGCATCTTGCGCCAGTATTTGTCATACGCGCGGCGGGCCGCCCGCACCGCCGTATCAACGTCTTGCGCGCCGGCCTGCGCAACGGCGGCGAGGCGCTGTTCGGTGGCGGGATTCAGCGTATCAAAATACGCTCCGTCGGCGGGCGCGGTCCAGCGGCCGTTGACAAACAAGCCGTAGCGTTCGCGCAGAGCCGGTTTTGTGGTTTCGGGGGCGGGCGCATATTCGAAAATCACGATTTAGTCTTTTGCAAAGTAGTCGGCGCCTGCATAGCTGCCGGTCAGTTCTTTTTCATACTGCATCAGCAGATCATTCAGAAGGGAGCTCGCGCCTATCCGGAACATCGAGGGGTCCAGCCACGGATCGCCCAGCGTCTCTTTGACGATCACGAGGTACGTTAAGGCTTGTTTGGCCGTCCGGCAGCCGCCGGCGACCTTCAGTCCCGCACGGCGTCCGGTGCGGCGCGCATAATCGCGGATCGCCTCGCACATGACGACGGCGACGGGGAAGGTGGCATTGGTGTCCACCTTGCCCGTAGAGGTTTTGATGAAGTCCGCGCCCGCTTCAAGCGCGAGATCGCTCGCGCCGCGGACGTTGTCATAGGTGCCCAGCTCGCCCGTTTCGAGGATGACTTTGAGATGCACGTCACCGCACGCGCGTTTGACGGCGGCGATTTCGTCGTACACGCGTGCGAATTGCCCCGACAAGTACGCGCCGCGGTCGATCACCATATCGATCTCGTCGGCGCCCGCTTCCAGCGCGGCTTTTGTGTCGGCGAGCTTAACCTCGAGCGAGCTCAACCCGCTGGGGAACGCCGTCGCAACCGATGCAACGGCGACCGTCGATCCGTTCAGTGCTTCCTTCGCAGTGCGGACCAGCGCAGGATACACGCAAACGGCCGCGACGGGCGGCACACCGGGAAGCTGCGGGGCTGGGTTGCGCGCCTTGGCGCACAGCGAACGGACGCGTCCCGGTGAATCCTTGCCTTCAAGAGTCGTCAAATCCATGCACGCAATCGCGAGCTTGATGCCGGCGACTTTCGCGGTCGTCTTGATGGAGCGCGTTGCGAGGGCGGCCGCCCGCGTTTCGAGCATGACCGCATCGACCACAACCATGGAGCGTTCTTTGCTTAGCGCCCGCCGGTTTCCGCTACGGCGAAGACCCACAGACGGTTCCGGTACGAAAGATTACAAGGTCCCGCGCTTTTCTTGCTCCTTTTCGATGGAAACGAAGAGCGCTTTGAAGTTCCCCTTGCCGAAGCTCAGGCTGCCTTTGCGCTGGATGATCTCGAAGAAGACCGTCGGGCGGTCCTGCAGCGGCTTGGTAAAGATCTGCAGCATGTAGCCGTTGTCGTCGCGGTCGACCAGGATGCGAAGCTCGCGAAGCAGCTGGGTCGCCTCATCGATGTGGCCTACGCGCGCTTCCAAGTCGTCGTAGTACGTATCCGGCGTATCCAAAAACTCCACGCCGTTCGCTTGCAGGGCGCGAATCGTTTCGATGATGTCTTCGGTGCGGATGGCGATATGCTGCACCCCGGCGCCCCCGTAGAAGTCGAGGTACTCTTCGATCTGCGATTTTTTCAGTCCGCGCGCAGGCTCGTTGATCGGAAACTTCACGCGATGCTCGGCGTCGGTCATCACTTTCGATTTGAGCGCCGTGTACTCGGTCGAAATGTCTTTGTCATCGAACGAAACGAGCTGGGAGAAGCCGAAGACCTTCGCATAAAAATCGCCCCAGGTGTCCATCTCTCCCCAGCCCACGTTGCCGACGCAATGATCGATGAACTGCAGCTGCGGTTTTCTGGCGGAAGCGATCGTTTTGTGCTGCGCGATGAATCCGGGCATGAAGGCGCCCGCATAGCCGTTGCGCTGTACGAAGGTGTGTACGGTATCTCC
>JBHEMM010000028.1:6533-28095 GCA_046262595.1 Vulcanimicrobiaceae bacterium
GGTCGCGTGCGTGGGTCGTGTGCTGGCCATCTAAGGCTGTAGCCGCGCCCGCAATGCCTCCATGGTCGCCGGACCGATGCCGCTGATCTGATCGAGGTCCTCGACCGAGGAAATGCCGCCGTGCTGGTCGCGGTGCTCTTGCGGCGGGCTCACGCCCCGCGCGCCGCCCGCGAGCGCCTTTTCGTACGCCGCCTTGCAGTCGTGCACGGCGATCGCGACGTCGCGGACGCCGTCTCCATGGGCGGCGACATGCTGCGTAATTTTACTCTGTGCGCTCAAGGCGGACGTGAGAACGAAGCGCAAATTGTTTTGAACCAACACGTAGGATGCGCGGCCCGCGACGCCGGTTTCCGGGCCCGCATACGCAACTTGGTCGAAGCCGAACGCCGAGCAATAATATTGCGCGGCTTGCTTGGCGTTGCCGACGTAAAACTCGATATAGTCCCAGTCGATCTTTGAGAGCGGGTTGGCCTTCGGCGTCATCGTTTCCATGGGAGGTGGCTTGGCGGGCCGCCCGAAGGCGCCCTCTCATGACTGCATCGGCATCCCCGCTCCCCATCGTGCGCGAGGCGCTGGGCGCGCTTGTCGATTACGCCGGGCTCTTTCCTCCGGCCGAGTTGCCGCTGGAAGCGGCGCTGTACGAGTACTTCGAAGCGCTGCGCGGGCCGCATTCGTGGATGCTGGGGCGCTTCATCGTGCGCAGCGCGCAGCTCGGCGCGCTCCAGGCTGCGCTTCCGGCGGGCCAAAGCATTGAGCTCAGCGTCATCGCCGGCGGCGACGTGCCGGCCGCATTCGCAGCGCTCGAGCAATTGCGCGAGCGCGGGTCGAACATCCGCATCGAGGTGCTCGAGGCGCCGGCCGGCGAGGACGGCATTGCTGTTTTGGCCGATGCGCGCGCGCGGTCCGGACTTGATGCCGTTCCGCTCTATATCGAAGCGCCGGCCAGCGCCATGGACGCGCTCGCGCGCGCGCGCACCGGTGCGAAGATCCGCTGCGGCGGTGCTGATGCGGCGGCATATCCGTCGGCTGCGCAGATTGCGGCATTCATCAAGGCCGCCTCTGAGCGCGGCGTGCCTTTTAAGGCGACGGCGGGCTTGCACCACCCGGTCCGGGGCTACCATGCGGCGGCGGGGGTAACGATGCACGGGTTTCTCAATCTGCTTGCCGTAACCGCGTTGGCGCGCAGCGGAAGTGATCTGACGCAACTGACCGCCGCCGCCGGTTGTGAGGACGCGGCCGCTTTTACGTTCGAACCGGGCGGCTTCGGCTTTCGCGGCCGGTTCTTCAACGCGCACGAGATGCGCGACGTGCGGGAGCGCGGCTTCATTGCGTACGGCAGCTGCAGTTTCAGCGAGCCCGTCGAGGATCTTCGGGCCATGGGTATGCTGCCGTGACCGCGCCGCACGAAGGTTCGTGGGTCGGCGTTCCGGCCGATTCTGATTTTCCGCTGGAGAATTTGCCCTTCGGTGTGTTCGAGCGGCACGGCGTCCGGCACATCGGCGTTGCGATCGGCGCGAGCATCTTCGATCTGCACGACGCAGCCGGAGCGGGCCTATTCGACGATATCCTCGCACGAACCGTGCTGGAAGCTTCAACGCTCAATCCGCTGCTTTCGGCGGGCCGCAAAGTGTGGAGTGAATTGCGCGCGCGCCTGATGGAGACGCTGCGCAGCACGACCGTTCTGCTCGATCGCGTCGATCGTGACAAACTGCTCGCGCCGCAGCACGGCGCGAAGATGCACGTGCCGATGCACGTGGGCGACTACGCCGACTTCTATTCCTCGCTCGAGCACGCGACCAACTTAGGCAAAATTTTCCGGCCCGACGGCGAACCGCTGCTGCCGAATTGGCGCTGGGTTCCGATCGGCTATCACGGCAGAAGCAGCACCATCGTCGTTGACGGCACGCCCGTGCGCCGTCCAGCCGGCCAACGCAAACTTCCGGGCGCCGCGCAGCCGGTGTTCGGTCCATCGCAGATGCTCGATATCGAACTGGAGATCGGTTTCGTCACGGGACCGGCGAATGCGATGGGCACGCGCATTCCGGTGCAGCGCGCGCGCGATCATATCTTTGGCGTCGTCCTTTTGAATGATTGGAGCGCCCGCGACATTCAAGCGTGGGAGTATCAGCCGCTCGGCCCGTTCTTAGGCAAATCCTTCGCGACGTCGGTTTCGCCGTGGATCGTCACGCTGGATGCGCTCGAGCCCTACCGCTTGCAGGGCCCGCGGCAGGAGCCGCAACCGCTGGAATATCTGCGATCGGCGGAGCCGTGGAACTACGATATCGGTCTCGATGTGGAGCTGCAGGCGCCGGGCATGAGCGGTCCTCACCGCATCTCGCACACGAATTTCAAACACATGTACTGGAACATGGCCCAGCAGCTGGCGCACCTCACGGTGAACGGCACGTCTGCGCAGCCCGGGGATCTTTACGGCTCGGGCACGATATCGGGGCCGCAGGCGGATTCGCTCGGCAGTTTGATCGAACTTTCGTGGCGCGGCGCCCGCCCGATCGCGCTGCCGGGCGGCCTTAGCCGTTCCTTTCTGCAGGATGGCGATACGATAATCCTCAGCGGCGCCGCCGCGGCCGCAGGAAAGCCGCGCATCGGCTTGGGCCGTGTTTCGGGTACTATCCTTCCATGCGAATGACGCTGCTGGGCCTGATCTTCTTTCTCGCGCTAACGCTTTTGAATGCGGTCGCGTTCAGGCAAAACGCGGATTTCGTGAACGCGCACGATTTTGCGCCGCTGCAACTCACGAAGGCCGGCTCGTCACATTATGAGTGGGATATCTTCCTCGCACGTGAGGTTGCGGCGATCGCGGCGACCGCCCTGCTCTTCGGCGCGATTGCGGGCGCGCGGTCGACCCGCGTGCGCCGGCGCAAAGCGCATCCGCAGTTCGCCCGCCACATCGCAAACCGCCGGCGCTAAGCTTCGATCCAGGACCGGTAGTAGGACGCGTCTTCGCATTGCGCTGCCTGACGCGCAATGCGCAGCGGTTGAAATGTGTCGACCATGACTGCGATCTCGTCGGTTGACGTCTTGCCTAAGCTGGCCTCGACCGCTCCGGGCTGCGGGCCGTGCGGCGCGCCCGCCGCATGCAGCGTGATCGAGCCTTCTTCGACGCCGCGCCGGCTCATGAAATTGCCGCTGACGTAGTACAGCACTTCATCGCAGTCCACGCTCGAATGGTTGTACGGCACCGGAATCGCGAGCGGATGATAATCGAACATGCGCGGCACGAACGCGCAAAAGGCCGCGCCGGGCGCCTCGAACGTCGCGTGCGCGGGCGGCGGCTGATGCAGCTTGCCCGTGATCGGCATGAATTCTTCCAGATTGAACGCATACGGATAGCAGTAACCGTCCCAACCGACCACGTCGCACGGATGGTTCTGCACGACGTACGTCGCGCTGCGTCCGTTGTTCGTGACGCGTATCTCGAACTCGCCTTGCTCGCCGCGCGGTGAGCGCAGCACCGGAGCGCGGAAATCGCGCTCGTAGTACGGCGACGCTTCTTCGAGTTGCCCGAATTCGTTGCGGTATTTACGCGGTATGCGCACCATGCCCGTTGACTCGTGAACCAGCGCGCGCGTCGGTGCGGACGGCACGATGCGGTACGCCGTGCCGGCCGGAATTACGAGATAATCGTGTGCCCGGTATGCCAACTCGCCGAAAGGCGTTTCAAGCGCGCCGGCGCCGTAGTGCACGAACAGCAGCTCGTCGCCGCCGGCGTTGCGGTAAAACGACCGCATGGGCTCGCTGGCGTCCGCGATCGAAATGAGCAGGTCGGCGTTGCCCATCAACGGCGTGCGAGAGTCGATGAAATCGCCCTGCAGCTCGAGCGGTCCAGTCTTGAAATGCCGGTTGCGCAGCGGTTCGTTCGCTTCGAGCTCGACGGCGGCGCGCTTCCACGGCTTGACGTCCAGCGTCGCGGTTGGCGGATGCAGATGATAGAGCAGCGCGTACACGCTCTCGAAGCCCTTGGTGGAAAAGAGTTCTTCGGCGTAAAGGCCGCCGTCGGGACGCCGGAATTGAATGTGGCGTTTAGCGGGCAGTTCTCCCGCGCGGACGTAGAACGGCATCTACGGCGTGTCCTCGCTGCGCGTCTCCTCGCTCGTTCGCACCGCACGCTCGGCAGCCGCGAATCCGGCGCGGCTGTGCGTTCCGTCGCAAAACGGCTTAGTGGTCGAGCCGCCGCAACGGCACAGCGCGATATTGCCCTTGTCGTCGGCGGTCTCGTACCGGTTGCCGTCGGCATCGACTATGGTGACGAGGCCGGTCACGAGGTAGGGACCGTTCTCGCGGACTTTGATGCGTACGTCGCTCATGGCTGCACCGTTGTCGCAAAACGCACTAGCGGCCTCCTAGCCGTTCTGGTATCATGCTCCGAGCCATGACGGGGGCTGGGCTGCTCGCGGCGTGACCTCGTGAACCCCGCCAGATCCGGAAGGAAGCAACGGTAAGCGAGCACTCACGGGTGCCGGGCACCACCTGGCCCTCGCCGTGGTTTTTCGAACTTTATGCGCCCCAAGTGTTTCGAAGCGTTGCACTGTCCGCGCCGAGCTTGGCGAGAGGGCGCAGGGGCGTTTACGCGAACTTGACGCGGACTCGCGACACAGAACGCGAGCACGTTCGCACGTTCGGTAAAGCCGTTCAAGGCTGGAACCCCGCGTCCAAATGCGGCGCAAACTGACACGACCGATGATAAAAGACCGTTACTTCGTTAAGATCGTTCCGCAGCGCGGCGATGTCGTTCATCGCTTCGTCCTCACGCGCCGCCGCATCGTCGGCGGAGCCGCCGTTTTGGGCGTCTTGCTTGCCGGATCGCTCGCTTTCGGGCTTTTGCAGCTTTGGCGCGCGCACGCGCAGGTCGCTGCGCTGCAGAGCATCGAGAACCGGCAGAAGGCGCAGCTGCAGACCATCGATCAGAAAACCGCGACGATCCGTACGCAGCTGCAGCGCGTGCAGAGGCAAAACCAGCAGATTCAGCAGCTGATCGGCGTGCATCCGCCCCGTCAAAAAACCGCCGAAGTGCGCCACAACATCGACGCACTGGTCAGCGACAGCGCGCAGACAAGCGCGCAGTCCGATATGCTGCGCCGCCTAACGATGCGCGTTCTCAATGTGCGCCATCTTCAAGAACTCGCCCGCGCTGAGTCGCTCGCCGCCATTCCTTCGATCGACCCAGTCGATGGAGCGCAGGTCGTCGGCTGTTTCTGTTACCGCTCGTACCCGGACAGCGAGTTTCATCCCGGCGTGGATCTCGGCGCAGACTATGGAGAAGTGGTGCATGCGGCGGCGGCCGGCTCGGTTGCGTCGGCGGATTACGACGGCGGATACGGTGAGAAAATCGACATCGACCACGGTAACGGTTATCACACCTGGTACGCTCATCTCTCGAAAATGGAAGTCGCCCCCGGCCAATACGTGCACAAGGGGCAAGAGATCGGCCTGGTCGGCTCGACCGGCTTCTCGACGGGCCCGCATCTGCATTACCAGGTGATGCTCAATGGAACGGCGGTCGATCCGCAGCCATATCTGAACGGCGTCCCGTCAAAAGTTTTAGCCGGTCTTCCATAGAAAGCGGCCTTGGCTGCTATGTGCCAATTCTATAATTCTCTCCACACCGTCATTTACATATACACGCTCATCATGATCGTGTATGCGGTGCTTTCCTGGCTGCCCGACCTTCGCGGCGCCTGGACGCGCTATCTGGAGATGCTGGTCGAACCGGTGCTCATACCCGTGCGCCGCATCGTTCCGCCGGCCGGCGGTATCGACTGGTCGTTTCTGATCGTGATGGTCGGGCTTTGGCTCATTAACACGTTCGTCCAGCGCGCGGCTTTCAACGCCTGTTTTCCGATTTAGATCTTGACCATAAAAGCCGACGCGCCGCACCGGCTGGAGATTGCGCAGCATGTCCGCAATTTCTGCATTATCGCGCACATCGACCACGGAAAAACCACCCTTTCCGATAGACTGCTCGAAACCACGCGCACCATCGCGATGCGCGACATGGAAGATCAGGCGCTCGACGCCATGGATTTGGAGCGCGAGCGCGGCATCACGATCCGCATGCATCCCGTCACGCTGAATTACCGCGCGAAGGGCGGCGAGTTTTACAACCTCAACTTGATCGACACGCCGGGACACGTTGATTTTTCGTACGAAGTTTCGCGCTCGCTTGCGGCCTGCGAGGGTGCGCTGTTGATCATTGACGCGGCGCAAGGCATCGAAGCGCAGACGCTCGCAAACTATCACCTCGCGCTGGAACACGACCTCACGATTATTCCGGTAATCAACAAAATTGATCTGCCGGCCGCCGATCCCGAACGGGTCATGGGCGAGGTTGAAGAGCTGCTGATCATCGAAAAAGGCGATTGCATTTTAGCAAGCGCGAAAAACGGAACCGGCATCGATGAGATTCTGGAAGCCATCGTGCACCGCATTCCGCCGCCCCAGGGGCATCGCGACCATCTGCGCGCTCTGGTGTTTAACGCGCAGTTCGATCCGTACCGCGGCGTCGTCAGTTACGTGCGGGTCGTGGACGGGCAGCTCAAGCAGGGCTCGCGCTTCATGTCCATGGCGCACGAGCACGTCTTCGAATGCACCGAGGTCGGCGTCTTCGCTCCTCAGATGCGCGCGGTCGAGAGACTCGAAGTGGGCGGCGTGGGCTATGTGATCGCCAATATCAAGTCTTTGGGAGACATCGACGTCGGCGACACGATCACCGACGCCGTCCGCCCCGCGCACGTTCCGCTCGCGGGCTACCGTAAAGCCGTGCCCATGGTGTACTGCGGCTTGTATCCGAACGAGGGCGCCGAATATTCGGCACTGCGCGACGCGCTCGAGAAGCTCAAACTGAACGATGCGGCGTTTACGTACGAGCCGGAAACCTCGATCGCCCTGGGCTTCGGTTTTCGTTGCGGGTTTCTGGGGCTGCTGCACATGGAGATCGTGCAGGAGCGCTTGGAGCGCGACTATGCGCTGGATCTGATTGCAACGTCTCCCTCGGTGGTCTTCCGCGTCACGCGCACGGACGGCAGCGTCGAGACGATCGACAACCCGAGCAAAATGCCCGCGATGAACCTCATCAAGATGATGGAAGAACCCTACGTCAAAGCGACGATCATGACGCCGCCCGAATATGTGGGCGGCATCATGGAGCTGACGCAAGCGCGCCGCGGAACTCTGGAGAACATGGAGTATCTGCACGACGGCCGCGTCATTCTGACGTACGAGATGCCGCTCATCGAGGTCATCGTCGATTACTTCGACCAGCTCAAATCACGCACCAAAGGGTACGCCTCGCTCGACTACGAGATGATTGGCTATCGCCAAGGCGATCTCGTGAAGCTCGAGATCCTGCTCAATGCCGAGGTGGTCGACGCGCTGTCGTTTATCGTCGCGCGGGACAAGGCTCCGGCGCGCGGGCGCGCGCTGGCCGAGAAGCTCAAGGAATTGATCCCCCGTCAAATGTTCGAAGTACCGATTCAAGCGGCGATCGGCGGCAAAGTCGTCGCGCGCGAAACCGTCAGCGCTATGCGCAAGAACGTTTTGGCGAAGTGCTACGGCGGCGATATTTCACGCAAACGCAAACTGCTGGAGAAGCAGAAGGTCGGTAAGGAACGCATGAAGCGCGTGGGCCGCGTCGATCTTCCGCAAGAAGCGTTCATGGCCGTGCTGCGTTTGGAAGATTGAAGACCTACGCCGCAACGAAGAATGCCGGGAAGCTGCTGGAGATGCGCGCCATCTTTGCCGGCAGCGAGCTCGATCTCGATACGTATCCGCTGTACGCCGCGGCGCCGGAGGATGAAGACAACTATGCCGGCAACGCGGCCGCGAAAGCGTTCGCGCTCCACCGTCAGCTGCGTGCCGCGCACATCGGCGGAGCGGTTGTTGCCGACGACTCCGGCATCGAAGTTGCGGCATTGGGCGGACGCCCGGGCGTGCTTTCGGCCCGGTACGGCGGCAAAGACGCGACCTGGCCGGTGCGCCGCGAAAAACTCTTGGAAGAGATGGCCAGCGTGCCGCCGCAGGAGCGTGCCGCAAAGTTTTGCTGTGCGATGATGCTGGTGCTGGAAGACGGCACGACCTTTACGGGTTACGGCGAGGTGCAAGGCGTGCTCGCGGCCCAGGAGCTCGGGAGAGCCGGTTTTGGGTATGACCCACTCTTTTACTATCCGCCGCACAACCGGACGTTCGCGCAGCTCGACGAGGCGGTCAAAAACGGACTCAGCCACCGGCGCCGCGCCGCCGATGCATTGCTCGCCGCATTCCGCAACCATGGCTGAACCGCTGATCGTTCGCGCCGGCGCGGATGAGATTGCCTATTTCGCGCGCCGTAGGCTGCACGACGAGCACGGCCGCACCTTGTATCTGGACCTCGCGCAGATGACGCCGGACGGCGTCTACGTTGCGAAGGACGAAGGCACGCCGGTTGGTATCGTCGTTGCGCACGCCCTGGAAGACGAGTGGTACGTGTGCGATCTGTTCGTCGAGCCGTCGTTCCGAAAACAAGGCACGGGCTGGAACCTTTTAAGCGAAGCGGCCGCCGACGCCGGTGACGCGGCGCGCAGCGGCGTGCTCGAGCCCGCAGAGCTGGGCGGCATCGCGCTGTGCCTGCAGCGCGGCGCCGCGCTGCAGATGCCGCTGCTGCAGATCTCCGGCCCGATACCGCACGAGAACGAGCTCGCGCGCATGGCCGCCGGCGAATACCGCTTTCAAGCCGAGCCGCTCGACCCCACGGGTTACCGCGCGGCGCTCGCTCAGCTCGATCGTGACATTCGCGGTTCGGCACGGCCGTTCGATCACGCATACTTCTCGCAAAAGGGCCGAGGCTTCATCTTCGTGCGGGAGAGCGAAATCGCGGGCTATGCGTACGTGTGGCCGAGCGGACGGATCGGCCCTTTGGCGGCGTCCTCGCAAGCGTATCTGGTCCAACTGCTCGCTTTTGCACTGGCAAGCGTACGCCAGGTGTTCGACGCCGAATGGTGCACGCTGCTCGTGCCCGGAACAAATTCCCGCCTCACGCGCGCGGCGATGCGCGCCGGCCTTAAGGTCGATCAGGTCAAAATCTTTGCGAGCGACGGCGGCGCGCACGATCTCTCACGCTACGTCGCATTCCACGCCCTTTTGCTGTAAAAACACGGTATAACTGCCCTTTTGCAGGCAAGCGTCCCGATTGTCTGCCTAGCGAATCAGCTGCCGGATGCAACGAAGGAAATGCGTAAGACGGTGCGTCACTTGCGCCGGAGCCTAAGTTCACTCTGGAGGGATTCTTGCATTTACCCCGCGGCTCGGCGCTTTACGCAGCGTCGGCACTACTTTTTTTGACACAGGGATGCAGCGGCGCCGGAGCGCCCGTTCCCATGACAGCGCAACCGGACACCATTTCGCGAGGCGCAACGACGACGATGAGTACGACGGTCGCGCAAAGTACCGGCGTGACGACCGCCCTCTCGACGAAAAGAATCGCCGGTCCGATCGTTGCTTTAGGCAGCAACGGATCGTTTCAAATGAAAGGCCCCACCGGTGTGGGATACACGTGGATCTATCCCACGTCGACGACGGCAAAATTTTATCAGGGCCTTCAGCCCGCGCTCAATGAATACGCGCAGATTACGGCCACCGGCACGGCGTATACGCCGATCGTGATCGGTTTGTACAAGTCCGCGCCGGCGACGCCCACGTTTACCGGCAGAATCACGAGCCAACAGGCGTACGGCATTGCCGTTCAAGACAAGGTAACCGGCATTTACGTGCCCGTGGCTCTGTCGACGAGCAGTTCCGTGACCGTCGCTCTGACGGTGGGCGCGACGGTCACCATTTCCGGCCCCGGTGCCGTTGCGGCGAGCACGGCGCTTTTTGCCAATACGATCGCTTCGACGTCGACAGCGAGCGTAACGCCGACGCCGTCCACCACACCGGCGCCTACCGCCACGGCGACTGCTTCCGCGACGGCCACACCGTCGTCCACATATCCGACCACCGCGTTTATGCCCAGTTCGCGCGGGAAGATCAGCGCCTTTCAAATCTTCGATGAAACCGGAAACGGCACGATCACCAGCACGGCCGCATCTAACGACGGCTGGCGTTATGCATCCGTGTGGGGAGTGCGGCCCGGCCTCGGCTCAACGTGGCGCAACAGCAACACGGCGCTCAGAAGCGCTTACTACATGCTCATGGACACCGATCAAAGCACGACGGCATGGGGCGCGATCGGTCACTCGTTAACCTGGTGGCAGGCGAACCACCCGACGTGGGTGCTCTACGAATGCACGTCAACCGGAACGCCGACGACGACGCCGGCGTACGATTCCGGCTTGCCGAACGTGCCGCTCAACATACGGAACTCATCGGTCGTGAATTACCAGATCGCGCAGCAAGCCGTGCCGTACGCGATTAAAGAAGGCTATAACACGCTTGCGGTTGACGAAGTCACGTTCTGGTTCCCGGGCGGCGGCCACGGCTATTACCCGTGCGGAACGTGGAGCAACGGCACGTTCACGCGTTTGTACAGCGGACCAAACGACACCGCGTGGGCGAGCGATGTCGTGAACTGGGTGAAGGCGGCGCACGCGATTACGAAGGCAAACAACATGCTGCTCTTGGTTAATCATCCCGGCGGCAACATCACGACGAACGAAGCGTCGCTGCTGGCGAACGTCGATGCCGACATGGACGAAACCGGTTTTACCGATTACGGCAAGTACCTCATGCCGTCCGTTGCCCCTGTCACGCGAGAAGCGAACTGGATGAAGTACGCCCAAGCGCATGGGACGGCTGTCTTGATCAATCAGGACTGGGGTTCCATCACGTCCATGGGCGCATCCCAAAAAGATTACTCGATCGCGACGTATCTTTTAGGGAACGAGCAGGCCGCCTCGCTCTTCGCTTCGACGCACACGGGTTACGGCGTCGAAAACTACTATCCGGAGTATGGCACGGCGATCGGCTCGCCGTGCGGTGAGTATTACGGCGGATCGTCTTACAGCTCGACGCATCCGGCCTTGTACTACCGCAAGTTCGCCAACGCGTTTGTCGTCGTAAACGCGGGCGGGAGCGGCACGGAAGCGGCGACGTTGCCTTCGGGTCATACGTACTCGGATATCGAGGGACGCTCCGTCACCTCCTCGCTTTCCGTTGCGGCGAACGACGGCTACGTTCTCAAGACGACGAACGGCTGCCAATAAGCTAAAGAAACAGCCGGCCGTCCGCAGGGTGGGACGGCCGGCAAGGCGAACGTATGTTCGCATGAAAAAGTGCAGTACGTGCGGGTGCGTGTTGCCGCTTGCGGAGTTTCGGATAAAGTCGCGCGCAAAAAAGACATACCACTCGGCGTGCCGCGCTTGCTTCGTCATCTACAGCCGCGCGCATTACCGCGAAAACAGCGAGATCTATAAACGGCATCGCGCTCGCAATGCACCGCGTTACCGCGAAAACAACCGCCGGCGCGTTCTGGACTACTTGGCCGCCTCACCTTGCGTGGACTGCGGCGAAAACGACCCAATCGTATTGGAGTTTGATCACGTGCGCGGCGAAAAGATGGCGAACGTGAGTGAAATGGTCGGCCAATGCTACTCTTGGCGCCGTATAGTTGAAGAGATACAAAAGTGCGTCGTGCGGTGCGCCAATTGCCACCGGAGGAAAACTGCTGGTCAGTTTAAATGGTTCAGGGGCAGATCCGGGACGTAGCTCAGCTTGGTAGAGCGCTAGCTTTGGGAGTTAGAAGTCGCTGGTTCGAGTCCAGTCGTCCCGATGTTATTTTTGAGGCTCTCTTGCGCCGTCGTGGTATCTTAACGTAGGCAGCGCGCGATGCCCGGATCGCTGCCTGTCGGGTAGTGCGCCCGTGGTCTAACGGATAAGGCACGAGTCTTCTAAACTCGAAGATGGGGGTTCGATTCCCTCCGGGCGCGGACTGTGTGGTGGTTGTAGCTCAGTTGGTTAGAGCGCTCGACTGTGACTCGAGAGGTTCGCGGGTTCAAATCCCGTCAGCCACCCCAAACGACAAAAGCGGCGCCGCGATTTAAGACGGCGCTGCTTTCGTTACGCAAGTTTGACCGATTGCATGCCCGGCTGGGCAGAAGAGTGCCGCCCTGCGGCGCGAACGTCCGCCTAGCAATGGACGCCCGCCGCATGTCTCCCTCGCGCGCATCGCTCGGCGTGCTGGTGACCGCTTTATCAGCGGTCTTTTTGGCATTTGCGCTCTTGCAGGCGTTCTCTCTCAACGGGCAGGCGGAGCTCCCTGCGCCCGCCCTGATGCGCGAGCGGACCGCCGTGAAGTACGAACGTCTGCTGTATCCGGTCATCGTCGATCTCGGGCGGTACCGCGTCAACCGCGAAATGCTTGGCCATCGGCCGTTCGCCCCCGATGCGCGCGCGTCGGTCGATCGGGCTATGCTCGCCGCGACGGCTTTCACCCGCGCTTACGACGCTGACGTGCAAACGAGCGGGCCGTGGAACGCGGTGCGCAAGGATTGGCAGGCCGCGCGCAGCGTCAATGCGCCTTACCGCGGGAACGCGATTGACAACACCATGAGCGATCTCGTCGGAGTGGTTTATCGCGTCGAGGATACAACCGGTCTCGCGTACGAGCCGGACAAGTACGCCCAGGACCTCGCCGACATCGCTTTCGCGAAAATTCCTTCTGCCGCCGACGTCATGCTGCATACGCGCCTTCTGGTCGAGAACGCCCTTACGCGCCACACGATCGACATTGCCGACCGCATACGCTTAGCACGGCACGCCGGCGCTTTGGGCGTCGCAGGCACGGACAGCGATTTCAGCACGGACGACTGGGCGGCGATCCTTCAGCGGCTGCCAGACCTTCACATGGGCTCTGTCGCGGACGCGGAAGCGTACGGTGCGCACGCTGGCCGGTTTGCGTCGGCCGCGCTCGCGCTTGCACGGTACAGCAACGCGCACGTCGTCATGCTGCAGACCCCGAGCGGGGATCCGGCGCAAGCGCGGCGCCTCGCCGACGCGATGGTCGGCGTCACCGCGGCGGTAAACACGGATGTTGCCGCAATGCTCGATCGGTCGCTTTACACGCGCATCGGCTTTGCTCAAAAACGCGAACGGTACGTCTACGCCGTGGTGCTGCTTTCCGCTGCGTTACTCATCGGCATCATGCTGCTCGTCGCCGAATTCACCGCGCGCCGAGACCGCGATCTGCTGCAGAAAGCCAAGCAAGAATCGGAACATTTGGCCGCCGAGTTGGCGCGGCAGAACGCCGAGCGCGCGCTCCGGCTTTCCGAAGCGCAGTTCCGGGCGGTGTTTCACGGCGCGGCGCTTGGGATCGCGGTGCTCGATCGCAGCGGCGCGGTGTTGGACGCGAATGCGGTCTTCAGAAACGTCTACGGCGAGAACGCCTCGGGCATCCTGGAGGATCGTGACGGCGAGTTTGCCGAGTTGATGCGCGGCGAGCGCGACCTCTTCGAGTTCGAGCAGCATGTAATGACGCCGTCCGGACAGGAAGCGTGGACGAATTCCACCGTTTCGTTGGTCAATGACGAAACGGGCAATCCGTATTTTGCCATCTGCATGTTCCGTGATCTCACCGACCTCAAGCGGAACGAGCGGCGCATGCTGCACGATATGACGCACGACGGGCTGACCGGCCTGCCGAACCGCGCGCTGTTTGAAGCGAAAGTGCGGGAACAGTTTCTGGAGGCTAAAGCACGTCCGCAATCCTCGTTCGCCGTCCTATTTGTCGATTTGGACCGCTTCAAGGACATCAACGAATCGCTCGGTCACGATGCCGGCGATTTCGTCATCTCGCAAGTCGGACACCGGCTGCGCGCCGCAATCGAATCGGCGGATGTCGTGGCGCGCCTGGGCAGCGACGAGTTTGCCGTGCTTGTACGTTCCCTGCCCGATGTGCTGCATGTGGAAGTCATTGCGAGACGTTTGCTCACGGCGCTGGCCAAACCGGTGGCACTGGGAAGCCGGTCGATCTTTATCTGCGCGAGCGTCGGCATCGCGCTATGCGGAACCGGCTATCAGCGCGGCGAGGACGTCATGCGCGACGCGGACATCGCCATGCGTTACGCCAAGAGCGGCGGCGGAGGACGGTTCGCTGTGTTCGATTCGAAGATGCACGCTCGAGCCGAAAAGCGGCTGCAACTCACGACGGAGCTGCGCCTGGCGCTCGAGCAGCGCGAGTTCAAGCTGCTTTACCAGCCCATCGTCCGCATCGCGGATGGCGAGCTGACCGGATGCGAAGCGCTGCTGCGGTGGAATCATCCCGCCGAGGGTGTGATGCTGCCGATGGATTTCATGCCGCTCGCGGAGCAGACGGCGCTGGCCGTGCCTATCGGCCGTTTCGTCTTGCGCACGGCCTGTGAACAACTCTCGCACTGGAAACGTGCCGCGGGCAACAACGCGCTTTTTCCGGTCAACGTCAACGTTTCGGCCGCGGAATTGTTGCACCCAGAGTTTGAAACGGTATTGGACGCAGCGATCCGCGAGTTCGGCGTTTCACCTTCGGATTTGACGCTCGAGATTACCGAGAGCGTCGTGCTCGATGCGGGCACGCGACCGAACGCACTCATCGAGCGCCTTCGCGGCAAGGGATTCAGTGTCTGCATCGATGATTTCGGCACCGGCTACTCTTCACTGCGCTATCTGCAGCAGTTCAAAGTGGATGCGATAAAAATCGATCGCTCGTTCGTCGCGGGACAGGACGGCGACATCGCGAGCGAACCCATCGTGCGCACGCTGATGACGCTGGCCGAAGCCTTCGATGTGCGCGTCGTTGCGGAAGGAATCGAAACGCCCAGGCAGCGCGACGTGCTCCGGAATGCAGCGTGCCGGTTCGGGCAAGGATATCTTTATTCGAAGGCGCTTACGGCCGCGCAGCTCGCCGCGATGTATCCGGCGGCGTTCGGTTTGGAACCGCGTCACGCGCCCGCATAGGGACCGGCCGTGGTGCTTGTCAAAGTGGGTAAAGGCGGCTAAACTAGCACGGTTGCGCCTTTAGCTCAGTTGGTAGAGCAGTAGACTTTTAATCTATTGGTCCCGGGTTCGAGTCCCGGAGGGCGCACGTAAGCACCTCTAGCTCAATGGTAGAGCAGTTGACTCTTAATCAATTGGTTCCGGGTTCGAGTCCCGGGGGGTGCACCAAATTTATGCCGGCTCGAGCATTCGTTGCAGGGCGGCCAAACGATGGAGTTCGTGACGGTAGAAGTTGAGCGCGTCCGCCGGAACCGGCTCGTGCGTTTCCGACGCGATCGCGCGAAAAAGCGCCGCGTCCACATAAGCGGCTGAAAGTGACCCGTCCGCAACGTTCGTTGAGAGCGCTTTTATACGCTCCCATATTCGTTCACCGTTCGTCATGTCGCCCTTCTCTCCGCAAAGGGGGACGGCGGCTGCACCCGCCGACCCCTTCGTGCTGCAGAGGCACGAGATATGGCGTTTCTCGTTGCTCGAACGTACCGTACCGTACGGGCGGTTGCAACCCCTAGATTTGGGGGGAACAACGGACTAAACGCAATTTTTGCCATATCGTAGTTATAAACTTGATTGACATTCCGAGGGCGGGCGGTGCTGCTCTTGAACGTCAAGCGTAGTGACCCGTAGGCGCTGTCTCTGCGGCGCGCGCGCAGCGCGACCGCGAGGTGGTCCAGCGCACGGCGGAGCTCTTAACGAGCAATCTTCCGCTCGAGGAGCTTTTCCATGCGATCGTTCTCTTTTGGCGCGCTTCGTCGATGCGCGATGGTCTTTATTGCGCTCAAAGAACAGGAGAGCGCGCAAATCGCCTTCATGCTGGAAAACGGCGTCGTCGGCACGCTGGAGAACCGGCGCGCGCATCCGCATCCCGAACGATGCACGTGCGCATGCGTTCGGCTATCGCAAGCGAGACCAGAAACGGCCGCGCGCGGCTTCGAGCAGCGATTCGGAAGCAACACCGCGCACCGGTGCTCGGGCGCTTGACCATCAGCGCGGGTGTGGCGGCGAAAGCAGCGAGCCGCTGTGCGCGACGGCGGATGCCGCGCTTTATCTGGCCAAACGTTCCGGGCGCAACCGGGTCGCCGACGAGAACTACCGCTCCGACGCGCCGCCCGCGTATGCAGCAAAACATATCGTCAAAACTTGCAGCAGGTCGGCAGCAGCGTTGTCGTCGGGCGTTCGGAGCATCTGCGTCAGCTGCGCAAGCTGCTGCGCAGTCGTATCTTATCAACAAACTCGCCGCGGCGGTGAGCGCGTCGGGTGCCGCGCCGATCGCCTCGAAGCCGGCAGCAGTGTACTTCCTGCATGCAAAGCGCGTGCTAATCGTCCTGGACAACTGCGATCTCGTGAGCGCGCACGTGGCGAAAACGGCTCTCGCCATTTTGGAGCACGCGCGCAACGTGCGGCTGATGGTGACGTCGCGCACGCCGCTCATGGTCGGCGAAGTCGCGTTTACGCTGCCGCCGCTCGCGTTGGACGACTCGGTGGCACTGTTTACCGATTGCGCGAAGAACGCGGCGCGCGCGAGTTCTATCGACCGGCAAACCGCCGAGCGCATCTGCCGGCAACGCGACGGCTCGCCACGCGCGATACAGCTTTGCGGCGGCGCAGTTGCGCTTGATCAACGCCGCAACACTTCTTGAGCGCTTGCCGGAACGCGCGCATCTTCAGCGCGAAGCGGGGCGCGGCGCGGGCTCATCGTATCGGCGTACAATGTGCTCTCCCCCACGCGGCAGCCTCCGGATCAGGCGGATTATGAGAACGTCGTGCGTGAGGCGTGCGCGGCCGTCGGACGCGTGCCCGGCGATAAAGAAACGCGCGGCGCGCATGCCATGAAATGGCCCGAAGCGCTGCAGGAGGCGCTGCAGATTTAACGCGGAGCGCACAAGGAGAATAGCCCGGGGCGTTATATCTAACGGGGTCGCCACGAGGGCAAGTGGCGGAACTGGCAGACGCGCTGGATTTAGGTTCCAGTGGGGAGACCCATCAGAGTTCGAGTCTCTGCTTGCCCAGATTGATCTGCCGCCGCGGCGCGGCGGCACGATCTCAGGGTCCACGTGCCTGACGAAACTGCGCTGCAAAACAACAGTGCCTGCGGAAGTAGCTCAGTGGTAGAGCATCGCCTTGCCAAGGCGAGGGTCGCGAGTTCGAATCTCGTCTTCCGCTAATTCAACGGTGCGGCGCAACATGCGCGCGCATCTCCGAGCCGCCGTAGGAGCACGTTCGCCTGTCTATCTCCACTTTAACCAAACTCGCCCCGACCCAAGTCGAACTGCTCATTCCGATCTCGGCCGAAGAGATGCGCGAGGCGGAAGACCGCGCGTTTAAGCGCCTGGTCAAACGAGCCAAGTTGCCCGGCTTCCGGCCCGGTAAGGTGCCGCGCAAGATTTTTGAACAGACCTACGGTTCGCACACGATCGCAAACGAGGCAATGGAAGATGTGGTTCCGGCCGTTTATACGAAGGCCGTGCGCGAGCATAATCTCGAGCCCGTGGACCGTCCCAAAATGGAGCTGCTGCCCGAACAAGAGGGGCAGCCCGCGCGAGTCAAGGCAGTCGTGGACGTCCGGCCCGAGATCCATTTGGGCGAGTATAAAGGGCTAACCGTTACGCACGCGCCGCCCGAAGTGAGCGATGCCGATGTCGAGCGCACGCTCACGTCGCTCGCGCGAGAACGCGGAACGTTGGTGCCGGCCGAACGTGAGGCGCGCCTGGGCGACATCGTCACGGTCGACTACGAGGGAAAAATCGAGGGCGCGCCGTTCGAAGGCGGCGCCGCGAAGAGTCAGCAGACGGAACTTGACGAAGGGCGCTTCATTCCGGGTTTCGCAACCGGAATTGCCGGCATGAAAAGCGGCGAGACCAAAGACGTACAGGCGCGATTCCCCGATGATTATCAAGAGCAACAACTTGCCGGCAAAACGGCCGTCTTTACGGTGACGCTGCACGAAGTCAAAGAGCTCGAACTGCCCGAAATCGACGACGCGTTCGCCAAGGCCGCGAGCCGGAAGGAAACGCTCGACGCGCTTAAGGCGGACATTCGCGAACGCCTCCAAGCCGCTGCCGAACAGCGCCGCAAGCGCGACGTCGGCAACGACTTGGTCGAGCAGCTCGTCAATGCGTACGATTTCCCGCTGCCGGCCGTCATGGTCGAGCGCGAGACGTCCAACATGCTGCAAGACGCCGAAGGCATGGCGACGCGCATGGGGATGACGTTCGAGCAATATTTAGAAGCCGGGGGGAAAACCGAAGCTGATTTGCGCGCCGAATTCCAGCCGGAAGCCGTCAAACGCGTAAAGGGCACGCTTCTTTTAGAAGCGATTGCCAAGGCCGAGAACATCGCCTCAACGCCCGCCGATCTGCAAGCCGAGCTCCAAAGCCTCGCAAAGCAGTACGGGCAACCGCCCGATCGCATCCGCGCGGCGCTCGGCAACAACGTGGTTTCGCTCATGGACAGCATCGTGCGCACGAAGACGGTCGAGTTTCTTATCGAACACGCCAAAGACGGCAACTGACCGCGCCGCAGGCGTGTCAAAACTGCAAGACGGCCGAGAGATCGAGGCCACCAGCCGGAAAAGGAAGTTAACTGATGGGTCACTTAGTCCCGATGGTCGTCGAACAGAGCGCGCGCGGCGAACGAGCCTTCGACATCTATTCGCGTCTGCTCAAAGACCGCATTATTTTCGTCGGCGGCCCGATCGACGATCACCTGGCGAATTTGGTGATCGCGCAGCTGCTTTTTCTGGAAAAGGAAGACCCCGACAAAGACATCGACATGTATATCAACAGCCCGGGCGGCAGCGTCACGGCGGGTCTGGCAATCTACGACACGGTGAAGTTCATTAAGCCCGATGTCGCGACGATTTGCGCGGGTATGGCGGCTTCCATGGGCTCCATATTGCTCACGGGCGGCGCGCAGGGGAAACGAATGGCCCTCCCGCATGCCAAAATCTTAATCCATCAGCCGTGGGTGCAGCAGGTGGGCGGCCAGGCGACCGACATTGAAATCCACGCGCGGGATCTGATTGCGACCCGCCGCATGCTGGCGGGGATCTACGAGGACACGACCAAGAAGGCCATCGACCAAATCCTCAAAGACATCGAGCGCGATTTCTACATGACGGCGACGGAAGCCAAAGAATACGGTATCATAGATACGATCATCGAAAACCGGACGTCGCTGGCAGCAACGCCGGCCTAGGGAGCCCAATGTTTCGATTCGGGGACGAAAAAGGTCAACTCAAATGCAGCTTCTGCGGCAAATCGCAAGAGCAGGTGCGCAAGTTGATCGCAGGTCCCGGCGTGTATATTTGCGACGAATGCATCGAGCTCTGCAACGAGATTATTGAAGAAGAGCTCTACAAGAACGTCGACGAAAATCTGCGCCTGCGCAATATTCCCAAGCCCAAAGAGATCAATCACATTCTCAATCAGTATGTGATCGGTCAGGACCGCGCCAAAAAATCGCTTGCGGTTGCCGTTTACAACCACTACAAACGTGTGAACATGGGCGCAAGTGCCGATGACGTCGAGTTGCAAAAATCGAACATTCTGCTCGTCGGACCCACCGGTTCGGGCAAGACGTATTTGGCGCAGACCCTAGCAAAGATTTTGGATGTGCCGCTTGCGATGGCGGATGCAACCTCGCTCACCGAAGCCGGCTATGTGGGCGAAGATGTCGAGAACATTTTGCTCAAGCTCATTCAAGCCGCCGACTATGACGTCAAGCGCGCCGAAAAGGGCATCGTTTACATCGACGAGATCGACAAGATCGCGCGCAAAAGCGAGAATCCGTCGATTACGCGCGACGTATCGGGCGAGGGCGTCCAGCAGGCGCTTCTAAAGATTTTGGAAGGAACCACTGCGAACGTCCCGCCGCAAGGCGGTCGCAAGCATCCGCACCAAGAGTTCATCCAGATCGATACGACCAACGTGCTATTCATTTGCGGCGGCGCGTTCGATGGCTTGGAGCGCATCATCGAATCGCGCGTCGCGAGCAACAATATGGGTTTCCGCGCGCAGCCGGAAGGCCGCAAAGAGCAGCGGGTAGGCAAGCTGCTGCAGCAGCTCATGCCGGAAGATCTCCTCAAGTTCGGCTTGATTCCGGAATTCATCGGCCGCTTGCCGATCGTTGTGACGCTCGACGCGCTCGACGAGCTGGCGCTGCGCCGCATTCTAGTCGAGCCGCGTAACGCGCTGGTCCGCCAGTTCCAGAAGATCATGGGCTTGGACGGCGTCGAACTGACGTTTACCAAAGAGGCGCTCGTCGCAATCGCTTCGCGCGCTCAAGGGCGCAAGACCGGGGCACGCGGGCTGCGCTCGATTCTGGAAGAAACAATGCTCGACGTCATGTACGATCTGCCCTCGCTGACCGGCGTGAAGAAATGCATCGTGAACAAGGAAGTGATCGAGAAAAAGGAAGCGCCCACGCTGATCTACACCGAGCGTCAGAAAGACATGCCGGCTTAACAGCCAGGCCCGCGCTCGGTCAGCGCTGTTCATTAAGCGGACGCCTGTATCCGGCGCCGTCATGGCGGCCTAGGGCGCAGGTCCTAACGATAGACCCCCCTACTTACCACAGCGCTAGCCGAGGCGCTTCACGCGTCCGGCCGGCTTCGCTCGTTACGATGTGTGCGGATTACTTCGCCCGCACTTCAAGAGGATACGAGCACACATGAAAATTTTCCGAGTTTCCGCTTCCGTTCTGACGTTTACCGCGCTTAGTCTCCTCGCTGCCTGCGGCGGCGGCGGCGGTGGCGGCGGCGGCTTCACACCCGGAGGCGGCGGCCCGACGGCGACCCCGACACCAGGCGGCGGCCCCACGGCGACGCCCACGCCGGCCTCAACTCCCGGCAGCGTCGGGACCAGTTCACAAGTCCTCAAAGCCGAAGAAAACTTTACGAATCCCGATATGGCAAGCTGGTATACGTCGGGCAGCGCCTCGTGGAGCGCGCACGCCGGCGACACCACTTCAGGGAATAACGGTGATGGCGACACGTGCGATACGACGATGACGTCCGACGCTACGGGAACGTACTTCCACAGTCACTCGTTCGTGGGCATTTACTTCAACGGCACGGAAATGGGACTTCCGAGCGCCATCGGCATCGAAAACTCCGTCGAGCCGACGAAGGGAACGCCGGCGCACCCCTCCGACAACTACGAAGTCGAGAACGGGTCGTGCATGTTCCACGTTCACACGCACGATTTCTCGGGTCTCGTGCACGTCGAGGTGCCGCAGCAGTCGTTCGACCCCTCGTATAACAACCTGCCGTCGTACGCGAACCTGCAGACGCTGCTGGATGTCTGGGGCGCGCAGCTCACTTCGAGCGGTCTCGTTGCCGGAAGCAACTCCTTGACCGGCGCGACGACGATTTACACGGGCCTGTCGAGCACGAAAGATGCGAGCGGCAATGACCTCGTCAACTCCTACACGCCCGTCATCGGATCGGCCGCGAGCGTAGCACTGCGCCATCACGAGGCAATCTGGATCGTTATTGGAACGCCGCCGGTTGCCGGTTTGCCGCAAGTTACGTTCGTTATCACCAACTAGACCGGAGCACACCGATACCAGCAACAGAGGCCGGATCCGTCCGGCCTCTGCTTCTATAAAG
>JBHEMM010000028.1:28105-35639 GCA_046262595.1 Vulcanimicrobiaceae bacterium
TCTGCGAGTGCGTTGGTTGCCGCATGCGCCGTGGGCGTCGCGTGCGGCGTGGCTTGCGGCGGCGGCGGAAATGCCGCCACGCCGGTAGACAACAGCTTACCGCCCGCGCCGACGATCGCCCCCGTCAACACAAGCTTACTGGTCAACGGCGAAGAGAATGTCGTGAACGGCAACAACGCCTGGTACACCAGCGGCACGGCGTCCTGGTCAAATCACGCCGGCAATACGGCCGGCGCGCCCAACGGCAGCGCGCCCGTCGATGGTTCGGCCTGCACCAATGTTTCGGAAGGCTCGCAGTATCCGCAGAGCGACTTCTCGCAGCACGTGTTCGTCGGCATCTATGACAACGGCAGCGAAATGGCTCTTCCGCAAGCAGTCGGAATGGTGAACCCGCAGCCCCCAACGACGCCCGCTCCGCCGGACTTCCCCTCAGGTCACCCGAACAACAATTATCCCGTCGAGATCTCGACGTGCCGTTACAACGTTCACAGCCACGATTATTCGGGTCTTGTGCACATGGAAGACCTGTCGGTTGCCCAAAGCAATACGACCATGCCTGCGTACGCGACGCTGCAAACTCTTTTCGACGTGTGGGGCGCGCATCTCGGCGCAAACGGCATTACCGCCGGCTCGAACACGCTGAGCGGACGCGCAATCGTTTACGGGGGCACGCCGAGCGGCAAAAGCTCGTCAGGCAACGACCTCATCAACACGTATACGCTCTTTACGGGTGCGCCCGCCGCCCTGCACTTCAGCAAACACATGGCGATTTGGATCGTCATCGGTGCGCTGCCGGCAGCCGGCTTGCCGGAAGTGCAGATCGTTCAAACGAATTAAACGCCTGCGGCCGCCGGCTCGTTGTTCAAGCGGATGACGCGGGCGGGGACGCCCGCGACCAACGCATAGTCTGGTACATCGCTGACGACGACGGCACCGGCGGCGACCTGGACGTGGTGCCCGATGGTGACGCCTGGAACGATCACGGCGTTCGAGCAAATCAACGTGTGCGGGCCGATCGTTACCGGGCGCCGGTCGATCGTGAGCGGTTTGTGCGGATCGAAGCTATGGGCGGGAACCTGCTCGCCCTCCATGGACGTGATATGCACGTGCGCTCCGAGGTGCACGTCGCTGCCGATGGTGATGCCGCCGCCGCCCCACAAGATGCTGTAGGGCCCGATCTCCACGTTGTCACCAAGACGGATGAAGCCTTCGGGAAAATTGCAATTCACATAGGCGCGATGGTCGAAGAAGACGTTTGTCCCGGCCGTAATGCGATCCGCGCCCCGGACGATGACGTCGGTCGCGTACAGCACGCCCGGCAAGCGGGTGCGTTCGAGTTCGTTACTAATCGCGTCCCGAAGCGCTCGGCGAATCGCGCGCGGCGCCGCGAGCAGCATGTCAAGTAAAAGCACGGCGGTAGGCTACCTCCTGACTCCTCGTACCCGGCAACGCACGGGCCGGAACGCGTCCAGCCGTGCTTTAGGTCTTTCGGCAGAGGCAAGCGGTGCTATTTCGCCTGAAACCGAGTACGCGGGGCGCCTGCGCCGGCCTGCCGCCGCGCGTTACAATGCCGCTGAACGCTTATGAAATTATCACCGGGATTCGATTCAACCGTACGCGGCATCCGCCCAGAACTGCGCTTCGGGCTCTTGCTCGCCGATTTTGTCTTGCTCTACGTGGCCGTCAATGTCGCGACGAAGGTGGGCGATATCCATTCGGAGCACCAGCCGCAGCTCTTGCTGATCGCGGCGCTGCTCTTCATCACCGGCGCCTACGCCCAATGGCGCTACGAGAGCGCGCGCACGTTCGATTTTCACGACGTCTTGCGCCTGCTTTTCGGCGCAGCCACCGGAACGGTGCTCGCTCTTGCGGGCGTATGGCTGCTTCCCGGGCCGCTGCAGCACTCTTCCGGGCGCCTGGTTGTTATCGGCGCACTCCTCGGTTTCATGCTGCGGATGTTCTTACGCGTTGCCCTCGTCATGATGCGCACGTTCTTCTTAACGCGGCGTCCGAACGCACAAAAAGTCCTGATCGTCGGCGTCGGCATGCCGGCGTTCTCGCTCATACGCGCGATTCAAGAAGATCGCGAATTGCCGATGCGGGTTATCGGCTGCGTTGACGACGGACTGGCAGTCAAACGCGTGGACGGCGTGAAGATGCTCGGAAAAGTGGACGATTTGCCCGCCATCGTGGCGCGCACGCAGCCCGATTCCGTCATTATCGCGGTGCCGGCAGCGCCGCTGCCCTTCATCAACAAGGTGAAAGCGCTCTGTACCCGTGGCCAGCATCATCCGATGGTCAAGGTGCTGCCGGACACTGTCGACATTCTGAACGACAAGGTTACGGTCTCGCGCATGCGTGACATCCGTTTGGAAGACGTTCTTTCGCGCGATCCGGTTGTCGTCGATACCGCTGCGCTGCGCCCGCATTTAGAAGATCAAGTCGTGCTCGTTACGGGCGCCGGCGGTTCGATCGGCAGCGAGCTCTGCCGGCAAATTGCGACGTTCGAGCCGAAAATGCTGTTGCTGCTCGGGCACGGCGAGAACAGTTTGCATGCCATTGAGCAGGAACTGCGCACGAAATACAAGTTCACGCGCACCAGAATGGTGCTGGCCGACGTCGCCGACGGCCCGGCCATCCGCAACGTCTTCTCGACGTACCGGCCGCGCATCGTGTTCCACGCCGCCGCGCACAAACACGTGCCGATCGTCGAAGAAAACATCTGCGAAGCCGTCAAAAACAACGTCATCGGAACGCGTACCGTGGCGCTTGCTGCTGCCGCTGCCGGCGTAGCGAAGTTCGTGCTGCTTTCCACGGATAAGGCTGTCAATCCGACGAGCGTCATGGGATTGACCAAGCGAACGGCCGAGCTCATCTGCCAGTCGTTTGCGGGAAGCAGCAGCACGGAGTTCGTCGTCGTGCGTTTTGGCAACGTCCTGGGAAGCCGCGGCAGCGTCGTGCCGCTCTTCAAGCAGCAAGTCGCCAATGGCGGACCGGTCACGATCACGCATCGCGACATGCTCCGCTACTTCATGACGATACCGGAAGCGGTTTCTCTCGTGCTGCAAGCGATGTCCATGGGGAACGACGGTGAGGTTTTCGTTCTGGACATGGGTAACCCGATTAAGATTTTGCATTTGGCCGAACAAGTGATCCGTCTCTCGGGCTTCGAGCCGTATCGGGATATCGACATCGTCGAGACGTCGATCCGCAATGGCGAAAAGCTGTTCGAGGAGATACTTACCGGCACCGAAGGCATCACCAGCACCAGCCACAACCGGCTGTTCATCGCGAAACAAGAACGGGTAGACTACTCGCGCATCGGCATCGCCATGGAGCGCGCGCAGCGCGCGATTCGCATGGGGGATTGGCGCGTCGCGCTCGATGTGCTGCGCGAGTTCGTGCCCGAATATACGCCCGGCGCGCATCTGCTGCCGCCGATGCCGCAACCGCTGCCTGCACCGCAGCAAGCCGCCGTCGAACGCGGCGAGATTCGGACCCGCCACATTATCACTCCTGCGCCCGCACAATAGGAAGACAATGGAACTGCTTGAGGCTCCCAGTAGTTTACGCGACCAACTCAAAAAGAAATTCGCCGAGCGCAAAGCGACCATCGGCGTGGCCGGTGTCGGCTACGTCGGCTTACCGCTCGCGGTCGAGAAAGCGAAAGTCGGATTCGACGTCATCGGCTACGATCGCAACAGTGTTCGCGTCGATCAAATCAATCAAGGCTTAAACTACATCCGTGACGTTGACGACACCGAGATGGCGAAACTCGTCGAAACCGGTAAGCTCCGCGCCAGCACGGACTTCAGCTCGCTCAGCCGCTGTGATGCAATCGTGATCTGCGTGCCCACACCGCTCACGCCGAATCTCGATCCCGACATCTCGTACATCAAAGCCGTTGCTGAGCAAATTGCGCCGCAGCTGCGCCCGGGGCAACTGATCTGCTTAGAATCGACAACCTATCCGGGAACGACCGAAGAAGTGCTGCTGCCGATGCTCTCGCAAACCGGTCTTAAGGTCGGCGAGGACTTTTTCCTGTGCTTCTCGCCCGAACGCGTCGATCCCGGAAACGCGCGCTATACGACAAAAAACACAAACAAAGTGGTCGGCGGCGTGACGGAAGCCTGCGCGGACGTGGGCGGCTGCTTCTATCAGCAGACGATTCTCGACGTGCTCACGGTGAGCTCGCCGAAAGTCGCCGAGATGTGCAAGGTGTTCGAGAACACGTTCCGCTCGGTGAATATCGCTCTGGTGAACGAAATGGCGCTGCTTTGCGACCGCCTCGGGATCAGCATCTGGGAAGTTCTCGACGCCGCGGGCACGAAGCCGTTCGGTATCATGCGGTTCGATCCGGGCCCTGGCGTGGGCGGCCACTGCATCCCGCTCGACCCGTTCTATCTCGCATGGAAGGCCCGCGAGTACGACTTCCACACGCGCTTCATCGAACTTGCCGGCGAGATCAACCACAGCATGCCGTACTTCGTTCGCGAAAAGGTGATGAACGCACTCAACAAGACGGGCACGGCGCTGCGCGGCGCCGAGATCTTGGTGCTCGGTGTCGCTTACAAGAAAGACATTGAAGATTGGCGCGAATCGCCCGCTATCAAGGTGATGGAGCTTCTGCTCAAAGATGGCGCCAACATCACTTACCACGATCCGTTCGTGGCGAAGTTTTCCGAACACGGCAAGCAGTGGCACTCGATCCCGCTGAGCAAAGAGCGGCTGGAAACCGCCGACTGCGTGCTCATCCTCACCGACCATACCACCGTGGACTACGATCGTGTTGCCGAGCAAGCCAAACTCATCGTCGACACGCGCAACGCCATGAAGAAGGTCACGAAAAACCGCGAGAAGGTGATTCTGCTATGATGCGGCGCATGCCCAGGATCGGCGTTGTCGGCGCGGGGTATTGGGGTGCCAATCTGGTGCGCAACTGCCATCAGATGGGCGTGCTGGCTTCGGTGTGCGATGCGGATCTGCGTGCGCTCACGGAGGTCCGGAGCAAGTACTCCGGCGTCGGCCTGTTCTGCGACCTTGACCAGATGCTTGAGCACAACAAGCTCGACGCGGTCGTCATCGCGGCGCCCGCTCCGGCGCACGCCGCGATCGCGTTGCGCTGCATCGAGGCCGGCAAGCACGTGTTCGTCGAAAAGCCGCTGGCGCTCAACGTGCCCGATGCCGAGCGGGTGGTGGAGGCGGCCGAAACGGCCGGCCTTACGGTGTTCGTGGGCCACGTGCTTCTGTATCACCCCGCCGTGCGGGCGATGCTCTCGGCGATCGAGCAAGGTAAGATCGGCCGCGTGCGCCATCTGCGTTCGCGCCGCTTGAGCTGGGGACGCCTGCGTGCCCAAGAGAACGTGTGGTGGAGCTTCGCGCCGCATGACTGCGCGCTGATGATCGCGATCATGAAAGATTCGCCCGTGAACGCGGCCGGATCGCTCAGTGCGTACGTCCGCCCCGGTCTTGGGGATTTCGCATATGCCGACTACGCATTCGGGGACGGGCGCAGCGCACATATTGAGGTGAGTTGGCTGGATCCCGACAAGAGCTCGCGCATCGACGTATTTGGTTCTGAAGGCACGCTCACGTTCTGCGACTCGCGCGAGGGCGGAACGCTGAGGCTCACTCAATGCGGCGACCGCCTCAACGTGCGCGGCGAACCCGAGTTGTGGCGGGGAGAAACGCTCACGCTCGAGGGCGAAGGGTCCAACGCCGACGCTCCCGCGGAACCGCTGCGCCTGGAACTGGACGCGTTTATAAAAGCGATGCGCGGCGGCGGCCATATTCCGACGGGCGGCCGGGAAGGCCTCGAGGTCGTACGCGCGCTCGAAATGGTAGATGCGCGCTCGACGGTGCACTCGTTCCCTTTAGAGGTGCCGGTGTGATAGAAGCGCAGCAGCCGGCAGCTTCGGCGAAAAACTATTTCGTTCACGAATCGTCGTACGTCGACGAACCGGCCGCGATTGGCGATGGCACGAAGATCTGGCATTTCAGCCACGTGCTGCCCGGGTGCGAAATCGGTAGCGGATGCAACATCGGCCAAAACGTCGTGCTTGGCCCGCGCGCCAAAGTCGGAAACCGCGTCAAGATCCAAAACAACGTCTCGGTCTACGAAGGCGTCGAGCTGGAAGACGAGGTGTTCTGCGGGCCGAGCATGGTATTTACGAACGTCTACACGCCGCGCAGCGGCACGCCGCGCAACACCGCGGACGACTACCTCAAGACGATTGTCAAGCGCGGCGCGTCGATCGGCGCGAATGCGACGATCGTCTGCGGGAACACGATCGGTGAATATGCATTCGTCGGAGCCGGGTCGGTTGTCACGAAAGACGTGCCGGCGTACGCCGTCGTGTACGGGAATCCGGCGCATCTGCGGGGCTATGCCTGCGAATGCGGCGTCAAACTCGAGTTTTCCGGCGGCACTGCGCGGTGCGCGGAATGCCGCCGCGAGTTCGAACGCAGCGGCGACACTGTCAAAAAAGTACGCGAAGGCCAAGAAAGGTAACCACGTGATCCCCATTCTCGATTTAAAACAACAGTACCACGAACTGCGCGAGGAGATGTTGCACGCCGTGAGCGACGTTTTTGAAAACGGCGCATTCATCAACGGCCCCAACGTCAAAGCCTTGGAAAAAGAGGTCGCCTCGTTTTTGGGCAGCGCGCACGGGGTCGGGCTGAACTCCGGAACGGACGCGCTTCATTTGGCGCTGCGCGCCCTGGACATCGGCCCGGGCGATGAAGTGATCACCACGCCTTTCACGTTCGTCGCCACGACTGAAGCCATCGGCATCGTCGGAGCGCGCCCCGTGTTCGTGGACATCGATCCGGTGACATACAACATCGATCCTTCGCTTATCGAAGCGGCGATTACGCCGCGGACGCGTGCAATTCTTCCCGTTCATCTTTACGGCCACCCGGCACCCATGGACGAGATCATGGCCATCGCGCAAAAACATAATCTCGCCGTTATCGAGGACTGCGCGCAAGCCATCGGCACGAAGTACAAAAACCGCTTCGTGGGAACGATCGGCACGTTCGGAGCGTTCAGTTTCTTCCCGAGCAAGAATTTAGGCGCCTACGGCGACGGCGGCATGCTCGTGACGAACGATACGGACTTAGCCGATCGTTCACGAAGCTTACGCGCGCACGGAGGACGCGTGAAGTACTATCATGAGGAGCTCGGCGTCAATAGCCGGCTGGACGAGCTGCAGGCCGCAATTTTGCGCGTTAAACTGCCGCATCTCAAGCAGTGGATAGAAAACCGCCGCGCGGTCGCCGTGCGATATATCGAAGCGTTGGAACCGCTTGGCGTGGCCTTGCCGCGCGACCCTGCGTACGGACGTCACGCCTATCACCAGTTCACGATCCGCGTGCACGACCGGGATGCGGTGCAGAAGGCGCTGGAAGCGGCGGGAGGGCAGACGATGATCTATTACCCGGTGCCGCTGCATTTGCAGCAATGTTTCTCTTATCTCGGATACGCGGAAGGAAGTCTGCCGGAGAGTGAACGCGCCGCCAAGGATTGCTT
>JBHEMM010000028.1:35702-35933 GCA_046262595.1 Vulcanimicrobiaceae bacterium
GAAGAACAGCCCGACTGGGTGCTGGTGTACGGCGATACGAACAGCACGCTTGCCGGCGCACTTGTTGCGGCGAAGCTGCACGTTCCCGTCGCACACGTTGAGGCGGGCCTGCGTTCGTTCAATCGCAGCATGCCTGAAGAGATCAACCGCATCGTCGCCGATCACGTCGCGGATCTGCTGCTGGTTCCGAATCAATCCGCGGCGGACCAGCTCGCGGGCGAAGGTTTAACG
>JBHEMM010000029.1:0-12133 GCA_046262595.1 Vulcanimicrobiaceae bacterium
CAATGGACCCGCGTGTTCGTAAAGCATTAGAAGAGTGGGTCAAACAGGGAAACACCGTGGCGCTGTTTGGTGCAGCGCCGTCTTTTGTGCCCCCGCTCTTCGGTGCGCGCGCGCGCTTCGGCGGCTCGCGCGATGCCGTCACGGACTGCGGCGTGCGCGCCGGGCCGTATGCGGTGACGGGTCCGTTCCCGCAAACGTTTTCCGCGGGGTGCTCGAGAACCCGCGCGACGCTGCTGCGCTCGGGCGCGCGTGCTGCCGGCATTGCGTACGCGTATGGAAAAGGCACCGTCGTCCTCGTCACGTCCGCACAGCCGTTCGACAACGAGCATTTGAGCAAAGCGGGCAACGCCCGTTTCGCGTACGATCTTTTTGCTCCGCTCGGACCGGTCGCTTTTGACGAGCGCCTCTACGGCTATGCGAACGATCGCAGCTTGTGGCAGGTGATCCCGCCGCCGGCGCGTTTGGCGATCGTCATTGCCGGTATCGCGCTGCTGCTCGCGCTCGCCGGTGCGAACCTGCCGTTCGCGCCGCCGCTGACGTTGGAAGAAAAAGCCGTGCGCGACTCTTCAGAGTATCTGCATTCGCTCGCGTCGATGCTCCGGCGCGGGCGCGCGCACCGCGACGCGGTCGCACGGTTCTGCACACCGATCAAAAAAGCGCTTGCGCCGCACGCGGCGCAGCCTGACGCCCGCGCAATGCTCGAAGAAGCGCGCTCGCTGGAGATGCAACTGTCACTGCACGAGGAAGATGTCCTTGCAGCGGCGCGCATCTTCGCTCGTGTTCGAAAGGATTATCCATGCTAACCACTCCTGCCGGCAGCCTCGCGGCGCGGATGCAAACGGCGATGGCGCAGATCGTCGTGGGCGGCGAACAGATCACCTTCGGGTTGCTTGTGGCACTTTTCGCGCGCGGGCACGCGCTTATCGAAGGCGTTCCCGGGACCGGAAAGACGCTCGCGGTGCGCGCCATGGCAGCACTGATCGACGCGCAATACCGGCGGGTCCAGTTCACGCCCGATTTGATGCCTTCGGACCTGGTCGGCACGACGGTGTTCAATCCGCAGACGGCGACGTTTTCGATCCGTGCCGGGCCGCTGCTGACGAACGTTTTGCTCGCCGACGAGATCAACCGCACCCCGCCCAAAACGCAGGCGGCGCTGCTGGAAGCGATGGAAGAAGCGCGCATCACGATCGACGGAACCCCGCTCACTTTGCCGCGCCCGTTCTTCGTCTGCGCCACGCAAAACCCGATCGAATACGAGGGCACCTATCCGTTGCCCGAAGCGCAGCTCGATCGCTTTCTCGTCAAGATTGAAGCGGGTTATCCCAACGACGAAGACGAGCTGCGGCTGCTCTCACGCGTCGCCGCGGGTTTCGATGCGCGAACGGTTGGAACGGCGCCGCACGAGGCGCTCACCGGCCCCGAAGAGATTGTTGCCGTGCAGGAAGCCGTGCGCGCCGTGCATGTGGCCGCCCCGGTCCAGCGTTACATTCTCGACCTGACCGTCGCAACGCGTTCGCACCGCCATCTTGCCCTTGGCGCAAGCCCGCGTGCCGGCGTCGCGCTGCTCGGTGCGGCGCAGGCGGCGGCAGCGATCGATATGCGCGCCTATGCGACGCCCGACGACGTCAAAAGCGTCGCCCCGCTCGTGCTGGCGCACCGGCTCCTGCTGCAGCCGCAGGCAGAGATCGACGGCGTGCGCACGGCGGGGGTGGTCGAAGAGATCTTGAGCAGCGTTGCCGTGCCGCGTGAAACGGCTTAACGTACCGTGGCTCGCGCTGTGGCTGGGGCCGCGCGCGTATTGGGCGCTCAGCATCCTCGCGATGTTGTTCGCGGCGGCTGCGCCGCTGCACGCGGTGCTTTTTGCAGCTTATGCGGGCGCCGCCGCGTTCGCAGTCCTTATCGTGGCCGACGCCGTGCTCATACGGCGCGCCGCTGCCTTCGAGATGACGCGGCGGCCGCCCGAACCGTTTGCAATGGGCCGCCGCGCATCGCTTGGATACATATTGCGCAATCACGCCGCATATGCGCTGCGCACGGGCTCGATCGAAGCACCGCTGCATCTCCTGCGGTACGAATGCGACGAACTCACGGTACGCGTGCCGCCGGCAAGCGAGGTGCGCGTGGAGCGCGCGGTGCTGCCGGTGGCGCGGGGCTCGGGCGACCTGCAAACGCTTTTCGCCTGGTACGAAACGCCGATCGGATTGTTGCGGCGACGCATGCGCGTTGCGGCGGGGGCTTCCGTGCGCGTGTATCCCGATCTGAGCGCTGTCGAGCGGTACGGATCGCTTCAGGCGCGTAACCGCTTAATCGAATCGGGATTGCGGCGCATGCGTCTGCGGGGCGCCGGAACCGAGCCTGAAAGCGTGCGCGAATGGGAAGCCGGCGATGCGTTCCGGGCAATCGATTGGAAAGCCACCGCGCGCACCGGCAAAGTGATGGTCGTCCAATACGAAGTCGAGCGCAGCCAAAACGTCGTGATCCTGCTCGACGCCGGACGGCTGATGATGCCGCGCATCGGCCTGCAGCGCAAGTTCGATTACGCCGTGACGGCGGCACTTTCGGTTGCCTCCATCGCGGCGCTCGCCAACGACAAAGTTGGCGTGGTCGCTTTCGCGGGCGAGATCCTGCGCGCTTCCGCGCCGCGCCAACATGGACGTTCGCTCGAGCGTCTTGCGCAGGAGATGCACGACATCGAGCCGCGTTTTGAAGAAGCGGATTACGACAAAGCGTTTGCGTATCTGCGCGCGCACGTGCATAAGCGCAGCTTAATCGTTTTCTTTACCGATATGATCGATCCGGCAGCGCAAAGTTCCGTGCTCGCGCAGCTCGCGACGCTGAGCCGGCGGCATCTGGTGATCTGCGCGTTCATGAACGATGCCGCCGTAGAAACGGCGCTCGAACGGGAGCCTGCAGACGCGCGCGAGGCTTATACGCAAAGTGTTGCGCTGGACCTGCAGGCAGAACGGCGGCTCGCTTCGGCGACGCTGGTGCGCATGGGTGTACGCGCGATCGACGTGCCGGCGCGCCTTTTGACGACAACGCTTATCGATCGCTATCTTCAGATAAAGCAGCGGGTTCAACTCTAGGCACGCCAAAATAAACGAGCAGCGCGAACGCCGTTGCGATGCCCATGCCGGCGCGCACCGCTTCCGAAAAGCGCAATGGTGAGAAGAAGCCCTCGATCGCGCCGGCAACCGGCAGCATTGCCGCTACCCCGCAGATGAGGACGCCCGCACGGCGCGCGTTGCGCACGAGCGCTTCACTCCGGCGCAAACGTCCGGGCAGCAGCACGCCCGCCGCAAGCAGCAGCCCCGCTCCGCCGGCGATTTGAATCGCGGTGAGCTCGATGAAGCCGTGCGGCGCAATCGTCACCCAAAAATCCGTTCCGAAGCCCGCGCGTCCGTAGAGTGCGCCCAAGGCGCCGAGCATCAACCCGTTCAGCGCAATCTCGTACACCGTAAAAACGCCTAGCGTGACGATTCCTGCGGCGAACGCAAGAACGGCTACGCGGATGTTGTTCGTAATGATCAGCGACGACATTTCGGCCGACCGCTGCGGCGAAAACGCGAAGTTCGAGTTGTGCAGGCTGCGCGTGATGTGCGCGGGGATCATCGAGTCCGGCACGAGCGCACTTGCATCGGCCGGCCGGTTCATGACGACGATGTAGGCAACGCATGCGCAAAACACGGTCAAAACAACGCAAATGCCGATGGAGGTCCACGACGCGCGAACCTCCGCCGGGAAGGTGTAGACGAAGAAGCGCGCGGCGCGGCGCCAGCCGCCCTCGAGATTCGCTCCGTAGACGAAGGCGTGCGCGCGCGCGGTGAGCCGGTTGAGATATAGCAGAACGCCGGCATCAAACCGGCGCCCTTGAGCGTATGCGAGATCGGACGTCAGCAGGCGGTAGAGGCGGCCGAATTCGAAAAGTTCGCCGGCGCTCAAACTCGAGAGGCCGCGTTTCCCGGCGCGCGTCAACAGCGTTTCAAGCCGTTCCCAATTTTGCGTGCGGCGGCGTACGAACGAACGCTGATCCATCTGCACAGGGCGCTTCGCGCACGTGCAGCGAACATCCCGCGGATGGATCGCTCGCTCAGCGTTACAACGCCTGAGAGTATCGCCTTTTCGTACGAGCTCGCCGGCCTGGGCAGCCGCTTTCTCGCGGTGATGATCGATCTCCTGATCCAGATCGGCATTGTGCTCGTGATCGTGGTGGGCATCGTGCTCGCCCGCACGCAGCCGGGCACCTACCCGCGTGTCGCGGCCGAAACGCCTCTGTGGGCGAAGTCTGCGGCAATCGCGCTGATCGTCGTCGTCCTGTTCGCAATCTTCTTCGGGTATTTCATCCTGTTCGAAGCACTGCACGGCGGCCGCACGCCGGGAAAGCGGCTGGTCGGCATCCGCGTCGTTCGCGACGGCGGTTACGCGATCGATTTTGGAAGCGCCGTGGTGCGCAATCTGGTGCGCGCCGGTGAGTTCGGGTTGGGCTTTTACGCGATCAGCGCGGCGTGCACGCTGATATCGAAGCAGAACAAACGCCTGGGCGATTTAGCCGCGGGCACCGTCGTGGTGCGGGACGCGCGTACCGTTTCGCTCGCGATGCTGCACGCCCAGTCTGGCGCGGGAGGGCCGCCCTCGCCGCTTACCCCTGAAGAGCAGGTGATCGTCGACCGGTTTGTCGCGCGCCGGGCAACGTTGGCGCCCAATATCCGCGGCTTCCTTGCCGCCCGTATCGTCGACCGCATCCGTCCGCGCCTTTCGGAAGAACTGCGGCGGCTGGACGATGAAGCGCTTTTGGAGCGGCTTAGCGCTTCGTGATCTTCGCGGCGAGATCGCGCGCGAAGCAGAGCGCTTCGTTCTTCGTCGAGTCGTAAATTGCTTTGGCGTCGGCGGCGCTCATCTGCCGTCCGTGTTCGTAAAAGAACGTCACGCCTTCGCCGACGACAATTGTCCCCGCGTATGCGATCGCGCCTTTGATGGCAATGCCGGCGACCGGAATGAAGCCCGAGAGTTCGCGCGCGAGGGAACGCCAGCCGAAGCCGCCGCCGATGACGGGCAGCAGCTGCCAGAGCCGCTGAACGTCCGGATCTTTGCCGTACGCGGCTTCGATCTGCAGCATGAGCATCATCTGAATGCCGGTGATCGCGACCATATCACCTGCCGACGCGAAGACGCCGGCGAGCAGGCCGATGACCGGAATGTGATCGACGACAGCGCTCGCAAGCGAGACTTTGAGCGCGTTGCTGGCCGCATCGCGAGTGAGCTTCGCGCCGACGGCTTCGCGCAGCACGGGCAGCCGGCGCCCGACCGCAATTTCCACGCCCTTCGAACAGTCGATTAAATGCGCGAACACCCGGCCGCGCAACGCTTCGCGCGAAATGGCCGGGACGAAGTATTCGCCGTACGCGCCGCGCACCGGCGCAGCGGCCGGGCCGGATGCCGGCGCATCTTCATCAACGGTAACGCCTAGAATCGGCAGGTTCAGCGCGCGCAGCGGCGCCATGCCGGCCGCCGAAACGTCGCTTCCCCGGCCCAAAAAGATCACGGCCCGCGCTTCCGCCGGCAGCGAGATGTGCGGGACGCCCGGAACGATCGTCTCCAAGCACGCCGCCGCGTCCGGCGGGACAGTTTCTTCGCCATGCCCGGAGAGCAGCAGCGCCCGCAGCGAGGCCACCAGAGCCGGATCGCCGCACAGGTAGTACCGGAACGGTTTACGCGTATGCGCGTGCACCGCGCGGACATCGATGCCCTTGCGTACCAGCCGCAGCAACTCCCCCGTCGCCGCCACGGCTATTACGTGCCCCCGCTTGCGGCTTGACGGCGCGTCTGGCCGCCGGGATGCGCTTCGTTTTGCGGATCGTCGGTGTAATCCAGGTAGATGAGTCCCAAAAATATCTCCAGCGCTTCGGCGTGCATGCCTCTGGCGTTGGCGATGTCGACGATGCTGCGGTGCTGCTCGTGCGACTCGCGGATGATTGCCTGCGGCGTCGTGCGCGTATCCGCCGCAACGATCGAGGCTGCCGTCAATTCGCCGGGCGTGACGTCGTCGTGCAGCATGTCGATGTAGCTCAAGTCATCCACGTTCCACCGTACGTTGATCGCCTTCTGAAGGGTCGCGTAACGCGGCGCCGATGTTCCCAGGCCCAGCATCGTGATCTCGGCGGAGAGTTGACGCGAGCGCGCCATGTTGTAGAGCTGCGAGGCTTGCGATGCCGATACCGCCGCCTGGCCCAGCGATGTCTGCGCCTTTTGCATATAGGGAAGCAGCGATTCGTAATCCATCTGCGAGTAGTCGTTGAAGTAGTTGAGCGATATCTGCTGCAGCCGCTTCACGAACGCGTCCAAGTCGCCCAAGCCTTGATCGAGCTGCATGGCGGATGCGCGGCCGGCATCCACCGCGCGCACCATATCGCCGTCCGCCGCCGAAAGCTCGCCGAACATGTGCGGATACGATGGAAAGACGGCCACGGAGTCGGAGGGAATCGGAACGGCCTTCATGGCGCCTTGCATGTCGGCGAGCACACGCGCGTTTTCCGCGAGAAGGCCGGTCGGCTTGTTTGTTTTTGTATCGACCGAGCCGACTTGCTCGACGGCTTGCGTGATGTCGGTGATCGCGCTGTTGACGGAACGCGACATGCCCGAAAGGCTGCGCTGCACGGCTTCGACGCGCGAGCCCTTTTTGATCTCCACGCGGCTGAAGTCCGGAATTTCGTAGCCGATCGTGTCCAAACGCTGCTTAAGCGAGTTCAGCTGGCTGTGCCCTTGATCGTGGCGTGCGCCGATCTGTGCTACGGCTTGCGTCTGCACGTCCAGCGCCTGCTGCATCTTTTGGTTGAGCGACGCGAGGTGGGGCCGCGTCAAGTCGACCTTGTGCACTTCCATCGCGCGCAGCGCCATCACTTGCGCTTGGGCCGCGGCTTTGACTTGCGGCGAGCGGCTTTGCGCCAGTTCTCCCAGCGTCGCGCGGCTTTTGTTCGTCAAGCCCAACGCCAACTGCGCTTCGCTCTGTCCGAGCATCGCTTGCTGGTTGGCCGGATTCGTCTGGAGGATTTTTCCTAGTTCCAGGCTTGCCGAGCTGTACCGTGCTTGCTGCAGATCGTGCAGCGCCCAAACTAAGCGCTGGTCGGCGGTCGTCTTGGTCGGATCCAGTTCGGGATAGCCGAGCAGATGCGAAACGCGCGCGCCGGATCCGGGATGGTCCTGGAAATACTTGGTGACCAGATCGCTATGCTCGCCCTCGAGCGCACCCAAATGCTGCTGCATAGTAAGCATCGCTTCGGGGTCGTAACCCGCGCGCGACATCAGCAGCAAACCGTATTCGTCCGCCTGCAACTCGTCCTGGCGCGACATCTTAGCCATGGCACCGGCTTGAATGAGGTTGCCGAAATTGTAGATGAACGGCGAGAAGATCGAAGCGATTCCCAGGATCAGATTGAGGATTTGCGATTTGTTCTGCATCGTGACCGCATGGCGGCGCTCGATGTGGCCGGTTTCGTGACCGATGACGCCTGCCAATTCGTCGTCGGACTGCACGAAGTCGAGCAGTCCCTCGTTGACGTAGACATAGCCGCCCAATGTGGAAAAGGCGTTGATGTCGTTGTCTTTGACGATCTTGATATTGTAGGGAACGTCTTTGCGCGCCGTCTCCGCCCACAGTTTGTTCGAAACGCCTTGAACCCACGCGTTGAGCAGGGGGTCGGATTCGATGACGCTGCCTTCGACGATCTGCTGATCGTAGTAGCGGCCCATTGAAATTTCGGTTTGCGTGGACGTCGCAAGCGCAGGTGACGGGCACATGGCACCCATCAGCGAGATGATGACGGCAATGGGAATGACGCGGCGTAACATGCGGTGTGGCTCTCTCTACCCGGTCCGCCGGGCGGAAGTTGCAGCAATGGGCAATCCAAGAACGCAGGAGCAGCTTCCTGTGTTACGCGCGCAATCGGCGGCCGGCTCGTCGCCGGCGCGGGCCCGCTTGCTCGCGATTGCTTCTTGCAGAACCATAGCGGTGTGGAGAACATGAGGATAAACCGAAGAACTTGTGCACCGCCTGTGGACATCAAGGGGCAAGCCCCGTGGAGCGCGTCGAACCGCTCGGTGATGGCGGTACTGCGCGGTAAAGGCCTCGGTCTCGAGGTCGCCTTG
Source organism: Vulcanimicrobiaceae bacterium (assembly GCA_046262595.1). Lineage (GTDB taxonomy): Bacteria > Vulcanimicrobiota > Vulcanimicrobiia > Vulcanimicrobiales > Vulcanimicrobiaceae > DASSRQ01. Next base: position 8,146 of record JBHEMM010000029.1, read on the forward strand.
GGAGGACGTGATTTCGAGGCGGCCCTGGCCGAACTGCAAAGCAAGCTCGGCGAGCGTCCCGGCTTCTACCGCGGCAGTTCTGCCACTGCGGCGCTCGGCGCGTCCGCGTGCTCGCACGAGCAGATGGAACGCCTTCGGCTTCTTCTTGACGCGCACGGAATCGCGCTCGAAGGCCTGTGCGGCGGTCCTTCGCTTGAATCGCTTGCGCAGGAGCTGGGCGTGCGTTTTGCCGCTCTGGACGACGGCGGTGAAGAGCTCGCCCGCCGCCGCGCGCTGCGTCCGACGCGCGAGGTTCAACTCTCCGACGCGGCGCGCTCGCTCGTGGCCGATTTTGCGGGAGCCCGCGCCGACATTGCGAACCGCCGGCAGCGCGGAGAAACCAGCGTGCGCCGCGCCGCTGCTGCAGCGGCGGGTCCCGTTTCGCCGGAGACGCCGCAGAGCGATGCGCCCGCGGCTCCCGCAACGCTGTATCACGTCGGCACCTTGCGCGGCGGGCAAGCGCTGCACAACCTCGGGAACATCGTGATCGTCGGCGACGTGAACCCGGGAGCGGAACTCGTGGCAAGCGGCGACATCGTCGTGTTCGGCGCGCTGCGCGGCGTCGCGCACGCCGGCGCGCAAGGCGATGCGGGCGCGCGCGTGTACGCAATCGATCTCGCTCCCACGCAGCTGCGCATCGCAACCTATATTGCTGCGGATGCGGGAAATCGTTCGCATGCGGCGGTACATCCGGAAGTTGCATGCGTTCAAAACGAACGCATTGCGATCGTTTCAAAGGAGCGTCCATCGCCGTGAGCGCGCGCAAGATCGTTTTTACCTCGGGCAAGGGCGGCGTCGGCAAAACGACGACGACCGTGAACACCGGCGCGGCGCTCGCGCAGCGCGGGCACCGCGTCATCTTGATCGATGCCGATATCGGCTTGCGTAATCTCGACCTGGTTCTGGGGCTTGAAAAACGCATCGTTTTTGATTTAGTGGAAGTGATCGAAGGGCGCTGCCAGGTGCGTCAAGCGCTGATCAAAGACAAGCGCTTCGATTCGCTCTCGATCCTTCCGGCGGCCCAGACGCGCGACAAAGAAGCCGTCAACGAAGAACAGATGGCTGGTTTGGTCGAGGAGTTGTCCGGCATGGCCGACTACGTCCTCATCGATTGCCCGGCCGGCATCGAAGGCGGCTTTCGCAACGCCGTCGCGGGCGCAGCCGAAGCGGTGATCGTGACCACGCCCGAAGTGAGCGCGATACGTGATGCGGATCGCGTGATTGGCAAGCTGGCGGAAAAGGCGATGCCCGTGCGGCTCATCGTGAACCGCATCCGGCCCGAGATGGTGCGCAGCGGCGACATGCTCTCCGTTGAAGACGTTTGCGAAATACTTTCGGCCGAACTGCTGGGCATCGTGCCGGACGATGAAGAGATCATCGACACGACCAACCGCGGCGAGCCCGTCGTGCTTGGCGAAGGTTCGCGCCTGCGCGCCATCTACGAGAAGATCGCGCGGCGGCTCGAGGGCGAGCTCGTGCCCTTTACCAATCTCGACTCCACCGGATTTTTGGGCCGTCTTTTCGGCGCCTTGAAAGCAGGCTAACGTGCACCACGCCGCAGTCGATCCGCTGCTGCAAAGCGTGCCCAAACAGTTGGGCCGCGCGATCGTCATCACATCCGGTAAGGGCGGCGTCGGGAAAACAACAACGACCGCGAACCTGGGCACCGCATTGGCGAAGCGCGGCGCAACCGTAGCGCTCGTCGATGCCGACGTCGGTTTGCGCAATCTCGACATCGTCATGGGTTTGGAATCTCGCGTGAAGTATCACGTGCTCGACGTCTTGGAAGACGTGGCGACGCTCGACGACGCGCTCGTGCGCGACAAAAATTCGCCGACGCTGCAGCTGCTGGCGGCCGCGCAGACGCGTGAAAAAGAAGACGTCGACACGGAAAAAATGCGCGCGCTGATCGAGCGGCTGCGCGAACGTTTCGACTATGTGCTGATCGACTGCCCGGCCGGCATCGAGATGGGCTTCAAGAACGCCGTCGTCGGCGCACAGGAAGCGATTGTCGTGTGCACGCCGGAGGTTTCCGCGGTGCGCGATGTGGATCGCGTCGTCGGGCTGCTCGGCAACCGTTTCACCCCGCAGCTCGTCATCAATCGCGTCCGCCCGGGCCTGGTGAAAAAAGGCAAGATGCTTTCGGTCGAAGACGTCAATTCGATTTTGCATCTGCCGCTGCTCGGCGTCATCGCCGACGAACCGGACGTGATCGTTTCGACCAACAAGGGCGAACCGCTCGCACTGCGCAGCGATTCACCGACGGCTTCCGCCTATCACGCGATCGCGGCTCGCATCGCGGGCGAGGACGTCGCCGCTCCCACCGTAGAATACAAAGCGAGCTTCATGGATAAACTCGGTTCGTTCTTCGGAGGCCGCCGCTAGCAATGATCGAGTTCTTCAACAAGCTCTTCGGCCGCCAACCCTCGGGCGCAACGGCGAAAGAGCGCTTACGCCTGGTCCTCATGTCCGATCATCTTTCACTGGCTCCCGACATGATCGAGGCGATGAAACGCGATCTCGTGGACGTCATCTCGCGCTACGTCGAAGTCGATCGCGAAAAGATCGACGTTCACTTCGAGCACCAAGACAAAGCCCTGGCCATGCTCGCAAATATCCCCATCACGGGCGTAAACCGCAACGGCTCATCCTCCACCGGCTCGAACGGCAACGACTCCAACGGCGAGCGCGAACCGTCAGCAGGCAATGCGCTCGCGACGCCGCAGGAAGCGGCTCGTGTCCCGGAAGCCATGGATGGGGGTACGAGCGGACGAGCGCGGCCGGCCACCGCCGATGCCGCCGCGCCCAAAGCCAAAAACGGCGCCCGCCGCAAACGCAAGAAAAACGGCGCCGCGCAATCTGCGGGAAGACCGGCACCGGCAACGTAGCAGCGTCGCACGCTCGCCTGAAAGGGCCGCGCGCGCCGCATAGCCGATAACCGCGGGAGAATGGCCTCCATCGCGCTTTCGTACCAGACGCGCCGGTATCTGCGCAGCGTCAATTGGTTCCTGATAGCCGCAGCGGCTTTGTTGACGCTGTTCGGCATCGTGGTGATTCAATCGGCCAACTTGCACTCGGGCGACGCCGGATCCGAGTATAAGAAACAAGCGTTTTATGCCATTGCCGGCGTCGCGGTCATGTATGCGTTCTCACGCACCGACTATCGCAATTTCGCGCGCTGGGCGCCATGGCTGTACGGCATCAATCTGCTTCTGCTGCTCGTCGTATTCCGGGTCGGGCATAACGCGCTGGGCGCCCAGCGATGGATCTCGCTGGGGCCGCTGGGAACGTTTCAACCCTCGGAACCCGCCAAACTCATTTTGGCAGTCTTCGTCGCGTGGGGCCTGTGCAAGTGGCCGTTCCGGCGGCTTGAAGATTTGTTGCGTCCGCTGGCAGCCGTCGGCATTCCCGCGCTGCTGATCGTCAAACAGCCGGACCTCGGAACGACGCTGGTGCTGCTTTCGATCCTCTCGACGCAGCTGTTCTTCGGGCTGGAACGTCTGCGCTATTTCACCGTGTATGCGTTGGGCGTGATAGGAACGGCGGCATTCACGGTCGGCACGAACTTTGTCCTCAAGCCGTTTCAAAAAGCGCGCCTGCTCGTCTTCGTCAATCCGAAAGCCGATCCTCAAGGTGCCGGTTACAATTTGAACCAGTCGAAGATCGCCGTCGGCAGCGGCGAATGGTTCGGGCGGGGCCTGCATCACGGCACGCAGACGCAGCTCAACTTCGTGCCCGAACACTCGCGCGATTTTATTTTCACCGTGGTCGCGGAAGAGACGGGCTTTTTGGGTGCGCTCGCCGTGATCGGTGTCTACATCGTTTTGCTGTACGGCGGCATCATCGCGATGATGGCGGCGCGCGACAAGTTCGGTTTTTTGCTTGCGGCCGGAATCGTCGGCATGTTCGCGTTTCACGTCATCGTGAACGTCGGGATGACGATCGGCAT
>JBHEMM010000029.1:12143-33364 GCA_046262595.1 Vulcanimicrobiaceae bacterium
CATCATGCCCATTACCGGCATACCGTTGCCGTTCATGTCGTACGGCGGATCGGCGATGCTCACGAACTTCGCCGCGGTCGGCATTCTTCTGAACATTTACAGTCAAAAAGAGCGCGGCATGCTGGGCAACGCCTAGCGTCTGCGATAGAGAGCACCGGCCTGCACTTCACCCCCGCGCTGGAATGCCGGATGCTCGTCGAACACCGCGCGGTGTACGGGCGTATGGTAAAGCACGACGACGGCACCGTCATGCGCGGCCAATCGCGCCGCAAAAAGCCGCAGCGTGCGTTCGCCGAACGGATTGAAAAGATACACGACCAAATCGCCGGCCGGCAAACGCGCCGACGCCGCATCGCCTTGCTTCACGCGCACGTCGTTGCAGGCCAATTGCGGATGTGTGCGGCGCCAGCGCATCAAGTTATCGCGCGAGACCTCGCACAATGCACTGGAAATCTCGATACCGACGGTTTGCTTGAACGGGCGCAGCGATGCAAGCATGAGCACACGCCCCATACCGCTGCCCACATCGAGAAAGGTATGCTGCGCGGGTTCAACGTGTGCGGCTTGCAGCAACGCATCGAAGTCGGCCAACGGCGTGGGTTCGTAGTGCGTTGCGTCCTCGAGCGCCTCGCCGATCTGTTCGGGATCGAGCTCGCCCAAAAAGATGAGCGATTCCGTTACGACGTTGTTGTCGGCATCGAAACGCTGCCCTCGCCGCTTTCCCGAACGGCGGAATGACGATGACACGTGAAGCGCCGCTATAAAGCCGGAGACTGGTACCGTATACCGCTGGATGCGCGGCACGATGCGGTAGTGTTGATCACGCACGCGTGCCGTTCGCGTCTGTTCGGGTATTTCTTTGCCGCGCCGCCGCAGGTCTCGCCGGCGCGGCTTAAAGCGCTGCGCCCGCACGACGCGTGCGCACGCCTGCTCTTCGGCGCGGCTCCGATCGAGGAGCTGCGCTGGCGTGCCGTGGCCGTTTCGCTGCCGTTCGATCCGCAGCTCTGGGCCTTGCCGCAGTTTGCATCGCGCGGAGCGTTCGGGCGGTCGTGGTCCGTGCGCACGTTTGACGCGCACGCCTTACAGACGCAATCCATGCACGCGGCAAGCGAGGAGGAAGCTTGCGTGTTGCCGCCCGCGCATTTCGCAGGCGCCGAAGAGATCGAAGCGCGCCTGCTCGCCGCTCTGTGCGGCGCGGCCGGCGCGATTCCGGCGGTTATCGCTCAGTCGGTACGCCGGTCGATCCGGGTTCGCTGCGGGTTTTGCGTCAGGGCGGCCGCGTGCAATGCGCTCAGGCGCTCACGCCGGCGGACGTGCGCGTGCTCGTTCGTGAGCTTGGCGGTGTGCACGATATCGAGCTGCGCATCCATGCGGTGCATGGTGCGCCATTCGACGTGCGGACGCTGCGCGGATGGCCTTCCCTCGCAGCGCTGTTCGTGGACACGGCGAACGTGTCGGGATTGGAGACGTTGGATGAATTACGCGCGCTGCAGCGCGTGCGCCTAACCGCGAATGGAACGCCGCTCGCCGCGCTCCCTGCGCCGCCCAGCGTGCGCGCATTGGCGCTCCACGGTTTTTCGGAACTGAACGGCATCGCGCGGTGGCTGCACGTGGAAGATCTCACCGTCTCGGCGTGCTCGGGATTGGTGGCGCACGACCTCGCGCCGCTGCCGCTGCGCAGGCTGCTGCTGGCTCACGGCACGTACCGCCTCGCGGATATGGCGTCGCTGCAGGTGCTCAGCGAGTTGCAGCTGCACGACGTACCGCTCTGCGTACTGCCCGATCTCACCAATGCAAGCGCGCTGCGGCGGATCGTCTTGCGCGGCGTTCGGCTCCTGCGCGATCTTACGCCGCTCTCGCGCGCTCCAGCGCTGCAGAGCCTCACGCTTGAAGCGATGCCTCAGCTCACGATTGACGATCTGCGCGCGCTGCGGGCGCTTGCGCCAACCGTCAACGTGCAGGTGCGTTTGGGCAGCCGTATGCTCGATCGCGAAGTTTACCGGATGCGTTCCTAGCTTTCGCTCAAAATCAAACCCGAGCGCCGGATCGCATCGCGTGGACCGCGGCACGCGGCTTGCTGAAGGAGCGCTTCCGAAAAAAGATGAGCGATGCGGCGCCGCACCGCGTCGGCCGAAACGCGTCCGTACCGCGCTGATGTTCGTGAATGCCGTCTGCGTCGTCGAGCAGCCGGTCCGAGCCGCCGAGCACGCCCAAATCAACCGCAGCGGCGCGAGGTTCAGAGCCTGACGAGAGCGAGCGAGCGGGCGGGGGCCAAGTCTGCGGCACGCCAAGGCGCGGCTAGCTCCATGCAAATGCCGCTACGCTGCGTTCTTGTGTGCCCAGGCGAGAACGGCTCCCGAAGAGCAGCGCGTTGCGTCTGGCCGCAGTAAGGCCCAGCAGGTCGCCCCGCAAAAACGCACTCGGCCGCCCGGCCGGCATCCATCCAGGGCACTATGAAGGTTCGTCATGCTCGTGCCGGGAACCGCCACAAGGTTTTTCAAAGTTTGTTTCCAGACGCGCTCCGACTCGTGGAGGCGCCTCACCCGGTGAATCCGAGTGTGGGAGTGCGCATAAAGGATCGGGTTTTTACTTGTCAACCGAGATTTTGATCTCGAGCGACCCGTGGGAGAATCGGGTTGCCATACTTGAGGACAGCGTCCTCTCCGAAATTTACGTCGAGCGCGAAGAGAAGGTCATCGGCTCGATCTACAAAGGTAAAGTGCAGAACGTCCTGCCCGGCATGGGCGCCAGCTTCGTGGATATCGGGCTGGGGCGCAACGCCTTTCTTTACGTCGACGACATCAACAAGACGCCGCTCAACATCGGCGACGTCGAGATAACGCAAGGCCGAACCGGCTGGACCATCAACGAAAAGGTGAACCGCGGCGACGACGTACTCGCGCAGATCGTCAAAGAGCCGCGCGGCTTAAAGGGCGCGCGGATTAGCACGAACATCTCGTTGCCCGGACGCTATTTGATTCTTATGCCGACCGGCCGCTACAGCGGCGTCTCGCGCAAAATTGAATCGGCCGACGAACGCAACCGCCTGAAATCGGTGATGAAGCGCATCCGCCCCGAAGGCATGGCCACGGTCGTGCGCACGGCCGCGGGCGGCGTGAGCGAAGCCGAACTGATCGCGGATTTGGGCGTGCTCATCCGCATGTGGCACGGCATTCTTGAGTCTTACAAACGAGCGGCCTCGCCCTCGCTGCTGCACAAAGACATGAATTTGGTCTACAAAGCGGCGCGAGATTTCATCACCGCCGACGTCGACAAAGTGTATATCGACAACGAAGAAGAGTACCGTAAAGTCTGCACGTTCTTGCAGCTGCTCGGCCCCCAGTATTTGGATCGCGTGGAGTACTATAACTCCGGCCGCTCACTCTTCAAGGACTACAAGATCGAAGAAGAGCTGCAAAAACTGATGAAGCCGAAGATCAATCTGCCGTCCGGCGGATCGATCGTTATCGAAACGACCGAGGCGCTTACCGTCATCGATGTGAATTCAGGAAAATTCACGGGCGGCAAGAACCTCGAGGACACGATCGTGAAGACGAATGTGGAAGCGGCCGGCGAGATAGCCCGTCAAGTGCGTCTTCGAGACATCGGCGGCATCATCGTGTGCGACTTCATCGACATGAATACCGAAACCGCGCGCAACAAAGTGGTTCAGACGCTTGAATCGGGCTTGCGCAAAGATCGCACGCGAGCAACGATTCAGTCGTTCAGTAACCTCGGGCTGCTCGAGTTTACGCGCAAGCGCGTGGGCAAAGACTTGGGCTCGCAGCTGCGCGGCAGCTGCCCCACGTGCACCGGCTTAGGCACAGTCATGTCGTCGCAATCCGTCGCGATCGACACGCTGCGCCGATTGCGCGCGCACGGGAACGGCCATCACGAGCCGCATCAGATCGTCGTTGAAGCGGCACCGACGGTCGCGGCACAGCTCGAATTCTGGTACGAAGAAGAATGCGCCGCGCTGGCCGCCGAGCTGAAGACGCCGATTCATGTTCGCGTCGATGCGATGCTTCATCCGGAAAAAGTGCGCTTACGCGACATCGACGCGGTCGCCGATACCGGAACGTTGCGCGTCGGCGACGAGCATGAAGTGGAGCTGCTTGCGGGCCGCTTGCCGAACATCGCCTCAGCGGCGACCGTCATCAACGGCCGCATCATTGAAGTTGAAAATGCCGCGAACATGGCGGGCCAAACCGCGCGCATCAAATTGATCGACGTCGAGGACGATTCGGCCCTGGCCGAGCTTGCGCTCGCCGTCGCCGCGGCCGGTGAAAAAAAGAAACGCCGCCGCCGCGGGGGCGCCCGCAAGACGCCGCTTACGGCGGCCGAGCAGGCCGAACAGCTGCGCGAGCTCGCCGAGGAGGCGGCAAAATTTTCTTCCGCGCGTCCCCCGATCGGTATCACGACGATCACCGAAGAGGAAGAGCGCGAGGATAAGACGGTCTCGGCCGAGGTGCGCGGCGAGCGTGCTCCTGAAGCGATCGTCATCGGTGAAGCCGACTCCGGCGAAGAATCGCACCGCCGCCGGCGCCGGCGTCGCGGACGCGGACGCGGACGTGCAGGCCGTGGCGACGAGATGGCCGTAGCCGCGCAGGCCGGCATACCGCCGCACAGCGCGCAGCTTCAAGCCGAATCTGCCGAAGAGGACGACGAACCTGAAACTGCCGTTGCGCAGAGTGCTGCGGGAATGCCGCCCGGTGAGGGCACCCATCGCCGCCGCCGCCGCCGGCGGCGCCGCCGCGGGGGCCATGGACCGGCCGATCAGCTTTCGGCAGCCGCGGCGCCGGGCAACGCCATTCCACCGGCCGAACCGCCGCCGGACGCCGTGCCGCCCGTGCCCGATAGGCACATCTTCCGCGTCGCACGGGACGGAAGCGCCGAGCCGACCGGCAAGACGGCGCCCCGCGAGCCGGGCCGCGCGATTGCGCCCTGGAATCGCAAGGCCGCGCCGCCTGCCGTCGAACCGCCACCGCCATCGCTGCACGTGCCGGAAGAAGGCGCAAAGCCGACGAAGCCGGCACGCCGCCGGCGCTCAGCCGCTGCCGTTGAAGCGGCGCCCGTCAAAGGGGGCGAGATCTCGGGTCTGGTGACGCGCGCGCTGCCGGCGCCCAGCGACGCAAAGCCGGCGCGCACGCGCAAGAAAGCCGAAGCACCGGCTCCCCCGGCGCCTGGCGAAAAGCCGAAGCGCGTCCGCAAGCCCGCAGCGGCGGCCGCTGAACCGGCTGCTGCGAAACCAAAACGCGCGCCGGTGAAAAAGACGGCGCCCGCGCGCAAGGCCGCCGCGAAATCGACGGCGACGCGCAAGAAGAAAAGCTCTTAGGGAACGCTTAGAGGCTGCCCGGCGCCCCGGCGGCGGCGCCGCTGTGTGCTATCCGGTCGTTCAGATACTGCAGGGCGCGCGTCAACTGCGCGTCATGCAGCGGGTCGCCGTAGCGCGCGCCTTTATTTTCGCCCACCATGATGTCCGGCGTTATCCCCAAGTGATTGATGTCGCGATTCTTCGGCGTGAGGTAGCGCGCGTCCGTGATCTTGATCGCCGAGCCGTCGGGCATCGGCAGAATCTCCTGAACCACGCCCTTACCGAATGTTTTTGTTCCGATAATCGTTCCCGTGCCGGAATCTTGGATGGCACCGGACGTGATTTCGGAAGCCGACGCCGTATGCGCGTTCACGAGCACCGCCAGCGGCAGCGGCGGAATCGCAGTCGCTTCCGCTTCATACGTCATGACGTTTGAGGCGCGCGATTCGACGGAAACGATCGGACCGCTTGCAATGAACTTCGAACTCACGTCGAGCGCCGCTTCCAAATAACCCCCGCCGTTATCGCGCAAGTCCATAACGATGGCGCGCGCGCCTTCCTGCTGCAGCCGGTCGAGCGCTTTGGAGAGCTCGGCGCCGGTATCACGCCCGAACACCGTCAGTTCCACATAGCCGATCTTGTTCGGCAGCATTTTCTCGTAAACGGAAAGCTGATGGATCTGCGCGCGAACGATGCCGATCGGCGCTGGAAGCTGCTTGCCGTCGCGCAAGATCGTCAGCTGCACCGGCGTGCCGGCCTTGCCGCGCAGGTGCGAGGAGGCTTGCTGAATCGTCATGCCTTTGGTCGAGAGGCCGTCAATGCTCACAATTTCGTCGTCCTGCAGAATGCCGGCTTTGTCCGCGGGCCCGTCCGGCACCACGTTGCTCACGTCAATGTACTTCGTGGTGTCGTTCGATTGGATAACGATGCCCGTGCCGGCAAACGTTGTTCCGTCCAAACCCTGGTTGAGCTCGGCGTAGTCTTTCGGGTTTAAAAATACGGTGTATTTGTCTTTTACGGAATCGAGAATACCGGAGATTGCAGCGTACGCGATCAGATGCGTACTGATCTTTCCGTGCGCCGCGCGTGCCGCCAAATCCACTTCATGTCCGATTGCTTTTGCGGTCCGCGAGGAGTTGGCGGTGGCGAAAATCGGCGGCAGCGAAGCGGCGACACCCGCGCTTTTGAGAGCGGCCAAAATCTCCGTCCGGGCGCTGTTCGCGATCGTCTGCGGATCGGTCTTGCGATAGAAATCTGCGCGCAGTTTTTCATAGCTGAACTGGATTTCGCTCGCGTCCAGAGGCGAGACCGCGGGCGCTGCAGCCGCCGAGCCTGCGCTCGGTATCTGTGCTGCGGTGAAGGCCAATGCCGCCGCGGCGACCATGAACAGCCGGGAGACAGATGAGGTGAAAGTACGCTTCATATCTACCTTAACGCGCGGTGCGCCGCAAAAATGCCTTTGCGGCTTGTAATTGTTTGTCCGCGGGCGTATCGATAATATCGACCTGCGGACTCTGAGCGACCGGGATATTCGGCTCAATGCCTTTATGCTGGATGTCGCGGCCCGCAGGCGTAAGATAGCGCTGGGTCGTGATTTTCAGCGCGCCGCCGTTCGGCATGGAGAAGATTCCTTGCACGACGCCTTTGCCGAACGTCTTCGTACCGATGAGCGTTCCGACGCGATGATCCTGAAGGGCGCCGGCCGTAATCTCCGACGCGCTCGCCGTAAACGCGTTCACCAGCACGACCACCGGTGTTACCCCCGCGATCGTCGATCCGTTCGCATACTGCACCTCGCGGTGCCCTTCGCGATCGATCTCCGTCACGATAGTGCCGCTCGGAATAAAGAAGCTCGAAATGGAAACCGCGGCGTCGAGCAGGCCGCCGCCGTTGTCACGCAGATCCAATATGGTGCCCTTGGCATGATGCGCTTTGCCGGCCAGCAGCGCTTTGCGCACTTCGTCCGCCGAGGTTTCGCCGAAATCGGAGAGGCGGATGTAGTTGTAACCGTCTTCCATTTTTTGGTGCACCGTCGGCACGTGGATGATTTGGCGTACGATGCTGTAGCGGTGCTTCGCGCCGCTCTTCGCGTAATCGTGCGTGAGGAGCGTGACACTCGTGCCCTCGGTTCCGCGAATCAGCCGCTCGACGCGGTCCAGCGGATAACCGTCGATTTGACTGCCGTCAATCCGCTCGACGACTTCCTCGCCCTTCATACCGGCGCGCGCCGCCGGCAGCCCTTCGATGGGTTGCAGCACGACCGAACCGTTCTTCAGTTGATAGATAAAAACGCCGATGCCGCCGAAATTGCCGCCGTTGAGCTGTTCGTTGAGCGCGCGTATCTGATCCGGAGCGAGATAGACGGTGTACGGGTCTTTGAGCGAGTTGAGCATGCCGGAGATTGCCGCTTGCGTGAGCCCCGTGCGGCCGTCAGCGCCCAGGTGCGCCGCATAGCGATCTTGCGCAACGGCGAGCTCCTTGTCCATCGCTCGCAGATCTTGCGCCTGATCGCCGCTGGCACGCACGATAGGAAGCGAGACGCCCCCGAGCTTTTTACTTTTTGCCGCGCCGGCGAGAAAAGCGGTGAGGCCGCTGCGCTCACCGTCGACAAGCGTCTGCGCGTCAACCGGTTTGTAATAAACCCGCTCGACCTGCCGGAACGCCAGCGCGACCAGCTGTTCGTCCGCGGCGCGCGGCCCCAGCACATCGCTGAGCGAGATCGAGGCTAAACCGCCGTCCGCGCCGTTGAAGCGGGACTGGGCGACGTTCACGCCGTTCCGGTAGCCGATATACAGTGCGCCCGCGAAGCCGAGCCCCACGAGAACCACGAGCGCGAGCACCATCGCGCGAATTGCAGCAGACACGCTTCTCCTTACCCAAATCGGGATGGCGTGGTTTCGAGCGTCTAGTGCAAATACGCTGCAGGGTCGGTCGGTTTTCCGCTCAGACGAACCTCAAAGTGCAAATGAGGACCCGTCGACATTCCGGTCGACCCCACGGCGCCAATGGCTTGGCCCTTCTGCACTTGTTGGCCCGCAGCCACGAAAATCTGCGAGAGGTGACCGTAACCGGTTGCCATGCCGCTGCCGTGATCGATCAGAATGTAGTTGCCGTAGCCGCCGTACCAGCCCGCGGAAATGATCGTTCCGGCCGCCGCCGCCGTGACCGTTGTGCCCATCGGCGCCGCGATGTCGAGCCCCTGGTGGAACTCCATGCCGCCGCCGAACGGGCTGCGGCGGTAACCGAACGGCGAGGTAATTGTGCCTGACACCGGCCAAATGAGCACGCCCGGCGCGCTCGTGCTTTGGCCGACGATGCCCGCCGCGCGGCGCGCCGCTTCGCGCTCCGCCTCCAACTCCCGTTGGCGTTCGACCACTAACGCTTCGAGCTGCGCTTCCTGCGCGGTGTCGAGGTCTTCGATTTGGGCGACCTGGCCCGCGATATGCCGGCGCTGATCGTCGGCGAGCGCCACAAGATTCGCCCGCTCGGTTGCAAGCGTATCCAGCTGATTTCGCGCGCGCTGCTGCGCTTGTTCTTGCGCCGTGAGCGCTGTCTGCGTCGCCTGCAGGCCCGCTTGCGCCGAAGCCACCTTGAGCGCCGCCGCGCGCCGTTCTTTGACAGCGCGCTGATCCGCAGCGATAAGCAGACGCAGGTCCTGCCAGCGTTCGACGAAGTCGGCGAACGACTTTGATGCCAGCAGAACGGAGAGATACCCGACGTCGCCATGCTCATAGGCATCCACCAAACGGTGTTTGAGCAGCGTGTCGTGCAATTGAAGCGTCTTGCGCGCCGCCTGCAGCTGCAGGCCGTTCCACCATAACTTATGCTGCATGCTGTTCTGCAGTTCTTGCAGGTCGCCCAAACGCAGATTGACCGACGAAATTGCCGCGCTCGTTTGCGCGAGCTGCTGCTGCAGATCGCCCACGTGAACCGTAGCTGCGTGCAACTCCCCGCGTTTGCGCTGCAGCTGATCCTGCAGCGCTTGCGTCTTGGCACGCTGCGCTTGAATGCGCGCGTTCAAGTCGGGCGTGTGGACCGCTGCCGGAAGCAGAGCAAGCAGCGCGATCGCTGCCAGCGCTTTACGAATCATTTGCGCCGTTTGTCCTTGACGTACACCGATCCGCCGATCGACTTTGCATACCGTTTTAGTTCCGCGGCAGCCTCGCCGATCTCTGCGTAGTTGCGCAGCGGCCGGCGGTCCGTGCCGATGATCGCGATCGAGAGCGACATGATGGGAAAGCGGTTGAGGGCGCCCCGCCGGTCGCGCGTTTCGATGTAGCCTTGCCGCAGGTCTTGAGGGTTGTACAGTTTTCGGATATCGCGGTCGAACATGTCGATAATCTCGCGCGCTATCTCCTCGCTGCGCTCGGGCAGCGTGACCACCAGAAAGTCGTCGCCGCCGATATGTCCCACAAAATCGAGCGCCGTGCCGCGCCGCCGCACGACCTCGACGGAAGTAGCGGCGATCAATTGGATTGCTTCGTCGCCGTGCGTGAAACCGTAGACGTCGTTGAACGCTTTGAAGTTGTCCAAATCCAAATACAGCACGGCGAACTGCTCCTGCGTCTCGATGCGCCGGCGCAATTCTGCTTCAATCGCCAAGTTACCGGGCAAGCGCGTGAGCGGCGAGAGAGAGGAATCGACCTCGACGCGCCGGATCTTCGCTTTGACGCGCGCGAGCAGCTCTTGCGGACCGAACGGTTTGGTGATGTAATCGTCGACGCCCGCTTCGAACCCCGCTAGTTTATCCTCGACCTCACCTTTGGCGGTGAGCATGATGATCGGGACGTGGGTATTGGCCGGATGGCGACGGATCAGCTTCGCCGTTTCGACGCCGTCCATGACCGGCATCATGACGTCCAGCACGACCAGATCCGGCTGCATCGCATCGAGCACGTCGAGCGCTTCTTTTCCATTTGCGGCCGTGACGACGTCGTAGCCGGCAAGTTCGAGATTCGTTTGAATGATTTTTCGCAGATTGCGGTCGTCGTCGACCACGAGGATGCGCTTCCCCTCCGTGTCTTCGTGCCGCTTCAACGCAGGGGCAGCGACAGCGTAAACACCGTCCCTTTTCCGGGAGCGCTGCGAACGTCGATCGATCCGCCGTGCGCCCGGACGATCGCGCTTACGATATACAGGCCCAAGCCGCTGCCCGCCGCGCCGGCCGACGCGTCGGAGCGCGCGCGGAAGAAACGGTCGTAGATGAACGGCAGGTCGTCGGCTTCGATGCCGATGCCGCGGTCTTCGATCTCGATGCGCGTGGCGTGCCGGTCTTGTGCCGCGCGGATCACGATTGCGCCGCCCGAAGGCGAATATTTGATGGCGTTTTCGATCAAGTTGCGGAAGACGTCACGCAGCCTTTCGGGATCGCCGGAAAGCTCGACGTCGCCGAGATCAGACACGATTGGGTGCACCGCCGGATTGTACGCGATGCCGAGCAGCGCCTGATCGACGACGCTTATCGCGCGTACGCGCGCCCGGCGCCGCAATAGATGGTCGCTCTCGACCCGGGTGATCAGCAGCATGTCGTCCACCACACGCGCAAGACGGTCGGCTTGATCTTCCACCACTCCCAAAAACTCTTCGCGGTGCGTTTCATAGATGTTGGGATGTTCGCGCAACGTGGCGGTGTACGCTTTGATCGCCGCGAGCGGCGTTTTCAGCTCGTGCGAAACCGTTGCGACCAGTTCGTTTTTGAGCTGCTCGATTTCATCCACGCGCGTCGCGGGGGCGAACACCAGCAGCCCTTCGTAGAACCGCGTCTTCGCCGGAACCGCGCAGCCCAGCGTGTCACGGAAAACGACGTTCGCTGCGTCATCGAGCGGGTTCTCGGCGTTCGAGGGGTGCAGCAGCTCGTCGAGCGGAACGCCGGCCACGCTCTCGTGCGCGAACCCCAGCATGCGGTGCGCGGCGGCGTTGATGGTCTTCACCCGCGTCCCGCTGTCGAGCGTGATGACGCCTTCGCTTACCAGCTCGCAAAGCGCGGAAAACGAACCTACGTCCGTAAGTAGCGTCCGACCGCTATCCAAGAGGCCACCACTCCCACCGCGCCGCCGACGGCGATCAATTCCAGTAAAAGCGTGGTGACATCCACGTTCACGGCGCTGCCCTGCATCCACGCGGGCGCCAGCGCCAGTTCGCGGAAAAATGCGCCGCGCGCGAGCGCGAGCAGCCCGATCGCAAGCAGCGCGCCCATAATTCCGGCAAGCAGCCCTTCGCAGATGAACGGCAGACGGATATAAAAGTTCGTCGCGCCGACGAGCTGCATGATCGAAATTTCGCGCCGCCGGGCAAAGACGGTCAGACGGATCGTGTTGGAAATGATGATCCCGGCCGTGAGAACGAACAGCGCGATGACCGCGATGCCGATGCGGCGCGCCGCGGCGCCCAGCGCGAGCAGCTGGCGGACCGTCTCTTGACCGTAGTCAACTTCTTGCACGCCGGGCAATTTTTGAAGCGACTTTGCGACGGCGGTGAGCTGCTGCGGATCGCGCACGTGCACGCGAAATTTGTCGGGAAGCGGGTTTTCGACGAGCGTGGACGTGTCGATTTTTCCGCGCAGGCGCGCGCGCAGTTCCGCTAAGCCTTGTTTCTTGGGAACGAATGAGGCGTCCAGGATGCGCTTGTCTTTCGCGAGCGCTGTTCGTAGCGCGTCCACCTGCGCTTGCGTTGCTTCGTTCGAGGTGTAGACGGAGATCGAGATTTGGCTGAGCATGTCGCTGCCGGCGTGCGCCATCGCGGCGCGCACGTAAAGAAAGGCGCCGAGCAGCACGATCGTAACCGTGACGGTGCCGATTGCGGTGATCTGCATACCGGCGTTGCGCGTGAAGCTGCGGGCGACCTCACCCAGAAAGAAGTTTGTCTTGCCCCAGTCCAAGGAAATAAAAGCCCCGTTCTTCGTCGGTGGTGATTCGGCCGTTCTCCAAGCGCACGACGCGGCGCCGCATGCGGTCGACGACCGCTTGGTTGTGCGTAGCGACGACGATCGTCGTGCCTTTGAGGTTGATGCGCCCGAGCAGTTCCATGATTTCGGTGGTGTTCTGCGGATCTAAATTTCCCGTAGGCTCATCGCACAGGAGCAACTTCGGGTTGTTGACCAGCGCACGCGCGATAGCGGTGCGCTGCTGCTCTCCTCCGGAGAGTTCGCCGGGGTACATCCGGCTCTTGTGCGAGAGCCCGACCAGCTCCAGGCAGCGCGGGACCTGGCGCATCACATCTTTCGTGTGCGCGCCGGTAACCTGCAAGGCGAATGCCACGTTCTCCCAGACCGTTTTATCCGTGAGCAATTTGAAGTCTTGAAAAACGACGCCGAGATGCCGGCGGAGCGCGGGAATACGACCCCGTCTAAGCCGGTCCACGCGGATGCCGTCGACGGTGATGTGGCCGGTCGAAGGAATCATCTCGCGATACAACAGGCGAAGAAGGCTGGATTTTCCGGTTCCGGAGTGACCGACAAGAAAAACGAAATCGCCCTTAGCGATCTCGAGATCGATGCCGTCGATCGCGCGCACGCCGTTCGGATACACGAGTGAAACGCCGCGTAATGAGATCATCGGTGCAAGAGGGTTTTTCAAACCTGCGGGGCGGATACCTTCGCCCATAATGAACTTTGACTTAACCGAAGAACAGAAGGCAATCCGCCAGATGGTTCGCGAGTTTGCGCTGGAGCGCGTCGCGCCGCGGGCGGAAGAGATGGACCGCGAGGAAGCCTTCCCGTACGACTTGGTCAAAGAAATGGCGGGCTTGGGCTTGATGGGCTTGCCCTTCCCCGAAGAGTTCGGCGGAGCGGCCGCCGACACGGTGAGCTATGCGCTCGCGGTCATGGAACTGGCGCGCGTGGATGCCTCGACGGCCATCACCATGGCCGCGCATGTTTCGCTGGGTGCGAGCCCATTTTATCTTTTCGGAACGCGCGAACAAAAGGAAAAATATTTGGTGCCGCTCGCGCAGGGTAAGATGCTCTGGGGCTTCGGCTTAACGGAACCCGGGGCCGGCAGCGATGCCGGCAACACGCAGACCAAGGCCGTTCTCACGGACGGCACGTGGCTGGTCAACGGCACCAAAGCGTTCATCACCAACAGCGGCACGGATATCAGCGGCGGCACCACCATTACCGTCGTAACGGGAACGCGGCCGGACGGCAAGCCGGAGATCAGCAACTTGATCGTCGATCAGCGTACGCCTGGATTTTCGCGCAGCAAAAAGTACCGCAAGATGGGCTGGCGCGCATCGGACACGCGCGAGCTTTCGTTCGTGGACGCGCAAGTGCCCGAAGGCAACATGCTGGGCGCGAGGGGCGACGGACTGAAAAACTTTTTGACGGTCCTGGAGGGCGGCCGCATTTCCGTGGCGGCGCTATCGGTGGGCCTTGCGCGCGGCGCCTACGATGAGGCGATGAAATACGCGAAGCAGCGCGTGGCGTTCGGCCGCACGATCAGCAAGTTTCAAGCCATTCAGTTCAAGCTCGTGGACATGCTCATGGAGATCGAGCACGCGCAGCTCATGGTTTTACGCGCCGCCTGGGAAAAAGACAACGGACGCGACTTCGGCCAAGCGGCAAGCTTAGCAAAGCTGTATTCCGCGGAAGTCTCGCGCCGCGTCGTGAACGAAGCGGTGCAGATCCACGGCGGCTATGGCTTTATGGACGAGTACCCCGTTTCGCGCATGTACCGCGATCAAAAGATCAACGAAATCGGAGAAGGCACGAACGAGGTGCAGCGCGTCGTCATTGCCCGTATGATGGGGCTTTAACTACTACTTCTGCACCACCGTCGCCCAGCCCGAATAGAAGCCGCCGAACTCTTCGGCGAGCGTCGTCAGCGCCGTGCGCATCTCCGTGATTTTGAACGGATCGATCGTATCAAGGCGGCTCGCGCGCACCGCGATGACCGGGTTGTTCTCGAGCGCGATCTCGTAGCCGTGATCGGCAACCGCGCGCGCGAAGCCGTCGCGCTTTTCCGGGTCGTCGAACGTTACCGTATGCTCGATGGCCCGCACGCGTTCGAACTCGTCGCCCGCCTCGAGCAGCGCCTGCAGCGCCTTCATATCATTGGCAAAGGCGAGTTGGTGCGTATCCGGATACAGATACGAGCTGTAGATCGTCCAAGCGGGATCTTCGGCTGCCAGCGCGCGGTATTTGTACTCCGCGTGGAAATTCATGATTTCATCGACGAGCGCCGCGATATTATCCACCGGCGGCCCGTAATAATGAAAGGTACGCATCCCGCGGCCGGTCACGCGGCCAACCTGCACGATGCCGTGGGGAGCAAGCGCAGCGACCAGCTGTTCCTCGATCGTCTGCAGCGTGCGGTATTCTTGCTCGCCCGTCATGCCGTGCTCGTCCGGCTCGCGCAGCGCCACGGCAACGGTGTACGCCGAGGGCTTGTCGTCGAGCGGCGCCCGCTCGCGCAGGCCGAGGTCGACCGCCACCGAGATCGGTGCGCCTTCCATGCGGGCGAAGTAGGACGACCAGTCAGCCATACCGGTCCTTTTCCCCGAAGGCACGGCCGTTCGCTTCCCGGAAATGGAGCTGCGGAGGATTTCTTATGCGACTCACCCCTTTTGCGGCTCTGGCCTTTGCCGCCGCCCTCACCGCTCCGGCGCACGCGGCCCTCAATACGGGGGCGGTTGCGCCGCCGTTCAAAGCGCCCGCTTCGCTGGGCGGGAAAGAATTTTCGTTCGATCTGTCCGCCGCGCTCAAAACGGGTCCCGTGGTGCTGTATTTTTATCCGGCCGCCTTCACCAAGGGCTGTACCATCGAAGCGCACGCATTCGCTGCCGCGATGGATCAGTTCAAAGCGCTGCATGCCACGGTGATCGGCGTGTCGCACGACGACATCGCGACGTTGGACAAGTTTTCCGTAAGCGAATGCCGCAGCAAGTTCGCCGTCGCCGCCGATCCCTCGCTGAGCGTGGCCAAGCAGTACGACGCCGTCCTCCCGCAAGCGCCGACGTATGCGAACCGCACGTCATACGTGATCGGGCAGGATGGAAAAATTCTCTCCGCGCTGACGGACCTGACGCATCCCGAGCAGCACGTGCACAACGCGCTCAGCGTGCTGACCGCCTACGAAAAGGCGCGTAAAGCGCCCTAACGTCTAGGCGACGGTTTCGTCGGTGAACAATTTGGTCTGATTGGTTCGCGTCTTGCGCGGTTCCGCATCGAGCGCCGTGAGTTCGCGCGGCGTGATCTCCACTGCGGAAAGTTCCGTGAGGTCGGCGTCGGGCAGCGAGGCGAGCTCTTTAATCTTACGTCCTTGCGGCAGGATGCGCGTCTCCATCGAGCCGACCGCCTTATTGTACGCATCCGTCGCTTTATGCAGACTCGCGCCGATGTTGGAGAAATGCGCGACGAAGCCGCGCATGCGGTCGTAAAGCACGCGCGCCGCCTCCGCAATTTGTTTGGCGTTCTCTTCCTGCGCGCGCTGCTGCCATCCCAGCGCGTACGAGCGCAGCAGCGCCATCAGCGTGAGGGGACTCGCGATGTAGACGTTCTTGCCTGCGCCGTACTCGATCAGATCCGGATTCTCGACGCAGGCTGCGCTCAGGAATGCCTCACCCGGAACGAACATCACGACGAAATCGGCCGAGCCTTCCGCACGCTGATATTGGCGCTTTGCCAGCACGTCGACGTGAGATTTGAACGCCGCGGCGTGGGTACGGAACTTCTCGCGCCGCAGGCGTTCATCTTGTAGGTCGGCCGCGTCCAAATAGGCGTTGAGCGGAACCTTTGCATCCACAAAAATCTTCGCGTTCCCCGGCAGCGCTACCGTCAAATCCGGCCGGCCGCGATCGCCCTCGCCGACGTCGAACGTTTGCTGCTCGTTGTAATCGCAGTAAGGTTCCATGCCCGCGAGCTCGACGACGCGCCGCAGTTGCACCTCGCCCCACTTACCGCGCGTGCTCGGATTGCGCAGCGCCGCAGTCAAGTTCGCTGCTGCGGCTTCCATCTTACCGTTGCGTTCGATGAGCCCCGTGATCTGCTCGCGCAGACCTTCGTATGCGCCGACACGCTCCTTTTCCATCGACTTGACGATCGCGTCGAACTCGTGCAACTTCTGCGCGACCGGCGCAACGACGGAGCTGAACCGTTCGTTCGCGAGCGCGAGAAACGTGTCGCGCTGCGATTCCGCGATGCGCGCGTTGGTTTCGTGCAGCTCGTTCTTGAGCCGGTTGCCGACGGCATCGCGCAGCGCGAGCCACATCCCGGCGGCCCCCGCAAGAATACCGAAGAAAAGCGCCGCGATGATCCATGCCGATATCATGGCGTGCGTTCTTCGCGTCTACGCGCGCAAATACTTGGCGAAAAAAGCGATCGTCCGCGCCCAGGCGTCCGCGGCGGCACTGGGCACCCACGATGCGCGCGTGCGATCGAAAAAGCCATGGCCGGCCGCAGGGTACTCGACGATGTCGTTCGGCACGGTGAGTGCCCCGGCAAACGCGCGCACCTCATCGGCCGGAATGCCTGTATCTTTTTCGCCGTAATTGCCCGCCACAGGGATGCGGATCTTCGCCGGATCGATTCCGGCAACTTTACCGTACCATGCCGCGACGCCGGAAAAAGCGTGTGCGCTGTTCACCGCTTGGCGCAGCGCGATGGCGCCGCCCATACAGAAACCGGTAACGCCGACCTTGCTTTGCGGGTGTGCCTGTTTAAGCCATAGCGCCCCGGCGCGCAGATCGCCGTCCACTTGATTAGGAACGAGCGCCTGCGCGATCGGGATGAATGGCTTGTAATCGCCGCTCGCGTCGCCGTCGGGAGGGTTCTGGCGGGCGTACAGGTCCGGCGCGATTGCAGCGAATCCGGCCTTGGCAAAGCGCCGCACCGTATCACGGATCGATTCATCGACGCCCCAGATGTGCAGGACGACGACGACGCCGGGTGTCGCTGCATTTGCGTCCTTCGGCTGAGCCGCATACGCCGGCAGCGCGTAGCCATCGCGCGGTAAATGGACGCGCGAGACGACGATGGAGGGATCGTTTTCGGGCACTGCTTGCAGGCTTGGCTCCGCGGACGCATTGAGGCGGCCGGCGAGCACTGCGCCGCCGGCTGCGATTCCGACGAATTCATTGCGTTTCAGACTCATGCGCGCTCCTTTTCCGCAATGGTATGCGAGGCGGGAACCCGGTACCTTCGGCCTAAAGTGGTACATTCGCACCGGAGGGACGCATCGTGAACCGCAGCATGTTTCTGGCTTCTTCAACCTCGCTTTTCGCGCTCGCTCAGGCGAAGGCAAGCGCGCAGGCGGTTCCGGGCGGCACGCATGACGTC
Source organism: Vulcanimicrobiaceae bacterium (assembly GCA_046262595.1). Taxonomy (GTDB): domain Bacteria; phylum Vulcanimicrobiota; class Vulcanimicrobiia; order Vulcanimicrobiales; family Vulcanimicrobiaceae; genus DASSRQ01. The sequence continues at coordinate 29,729 of JBHEMM010000029.1, forward strand.
GAACGTGCCGCGGATTTCGACAAGTCGGCGTTCGCGCGCGCGGCCGATCGCGGTCTGGTGCGCATGGTGTGGGAGCAAGTCGCGTTTCACCCGCAAGTGCTCGCGAACATCAAGAATGCATTCAACGGCCTGCAGTTCGGCTTTGGGCATGCGCCCTCGCAGATTGCGATGGCGATGGCGAACCACGGCGCGTCGAGCGCATACGCCTACAGTGAATACCTCTGGCGGAAATACCGGATCGGCGAAGCGCTTAAACTCAAGAATGCGGCAGGCAACGCCGTGACGTCGAACGTGTACGTCAAAGCGCCCCGTGCGCCCGAGCTGGGTGCGAATCCCGACGATGAGAACGGTTTTTACCAAGATACGTCGATCGAAGCACTGCAGGCGCGCGGGCTGTTGATGCTGACCTGTCATACCGCCGTTGAGGAGCAGGCGCGCGCGTTCGTCAAGGGCGGGTTCGCGCCGGCGGGCATGACGGCGGGCGCCGTGGCGGCGGATATACTCACGCATTTAATTCCGGGCGCGGTGGTCGTGCCCTCGATGGTCGCGACGATCGCCGAACTGCAGCAGCTTTACCGCTACGGGTTTATTTCGCCGGCCTTCGCATGAAGTTGCGCATATTTTCAGCTGCGGCCGCGGCGTGCTTGTTGGCCGGCTGCGGCGCACGCCCCCCGCAAAGCGTTTCGCTCGCGCCGTATGCGCCCGCCGCCGTGCCGGCAGGCGCGCAAGGCGATGCGATCCGCTTCGGACGCGAGCTTATCGTAAACACGCGCAAACATCTTCAGCCGTACATGCGTGCAAACATGGATTGCGCGGCGTGTCACATCAACGGCGGCACGAGCGCCCGCGGCGGCGACTTCGCCGGAACCGCCGCGGCGTTTCCGCAGTGGAACAAACGCGCGCGTCGCGTGATTACCTTGCAGGACCGCTTGGCCGAATGTTTCTTGTACAGCATGAACGGCCGCCCGCCCGCGTACGCGAGCCGCGAGATGACGGCGCTCGCCGCGTATATCACGTACCTCTCACGCGGCGTGCCGCTGGGCAGCAAACCGGATCCGGCGCTGGTGCTCGCGAGCATCACGCTGCCGCATGCGGACACGAAAAGCGGCGGCGCGCTTTACGCGCAAAGATGTTCGGCGTGTCACGGCGCCGGCGGAGCGGGGAACGCGCAGTACCCGCCGCTCTGGGGCTCGCGTTCGTTCAACGACGGCGCGGGCATGCACCGCTTGCGCACGATGGCCGGCTTCATCCGCTATAACATGCCGCAGAACGCGCCGGGCTCGCTGAGCGACGCGCAATCTTTCGACATCGCGGCATTCGTGCTCTCGCACCGGCGCCCGGCATTTGCGAAAGCGCGGCTCGTTTCGTTTCCGGCGGTGCGCGCCGATTATTTCTGAATAAAATCCGAGCGGCCGTCCCGGGCATCGCGATCTGCGTCGCAATCGCGGTTGCGGCATACTTCTTGGGGCGCGCCGTGCCGGTCGTCGGTGCGCCGGTGTTCGGCATCGCGCTCGGCGCGCTGGCCGCGCTGCTGCGTCCGCCGTCCGCAGGCCTCAAGCCCGGCATCGCCTTTGCAAGCCGGACCGTGCTGCAGATCTCGATCGTCGTGCTCGGCGCGACGCTGCAACTGCGTGAGGTGTATGAAACGGGGCGACAATCGCTGCCTGTTCTGGCCGGCAGCGCCGTGATTACGCTCGCGGCCGCCTACGTTTTCGGAAAACTGCTCCGCGTGCCGTCCGACCTGCGGCGTCTGCTCGGCGTCGGGACGACGGTCTGCGGCGGCTCCGCGATTGCCGCTCTTTCGAGTGCTATCGAGGTGAGCGAAACGAGCGTTGCGTACGCCATTTCGACGGTGTTCTTTTTCAATGTCGTCGCGGTGCTCACGTTCCCGTGGATCGGGCACGCGCTCTCACTTTCGCAGCGAGCGTTCGGCTTGTGGGCGGGTACGGCGATCAACGATACGTCGTCCGTAGTTGCAGCCGGATACAGCTACGGCCACGCGGCGGGCAACTACGCGGTCATCGTGAAACTGACGCGGACGCTGCTCATCGTTCCGATCGTTTTCTTCTATGCCGGCAAACGCGTCGTAGCGGCACGCCGCTCGGAAAAATCGGTGCCGTGGCGCCGCATCCTTCCGTGGTTCATCGTGTGGTTTGCGGCCGCCGCGCTGCTCAACACGGTGGGCGCCGTGCCGCCCGCCGCACAGGCGGGAATCGCACAGACGGCGCTGTTCCTGATCGTGATCGCGCTCTCGGGCGTGGGCTTATCCGTCGATGCCCGCGCGATCCGTGCGGCCGGCGCGGGTCCGCTGCTGCTCGGTTTGCTGCTGTGGTGTACGATAGCCGCGGCGAGCTTAGCTTTGGCGCGCGCTGCCGGCATCGGTTAGCGCACCGTGAAAGCTTTGTGCGACGTGCAGGCGGAAGTCTTCAACCAATTGCGGCCGGTACCGCTCCGGTTCCCATAACAAGCCGATGCTGCGTTTGCACACGGGCTCGGTGATGCGCAGCAGCGGCGGCGAGGTCTCCGCTGCCGGAGCGGCGGGGATGATTGCGACGCCCAAGCCGACCGCGACCAAACTGCGCAGCGTTGCGATTTCTTCGCCTTCAAAAGCGATCTTCGGCGCGAAACCGGCTTGCGCGCAAAACTCATCCGTGAGCGAGCGCAGACCGTAGCCTTCGCGCAGACAGACGAACGTTTCATCGTGCAATTGCGCGAGATTGATGCTTTTGCGGTGCGCGAGTGCATGGTCGTGCGGAACGGCCAGAAACAGTTCTTCGGAGGCAAGTTTGATCGCTTCAATGCGCGCGGACGTTTGAGGCAGCGGCGAAACGAGCGCGAGATCGACTTCGCCTGCTTCCAATTCGTCAACGATGATGTGCGAGGCGTTTTGGAAAAGCTGAAACCGCGCCCGCGGATAGCGCGTGCGGAACGCAGCGATGAGATCCGGCACCACGCCCGTTCCGAGCGCGTGCGCGAAGCCGAACGCGATGATGCCGGCGTCGCGGTCCGCAAGGTCGGCAAGTTCGCGGCGGCCTTCATCGAGCACGGCGAGCGCGCGTTCGACGTGGCGCAGAAACGCCGTGCCGTACCGGTTCAGGCGCACGGAGCGTCCCCGGTGATCGAACAGCGAGACGCCGACCTCGCGTTCCAACCGGGCAATGGCGCGGCTGAGCGCGGGCTGCGTCATCTGCAGTTCCTCCGCTGACTGCGTGACGTGCTGCAGACGCGCTACGGTGCGGAAGTATTCGAGCTGTTCAAGATCCATGACGGCTTATTCATGCCCTGCAGAGCATAAGTCTTGCTTTTCACAGGCATTGGCGGCTACGAAGCGCCCGGGCTACAATGGAGATGCCGCACGGCTGTAAAAGGAGTCCAGGTGCCCGAAACGCTGGTCCACATCACGCTGCCCGAGATGGGAGAGTCCGTCACCGAAGGCTCCGTCGTGGAGTGGCGCAAGAAGGTCGGCGAGTTTGTCACCGAGGGTGAGCCGCTGGTCGATGTGACCACCGACAAGGTGGATGTGGAACTGCCCGCGACCGCCAGCGGGCTATTAACGAAGATTCACGCCGGCGAGGGCGCCACGATCGCCGTCGACCCCAAGGATCCGCGCAACATCTACATCGGCTGGCGCCAAGG
>JBHEMM010000030.1:0-32253 GCA_046262595.1 Vulcanimicrobiaceae bacterium
GTGTCGTGCGCCACCATTTTTGTTGAGCGTTCTCGTCACCGACACCGTCGGTAAATCGAACGCTGAGCGAAGTTATGTTTATCTCTTTTTCGCTCTCTATATTTCTAAATACACACGGAACGATTCCGACAATCGGGCAACCCCGTTGGATCGGGCTAGCGCGTCCGCGCTTGGTGATGTAATCATCCTCTGTGTACGGAAAGTACCAATCCTCGTTAACGTAAAGATCGAATTTTTCATTATGGAATATGTCGATATCTATATCAGCACCATACACCGTCCGCGCTTCGACCTTGAATCCACCGACGACACTCGCGGCACCATTATTGGCTATGGTCATCCTAATCGCGGCGTAAAGCCCTTTAGCGTCCCTGGTGCGCGAAGACTGTACTGCTTCAATTCCAGCCGTAAATCTGGGGTATTGCTCGGCAATCTTGTTGCGAAGCACCTCATTCTCGCGCTCGGCGCTTTCAGCACGCGCCAAGGCGTGACGTAGCATTTCAGGCGCTTCCGATGTGCTAGCGAAATGTTGATTTCCGCGAGAAACACGAAAAAATATAAATAAGCCAACCGCAACTAGAACTGAAATCGCGAGCCACGGAACGGCCGATGGGACCCCGGCTAGCAGCGCATCGAAACCCGCGAGGGGTACTCCCGCGTGTCGCAACTCCTTCAGCATCGCCTGTTGCCTGCTAGCAAAGATTGCGAAGACGCCTGCGGCGATAAATGGCGCTGCACTCCAAAATGCCGGGGATACTTGGGAGCGGATAAATCGGCCCATTGGCTTATGATTCCAAACCGAAACGCGGAAACCGTGCTGGGATCGAAATTGCCCGCCAGGTCGTAGCCGGGCTGGGAGAAATCCAGCCCCTCTTCACGCTCAAATGGTAGGTGTGTCAACTATATCACCTTGACAAGTGTTAAGTCCCTGCGTAAGCTGGCTTGGTGGGACCCTTTTCAAACGAACTCAATGCCGCGATGGACCGTGCGCGACTCTCGGCGGCGGATCTCGCCGAACGGTGCGGGCTGACGGAGTCGGCTATCTCCTATCTCCGGTCGGGCCAGCGCGAGCCTTCGTACCGTTCGCTTCAGCGCCTGACCTCGGTGCTTCCCGATTTGGCGGCGACGCTGGATAAGGCCTCGCCTTTCGATTCGATTGAGGAGGCCATCAAAGACATCCGCGCGGGCAAAATGGTCATCGTCCTGGACGACGAGGACCGCGAAAACGAGGGCGACCTGGTAATGGCCGCCCAAATGGTCGCGCCTGAGGCGATCAATTTCATGCGCAAGCATGCCGGCGGCCTCATCTGCGTGCCGCTCACGGCGCGTCGCTTGGACGAGCTGCATCTGCCGCAGATGGTCGCCGACAACAGCGCCGTGCATGAGACCGCGTTCACCGTCTCCGTCGAGGCGCGCGGACGCACAACCACCGGCATTTCGGCGCACGATCGGGCGGCCACGATTCAGTCCTTGCTCGACCCGAATTCGCGCCCCGCGGACCTGCTGCGTCCGGGCCATACGTTTCCGCTTCGCGCGCGCGACGGCGGCGTGCTCGTACGGGCGGGGCAGACGGAAGCGGCGGTCGATTTGGCGCGTCTTGCCGGTTTGTATCCTGCCGGCGTCATCTGCGAGATCATGGCCGAAGACGGAACGATGGAGCGCCTCGACGGGTTGATTGAGTTTGCGAAAAAGCATCAGCTTCGCTTGATCACCGTCAAAGATTTGATCGCGTACCGCTGGCGCACGGAAAAATTGCTGCACCGCGTCGCGCAGTTTAATCTTCCCACGCCGTTCGGTGCGTGGACCGGCTACGCGTTCGACAACTCGATTGACAGCAATACGCACGTTGCGCTCGTGATGGGCGAAATCGCTGACGGCAAGAACATTCCGGTGCGCGTGCACAGCGAGTGTTTAACGGGAGATGCGCTGCATTCGCTTCGCTGCGACTGTGGAGCGCAGCGTGACGGCGCCATGGAGATCATTGCCAAAGAGGGACGCGGCGTGTTCCTGTACCTGCGTCAGGAAGGCCGCGGAATCGGCCTTGCAAACAAATTGCGGGCGTACCAGCTGCAAGATCAAGGCGCCGATACCGTCGAAGCGAATCTCGCGCTCGGCTTGCCGGTGGATAAGCGCGATTATGGCATCGGTTCGCAAATCTTAGCCGATCTCGGCGTCAAAGAGATGCGCATCATTACCAACAACCCGCGGAAGATCTTTGGTCTGGAAGGCTACGGATTAAAGATCGTCGGACGCATTCCGATGCACACGCCATCCACGCCGTTCAACGAGAAATATATGGCGACGAAACGCAGCAAAATGGGTCATCTGTTCGAAGCCGCGCCTGCGAGCGCGACGTAATGGCGAAGCGTGAAAACGGCGGTAAGGGGAAGGCACCCGATTGCAGCGGCAAGCGTTTCGCCATCGTAACCGCGGAGTTCTACTCCGATCTGGCCGCGCAGCTCGAAGACGGTGCAAAACGCGCGTTGCGCGACTGCGGCGTGCACGATGCCGACATGCAGATCTACCGCGTCCCGGGCTGCTTCGAATTACCGGTGGCCGCAAAACGCCTGATCGAGGCGGACGCTGCGCTGGATGCGATCGTCGCGCTCGGCGTCGTGATTCGCGGCGAAACGCCGCATTTCGATTTCGTTGCCGGCGAATGCGCGAGGGGCATCATGACCGTGCAGATCGCAACCGGTGTGCCGATCGGATTCGGCGTTCTAACCACCGAAAACATGCGGCAGGCGCAAGAGCGAGCGGACGTCAACCGCGGAGATAAGGGATACGAGGCGGCGCTGGCGGCCGCCGCACTTTTGCACGTCCCCGCAATGCCGTCTTGCGCGCCGGCCGTAGGCTTCCGCCGTTAGGCTTTAAACCCCGCTTGCAGGACCTTTCTCACGCCATCGACGTAGCCGAAGCGGCGTTTTAGCCGGCTGGAGACGCCTGGCCATGCTGTCTACCAGGCAAGCGAGGAATCCGGCAGGCCGTGGTCGCATTCTCCCGGCGCGTTGCTATTATTCTTATGGAGGTGTGGGTTAATGGAAGACAAGAGCATCGTCTGCAAAGAGTGCGCGCGCCCTTTTACGTTCACCGTGCGCGATCAGCAGTTTTATGCAGAAAAAGGCTTTGAAAATCAGCCGCAGCGCTGCCGCGACTGCCGCGTGACGCGCAAAGGCCCCGCTTCGGCAACACCGTCGGCCCGTGAAAATTTTGATGCCGTCTGCGCCGAATGCGGCACAGCCACAACGGTGCCGTTCCGCGCTAAAGGCGACCGGCCCGTTTATTGCCGCGCGTGCTTCGTGGCGCACGCTTCGGCAGCCGCCGTTTAGGCGGGGCGGCGCGCTGCGCGGCGAAAGCGCCGCACAATGGAAGCTATCCGCTGGCAAGGTGACGCGGTCGAATATGTCGACCAGCGTTTGCTGCCGCATGAGGCACTCGTGCGCCGTGCCGGTACGGTGGATGAAATGGAAAGCGCAATCCAAACGCTCGCCGTGCGCGGCGCGCCGTGTATCGGCGTCTTCGGCGCATACGGCGTCGCGCTGCTGCGCTCCAAGCTTTCCCGCGACGAGGAGTTTCATGCGGCGGCCATGCGCGTGCGCAACGCGCGCCCGACTGCCGTGAACCTGATGTGGGCGGTGGATCGCGTGCTGGCCGCGGGCGACATGCTGGCCGAAGCCCATGCCATACATGCCGAGCAGCGGCACACGGACGACTTGATAGCGCAGGCAGGCGCCGAACTGATTGGGCAAAACGCCGCGCTTATCACGCATTGCAACACCGGCCCGGTGGCGACGGCCGGCGGCGGCACGGCGCTGGGCGTCATCATCTCGGCTGCCCGCGCCGGGAAACGCCCGCATGTTTTCGTGGATGAGACGCGTCCGTTGCTCCAAGGCTCGCGCCTTACCTATTACGAGCTCGCCGCCGAAGGGATCGATGCCACGCTGATCGTCGACTCGGCGGCGGCGGTGGTGATGCAGCGCAAGGGGATCGATCTGGCGATTGTGGGCGCCGATCGTATTGCATGCAACGGCGATACGGCAAATAAAGTCGGCACGTATGCGCTCGCTATCGTGGCTGCGCACCATCGGGTGCCGCTGTATGTCGCCGCGCCGCGCTCCAGCTTTGATTTCACGCTTCCATCCGGTGCGCAGATTCCCATTGAAGAGCGCGCGTCCGGTGAAGTCACGGCATTCGGCGACGCGCGCGTGGCTCCCCAGGCGGCGCGCGCATTCAACCCGGCGTTCGATATCACGCCCGGCCATCTAATCGACGGCTTCATCACCGAGTGCGGGATCGTACGGCCCCCGTACGTCGAGACGATTGCCAATCTGCAGCTGCGTCCGAACATGCGCGCACTGGCGAAAGCGGCGCAAAACGATCGATGAAGTACTACGACTTCATCGAGAAACGACCCGCGATTGGGAAACTGCTCATCATCGAAGGAACGGAACGCGTGCTGGCCGAGCGCGCGCTCGATGCCGCGATCGAGCGCCTCTTGCCGCCGGAGGTGCGCGATATGAACTTGGAGCGCTTCAACGCATCCGGCTTGGAGAGCGGCGCGCGCCTAAGCGAAGCGGCGCAAGCAATGCCGTTCCTCGCCGACCGGCGCGTCGTCGTGCTGACCGATGCGCAAACGCTGAAAACCGCAATGCGCCGCGAGGTGTGGGCGGCCGCCGAAAACGTCCCCGAGGGAAACACGCTCATCGTGTGCGATTTGCTCTCACCGCGATCGAAACGTCCCGAACCGTTCGGCGCCATGGCGGGGCGCAGCGCGCTGCGCGTGGATACAAGCGCGGAGGAAGACGTGCGCGCGCGCTTCATCCAGGAAACGCTCGAAGCGTTGAACGTCACTGCGGAACCGCGCGCCGTGGATGCGCTCGCGCGCAGCAGTGCCGACCTGGCATCGGTTCGCAACGATCTGCAGAAGCTCGCGCTTTCCGGGAAAAAGATCACCTTCAAGGAATTGGAAACGGAAAGCCTGAGCGTCGAAGATCCGAAGGCATACCAGTACGCAGGTGCTTTAATCGAGGGCCGGCCGGACCACGCGCTCGCGATCGCCCATGAACTGTTCGCCTCGGACCGTGCGGCGGCGGTCCCGCTGATTTACGCGCTCGCAACCGAATGCGGCTATCTGTGGGAGCTTGCGCGCCCGGGCGGCGAAATTCCGGCACGCATGCGCTGGCGCGAACGCGCGCTGCGCCCGATTGCCGCCAGGGTCGGCGAGGCGCGCGCGCGGCGGGCGTTCGAACGCGCGATCGCCGCGTTCGATTCCATCGTTACGGGAAAAGTCGACGATCCGGAACTCGTTGTGGACATGCTCACGGCCGAGCTTTCGACGCTCTCCGCTAAGCGGTAGGGCGGTCCCGGCCGAGCGCGAAAAGGCCCGCTATTCCATGAAATACGATACGTACGCCTCTCCGTTCTCGTGGAGATACGGTCGCGCCGAATTGCGCGCGCTGTTCTCCGAAGTGGAGCGCCGCAAACTGTGGCGGGCCGTGTGGGTCGCGCTCGCGCAAGCGCAGAGCCGGCGGGGGCTGGTGAGCGAGGACGAAGTCGCCGACTTACGCGCGCATGCGGGCGACATCGACATCGAAGCGGCGCTGCAGATCGAACGCGAGATTCATCACGACCTCATGGCGGAGATCCGCGTGTTTTCCTCGCAGGCGAAGATCGGCGGCGGGAAACTGCACTTGGGCGCAACCTCCATGGATATCGAAGACACGGTGGAAACGTATCGCGTGCGCCGCGCGATCGCTTCCGTCGGGGCCGCCATCGATGTGCTGCTTGGTTCATTTGCGCAAAAAATTCGCGAGTACGGCGACCTCGTCTGCATCGCGTTCACGCATCTCCAGCCGGCGGAGCCGACGACCCTCGGGTACCGCTTGGCGGTGTACGCGCAGGATCTGCTCATCGATCGCGATGCGCTGCGTTTCGCCTTTGAACACATGACGGCCAAGGGCCTGCGCGGCGCCGTCGGGACGGCGGCCTCATACGAGCAACTGGTCAACAACAGCGGTGATTCAGCGGAACTCGAAAACGAAGTGCTCGGGGTCTTCGGATTGAGCGCGCGTGACATCAGCACGCAAACGTACCCGCGAAAGCTCGACTATCTTTTACTGAGCGCTATTGCCGGAGCGGCCGCGTCGCTTTCAAAGTTTGCGGCCGATGTGCGCATCTTGAGCTCGCCCGAGTTCGGCGAGGTGTTCGAACCGTTCGGCGCAACGCAGGTCGGCAGTTCCGCCATGCCGTTCAAGCGCAATCCGATCGTCTGCGAGCGCATCGGATCGTTGGCGCGGCTGCTGCCTGCCTACGCCGACGTCGCCTGGCAAAACGCGGCAACGAATTACTTGGAGCGCACGCTGGACGATTCAGCAAACCGCCGCACGATACTTCCCGAATCGCTGCTGTGTTTAGACGAAATCGTGCATCTCGCGACGCGCGTCATAACCGGATTGCGGGTCGACACGCTGCGCATCGCGCAGAACCTGCGCACGTATGGCCCGTTTGCCGGCACCGAACCGATTATGATGGAAGCCGTCCGTGCGGGCGGAAACCGGCAAGAACTGCACGAGTCGCTGCGCAGCGCCGCCATGCAGTCATGGAACGAGATCGCGCAAGGCAAGAGCAACCCGCTGGGCCGCCTGTTGACCGAAGACCCCGAATTGACCAGCCGCGTCGATCCCGCGGAGATCCGCCGCATGCTCGATCCCGCAAAACATGTCGGCACGGCGCCGCAGCGCGCACGCGTCTTGGCGGCACGCATCGAGGCGCTCGATCCGTTCCCTTCGCAGAAAGAGGCGCCTTCGATGCATCAGGATACGCACCGGTGAATAAAGGTATCGAAATTGCGCGCGGCAAGACCAAAGTGCTGTATGAAGCAGCGGGCCAGCCCGACATGCTGGTCGTCAAGCAAACCGACTCGATCTCGGCCGGCGACGGCGCGCGGCGCAGCGACATTCCCGGCAAAGGACGCTTGGCGGCGCAAACCACGGCGCGCGTGTTCCGTCTGCTCAACCTGTGCGGCTTGCCGACGCATTATTTGAACGGCGGCGAGGACGACGACGACAACGAGATGCTCGTGCGCCGCTGCAACATGGTACCGCTGGAAGTGGTGGTGCGCGGCGTCGCGGCCGGATCGCTGGTGAAACGCAACCCCGGCTTGCAGCGCGGTTCACTGCTGGTGCCGCGGATGGTCGAGTTCTTTTTCAAAGACGACGCGAACCACGATCCGCTTATCACGCCGGACCAAATGACGGCGCAGAACCTCGCGAATGCCGCGGAAGTTTCGGCGATGAGCGAGATCGCGCGACTCGCGTTCGAAGTACTCGCACACGCATGGCGAAAACGCGACGTGCTGCTCGTGGACCTCAAAGTGGAGTTCGGGCGCTTGACCAGCGGCGAGAACAAGGGTCAGCTCGTTATCGCCGACGTGATCGACAACGACTCGTGGCGCATTTGGCCGCAAGGCCGCGAAGACCGCATGCTGGACAAGCAAATGTACCGCAATCTTGAAACGATCGACGATGCGGCGCTCGCACAGGTAAAAGCGGCATACGAACAGGTTGCCGATTTAACGGGCGGCTTCCCGGTAATGCGGCCCGGCATGGTCGCGCTGTTTGCCGAGTCCGGTGACTTCACGGCGCAGCTCAACGGCGTCGCGCAGGCGCTGGGTCAGCTTGGCTTGCCCGTCATCCGGCACGTTGCGAGCGCCGTACGCACGCCGGGATACGTTCTTCAACTGCTGCAGCAGCACGACGCGACGTTCGCGCGTTTGCTGTATGTGACGTTCGCCGGTTTGGACGGCGCATTGGGCCCGCTGGTTGAAAACGCAACGAGCAATCCGGTGATCGGCGGCTCCGGTGACCCCTCCGACGTCGCGCTGCAGTGCGCAAAAGTTCTGGCGCTCGAAGACACGGTGCTGTTCGGCCGAACGCTCCTCGTGCAGACGAACGCGCGTTCTGCGGTGCTGCAGGCCGACGCGCATTTGAACGCGCAGCAGCAGCAGGCGCAACAGCCGAATCTTGGATAATTTCCCCGTCCGAGGACTCGACGAGGAAAAGCTGCGCGCCGCTGCGTCGCATGCCGGCTTGGCTTTACGCGCGGACGAACTGCGGCGGATCGCGCAAACGCTGGGGCGCGATCCTTCGATCGTCGAAGCGCATGCGTTCGATGCGCAGTGGAGCGAGCACTGCTCCTATAAGAGCAGCAGGCATTTGCTCAAGCGTCTTCCGGTCGATGGACCGGCAGTGATGCAAGGCCCCGCCGAGGATGCCGGCATTCTGCATCTCGGTGAATGGAACGGCGAGAAGTACGGCGTCGTCATCGCTCACGAGTCGCATAACCATCCTTCACAGGTCGTTCCTTTTGAAGGCGCTGCCACCGGCATCGGCGGCATCGTGCGCGACGTGCTCTGCATGGGTGCGCGCGTCGTGGCGCTGGCGGATCCGCTGCGCTTTGGGCGGATCGAAGACCCGGCATCGCATCAGCGGTACGTGGCGCAAGGCGTGGTTGACGGTATCTCCGCGTACGGCAATGCGATCGGCGTGCCCAACATTGCCGGCGACGTGTATTTCGACGAACAGTTCGACGACAATTGCGTGGTCAACGTGGTCGCAGTCGGCTTGGTGAAGCAGGACGACATCGTGCATTCCGCGGCGCCGCCCGGCTCCGCGGGCTGGGATATCGTTCTGGTCGGGAAAGCGACGGACCGCAGCGGTTTCGGCGGAGCGGCGTTCTCATCCGTAACCCTCGATGAAGAAGATGCGGACGCAAACCGCGGCGCCGTTCAAGTGCCCGATCCGTTTTTGAAAAATGTGATCATGCGCGCGACGTACCGCGTGTTCGAGTATCTGCGCGCCAACGGCATCACCGCCGGCTTCAAAGACCTCGGCGCAGGCGGCATCATGGGGTGCAGCGCGGAGCTGTGCAGCACCGGCGGATTCGGCGCGATCGTCGATCTCGACGACGTGAGCACGGCGATCGGGCAAATGCCCCCCGAGGTCATCGCAATCGGTGAAACGCAGGAACGGCTGTGCTGGGTACTGCCGGCAGCGGTCACCCCCGACGTTCTGCGCATCTACAATGAAGAGTTCTCCCTGCCCCGGATAGCGCGCGGCGCCTGTGCGAGTGTCATCGGCACGGTCCAGCAAGAAAAACGCTACGTCATGCGCCACGGCGGTGCGACCGTGATGGACGTGCCGATCGACTTTCTCACGGGGTCCATTCGCGACGAGTTGCCGGTTCGCCCGATGAGCGAACGCAAAGTGGACGATCGCCGCAAGCGTTACATCGAACCGGGCCACGACGTCCGGGAGGTTTTAGACAAAGTGCTCGCGCACCGCGACGTGTGCTCGCGCGAACCGCTTTACGTGCGCTACGACAGCGTGGTGCGCGGCGTGACGGTCGTCCCGCGCGGCGTGGCGGATGCGGGCGTCATTGCCCCGGTTGATGGTTCGCCGCTCGGCATTGCGCTGAGCGTTGCAGGCAATCCGCGCTACGGCAAACTGGACCCGTACCTTGGCGCACAGCACGCCGTACTTGAAGCAGTTCGTAAAACGGTCGCCGCGGGCGCGCGGCCGCTCGGGCTCACGGATTGCTTGAATTTTGGCAATCCGCACAACGTGGAGCATTACTCCGAACTCGTGTATGCGATCGACGGCCTGGCGCTTGCAGCGCGCGCACTCGGCACGCCGTTTGTCTCCGGCAACGTCAGCTTGTACAACGAGTCGAAAGCGGGCAATGCGATTCCCGCATCGCCCATCGTCGCGTGCGTCGGCGGATTCACGGATATCGCAACGGTTTTGACCTCTCCGCTCAAGGGCGGCGGTCACGCGCTCTACGCCGTAGGAACGCCATACAACGCTATGGGCGGTTCGGTGCTCGCCGAGGTCCTGGGACAGATCGGCGGACCGGTCCCGCCGATCGATTATCGCGCGGCGAGCGCCGATCTTGCGTTCGTTCAGCGGGCGGCGCGGGCAGGCATCATTCTGTCGGCAGGAGTGATCGGTTCGGGCGGAGCGCTCGTGCGGTTACTGCGCATGGCGTTTGCCGCCGCTTGCGCGATCGGTTTCTCGTTGGAAGCGCCGCGCGCTGCAGCTTGCGGGGAACTGGAACTGTTGTTCGGCGAGAACTGGGGGTTTGTGATCGAAACGGCGCAGCCGCAAGCGCTCGAAGCGCTCGCGACCGACGGCGTTGCGCTGCAGCGCATCGGCGCCACTGGTGCCGGCGGCGCCATCGCAATCGGCTCGGCGGTCTTTGAGACAGCTTTGCTGCGCGCTGCATGGATGCGGCCGCTGCAGGAGGTTTATCCGTAGTGGCAGCGCGCAAAGTCGCCGTTCTCGTGTTCCCCGGCACGAACAGCGAGGACGAAACGTGCCGCATTCTGCGGGCGGTCGGCTTGGACGCACACCTGGTGCACTGGAGCTGCGCCGCGAGGCTGCCGCAGTACGAAGCGTTCGTGCTGCCGGGCGGGTTTTCGTACGAGGACCGCATCCGCGCCGGCGCCGTTGCGGCACACGACGCCATGTTGGATTACGTGATCGACGCGGCACAAAACGAAAAACTGATTTTGGGCATTTGCAACGGCGCGCAAATTCTGCTCGAGGCGGGGCTCGTGCCCGGAACCGGTACCATCCGGCGGCCCACCGCTGCGTTCACGCACAATGCGCCCGTCCCGCACTTTATCTGCAAGCACGTGCGCGTGCGCTTGAACGTGGAGCCCTCCCGCAGCCCCTTCACCGCCGGAATGAACCGCGAAGAAGTGTTCCCCGCCTGGGCCGCGCACGGTCAGGGACGGCTGGCGGCAACGCCGGCGCATCTGGAGGAATTGGTGCACGGCCGCCACGTGGCGTTCGTATACGAGAACGGTGCGCCGAACGGCTCCGCGCTCGACTGCGCCGGCCTTTTGAACGATGCGGGCAACGTGTGCGCGATCATGCCGCATCCGGAACGCGATGCTTGGTCGTTCAATCATCCGGACCGGCGTGAAGGCGGGATTCTGACGCCGTCGGGCGGCGTTCGCTTTTTTCAAAGCTTCGCCCAAGCAATGGAACGGCCATGACGCAGAGGACGATTGCCGTCAAGTTGAAGATTCCCGACAACGAAGCGTACACGGCGCTCGTTGCGCTGCAGCGTTTAGGCGTCGCCGTTTCGAAGGTCGAGCGAGCCGAGATCTGGCAGTTCGACGACGAGGGGCTGACGCCGGTGGAAGCGCGTTTTGCGAGCAATGAGATGCTGTACAACTCGAACAAGCACGAAATGCAGGTGCTCGACGGCGGGCGCCCACGCACCGGGGAGGTGTGGATCGAAGAGCTCGATGCCGCCGGCGTTCCGCTGCGCATGACGGGCGCCTCGCACGCCCGCCGTTACGTCGCCTGGCGGCTATACGGGCCGGACAAAATGTCTGCGGCGTCCGGCGTCGTGCGCGAAGCGGCCGAAAAACTCTTGTGCAACCCTGCGATCGAAAGGGCCCTTCAATGAATCAGCCTTACACCATTGCCACGCTGGGCTCCCATTCGGCGCTGCAGATACTCAAAGGCGCGCACGACGAAGGTTTTCGCACCCTCGCGATTGCGAACCGCGAGACAGAGAGCTTGTACCGTTCCTTCGGGTTCGTCGATGAAGTGATCGGCATCGATACGTATCAGGCGTTTCCCGGCCTGTTCGGCGCGTTCTGCATCGAGACGATCATCACGCCGGACATGCAATTTTACATCATGGAGATTTCCGCGCGCATCGTAGCGGGTACGAACCTTTTTATCGACGGCTCTCCGTACTCGTATTTGAACTACTCCGAGCCGATGTCCACCGGCCGGCGCATTGCGCGCGAACTCAAAAACGCACTTTTGACGGGGAACCTACGTTTCGTACTCGATGATTCGAGCGTGCTTTAAGTCTCTTGCGGTCCTGGCCTGCGCCGCCGCGCTCTGCGTCCCGGCGAAGGCGGCGACATTGGCGGATCCGGACGTGCTCTACGCACAGATGAACGCTGTTCTCCAGCGCGGGGACCGCGAAGGCTGGACGCTGTTCAACCGCGAGTACCTGCTGGCGACGATCTTCGATGCCGGGCGCGCCTATTCGCTGCAGCGGCCCGACGATCCGAAGTACCCGCAGGTGGAGCAAATGACGGTCGACGCTGCGGCGGATCTGCATTACGATCCGCTGATCAATCACGAAGCCGTGGAATGGTACGTGCGCGAGGCCGCAGTCGACATCGAGAAGACGTCGGCCGATCCCGCCGAAGCGGCGAAAGCACGCGATTTGCTGGCGCGCGTGGATGCGCTTGAAGATCCGGCCGCGCTGGCGAAATTTGCGGACGAAGACGCGGCCGCAAACATCGTCCAATATCCGCGCGATGCGGACGCGCTGCTCGCGCGCGTCGAAGCGAACTGGCGCGGCTGGCTCATCACCCGTGACCCGTCATGGCGCGCGTGGGCGCTCGTGCGCGCCTCGCAGTTCGATTTTCCTATCGGCAGCCTGCCTTCATCGTGGGGCCCCGGCTTTCTGGCGTTCGTAAAAAGCGCCGCTCACGGCGGTCATGGCGTTACTGCGGCCGAGCGCGACAACGCGCAACTGATTTTGCAGAATCTGAAGAAATTGACCGCCCTAAAAGTCATCGCAAACGTGAACGCGCAGGCCTCACACGATCAGGTAATGACCACGCTTGCGCCGGCGGATGAATATTTCGGGCCGCTCGGCATGTCCATTTTAGGCATGCGCAACGAGATGAGCCGCGTAAACGCGATGATCGGGTTCGGCGAAGCGCAGCGCGAGAGCGATCCGGCGGTTCAGATCGCGCTGGCCATCGACGACCTTCACCGCGTGTACCCGCGCGACCGTGATGTGCCGAAACTGCTCTACGACATTCAAGACACGCTCGCCAAGATCGATACGCCGCAGGCGAAGACGGAGCGTGCGCACATGCGAGCGGTGCTCACGGTCGAGTATCAAGACACCAAGCAAGCGCACGATCTTTTGGGGCCGTAACGCACTAAGCGTTTTCGTCCTAAGCGTTTATCGCAGCGAGGCTTGCCTCGAACGCACGAACGAATTCCGCCGAATCGCCATCGCTGAAAATGAGCGGCGGTTGAATGCGCATGATGTTGCCGAAGCGGCCGCCCTTTCCGACGAGCACGCCGCGCTTGCGCATCTCTTCGAGCATGCGCGTCGCCTCGGCGGCGGCGTACGTCTTGCGCGTGTCCTTGACGAGTTCGACGCCGATCATCAAGCCCCGCCCGCGCACCTCGCCGATGATCGGGTAACGCTGCTGCAGTTCGCGCAGAGCGCTCAAAAGCGTTTCGCCTTGCCGTTTGGCGTTTGCGATCAGGTGGTGTTTTTCAATGACATCGATCGTCACACGCGCAGCGCGGCTCGAAACGGGATTGCCGCCGAACGTGTTGATGTGCGGGCCTTTGAAAATGTCCGCAAGCTCCGGACGCGTGATGGTGATCCCGATGGGAACGCCGGAACCCAACCCTTTTGCCGACGTAATGATGTCCGGAACCACTCCGTACGTTGCCGGCATCCCGAACATTCCGTCGCCTAAACGTCCCCACCCCGTTTGCACTTCATCGGCAATCAGCAGCGTTCCGAACGGTTCGAGCGTTTCGCGCAAGACCTTGAAGTACTCGGGCGGCGGCGTGATGATGCCGCCGACGCCGGCGATCGTTTCGGCGATCATCGCCGAAGGCGCGCCGTTGGTCTGCGTTTCGATCACGCGTTTGGCCGACTTGGCGCAGGCGATCTCGCAGGAAGGGTAGGTCAGGCCGAGCGGACAGCGATAGCAATACGGATTGGGCACGAACGCGACGTGCGGATACTGCGCGGCGAAATTGCGCCAGTTGCTCTGCCCCGCCATCGCAACGGTATAGAGTGTCCGCCCGTGATAGGCGTGTTCGAGCGCCAGAAAATCCGGCGACTTCTTAGCCGTGCGCGCGACGACCGCCGCCATCTCATTCGCTTCCGAGCCGGAGTTGCCGAAGAAGCTTTTGCTCATGCCCTCGGGCGCGACGTCGGCGACTTTTTCGGCGAGATCCAGCATCTCTTCGGTCAAATACAGCGCGGAGACATGCAGCAGCTTCTTCGCCTGATCGGCGACGGCTTGCGCGACTTCCGTGTCGCCGTATCCCAGCGTGTTGGTTGCAATGCCGGCGAACGCATCGAGATATTCGTTGCCGCCGTCGTCGCGGACGCGCGTTCCTTCGCCTTCGACGAGCGTGAGCGGCTCCTCGTAATACGTCGTCTGCGCCGCGAAAAGATGATCGCTCGCGCGTTTTGCATTGTTTTTAAGCAGTCGCATTTGCCGCAGCCTCCTCGGGAACCGCCTGCGGCGCCGGCCGCATCAGCAGTTTGTATGCAATCAGTCCGCCGAGCAGACTGAAAATCCATCCTCCGCTCCACAAAAAGTGCAGCGGCGGCACGAACAGCCCCAACGCAGCGAGCGCCCACCCGGCAACGAGCGCGAGCGCCGCGCGTACGTTAAACCCGCGCGCATATGAGTAGAGGCCTTGCGGCTTGTAAAGTTCCGCTAAATCGATATAGCCGCGGCGAACGAGCCAGTAGTCCGCGATGGCAATGCCGTCGAACGACCCCAGCATCGCACCGTACGTGCCGAGCCATAAAAAGATGTACGACGAAAACGACGAGAGCACGTACCACGGCTGCATCGCCAGGCTGAGCAAGCCGGTAAGTACCGCCCCCGCGGCAAAGGTAATGCGCTGCGGCCAAAGGTTCTCTAAAGCGCGCGCCGGCGCCATCACGTTTGCGCCGACGTTGATCGTCACGGATGAGAGGATCACGACGATGCCGGCGATGACGATCTCCGGCGTGGGAAAGCGCACGATCAGATCGACCGGATTCCAGAGCGCCTTGTGAAAGAGGATGACGGTTGCCGAGGTCACCGCAATGCCGGCGAACGAAAATAGCGCCATCGCAACCGGCATCGAGAGGGCCTGCCCCAGCATCTGGCCGCGCTGCGTCTTCGCGTACCGGGTGTAATCCGGAATGTTCAACGCCATGGTCGCCCAGAACGCAATGACGCCGACGACGGAGGGAAGAAAGGCATTCCAAAAGCCCGCGCCGTGAATCGTCGCGGGCGCCGCGAGCATCGGCCCGAATCCTCCTGCGCTGTGCGCCGCCCAAAAAACGAGCGCAATGGCGCCCACGGCCAGTGTCGGCGCCGCGATCTGCGCGAGACGTCCGATCGCCTGCGGTCCGCGCATGGCGATGGCCACGTTTATTGCCCAAAACAGTGCAAAGGCGGCGCCCAAATGCAAGCCGATACCGTGCCAAAACGGCAAGATGCGCGTGAAGATTGCATCGAGCGCCTGGCCGCCGAACCACGAATTGATGCCGAACCATCCCGCCGCGATGATCGCGCGCGCGAGCGCCGGAATGTGCGCGCCGCGCGTGCCGAACCACAACCGCGCAAACACCGGATACGGAATGCCGTAGCGCGCGCCGGCGTGCGAGACCAGCAGTATTGCCGCAAGCACGACGGCGCTTCCGGAGAAGATGGAAAGCACCGATTCCCACCAGTTCATTCCCAGCGCTATCATGCCGCTCGCGAGCGAATACGTCGGCAAGCACAGGCACATGCCTATCCAGAGCGATGCGAATTTGCTTGCGCGCCACGAGTGTTCGGCGAGTGTGCACGGCCGCAGATCGTCGTTCCACATGCCGGCGTTCTTCGCGGCGGCGCGTACGGCGTCGGGCGTGAGCACGATAACGTCGCCCACCTCCGCCTGCGTTGCCGTCATCGCTAGACGTACACCAAATCGTCGTACGTTTCGGGACGGCGATCGCGGTAAAACTGCCACGTATTGCGCACGTCGGTGATAATGCGGCGATCCATCGTGCCCAAAATCACCTCGTCACGGTCGCGACTGGCGGTCGCGACGAACTGCCCGCGCGGATCGACTATATACGACTGCCCGTAGAACTCGCCCATGTTCCAGGGCGTTTCCGTGCCCACGCGGTTGATCGCGCCCAAATAATAGCCGTTCGCGACGGCGTGCGCCGGCTGTTCGAGCTTCCACAGATACTCCGAGAGGCCGGCGACGGTCGCCGATGGATTGAACACGATCTCCGCGCCGTGCAATCCCAGCATACGCGCCCCTTCGGGAAAGTGGCGATCGTAGCAAATGTACACGCCGACCTTCGCGAACGCGGTATCGAAGACGGGATAGCCCAAATTACCCGGGCGGAAGTAATACTTCTCCCAGAAGCCGCACCCGGCGGGCCCGGCCTGCACCTGCGGCAGATGATGCTTGCGGTATTTGCCCAGATACGCGCCGTCCGCATCGATCACCGCCGCCGTGTTGTAATAGACGCCGGCAAATTCTTCTTCGTACATCGGAACGACGAGCACGATGCCGAGCTCTTTGGCAAGGTCCTGCATCAGGCGCGTCGTCGGCCCGTCGGGAATCGGCTCGACTGCGCCATACCACTTCGTCGTCTGTTCCGTGCAGAAATACGGGCCGTAAAACAGCTCCTGCAGGCAAACGATCTGCGCGCCGCGCTGCTTCGCCTCGCGGATCATGCGCACGTGTTTTTCGATCGCGTTCTTTTTATGAACCTCGACGGGCTCGCTGCCGTCCGTGTCATGATGCGCTTGAATCAACCCGATGCTGACTGTGGGTTCCACGTGGCCTCCTAGAGCTGGACGGGGTAGAAGGGCGAGCTTTTTTGAAACCGGCCGGCGCCTTTGGTTCCGGTGAACGTCGTGCCGTCCGCAACTTTGCGGCCCCGCGAAAAAACGTACCGCGGGCTGCCGTGAATCGTCATGCCGTCGAAGACGTTGTTGTCGACGTTCATGTGGTGCGTCTTCGCCGAGATCGTGCGCGTCTTGGCCGGATCCCACACCACGATGTCGGCATCGCTGCCGGCGGCAATCGTGCCTTTGCGCGGAAACAGGCCGAACAGTTTTGCCGGGTTGGTACTGCCTAGAGCGACAAAGTTATTCAAGCCAAGCACCTTTCGGTTCACGCCCACCTCGTAAAGGATCGCGAGGCGATCTTCAATCGTCGGCGCGCCGTTGGGGATTTTCGAGAAGTCGTTTCTGCCAAGTTCCTTTTGACCGCACAGATTGAACGAGCAGTGGTCGGAACCGAAGCTATGCAGCTCCAAGTTCTTGAGCTTGCGCAGCAGCACGTCTTGGTTCCATTTATCGCGGATCGGAGGAGAAAGGACGTATTTTGCACCGGCGAAATCCGGGCGCTCGTAGTCCGTGAAGTCGCATACCAGATATTGAGGGCACGTTTCGCCGTAAATGTTTAGGCCGCGCTTGCGGCCGTCAGAGACCGCATCCGCGGCCATCGCGCTCGAGACGTGCACCACGTAGAGCGGTGCCCCGGCGATTTCGGCAAGGCGAATTGCACGATGCGTGGCCTCACCTTCGCATTCGACCGGCCGCGTGAGTGCGTGCCACTTGGGCTCCGTTTTGCCTGCTGCCAGGGCCTGTTTGGTCGTCACCTCGATGACGTCGCCGTTTTCGGCATGCACTTGCACCAGCCCGCCATTCGCGGCGCAGGTCTGCAGCGTTTTGAAGATCGTTTCGTCGTCCACTTGCAGCACGTGTTTGTAGGCCATGAAGACCTTGAACGAATTCACGCCTTCCTCAGAAATCATGCGCGGGATCTCGGCCATCGTCTCGTCGCGGCCGTCGGCTATCGTCAAATGAAAGGCGTAGTCGATGCATGCTTTGCCGGATGCTTTTTGATGCCATGTCTTGAGCGCGTTCGCGAGCGAGTCGCCGCGCGTGTGCAGCGCGAAGTCGACGATCGTCGTCGTGCCGCCCATTGCGGCGGCGCGCGTCCCGGTTTCGAAGTCGTCCGCCGTGACGGTTCCGCCAAACGGCATGTCGAGATGCGTGTGCGGGTCGATGCCGCCCGGAAAGACGTACGCGCCGCTCGCGTCGACGATCTCATGCGTCCCGGCGGGCAAATTCACGCCGATCGCCGCAATCTGCTCGTCCTCGACGACCACGTCGCCGGGATAGGTGTCGGTGGCGGTCACGACGGTGCCGCCGCGGATCAGTAAACTCAAGACGACCGTTCTTTCCAGGATTGCGAAGGCACGCCCGCATCCACACGCACCATTTCGATGCAGTCTTGCACGGGACAGACCATCTGGCACAAATTGCAGCCGACGCACTCTTGTTCGTCCACGACGACCATGGCCGAACCATTCGTCCCTATGCGGTCGATGCACTGGTGTGCCGCGTCTTCGCAGGCGATATAGCACTTGTTGCAGCGGATACACTTGTCTTGATCGATCCGCGCGACGACCTTATAGTTGAGGTTGAGGTTCTCCCAGGTTGTGATGCGCGATGCCGCGGCGCCGGCGAGTACGGCGACGCTGCTCACGCCGCGCGAGTCCAGATAGCGCGAGAGGCCGTCGATCATATCTTCAACAATGCGGAAACCATGATGCATGACGGCGGTGCAGACCTGGACGTTGCCGGCGCCCAGCAAGAGAAACTCCGCCGCATCGCGCCACGTTTCGATGCCGCCGATGCCGGAGATCGGAATATTCACTTGCGGATCGCGGGCGCACTCGTTCACCATGTTCAGCGCAATAGGCTTCACCGCCGCGCCGCAATAACCGCCATGGCTGCTCATGCCGTCGACGTGCGGAACCGGGTTCCACGTCTCGAGATCCACGCCGATAATGCTGTTGATCGTGTTTATTAGGCTGATCGCGTCCGCGCCCCCGTTCACCGCGGCGCGGGCGACGGGGCGGATGTCGGTGATGTTGGGCGTGAGTTTCACGATGACCGGAACGCGCGCGGCTTCTTTAACCCACGTCGAAACTTGCTCGATGAGGTCCGGATGCTGGCCCACTGCTGCACCCATGCCGCGTTCGCTCATGCCGTGCGGGCAGCCGAAGTTCAGTTCGAATCCGTCGATGTCCACTTCTTGCACGCGCTTGACCAGGTCGTGCCATGCCTGCCGTTCGCATACTTCCATTAGCGATGCCACGACCGCGCGTTCGGGAAAAGTTTTCTTGCACTGCGCGATCTCGCGCAGATTCTCGTCGAGCGGCCGGTCGGTGATCAGCTCGATGTTGTTCATGCCGATCATCTTGTTCTGCTTGTAGTCCAGCGCGGCGAAGCGCGAGGTGACGTTGACGATCGGCGTTCCCAGCGTTTTCCACACGGCGCCGCCCCAGCCGGCCTCGAATGCGCGCATCACTTGATAGCCGCTGTTCGTCGGCGGCGCCGATGCGAGCCAGAACGGATTGGGACTTTTGATGCCCGCGAGATTGGTTTGCAGATTAGCCATGGTTGACCGCCTCGAAAGATTCGTGGATCGCTGCCGCGACGCGTTTGCCTTGTTCGGCGGCCTCCACGACCATCGCTTCGCGCATGCCTTTCTCGAAGATGCAGTCCCCGGCCGCGTACACGCCGGCCCTACTGGTGCGCAACTGCTCATTCACGCGAATCACGCCGCGGTCGTGTTCGATGCCGAAGGCTTCGATCTCCGCCAGTAGCCGGCTTTGACCGATCGCGCGGATGAACGTCGTGACAGGCTCGATAAACGCGCTGTCCGGTAGGCGCGTCGCGTCAGCGGCCGTTTGCACGAATTCGACCGCCTCGACGCGTTCGCCGCCCAAAACGCGGACCGGTGCGCAGAAGAAGCGGAACTCGATCCCTTCTTGTTTGGCGAAATCGTATTCGAACTGGTACGCCGTCATTTGTCCCGCGCCGCGGCGATAGTAGCACGTTACACGCGCGCCCGGAGCGAGCCGCTTCGCGCAGGTGAGCGCGTCGATCGCCGTGTTGCCCGCGCCGATGACGGCAACGTGCGCACCCAGGCGGCCCGTGTCCAAACCACGTTTCGCCCGTTCGATGAAGTCGAGTGCGTCCCAAACGCCCGGAAGGTCCTCGCCCTCGATGTTGAGCCGCGGCACGGCACCCATGCCGCACGCGATCACGATCGCGTCATATTCGGCGCTGATCTGCTGAAACGGAACGTCAATTCCGATGCGCATGTTCGCGCGCAGTTCCGCGCCCAAGGCCAGCACTTGACCGGCTTCCCAAAGCGCCGTTTGCGTGTCGAGGCGGAATGGCACGATGCCGTACGTGTTCAAGCCGCCGGCATCGTCATGCGCGTCAAACAGCGTAACGGCATGGCCGAAGCGGCGCAGGTCGCGTGCGGCGGAGAGCCCGGCCGGCCCGGCGCCGATCACCGCCACGCGAAATCCCGTCGGCGCGCCGGGCGTAAACAGCGCAATGTTCCCGTTCATTACGTGGTCGACGGCGAAGCGCTGCAAATCGCCGATACGGATTGGCGAGTCGCCGGCCGCGTGATAAACGCAGGCGCCCTCGCACAATTGCTCGGTGGGACAGACGCGCGCGCAGCTCGCGCCCATGGGGTTTGCTTCCATGATGACGTGCGCGCTTCCGGTGACGTTCCCCGACGTAATTTTTCTGATGAACGAAGCGACGTCAATATGCGTTGGACACGCATTCGTGCATGGCGCGTCGTAGCAGTTCAAGCACCGGTTGGCTTCCAAGCTCACCTCCACCGCCGAGAGCGGACGATGGATAGACTCCCCGAGCATGCGCGTACCTCTTTATTTGTGCGTAGGAAAACCGAGATTGATGCCCGCGCCCGATTCGTGCCAGCGTGTCGTGACGACTTTGCCGCGCGAGTAAAAGCGGAACCCATCCTCGCCGTAGATATGCAGATCGCCCAACAGCGATGCTTTCCACCCGCCGAAGCTATAGTAGCCCACGGGTACCGGAATCGGAATGTTGATACCGACCATACCCGCCGCGACCTCGTTTTGAAAACGCCGCGCCGCCGCACCACTCCGGGTGAAGATCGATGCGCCGTTGCCGTACGGGTTGTCCGCAATGAGGCGCAGTGCCTCGTCCAATCCCGACGCCCGCACGTTGACGAGCACCGGGCCGAAAACTTCATCGCGATAGATCGACATCTGCGGCGTCACGCGATCGAAGAGCGTGGGACCGACGAAAAACCCCTGCTCGTATCCCGGCACGTTGACCGTACGGCCGTCGCAGACGAGCTGCGCGCCGGCGGCGATGCCTTGTTCGATGTAGTCCAGAATACGCTCGCGCGCCGCCGGCGTCACGACCGGGCCCATGTCGCTGCGCTCATCGCTGCCAGCGCCGATTTTCAAGTTGCCGATGCGCTCGATCAGTTTAGGAAGCAGCGCGCCGGCCGCATCGCCCACGCAGATGCTCGCCGAGATGGCCATGCAGCGCTGACCGGCGGAGCCGTAACCTGCAGACACCAGCGCGTCGGCCGCGGCATCCATGTCGGCATCGGGCATGACGACCAAATGATTCTTTGCGCCGCCGAGCGCTTGAACGCGTTTGCCGTTCGCCGCAGCCGTTGCGTAGATCGCACGCGCGATCGGCGTCGAGCCGACAAAACTGATCGCGTCGACTTGCGCATGTGCGAGCAGCGCGTCCACGGCTATTTTATCGCCGTGCACGACGTTGAATGCGCCGTCCGGCAAACCCGCGCGCGCGAGCAGCTCGGCGGCCAGCAGCGCGGCCGACGGATCGCGTTCCGACGGCTTGAGCACGAACGTGTTGCCGCAAGC
This sequence comes from Vulcanimicrobiaceae bacterium, assembly GCA_046262595.1. Classification (GTDB taxonomy): domain Bacteria; phylum Vulcanimicrobiota; class Vulcanimicrobiia; order Vulcanimicrobiales; family Vulcanimicrobiaceae; genus DASSRQ01. The sequence continues at coordinate 21,574 of JBHEMM010000030.1, forward strand.
CAGCGCTATGGCGAACATCCACGCCGGCACCATCATCGGAAAGTTGAAGGGCGTGATGCCGGCGCAAACGCCTAGAGGCTGGCGCAGCGAATAGGTATCGACGGAAGACGAGACGTTCTCGCTGAATTCGCCTTTGAGTTGATGCGGCAGCGAGCAGGCAAAATCGACCACTTCGAGTGCGCGTGCAACCTCGCCCTGTGCGTCGCTCACCACTTTTCCGTGTTCGCTCGATACGATCTCGGCGAACTGCGCAGCATGTTCTTTGAGGAGATTGCGGAAAGCGAACAACACCTCGGCGCGCTTGCCCAACGGAGTGCGGCTCCACGCCGGAAACGCCGTGCGCGCCGCTTGCACTGCTGCATCGACATCCGCAGCGGAAGCGAGGGGCACTTTGGCCTGCACCTGACCGGTGGCAGGATCGAACACATCGCCGAAGCGTCCGCTGCTGGGCGTTTCCAAGCGTCCGCCGATGAAATGGGCGATGGTGCGTACTTTCGTTGGAGCTTGCATCCCTACGTGTTCGACGCGTCGGCGGGTGGTCTTGCGAGAAGTGTCCAACGACGCGGCCGTGACGGACGCTGCGCCCACCCTTTGCTCGATCGGAAGCCACTCGGCCCTTGAAGTGGCATACGGCGCGCGCGCCCAAGGCTTGCGAAACCTCGTCGTGACGGCGAGAGGACGCGAGAAAACGTACGCGCGGTACTACGCGAGTGCCGCCGCGCCGCCGCGCGGGTGCGTCGATGAAACGATCGAACTCGAGCGTTTCGCCGACTTGCTTCGCCCGGACGTGCAAGCGCAATTGCAGGCGCGCAAGGTGCTGTTCGTGCCCAACCGCTCCTTTGAAGTGTATTTGCACGAGCAGTACACGTACGATGAGATCGAAGCCGGCATGAAAGTGCCGGTGTTCGGAAACCGGCGCTTGCTGCGCGCCGAAGAGCGCGGCGAGGCGGATAATCAGTACGCGCTGATGCAGCGCGCCGGTATCCGGCATCCGCTGCAGTTTCCGTCATCGGATGCGATCGACCGTTTGGTGATGGTGAAGGCGCCGCACGCAAAAGTCACGTTCGAGCGGGCGTTTTTCTTGTGCGCCTCGCCCCAAGAATACCGCGACCAAGGCCGCCGCCTCATGCGCGACGGCGTTCTGACGGCGCAAGGCCTTGACGGCGCGGTAATCGAGGAGTACGCGCTCGGTCCATCGATCAATTTGAACTTTTTCTTCTCGCCGGTTTTGAACGAACTCGAACTGTGCGGCACGGACACGCGCCGCCAAACGAATCTCGAAGGTTTCCGCAACGTGCCGCCTTCGGCGCTCGAATCGCTGCGTGCCGTCCCCATGCGCTTGGAAGAAGCCGGACATATTGCCGCCACGCTCACAGAGTCGATGCTGGAGAAAGCATTCGAGATGGGCGAGCGGTTCGTGCGCGCCGCGCGTGAGGCGAATCCTCCGGGCGTGATCGGCCCGTTCGCGCTGCAATGCATCATCATTGCCGGACCGCCGAAAGAATTCGTGTGCTACGACGTTTCGCTGCGCATCCCCGGCTCGCCCGGAACCCGCTACACGCCGTACTCCGCATACCGTTGGGGGCGCGATGTTTCGGTAGGCGAACGCATCGCGATGGAAGTGGTGTTCGCCCGCGAAGCAGGGCGAATCGCGGATATTCAGACGTAGGCGCAAGCGCGCTTCACAAGGCAAGAACGCCACATCTGCGAACTGCAGCACGCGGAGGTAGAATATGACTATAACGATGGGCGGAAATCCGGTCGAGCTGGACGGTCCGGACCTGCAGGTGGGCGACAAAGCGCCCGATTTCACGGTCGTCTCGGACGGCATGGGTGACACTAAAACGCTTGACGACGTCATCGAGCATGGCAGAAAGAACGCACTGCTGATCGTCGTGCCTTCTCTGGACACCAACGTGTGCTCGATCGAATCGCAGAAGTTCAACGCACGCCTGGGCCAACTGCCCGCCGACACTGCGGCCTATGTCGTAAGCCGGGACCTGCCGTTTGCGCAGAAACGCTGGTGCGGTGCTCAGAGCGGCGGCGCAGTGCGGCTCGGCATGCTCTCCGACGCGCGCGATCACCGTTTCGGGCCTGCGTACGGCGTGCTCATCAAAGGTGTGGGCTTACTCGCGCGCACGGTGTTCATCATCGGTAAAGACAAAACGATCAAATACAAGCAGGTCGTGCCTGAGGTCGGCTCCGAGCCCGACTATGACGATGTCATCGCAGCGGCGTCCAAACTTTCTTCCGCGGTCAACGCATAATCACAAAGAGCGGCCGAGCGGTGAGCCGAAAGGGCCGGCGGTGAACTCCCCGGCCCTTCCTTCAACCGTCTTTATCCTCGACTTCGGCGCGCAGTATAGTCAGCTGATTGCACGGCGCGTGCGCGAGATGAACGTGTATTGCGAGATTGTTCCGTACGACACGCCATGGGCCGCATTGTCGGCACGTAATGCGAGTGCCGTCATTCTGAGCGGCGGCCCCGAAAGCGCGCTTGCTCCGGGCGCACCGCAGATGGACGCCGCAATCCTGCGCAGCGGTCTGCCGCTGCTCGGCATCTGTTACGGCATGCAGCTTATCGCTCGCGAATTCGGCGCGGAGCTGCTTGCGCACGGCCAGGCGGAGTACGGTCCCGCAACCCTTCAAACCGTTTCGGCGACGGCGCTGTTCGCACGGGTTGCAGAGCGTTCGCGCGTTTGGATGTCTCACGGTGATTCCGTAAGCCGCCTGCCGGACGGCTTTGCGATAGCAGGCTCGACGAGCCGCTGTAACGTGGCGGCGATCGCCGACGACGCGCGCAAGCTCTACGGCGTTCAATTCCATCCCGAAGTCGTACACACGGAATATGGAAAGCAACTGCTGCGCAACTTCGTGCTTGAGATTGCCGGCGTTGCCGGTGATTGGCAGATGGAGTCTTTTGTCGGGCACTCTATCGAAAGCATTCGCGCGCAGGCCGGGTCCGACAAGGTAATCTGCGCCCTCTCCGGCGGCGTCGACTCGGCTGTCGCCGCCACGCTGGTCGCGCGCGCCATCGGCGAACAGCTGACCTGCATCTTCGTGGATCACGGCCTGCTGCGCAAAGACGAAGCAAAGCGGGTCATCGAAGCATTCCGCGACGTCCTGCACCTCAATCTGATAGCGATCGATGCGCGCGAACGGTTTTTGAGCAAATTGCGCGGGATCGAAGACCCCGAACGCAAGCGCATCGTTATCGGGCACGAATTCATCCGCGTGTTCGAAGAAGAAGCGGCAAAAATTCCCGGCGTAAGGTACCTCGTGCAGGGCACGCTGTATCCGGATGTGATCGAATCGAAAACGCCGCAGAGCAAAGCGGGCCACAAAATCAAATCGCACCACAATGTCGGCGGCCTGCCCGAACACATGAACTTCGCGCTCATCGAACCGTTGCGCGCACTCTTTAAAGACGAGGTTCGGGCGGCCGGCAAAGTGCTCGGCTTACCCGAAGCGATCGTTCAGCGTCAGCCGTTTCCCGGTCCCGGGCTAGCGGTACGCATCATCGGTGACATCACGGAAGAGCGGCTCGCGCTGCTGCGCGAAGCTGACGCGATCGTCTGCGATGAGATCGACGGCGCCGCGCTCGATGCCAAGCCGTGGCAGTATTTTGCCGTGCTCACGCCCGTCAAGAGCGTCGGCGTCATGGGCGACGGCCGGACCTATTCGAATCTCGTTGCCGTACGCGCCATCACGAGCGAAGACGGCATGACGGCCGATTGGGCGCGGTTGCCGTTCGATCTGCTCGAACGCATTTCGACGCGCATCGTGAATGAAGTGCCCGGCGTCAACCGCGTCGCGTACGACATCACCTCAAAACCGCCCAGCACGGTGGAATGGGAATGAGAATACTCGTCGTCGGCGGCGGGGCCAGAGAAGATGCGCTGTCGTGGCGTTTGCAGTCCAGTGCATCGTGCGACGCGATCTTTGCGGCGCCGGGCAACGCCGGAACAGCCCGCCGCGGCGAAAACTGGAACGTTTCGGCAACGGACGGCAAGCCGCTCACGCAGCGTGCGCTTTCGGAAAAGATCGACCTCGCCGTGATCGGGCCGGAAGTTTCCATTGCCGCCGGCGTGAGCGATCGCCTGCGGGATGCGGGCATCGCCGTCTTCGGCCCAAGCCGCTCGAGCGGCCGTCTGGAAACAAGCAAGATATTCGCCAAGCGCTTCATGGAGCGGCACGGCGTTCCAACGGCGCGCGCGCTGATCGTGCACTCGCTCGAAGGGGCGAACAAGGCGCTTGAAACGTGGCGGGGCGGCGTGGTCGTGAAAGCCGACGGGTTGGCGGCCGGCAAAGGCGTCGTGGTGGTCCAGAGCGTTGACCAGGCGCGCGGCGTGTTATCCGAGTGGTACGCAAGCGGCAAAGTCCCGGGCGGCGGCAGCGACGTGCTCCTCGAAGAAAAGCTCGAGGGCCGCGAGATCAGTTTGTTCGCGATTTCTGACGGTCGCGCGATGTATCCCATTGCTTCGGCGTGCGATTACAAGCGCGCAGGCAACGGCGACACGGGCCCAAACACGGGCGGCATGGGCGCGTATTCGCCTCCCCAAGGGTTCCCTGCGGACTTTGAGGATGTCGTGCGGGAACGCGTGCTCGCGCCGGTGCTGCGCGGACTGCTGGCGGAAGGCGAGCGTTATATCGGCGTGCTGTACTGCGGGCTGATGTGGACGCAGGCAGGCCCGTATGTAATCGAATTCAACGTCCGCTTCGGCGATCCGGAGGCGCAAGTGCTGATGCCGCGCGTCACCGGCGACTTCGCCGCACTGCTGCGCTCCGCGGCGGATGGCGCAATCGACTTAAGCGCCGCGTCGTTCGCCGCACGGGCGTGCGTGGGCGTTGTGCTGGCTAACGAAACATATCCGCGCTCGAGCTCGCCCGTGGCCGGATTACCTGGGAACGTGGACCTCGGTCTGGACGCCCAGGTGTTTTGGGGAACCTCCAAGCTCGACGCCGACGGAACGGTCAGTTCCAGCGGCGGACGGGTGCTGACGGTGACGGGTATGGGCGACGACGTCGCGCTTGCGCGCATCCGCGCCTACGATGCGCTGCGCGATCTGGCCGCGCGCCTCAAAGCCGCGCACGGTCTCACGTACCGCACCGACATCGCGGACACCGGCGGCCTTTAAGCGTTCATCCCCACCGCTGCCGGTAGCGTTCGTTCGGAACCAAATACATCACGGCATTCGCGTAGTCGAAGTATACGTCGAAGTTGCGAAGCACGTCTTGACCGATGAGGCCGTCGTAATCGTCACCCTCAAAGCTTGGCGCGTCTTTCGACACGTCGAACAGCCATTTCGGAAACGTGATGCTGCCGATCGAGAGCGACGGGACCTGCACGGGGCGCACCTGCACCTTGCCGCCCACGCCGTAGATCTGGCTGATGAACGGATACGACGCCGTCATCGATTCACCCAAACCTTGATCCGCGACGTCTGCCGTGTGCGCTTGCGCGAACCCGGAGAAGATCATGCTGCGGTCCGCGCCCGTGTCGACGATGAAATGATGGGCCGCCGCCGATCCGATACGCGCGTCGATCACCGGAACGCCGTCGTCCAGTCGGAGCGGAATCTTCATCGCAGCAGCAGGCGGCGTGAATGAGCCGGGGGCGATGGCTTCCACCGTGGAGTTGTAGTAGTCCACGTGCATGACGGCGCCGGCGATAAAGTCGTATCCCATAAGGCCGGCGACCGGAGCGCCGTCGTACGTTTCGTCTGCGTACGGTGCGGTTTCGGCTGCGACGTTCTGCATCGTGACGCCGCCGAAATCGACTTCCGGTATCAACGCCTCTGCGGTAAGGTATTCCCCGGCCGTCTCGCGCGTCCAAGACCCGTACGATTTCACGCCGGTCGCATCGGCAACGGCGCGGTTCAGTAAAATGCCGGAGGCGCCCGAATCCATCTGCAGGCTCACTTTATGCGCGCCGATTCGCATTGTAAGAATAATGCGGTCGCCGCTGAACGTGACGGGAAGCGCGGCACGCGCGCCGCTGAATGCAACGGTGGGCACGTTCGGCGGAATCGCTACCTTGGCCGGATCGACGCGGCCGCCCCATTCCAGGCTCTGCACTTTCCAGTCCGTGTCGTCGCCTTTGATGCCGTTCGTTTGATGGATGTGCCAAGGCCGCCGCACGCCTTGTGTGAGGCGGTAATCGTCGTAGGTGAAGCTCACGCGCTTGCCTTCGGAAGCATTGTCGTCGCGTGAGACGAGATACGTGGCCGCGTCGTAGTAGAGATACTCGATGCGTCCGCGCGGAGGATCCACCTTGACGACGTAGGCCGCACCGGGATCTTTGACGACGCCCAAGAGCTTGACGTAGGGCGAGCTGTTCGAAGCATTCTCGAGCGCGGCCGTATTGACGTCGTCGCGTGAATGAAGGCCCGTCATCGTGCGGACTAGACCGTTGCGGTTTTGCTCCCACGCCGTCGTGCCGTGCTTGCCGGAAGCGCTGTGAAAGACGCCCAGAATCGTGTCTTGGCGGGAATCGCCGTTTACGGCGTACTCCGTTTGGCTTCCGGTAAGCACGCCGTCCACGTATGTTCGCGTTTCCGCGCGGGTGTGCGCGGTTCCGGGAGCAAGTTTTCCGGTTGCCGCCCGATGCAGCGCCAGCAGGCGCGTGAGGGTCATTGTGGTCGGCGCTATGCCGTCGGGCGCTGAGGTTCCGTCGTCGGCCCGCGCGGTTGAAAGCGCAGCCGTTGCAATGAGTGCGGCCGCTATGGCGCAGCAGATGCCGTTCTTCATTGCTTTACTTTGAACGCCTTGAAGAAGTCGGCATTCGGCTTGAGAAAGATCCGGTTGTGCGGATAGTCTAGGTAGATGTCGTAATAGCGCAGCAGATCGCCGCCCATGACGGCATCAACCGGGTGGCCGCCGAACTCAATGTCACCGTCGGCCGCCACGATCTGATAGTTCAAGAAGTGCGCGGGGCCGAATTGCACATCCGGAACTTTTCCGAGCCAGACGTGCACGTCTTTTCCGTAGCCCTTCGAGTCGGCAAACGGAATGGTGGCCATCCCATGGTCTTTCCCCGTGACCACGTCCTTGACCGATTCTGGATACTTGCCGGTGAAGCCGCCGAACACATACGACATTTCAAAGTCATTATCGAACAAGATGTTCGCGCTGATGTGCGAGTCGAGCGTTCCTTGAAAGAACGGATAGCCCGAGTCGAAAAGGACCGGTATGGAGTACGCGTCGCCGCCGAGCGCCGGATTGTCAAAATCCTGCGCCGGAAACACGTCGAGCGTGCTGTTGTCGTAGTCGATTTTGAACACTCCGGTGGAGAGCACGTCATAGCCCAGGACGCCCACGACTTTCGTTTCGTCGTTCAAATGATAGTGGAACGGCGTTGCGCGCACGGCAAGTTTGCGAAGCATGAGGCCGCCCAGGTCGGCCGCGGGCAGAATCGTATCGTAGGGGACGTCTTTGCCTTCGGCATGCGTCACTTGGCCATAGCTGGGCAGCTGCAGCTGCTGCGCGACGTCGAAGTCGATCAGCGTGTCCGGTTCGGCGGCTGAGACGGCAAAATCGAGACCGCGGCCGCCGATGTTCAGGCGCACGACCAGAGTCGGTGATTCGGCATCGTGTTCGTAGCCGTTTCCGACATCGATAGTCCACTGATCCCAGAACACTTTCGCGGGCAGCTTTTGATGACCGCTGAACGATTCAAATGCGAACGACGAGGCCGGCATCGTAAACTGCATGGCGTCTAGGTCGCCGCCGACTTTGAGCGATGAACGCTTGAAGTCGAAGTCCAGCGAGGGCGTGCCGTCGCCGGCGTGCACGTGCCAGGGCTGGCTCAATCCCTTGGTTTTGCGGTAGTCGTCGTATGCGATCGTAATGCGCGTGCCGTCCGACACGTGCGAAACCTTTTGAATTAAGCCGGATTGTTTGTCGTAATAAACATACTCGGAATGCTTCTGTCCCGTTTGTTTGACGGCAAGCACGTAAGCGGGCCGCGAATCGGCCGTTTGGCCCAGCAACGTGACATCGTTCTTGGGATCGGAAGCGTCGTTGAGCGCATTCATGAAGAGCAGCATGTCGAAGCTGTTTTGATCGTGCGAGCCCGCCGGTGAGACGACGCCGTTCTGATCGCGGTGCCAGCCGTGGCCCAAGAATTGACCGTACTCGTCGGAAAGCGGACCGCTGGTAATGTGCGCGTAGTAGTCGAAGCCGCTGCGAACGAGTTTCTCGGTACCGGCCAGGCCGGCGCGCGTGAACGTCCACTCCTCACTGCTCGTATCCTGGACGCCGGGCGGCCTCTTTCCGGCGGCGGCATCGTAGGCATTCAGGATCTGCGAGATCGGCACGGTTGCAGGCAACAAGCCTTCGGGCCGCGCGTCGAGATCCTTGGCAAAGGCCGGTGCGGCCGTACAGAGCAGCGCCGCCCCAAAAAGCACTGCCGCAACGAAAAACAACACCCGTTTCATGCGTGTCTCCCCACGGCAAAACGCCGTACCGCGTTATTGGCGGGCGGTGGCCCGGCCGCCTGTGTCTTTAGGCAATGGGGCTTTTGCTCGGGGCGCGGAATCGTTATGGGATGAAACCCGTACGACGGACGGCGGTTATTAACAAGCGATGACGATGCGGTATCAAGCGCCGGCCCAGCCCTTAGGATATGCAGCAGCGCTTCCGGCGCAAAGTCTGCTCGGAGCCGTTTTAGGAATCACCTCGCTCGGTTTAGGTGTAACGGCGGCTGCGGCTTATATCTTCGGCGGCGTTTCGTACGGCGCCGGACTGGCGGCGCTCATTGCCGGCTTTATCTTACTCTTCGCAATCAATGCGACGCGCGCGAACGGAGCGCTCTCGCTCACGCTCTTTTACGCCTTCACCGCGCTCGAGGGCGTGGGACTCGCGCCGACCATTCATGCGTATGCCGCAGCGGTGGGGCCGGGCGTGGTCGTCGATGCAGCGGGCACGACCGCAATGGGCATGGCCGCACTTGCGTGTATCGTTTACGCGACCGGCTTGGATCTGCGGCGCTTTCAGGGATACTTTTTCCTCGCGCTGATCGGATTAGTCCTCGCCGGCATCGTCTCCGCATTTACGCATTTTCTGCATCCCGCGCTTTACTCGTGGCTCACGCTCGCGCTCTTCACCGGACTCGTTCTGATTGATTTTGCGCGGATACGCGCCGGCGGCGACGGCCTTGCGCCGGTCCAGCTTGCCGTGCAGATCTACTTGGATGCGATCAATATCTTTCTTGCCGTCTTGCAGTTGCTCGGGGCACGCCGCAGCGAAGACTAAGGCATGTGCGGCATAGCGGGGGTCTACGCTCCGGGACAGGACGCGGCGCGTTTGGCCTTCTTTGCGCTCTACGCCCTGCAGCACCGCGGCCAAGAGTCCGGCGGCATCGCCGCCGCCGATGGGCGGACCATCCGTTCGCATAAAGATATGGGCCTGATGGGCGCAATTTTCGATGAAGAGATTTTAAGCGGCTTGAGCGGCCATATCGCGGCCGGCCACACGCGGTACTCCACTTCCGGTTCCTCGATCGTCGTGAACGCGCAGCCGCTGCTCGAACGAACCGAACTCGGAGACTTCGCATTCGCGCATAACGGCAATCTCACGAACACCGACGAACTGCGCGAAACGCTTTCGCCGGCCGTTACGCTGCAAGCCACATCCGACTCCGAGGTCATGGCGAAAGTGCTCGTGGAGACGCACGGCAGCATGATGGACCGCATTACGTCCGTGCTCAAGCACGCCCGCGGCGCGTACTCCATCGTGCTGTGCACCGTCGACGAGCTGTACGCGTTCCGCGATCCTTGGGGCGTGCGTCCGCTGTGTCTGGGACGCTTAGCCGGCGGATGGGTCGTTGCTTCCGAGTCGTGCGCGCTTTCAACCGTCGGCGCGACGTACGAACGCGAGCTCGAAGCGGGCGAAATTCTGCGCATCGGCGCGCACGGCATCGAGTCGAAGATCGTGCGCGTGGACGAAACGCCCGCGCTGTGCATGTTCGAATACATCTATTTCGCGCGTCCCGATTCGAAGCTGAACGGCCAGTCCATCTACATGGCGCGCTACCGCATGGGCCGCGCGCTCGCCAAAGAGTATCCCGTTGATGCCGACGTCGTCATGGCCGTGCCTGATTCGGCGGTGCCCGGCGGCATCGGTTACGCGGCGCAGAGCGGCTTACCGTACGTCGAAGGGCTCATCAAGAACCGCTACATCGGCCGCACGTTCATCAGCCCCGATCAAATGATGCGCAGTCGCGGCGTGCAGCTCAAGTTCAATCCCGTCGTCGAGAACTTGAAGGATCGTCGCGTCGTCGTCGTCGACGACTCGATCGTGCGCGGAACGACGACGCCCCGCATCGTGCAGTTGCTTCGCGAAGTGGGAGCGAAGGAAGTGCACGTGCGCATTACGTCCCCACCGATCAAACACCCGTGCTACTTGGGCGTCGATATGGCGACGTACGACGAGCTTATCGCGGCAAATTACACGGTCGATCAGATTTGTTCGAAGATCGGCGCGGATTCGCTGGGGTATTTGAGCCTGGCGGGCTTGGTGGACGCCACGCAGCGCGATGCGAATGCGATGTGCTTGGGCTGTTTGACCGGCGTGTATCCAAACGTGCCGGCGGCACACGAGCCGCGCGTTCTCGCCTGAGCCGGCACCTCGCCACGGCGCTGGCGTCGCTAAGCCTTCTTTTGGGCTGCAGTCATGCCC
>JBHEMM010000031.1:0-422 GCA_046262595.1 Vulcanimicrobiaceae bacterium
GATAAGAATCTTGAGGAGGTCGCGCGCGGCATCGATTATAATTTGCGCGCCGGCCGGGCCGTCAACCCGAAAGGGCGCGCGCTTAAAAACTCCGACGAGCCGGTCACGCGTTTTGAGGTGCCGCGGTGAACGAGGAAACGGTCGCGTTTTCGGACGCGCTCGAACTGAGCTCCCTTATGGAGAAGCGCGCCGTTTCGTCGGTCGAGCTCACCAAGATGTATTTGGGCCGCGTGGAAAAATACGGCGCCCATTACGGCGCGGTGGTGACCATCATGCACGACCGCGCGCTGCGCGAAGCGCGCGCGGCGGATAAAGCGCGGGCGAGCGGCCAGGTGCGTTCGCCGCTTCACGGCGTTCCCTACGGCGTGAAAGATCTGCTGGCAGCGGTGGGCGCGCCGACGACGTGGGGCGCGGCGCCGTAC
>JBHEMM010000031.1:432-13749 GCA_046262595.1 Vulcanimicrobiaceae bacterium
CTCACTGCCTGTCCGAAGGCCCCTTCCAAGACGACGCACCTCGCGGCCCCCGCTCTGGACCCCGTGGTGGAGCGGCGGCAGCTCGAGCGGTCCGGGTGCGGCGACCGCCGCAGGTTTGACCGGTTTTGCGATCGGCTCCGAAACGAACGGCTCGATCATGGTTCCGGCCGCGTTCTGCGGGGTTTCCGGTCTGCGCCCAACCTACGGGCGCGTGAGCCGCCACGGCGCGATGGCGTTGATGTGGAGCAGCGATAAGCTCGGGCCGATCTGCCGGTCCGCGCGCGACGCCCAAGCGGTGCTCGAAGCGATCGCCGGCAAAGACCTCAGCGATCCCACCGCTGCCGACATGCCGTTTAAAACGATCCGCGGACGACGGCCGAAAATCGGTATCGTTAAAAATGCAACGGCGAAAACGATGCCGGAGATCGTCAGAAATTTCAACGCGTCGGTTCTCGTGCTATCGGAGTTTTGCGATGTGGTTCACGACGTGCAATTGCCTAAGGGTCCTTACGGTGCGGTTTTCGGTGCGGTCTTCAACGGCGAGTGCGCGGCCGCGTTTCGCGATCTGATCGAGAGCGGGCGTGCGCGCGAGCTGCAATCGGTGGACGATCGCATCGGCGGGTATCAAGTGTACGCATCGCTTGCCGTGGATTTTGTAGACGGTCAGCGCCGCCGTGGATTGCTCAACGCGGCGCTGTACGAGGCGATCGAACCGTACGATGCGATCGTTTATCCGACGCTTCCCACCGTGGCGTATCCCGTCGGCATTCCGTTCGACAAAGCGTATCCCGACAAGTACGGCGGACAGATCGAGATGGGCAGTCCGGGCAACCTTGCGGGTTTACCGGCGCTGAGCGTGCCGAACGGGTTCGGACCGGACCGTCTGCCGAGCGGCCTGGCGTTCATGGGACGCGCGTGGGGAGAAAAGCAACTCACGCAGATCGCTTCGCAGTATCAGCAGCGCACGGCGTTTCATCGGTCGAAACCGGCGCTCGCGTAAGCGAAGCGTCCGGACGTGATAAGCATCGCGTTTGCGCTTTGCGCGGCCGCGAGTTACGGCACCGCCGACTTTCTCGGCGGAGTCGCAACGCGCCGCAGCTCCGTCTTCGCAGCCGTCGTTCCGGCGCAAGCCGCCGGCTTGGTTCTGCTCGCCGTGCTGCTGCCGGTTTTCGGCGGAACGCCTTCGCAAGGCGCAGTCGCATACGGCGTTTTAGGCGGCATCTGCGGCGGCGCCGGCATCGCGCTTTTGTATCACGCGTTGTCGGTGGGGAAGATGGGTGTTGTCTCACCCATAACGGCGGTCCTTGCGGCCGCCGTACCGCTTGCCGCGGGCGTGCTGCATGGCGAGCGGCTCTCACCGCTGCACGCTGCGGGCGTCGGCGTCGCGCTCGCGGCGGTCGTCCTCATCTCTTTGAACGCGCAGGCGGAAGGCCGTGTGGAGTTTTCCCGCGCGGGTGTGAAAGAAGCGGTCGCATCCGGACTGCTGCTCGGCGGTTTTTATCTTTTTCTTGCCGCAGCGCCGCACGGCGCGCGCGCGTATCCGCTGGTGTTCGCGCGTCTTTGCTCAACGGGGCTGCTCGCCTCGCTGGCGTTCCTGTCCCGGCGCGCGATGATGCCGACGCGAGCGACGGCCGGAACAGTGGCGGTCGCCGGCATCCTGGACGCAGCGGCGAACGGCTTGTACGTCGCCGCCGCTTTCACGGGATACGTGTCCATCGCGGCGGTTCTGACATCGCTGTACCCGGCGGCGACGGTGCTGCTTGCGCGTTTCACGCTGCACGAGCGGTTGCAGCCCTGGCAGACCGGCGGCGTCGCACTCGCGCTCGCCGGAGTAGCGATGATCGCGCGCTAGCGCCCGTGCGCTACAACGAGGACCACACCTCCAACTTGCGCTTGACGCCTTGAATCACTGCGTCGGTGAAGTCGCTGGTGGACGCGTGGCCGCCGAGGTCGCTCGTTGCGGTGCCGCCGTGCACGGTTTCAAGCGTCGCCTCATAGATGGCGCGCGATGCGCTCTGCGCGCGCTTATCTTCCATATAGGAAAGGAGTGCCGCGCAGGCCAGAATCATCGCCATCGGATTGGCAACGTTCTTCCCGAAGAGGCGCGGTGCGGTTCCGTGCGGCGCTTCGGCCATAACGACGTTCGGCCGCAACTCTTCATCGAACGAGAGCAGGACCGACTCGGCGCCCGCGATGGAACCGAAGAGCTGCATGACCAGGTCCGAGAGACAATCGCCGTCGCGGTTGAGGGTGGGAATGACCATCGGTTTTTCACCGTCGCTGCTGAGCAGCAGCGCATAAGTCGCATCGATCAGCTGAGGCTCGTAGGTAATCTGCGGGTGCCGCGCCGCCGCAGCATCCATCTCTTCCTTGAGCATGCCCTCGTAGACGGGACTTACCGTATATTTGGGGCCGCCGAATACTTTTGCATTCATGCGCTGGGCGTGCTGAAAAGCGTATTCGGCGACGATCCGGCACACGCTGCGCTCGATCGCCTCGGTGCGGTAAGCCACTTCGTCCGCGCCTTCGCCTTCGCGCCATTCCTTTGCACCGTATGCATCGCCGACGGCCATGCGCACGACGCTGATCGGCGCGTGAATGCCCGCGACGGGCCGCACGCCGGGTAAACGGCGGCCGGTTCGAACGATGACCTTTCCCTCGATCGCTTTTCGCAATATGGCATTCGGCGAACCGACGTCACCACGGTCTTCCGGCGTGATCGTTGCCGCTTTGAGCCCAAAGCGGTGGCGCTTCATCGCTAGCGCCGCTTCGTGGACCACGGCGTTCGCGCTTTCGCGCCGTTTCTGGAGTGAAAGATCGTACGGCTCGAGGTTGAGATCTAAACCGATCGTTGCGCGATCGAGAACGCGAAGGGATTCGGCCAGCAGCTCCTGTCCGGTTTCGTCGCCTTGCAGTACGACGATCGTTGGGGTCGGCAAATGAACTCCTTATGAAACTGAAGAAAGATACCCGCCATGGCACGCGTACGCCGTAAGGCGACCGCCAAAACGCGATGGAACTATGAGATCGCCGGAATTGCCGCAATCGGTCTTGCGGCCCTTTTCGCCGTCTCCCTTGCGCTGCCGCCTTCGCGCGCGGGCGTGGCCGGTGCCGCACTCGCGCACGCGATGCAGTGGACGTTCGGCTCCGCAGCGCCGTTATTCCCCGTGCTCATCGTCGTCTTCGGCGTCATTATTTTTTTGGAGATCAACGTGCCGCGGATCATGGCGACGCTCGGCACGGCTTCGCTTGCTTATTTCCTGATCGCCGATACGGGTCTGGCGCACCGGGGCGGCACGCTCGGCCGGCACGCGTGGGATGCAGCTGCCGTACTCCTGGGCGTGACGGGTGCGCGCATCGTGCTGTGGCTCGCCGCCGTGCTGGTTACCGTGTGGATCACGAACGTCTCGGTCAAGAAGATCATCGGCCTGCTGGTGCTCGCGCTCTCGCGCGTGCGCGTTCCGAAGCTGCGCTTGCGTCTTCCCGCGCTGCCGGTGCGCCAAGCGCAACCGCGCCTCGCACCGGCGCCCGAAGCGAATGCGGCCGACCGAGACGAAGAGGCAGAACAAGCCGAAGATGACGCGGTGTTGTACGAACCGCCGTCCGAGCACGCCGCGGTGCGCGCGCCCGTGCCGGCCGTTGCCCTTCGCATTCCCGCAGTGGTGCACGTGAAGCCGTCCGCGCATGGCGAGATCGTCTATCAGCTCCCCGATCTCGCGCTGTTCGATGCGCCGCAAGCGCAGGCAGTAGACGATTCAAGCCGTTCGGCCGTGCTTGAGGACACGCTCGCCTCGTTCGGCGTCGGCGCGAAAGTCGTGCACATCGAGCGCGGGCCCTCGATTACGCGTTACGAGCTGCGGCCCGAGCGGGGCGTGAAGATATCGAAGATCGCGTCGCTCTCGGACGACATTGCGCTCGCGCTTGCAGCGACGAGCGTGCGCATCGAAGCGCCGATTCCGGGAAAGTCCGCCGTCGGCATCGAGGTCCCGAACAAGAGCGTTTCGATCGTCGCCATCAAGGAAATCTTGGAAGCGCTCCCGCAGCGCGGCGTCGTTCCGCCGCTCTGGATGGCGCTCGGCAAAGATATCACCGGCCGCCCCGTCTTCGGCGATTTGGGGAAGATGCCGCATTTGCTGGTGGCCGGGGCAACGGGCTCGGGTAAGTCGGTATGCTTGAACACGATCATCGCCTCGCTGCTCGTGAGCGCGACGCCCGATCAGGTCCAGATGCTGATGATCGATCCCAAGCGCGTGGAGCTGACCGTTTATAACGGTATTCCGCATCTGATCAAGGACGTGATCACCGATGCGCGTCTGGCTGCGGGCGCCCTGTTCGAGATGACGAAAGAGATGGATTCCCGTTACGAGCGTTTTGCGAAAGCCGGCGTGCGTAAGATCGAGGAATACAACACCAAATTCCCCGATGAGAACCTGCCCTACGTCGTCATCGTGATCGACGAGCTCGCGGACTTGATGCTCGTTGCGCCGGCGAAAGTCGAGACGACGATCATGCGTTTGGCGCAGCTCGCCCGCGCCACGGGCATTCACTTGATCGTCGCCACGCAGCGCCCGTCGGTTGACGTGATCACGGGCCTCATTAAAGCGAATATTCCCTCGCGCATCGCGTTCGCCGTGAGTTCCCAAGTGGACTCACGCACGATTCTCGATATGGCCGGGGCCGAACGCCTGCTGGGACGCGGCGACATGTTGTATCTTCCTATCGACGCGCCCAAACCAGTGCGCTCGCAGGGCGCGCTCATCACGGGCGCGGAGGTTAACCGTCTCGTGCAGTTTTGGGAGAAGCAAGGCCGCCCCGAAAATCTGCTCGATGTGGAGGTCACGCCGATCTCCGACGACGATGCGGGAAAGAAGGACATCGATCCGCTCTGTTACGACGCGGCGAAGTTCATTATCGAGAGCCAGTACGCCTCAACCGCAGCGCTGCAGTCGCAATTTTCGATCGGCCATCCGCGCGCGGTGCGCGTGATGAAGCAACTTGAGGAGTTTAAGGTCGTCGGTCCGCACGAGGGTACCAAACCCCGGCGCATCATCTTGGGGTTAGGCGAGCTCGAACAAATCAGCTCGCGCATGGGCCGCAACGATCAGGAAAACGTGTTTGCAGCCGGCGGTTGAGCTGTTCTTTTGCGTGAACAGACGGTAATGAGCCGTTATGCGATCGAACGTTAGACCGCTCGCGCTCCTGCTCGTCGCCGCAGGGTTGTTCGCGCTTTTCGCGTGGTTCGGAAGATACGTCACCGCTCATGGCGAGCCCGCCGCGCTGCTCGTGTTTGCAAAACAGGTGCGTGCGCACGCGATCGGCCTGGCCTGGGCGTTTACGAATTGCGGATGGGTGCAAGTGCTCGGCCCGCTGTATCTCGCATGCATCTTCATAGCCGTGCGTTTTCCGGCTTGGCGCGCGCGGATGGTGTATTTGATCGCCAGCGGGCTGCTCTCGTGGCTTGCGGCCGACCGGTTTCAGCATGTCTTCGCGCGTCCGCGGCGCAGCGACTGGCTGTTGCGCCACGAGCATGCCTTTTCGTATCCCAGCTCGCATGCGTCAACGTCCACGGGGTTTTATCTGCTTGCCGCCGTGCTGGTGCTCCGCTCGGATTTGCCGCCGAACGCCCGGTACGCCGGCTTTGCCGCACTGACGGCCATGTGGCTGGGCATCTGCTGGTCGAGGCTCTCGCTGGCGGCGCACTATCCGACGGATGTCGCAGGCGGCGTCATTCTTGGCGCGGCGATTGCACTGCTCGGCGCAGCCGTCGTGCGGCTGGCGGGCAAAAACACCGCGCGCGCCTAAGCAACAGCGCATGACCCGTTACCTCGATCCCGCACTTGCGCCCATCGAGCGCAAGGCCGAAGCCGGCATTCCGCTCGATATGGAAGACGGTCTGGCGCTGTTCCGCACGTTCGACTTGCACAACCTCGGGCGCATGGCCCGTGCGGCAAAGGAACGCAAGAGCGGCAAAAAAGTTTTTTACGTGCTCAACCGCTATATCAACTCGACGAACGTGTGCTATGCGAACTGCAAGTTCTGCTCCTTTGCGGCCGACGAATTCAAAGAGCAGGGACGAGTCGTGCGTATGCCGGCCGATCAGGTGCTCGCGAAGGCGCTTGAGACCGGGACGAACTTCAACCAAATGCATATCGACGGCGGCCACGATCCGCGTCAGCGCTCCCTCGACTATTGGCTGCCGCTCATGCGGCGCTTCAAGGAGCGCTTGCCGCACGTGCAACTCTCGCTGTTCACCGCTGCGGAACTCGAATACATGTGCAAGCGCCACCGGATGAGCTTTGCCGCAATGATTGCGATGCTTAAAGAGGCCGGTTTGGATAACGTCAACGGCGGCGGCGCGGAGATCTTCGCCGAGGACACGCGCCGAAAAATTTGCCCCGGCAAGGTGAACTCGGAGAACTGGCTTGCGATCCATGAAGAGCTGCACCGCCAGGGCATCGCTTCCAACGCGACGATGCTGTACGGGCATATCGAGTCGCTCGAGGACCGCGTCGATCATTTCATCCGCTTGCGGCAGTCGCAAGAGCGGGTGGCCGGCTTTAATGCGTTCATTCCGCTGGCGTTCCATCCCGACGGCAATGAGATGAGCGATTGCGGCTGGACGAGCGGCTTGGACGACATCCGCACGTTCGCCGTCGCCCGCCTGATGCTGAACAACTTCGATCACATCAAAGCCTATTGGATGATCCAAGGGATTAAAGTGTGTCAGGTCGCCTTACAGTTCGGCGCGGACGACATGGACGGCACCCATGGCAGCACCGACGAAGAAATGATCTATCACAGTGCCGGCACGCAGTCCGGTCAGTACGTCGACGATCGCGAGTTTCGCCGGCTGATCGAGGAAGCCGGTTACGTTCCGGTGCGCCGCAACAGCACGTATGAAGAGTTTGCCTGGGACTGGTCCCCACAGGCCCCGGACGCCCGCGACATGGTGACCGCGTAGCGTGCTGCGCAGCAGCCGCATGCGCTACGTGAATGACTTGCCGATTTATGCGGCGATCGACGCCGGCGCGGTGACATACCCCGGCTCGCTCGTTGCCGGCGTGCCCACGCACCTGAACGACTTGATGCGCTCGGGCGAACTCGACATGGGCCCCGTGAGCGCTTTCGAGTACGCCTGCAATGCCGAGCGCTATGCGCTGCTGCCGGACCTTTGCATCGGCGCGCGCGAAGAGATCGTTTCGGTTCTCTTGATCTCGCGTACGCCGCCCGCGCTCCTTCGTGACGTCGACATTGCGACGACGCCTGAATCGGCCAGCGGCAGAAATTTGCTGCGCGTGCTGCTGAGCGGCCGTTACGGCGTGCAGGCGCGCCTGACGGACCGGCTCGACGCGTTGGACTGCGCGCGGGCCGGCCAGCCGGCAATGGTGATCGGCGATGCCGCGATTGACGCGGCGTTCGAGTTCCCAAGCGAGCACGTCTACGACTTGGGCCTGCTCTGGCGCGATTGGACGGGCGAACAATCGGTTACGGCGGTTTGGGTGGCCCGCCGCAAAGTCTTCGAAGAACGCCTCGAAGAAGTACGCGCATGTCTGCATGCGCTCACCGACGCTTATTCGTGGGGGCGCGCGCATCGCGCGCAGGTCATTGCACAGGCGCAGGCGGCCAAGCCGCGCCCTGCGGGTTTTTACGAAATCTATTACGGGAAATTAAACTTCACGTTCCACTCCTCGGCGCAGCGCGGGTTGGCCGCCTTTTGCCGGGAACTGCAGGCGATCGGCGCGATCGATCGTCTTCCGCCCGTCTCTCCGGAGGTTATCGGTGTCGCTCAGTAGTTTGCTCGATAAAGCCGCGGCCGGCGGCCGCCTCACGCGGGAAGAGGGCGTGCGCCTTTACACCGGCGCCGATCTGCACGAGCTCGGCGCGGCGGCGCACGCGCGGCGGATGCAGATGTATCCCCGCAGCGCCGTGACGTACGTTATCGACACGACGATCAATTACACGAATGTGTGCAACGTACACTGCACCTTCTGCGCGTTCTTCCGGCCGGAGAAACACAACGAAGGCTACACGATGTCGCACGACGAGGTCCTCTCGCGCGCGCGTCATGCGGCCGGCATGGGCGCGACGCAGATCATGATTCAGGGCGGCGTGAATCCCGATCTCCGCTTGACGTGGTTCGAAGAGCTGTTTGCACGCGTCGCGCGTGAGCTGCCGCAGGTCGATATTCATTCGCTTTCCGTCTCCGAGGTCGCAGGGCTTTCCCAAATCGAGGCTTTGCCCGTGCGCGAGGTGCTCGTGCGCCTCAAGGCGGCCGGCATGAAATCGCTGCCGGGCGCCGGTGCGGAGATCCTCGTCGAACGCGTGCGCAAGCGCATCAGCGCGCGCAAAGTCAAGCCGGACGATTGGCTTGATGTCATGCGCCAAGCGCAGCTGCTCGGCATGCCGACGACAGCCACGATGATGTTCGGCTCGATCGAGTCCGACGAAGAGCGCATCGAACATTTGGACGTGCTTCGCGCGCTACAGGATGAGACGGGCGGGTTCACCGCGTTTATCCCGTGGTATTACGTGCCATGGAAGACGCCGCTGCGCGGAAAGGAAGCCACCGGCTTGCAGTACCTGCGCGTTTTGGCCATATCGCGGCTGTATCTCGATAATTTCCCGCATCTTCAAGCGTCGTGGCTGACGCCGGGCTTGAAGATGGGGCAGCTGGCGCTCTTCTACGGATGCGACGACATGGGCGGCACGATCATCGAAGAGCAAGTCGTCCGCGACGCCGGTTCGACGAACGCGGCGACGCGCAAGGACCTGGAGAACATCATACGAGACGCCGGATTCGATCCGGTTATCCGCGATACATACTGGAACGTTCGCACGGAAATGGCGCTCGCCACCGCATAAAAACTGAACGATTAACGCTTAATCTGTTTGACGGGACGCCGAGGGTAAGGTTTCCCGGGTACCATCAAATAATTGTACCGTTGCACTCAAAGGCAATGCGTATAGGCTTTGGGAAAAACGCCCGTACCAAACAGCTCGTTCAATCGCGAGGTTTTCTTTCTTTGGATGATGACGGCGTCGTCCAGAACTCCGCATCCTGCGATGCCGGCCAGGGCGACTGTAAGCCTCTGGTCGAGATCCCCGCGTGGTGGAGCGGATTTCTGTTCCATGTTCTGAACCCCCGTCAGGTAAGTATGTACGTGTATCTCGTCATGCTTACCGACGATCGTGGCATTTGCCATCCGACGATCGAGCAGATCCGCAAAGATCTCGGGCTGCTGAGCACGACGATGGTTTTCGAATCGATCGCGGT
Source organism: Vulcanimicrobiaceae bacterium (assembly GCA_046262595.1). Classification (GTDB taxonomy): domain Bacteria; phylum Vulcanimicrobiota; class Vulcanimicrobiia; order Vulcanimicrobiales; family Vulcanimicrobiaceae; genus DASSRQ01. Next base: position 9,707 of record JBHEMM010000031.1, read on the forward strand.
CTTAGAAGACTATGGGTTTTTCGTGCGTTCGCGTCAGGCGCTGCCCGAGTCGCGCTCGCGCCGCAATGTGTATCGGCGCACGACGTGCGAATACACGATATTGCGGCTGCTGGAAACCAACCGCGTCGATGGCGATCTCTGCCCGGTCGGTTCGCCTGATGTCGCGTCCGACGATTCCCGAGCGATCGTAGACGAAGGCTTAAGGGAAGTCCTGGGCGGTCAGTTCGAGCGGTATGCTTCCACGCCGCCCGAAGACAAACGGCGCGTTCTCACCGAGCTGCTCAACGCTTTACTGCGGCTTCGCCCGGCCGGAATCTACATCAACTAGGCTCAAACGCTTTCGCGGATCGTCGCGGCGCCGAGCACTTCCTCACCGCCTTCGTCGAAAAGGGCGACCAATTGGCCTGGTGACACCGCGCGCAGCGGGCTTTGAAACCGCACGTGCAGCAGGCCGTCGCGCACGCACGCCATTGCGGCGGCGGGCGCACAGCGGTAGCGCACCATCGCGAGCACCGGAACCTCCGTCTGCCCAAAGCGTTCGCCTCGAATGAGATTCACTTCGTCCGCTATCAGCGCGCGCACGTCCAATTCATCTTCGCGGCCGATGACGATCGTATTGCTTTGCGCATCGATGCGCGTGACGTACCTCGCGAAGCCGCTGCCGCCCGGCAGTCCAGAGCGCTGGCCAACCGTAAAATGAGCAACGCCGTTATGCGAGCCGACGGCCGTGCCCGCATTGCTGACGATCGCACCCGGTTGATGAATGGAAGACTGGACGCGCGCTAACACCTCGCGGTAATCGCCGCCTTCGACAAAACAAATGTCCTGCGATTCGGCTTTGTCGTGGACCCGCAGGCCCATGCGCCGGGCGTGCGCGCGCGTTTGCTTTTTGTCGAGTTCGCCCAGCGGAAGCAGTAAGCGCGCGAGTTGATCCGGCGCGAGCTGCGCCAAAGCGTAGGCCTGATCTTTTGCGTGCGTTCCGCGCAGCAGATGCGGACCGTCTTGGCGGTGCTCCACGCGCGCGTAGTGTCCGGTTGCTATGTACGGCGCGTCGATCGAGTCGGCATACCGACGCAATGTGCCGAGCTTCACGAAGTTATTGCACGACACGCACGGGTTCGGTGTGCGCCCGGAAGCATATTCATGGACGAACCGATCGATAACCGTGCGGCGGAACGTTTCTTCGAAATCGAGGACGTAATGCGGGATTCCCAGTACGTTCGCGCTTTTGCGCGCATCGTCGAAGTCCTCAATGCCGCAGCAGCTCTTCGCATGCGCAGCTTTGGACGGGCTGTACATCTTCATCGTCACGCCGACGACGCCGTACCCGGCCTCGACCAACAAGCCGGCAGCAACAGCGGAGTCGACGCCGCCGCTCATTGCAGCGATCACGCGCGTTTTGCTCATCATTCGCCTGGACAGGATAACAGCAGAGCGGCGCAAACACCAAGCCCCAATGTCGCTGGGAGAACGTTTTCGCGCCGCTCGCGAGCAGCGCGGCCTAACGCTTTCCGAAGTTGCCGAGCACCTTCGGATCCGTTCGGTATACTTAGCGGCTATCGAAGAAGAAAATTGGGCTGCGATCGGGGCGGCGGTCTATGCAAGGGGCTTTTTGCGGACGTACGCCCGCTATCTGGCCTTGGATCCCGAAGAGGCGGTCGGCGAGTATAACGCTGCGTCCGGCTCAGCTGCTTCTCCCTCCGCGGTCGCCGCGGGCCAGAGCGCGGGGCAGCCCGCCCGCTTGGGCGGCGACCAGCCGCGTGGTCTCACATGGCTTTTGTGGGCCGCCGGCGCCATCGCGCTCGCGCTTGTCGGCTTCGTCGTCTACCTCTACGTCTCGCCGGCGGCCGGGCCGCCCGCGTCTCGCGCGGGCCAAACCATTGCCGTTTCGCCCGCGCCCGCCGACATGTCGTCGCCTGCCCCGGCGCATAGCGCAGCGGCGGCGGCGCCGGCGTCTGAGCCGCACACGCTGGCTATCGTCCTCGAGCAAGCGTCGTGGCTCAGGGTCAGCGTTGACGGGAGTGTTAGGATGGAGGGTACGTTGCCGGCCGGCACGCGCAAAACGTTTCACGGAACGAGTGCGCTCGTTCGGGTGGGCAACGCGGGCGGTGTGCAGATTACCGTCGACGGGCGGCCGCTTGGAAAGCTCGGCGCGCCGGGCGACGTGGTGGAAAAAACTTTCGCACTGTAGGACAAAGCATTGAGCGACGCTTCATTCGACGTTGTATCGCGAGTCGATCAGCAAGAACTGGACAACGCCCTGAATCAGGCCCGCAAAGAGATTGGCGGACGGTTCGACTTTAAGCACAGCGTCACCGAGATCGCCTATGACGGCAAAGCCGTGATCACGGTGCTTTCCGACGACGAGCTGAAATTGAAGAACGTGACCGATATCATTCAGTCCAAGGCGATCAAACGCGGCATCGACATCAAAGCGTTCGACTTCGGCAAGGTGGAACCGGCGACGCAAAATGCCGTCCGGCAAATCATCACGCTGCGCAGCGGCATTCCGAAAGACAAGAGCAAACCGCTCATGGAAGCGATTAAAGCGCTTAAGCTCAAAGTGAACGCCCAGTATCAGGACGAGCAGGTACGCGTGTCGGGAAAGAACCGCGACGATCTTCAGAAAGTCATCGCCCATTTGAAAGCGATGAACTACGAATTACCGCTGCAGTTTACGAATTACCGCTGACATGCCCAAAGTTTCATTTGTTTCGCTCGGCTGCGCCAAAAATTTGGTCGACACGGAAGTCATGATCGCCAAACTCGGCCAAGCCGGCTGGGAACTTTCCGCCGAGCCGCGAGATGCGGACACCATCGTCGTTAACACGTGCGCGTTTATCGATGCGGCGAAAGCCGAGTCCACCGATGCGATCATGGAGCAGGCGCAGCGCAAACAAAGCGCCCAGCAGTTGATCGTGGCGGGCTGCCTCGCGCAGCGCTATGGCGAACAGCTGCAGGCACTGGTACCGGAAATCGACGGAGTCGTCGGGACCGGCGCGTACGCCGGCATCGTCGATCTGCTTGAGGACGCGCGCGCGGGCCACCGTCCGGTGCGGCTGCAGTTCGACGCTTTACCCGAGCACGATTTTCTTCCGCGGCTGGTAACCACGCCGAAGGCCACGGCATATTTGAAGATCGCCGAAGGCTGCGATCATCCGTGCACGTTCTGCATCATTCCGAAGCTGCGCGGCAAGTTCGTGAGCCGCAGCGCGGAATCGATCGTAAAAGAAGCGCGCGCGCTGGCGGACGCCGGCACGAAAGAGCTGATCCTGATTGCGCAAGACACCTCGATGTGGGGCCGCGACCGCGGCATCCGTCGCGGCGGCCTCGCGCAGCTGCTCGAACGTCTGCACGCCGTCGAGGGCATCGAATGGATCCGTTTGCTGTATCTCTATCCGGCGACCGTCGACAGCGAACTGATCGATGCGATGGCCGTTTTGCCCAAAGTCTGCAAGTACATGGATATGCCGCTTCAGCACGCGCATCCGGAGGTGCTCCGGAGCATGCTCCGCCCCGGCAACGGCGAGCGCTATTTGGAGATCGTTCAGGAGTTTCGCGAGCGCGTCCCCGGGATCACGATGCGCTCGACGTTTATTGCCGGTTTTCCGGGCGAACGCGAAGAGCATGTCGCTTATTTGGAGGAATGGATCGCGCGCGCCCAGCTGGACCGTGTCGGCTTCTTCCCGTACAGCCGGGAAGACGACACCCCGGGCGCGCTTTTGGACGCGCAAGTTGCGCCGGCCGAAAAACGCCGGCGTCTGGTACGTTTGCGGGAAGCGCAACGCATTGCAAGCGGCCGCGCGCGAGAGCGGCGTGTCGGCCAAACGGTGCGCGTCTTAGTCGAAGAGCGCCGTTCCTTGCGCAAGACGGATCCGCTGCGCGCGTCGCTTGACGCGGGCAGCGCGTGGTTCGGGCGCTCGATGGGCGAGGCACCCGGCGTGGACGGGGGCATCTATTTCACCGGCGAAGCGCAGGCCGGCATGTTCGTTCCCGTCACGCTGGAAGCGGCGGGGCCGTTCGACTTCACCGGTACGATGAAA
>JBHEMM010000031.1:13759-30588 GCA_046262595.1 Vulcanimicrobiaceae bacterium
CCTGTGCTTCGTGGGAACGGCGCTGTGGGCGGCCAGAGCGCAGGGCGAGCTCCGAGCCGGCGACTTCGGCTACCGGCGCGTGGGCTTCGGACGCGGTCTTGCCGCCCTGGTGCTGGCGCTTGGGTTCATCGCACTCGTCGCCGGCTTTTCCGTCGCGCTGCATCGCAACCCGCTGCAGATATTGACGCTGCAGTTCACGCCCTCTCCGCAAGAATTATTCGCTAAGAACAACATTCTGGTTTTGGTTGAAGGCCTCGACTACGACTACAGCGCCAAAGATGAGGAGTATTCGGCGCGCGCGCGCAGCGACGTCATCTGGGCGGTGAATTTGGAGTTTCCGACGCGGCGCATCTATCAGCTCTCGGTCCTGCGCGATATGGTCGCGACGTATCCCGACGGCACCGAGCGCAAAATCAACGAAGCGCAGTCGGACGGCGGCGTGCGCGAAGCGCAGCGCGTCATATCAAAGTGGCTGGGGATCCCCGGCTTCGAACGCTATATGGTTTTTCGCGTCGACACCACCAAGGATTTAATCGCGGCGCTGGGCGGCGTGGACGTGAATGTCATGAACTCCGATTGCATCTCGGCACCCAGGCACTGCACGAACGGCCCGCTCGATTACGTTGACACGTGGGGCCATCTCAACATCCATCTCAAGCCGGGAGTGCAGCATTTGAACGGCGATCAAGCTGTCGGCTATATGCGTTTCCGTCACGACTGGTGCGGGGATCCGTGCCGCGCTAAGCGCCAGCAGCAGGTGCTGCACGCGCTCTTGGATCGCCTCACGGGTGACAAGTTCAATACGCTCGTGCACGTGAACGATCTGATCGGCGTTTTGAATCGCGATATCGACACGAACTTCTCGCGCCAGGAGGAGTTGAGTCTGGCGAGCGCGTTTGCCGGAATGCCGAAAAATGCGCTGCACACCGCGTCGGTGCCGTTCAGCAGCGAAGTGGTGCTTTCCGACGGAGGCAGCGCTATTGTTCCCGATACAGCTGCACGCGCTCAACTGGTGCGGAACATGCTGCTGGATCCGCCCGTTCCTGTTGGAGCGCCCGACACCGCCGCGGCGGCCGCCGTCGATCCGCATTCCGTGCGCGTAGACGTCCAGAACGGATCGGGAACGCCGGGAGTTGCTCGGCGCGTTGCCGCCACGTTGCGGAAAGCCGGCTTCGCGATCGGTACAATCGGAAATGCCGCTCGCTCGGACTTGCCGACGAGCGAGGTGCGCGAGCACTCGAAGGTCGCGTTCGCCGGTTTGCGCGTGCGGCAGGCACTTGGGAAAACAGCTGCCGCGGTTCCCGTTTTGGCGGATCCTTGGCTGCCTGCCGGCGCGAGCGATGTCACCGTCGTCGTTGGCCAGGACCTCGCGGCCCGGTTTGCGCTCCAGACGTCCGCTTCGCCATGAAACGCGCCGCCGCAGTTGCGATGCTTCTCGTTGTTGCTGCCGCGATCGGCTACGGCGCATATCGCGTCGTCTATCATGAAGCGCACGTGCAGCCCGCCATCGTGACACCGCAAATGGATGCCCAGCAGGCGATCTCGCCATCTCTAGCCGGGCATATCAAACGGCTTTTAAACGAAAACGTCAGGTACGGCGATCGCGCCGGGCGTCCGAAATTGATTGCGCTTACGTTCGACGATGGGCCGTATCCCGTTTTTACGCCGCTGCTGCTGGACGCGCTCCAGCGTTTGAACGTGCATGCCACGTTCTTCTTGATCGGCCGCGACGCGGAAGAATGGCCCGATCTCGCGCTGCGCATCGAGCGTTCCGGCAACGAGGTCGCCGATCACACCTATACGCACCCGAATTTAGATCAGGAAACTGCGGCGCAAGTGCGCGGCGAGATCGAGCTCGGCGGCAAAGTGCTCTACCGGTTGGTGCGCGATCCCGCCGTCTTCGGACTCTTCCGTCCGCCGCACGGCAGATACACGACGCAAACGATTAAGGTCGCTCAGTCACTGGGTTATAAGACCGTGCTCTGGAACGATGACGCCGGCGACTGGCGTCCAGCCAGTACCGCGCCGGCGCTTGCGGAGCATTTAGAGCAGCATGCCACTGCGCCTGAGATCGTGCTGCTTCACAGCGGCAGGCTGGCCACGATCGAGATGCTGCCCGAAGTGGTCGCGCGCTTTCGGGCCGCCGGATATACTTTCGTTACCGTCAGCCAGCTGCTGGCCGCCGTTAAACCGCCCGAATTGAACCATCCGGCCAAACACGCCGTTTAAGGAGCAGAGAAGTTGCCTCGCGAGATCATCGACACGCAGTCGAGCCGCCCTCGATACGTCCGGCGCATGCTCCTGCGGGCGGCGGGCCTGCTCGTGTTCCTGCTCCTGGCGGCGCTTGTCATTTTTTGGGCCTATGGGCACCTCGCTCACCAAGCCATCCCAGGAAAGTGATCTACGGTAAGTGTATCCTGGCAACCGAGTAACCCCGGACATCCCCGGGAGTCCCAAGGAGTATCGATGCTGGCTCGCCTGACCCCCGGATTCTTTTTGCTTGCTCTCGCGGCCGCCGTTGCGGCGTGCAGCTCGAACCAAACGTCCACCCCTTCGAGCGGCGGCGTGCCCGGTATCGGCCCGAACTTCCCGACGAACACCGTCTACGTTGCCGACACGACGGGCGAAGTTATCGATATCTTCGCGGTGAACCCGGCGACGGGCGCCGTGCCCCAGTACGCAATCTCCGGATCCAACACGGCGATGAACGGTCCGCAATATTTGGCATTCGGTTCGAACAAGAATCTCTACGTGACGAACTATAACGCCGCGCAGTCCACCTCGAGCATTCTGCAATTCGCCACCTATGCGACGGGCAACGTGCTGCCGGTCAACACCTTCGCGTTGGGATCGAACGAGCATCCGCGCGGCATCGGCATGCTGCCCGGCTTAGAGAACTTCGCCGTCGCCGTCACCAACCCAGGCAACGTTTTCAGCGACCAGCTGCTCATTTACGACAACGGCTTGCTCACTACCGACATCGCCGGCTCCAACACGCTGCTCAACGTGCCGTCCGGCGTCGCCGTCAAAGGCGGTAATAGCATTTACGTTGCGGACAGCGGTTCGGCGGCCGTGACCGTTTATCTCACACCTTCGCCCGGTCCCTCACCTACGGTCACGCCGGCGCCCGTTGCGACCCCGACCGCCACCCCCACGCCGGTGGGCGCAACTCCCTCACCAACCGCAACGCCGGCACCCAGCTCCGACAATATTGCGCCCGTAACCGTCGTCACGGGACCCGCAACGACGCTTTCGGCTCCGATGGGCGTCGCGCTCGATAGCGCGGGCAATCTTTACGTCGCCGATGCCGGGGCGCCGGCAGCGCGCATTCTCGTGTTTGCTGCGCCCGGGCCTGGCGTGCAGAACGTTGCGCCGATACGCTCCATTACGAGCGCCTCGCTGATCGATCCGATGGACGTGAAGGTTGATGCGGCCGGCCTGATCTACGTCGTCGATCGCGGTGCGTCTCCCAGCGGAAGCAGCAAGTTGCTGGTCTTCTCGGCAACGGCGAACGGTCTCTCAACGCCGCAGGCGGACGTCGCGCTATCGGGAGCGGATACCGGCCTGGCTTTATCGCCGTAGCGCGCATGTCGACAAGCGTGGCGCCGGGCCGTTTCGCGCTGCTCACGCAGTTGCCGCTGTTGCCCTCGCTCGAAGAAAAAACCGCGGCGCTCGTTCAAGCCGCCTACGCGACCGTCGCCTGCAGGAGCGCGACGGTCGTCGTCTTTGGCGAGGACGGCACGCAATACGCGCACGCGCCGGAGGCGGCCGGTTTTTCGCTGCGCGATGCTTCGCGGCCCCTCGGGCGCCTATTGCTGCCTTCGCTGGCGAAGTTCGCGCGCGGCGGATGCTACTACGTCCCGCAAGACGATGCCGGCGCGCTCGCGGCCGTGACGCAATACCGGCCCCGCGCCGATCTGTTGGTCGTACCGCTGGAGACGCAGAGCGCATCTATCGGAGCGATCGTTTTCGATCTTGAAGCGGCGCCGGGCGAAAGCGCGTTGCGCGAGCTGCGCACCTTCGCCGATATCGCTGCCTGGATGCTTGCACGGGAGCGTGAAACCTCCGCCGCCGAGCGTGAATCCAAACAAAGCGCATTGCTTGCGCAGATCAACGAACGTGCCGGCAAGTCGTTCGACCGCCAGAGCATCTTGGAATCGGTCGTCGAGGACGTGCGCCGCTCGTTCGGCGCGATGCGCTGCGTGATCTTCGGGCGCGCGCCGTCCTCGCCGGAATTCGCGCTGGTTCTCGCGTTTGCGGAAAGCGCGGAAGCGGAACATGGTATTCCGGCGCGCGTGTGCGTGAACGAGACGTGGTTGGAACGCGCGTTCGCGGGCTCGGTCGTCAGCCGCGAATCGGTCGGCGCGGACAACCCGCGCGATGAACTGCTGCGCGCGGCGGGGGCGCGCAGCGCGGTCCTGGTTCCGCTTGTGATCGAGGGCCGCGTGGATCACGCAATCGCTATTCACTCCGCGCACAGCAACGCGTTCGACGAGATCGATATGGTGATGCTGCGGTCCGTCGCCTCGCATGTCGGCCTCGCGCTTGCGAACGTTCAACTGTACGATCTCGAGCGCATGCGGCGCGGGCGCGCGGAATCACTGGAGCGTGTCGTGCGCATGCTGCGCGACACGCAAACGATCGAAGAAGTGCTGCTGGTCTTCGCGGTTACCGTCTCACACGAAGTGGAGCTCACGTGCGCGGCCTACGCGTTCGAGGGCGGCTCGGGCGTGCGCCGTGCGGTGCGCGCCGTTGAGAGTGCTCGCTTAGGTCCACCGGAAAAGATCGATGCGGCGCCGGTAATGCGCGTGCTGGAAAGCGAGGACATCGTGCAGAGCGGCGCGATTCCGCCCGCCGCCCGCTTCCCGCTTTTCGGCGGCAATGAGGGGCTGATGGCCTCGCTGCGTATCGACGGCCATCTCTGGGGCCTGGTCACGTTTTCGGCGCCTCCGGGCGTTTACGATTGGGACGACTCCGAACGCCGCGTGTATTTCCGTATGCTTGCCTCGCATCTGGAATTGGCGCTCTCGGGCGCGTTGGGCTTCGAACGGGTGCAGCACTTGGCGCGCGCGCTTTCGGAAAGCAACGAATTCAAAGACGACCTGCTTGCCATGCTGGCGCACGACTTTAAAGGGCCGCTCACGGTCATTTTGGGCTATTGTGAGGTGCTGCTCGAAAACGCGCCGCCGCAGATCCAGGAAGAACTCGAAACGATCTACTCGCAGACAAAGCGTCTCGTGCGGCTCGCCGAAGACGCCGTCGCACTCGCCCAAACGCAGGCGGGCGGGTTTTCCCTTTCGCGCGCCGTAGTGGATCTGCGCGAGGTTGTGGCCGCAAGCGTCAAGGCGCACAACCGCGGCAGCCGAGGGCGGATACGTCTGCACTGCGCGGCGGAGCCGGTGCGTGTTTCGCTGGACAGCTCGCGGTTCAATCATGTGCTCGATAACCTGCTGATGAACGCCCTGAAGTACTCGCGCGGCGACATTGCCGTCGAGGTGAGCCAGGGCGGCACCCTTGCAAACATAACGATCCGCGATCGCGGCATCGGCATCCCGCAAGCCGAGTTGGCAACGGTCTTTGTGCGTTTCGGCCGTGCGACCAATGCGCGCCGTAAGGGTATCTCCGGTTCGGGCGTTGGCCTGTACGTGAGCCGAAAGATTGTCGAAGTGCACGGCGGGAGCATCGCGGTCCAGTCGGTGGAAGCCGAAGGCAGCACATTCACGGTGACGCTCCCCTTGGAGAAACGGTAATGGCATTCCTTAAATCGATTTTTGACGGCAACGAACGCGAAGTGGTCCGCCTGCGCCGGACCGCGGAGAAAGTGAACGCGCTCGAACCGCAGATGTCACAACTCTCCTCCGAAGAACTGGCCGCAAAGACGCCCGAGTTTCGCGCCCGCCTTGAAAAAGGCGAGCCGCTCGACGCGATGCTTGCCGAAGTGTTTGCCGTCGTGCGTGAGGCCGGAAAACGCGCGGTGGGCATGCGCCATTTCGACGTGCAGATCATGGGCGGACAAGTGCTTTACGAAGGCCGCATCGCCGAAATGAAAACCGGCGAAGGCAAGACGCTGGTTGCCACGCTGCCGGTCTACGCCAGGGCGTTAGAGAATCACGGCGTGCACGTCGTCACGGTGAACGACTATCTGGCGCGGCGCGACGCAGAGTGGATGGGCCCGATTTACGAGGCGCTGGGGTTGAAAGTGGGCATCGTCCAACACGATTTGGCGCCCGAGCAGCGGCGCGAAGCGTACAACTGCGACGTCACATACGTCACGAACAACGAAGTCGGCTTCGATTACCTTCGCGACAACATGGCGTGGCGCGTGGAAGACATGGTGCAGCGCGAACTTTACTTCGCGCTGGTCGATGAAGTCGACTCCATTCTTGTGGACGAGGCGCGCACGCCGCTCATCATCAGCGGGCAAGGCACCGAGCCGACCGAGCTATACGAGAAGTTCGCGCAGATTGTGCCGCGCCTCAAGAACGACGACGACTTCACCGTCGATCAAAAAGCGCACGCGGTGCCCATTACGGAAGCCGGCGTTGCGAAGGTCGAGAAGATGCTCGGCATCCAAAACCTGTACGATCAACGCAACATCGAACTGGCGCATCAACTGAACGCCGCGCTCAAAGCCTGGAACCTCTTCCACCGCGACCAGCAGTACATCGTTAAGGAAGGCGAAGTGGTCATCGTGGACGAGTTCACCGGCCGCCTGATGTACGGACGCCGCTACTCCGACGGCATTCACCAGGCGATTGAAGCCAAAGAAGGCATCAAGGTGCGCAGCGAAGACCAGACGCTGGCAACGATCACGTTCCAGAACTACTTTCGTCTGTACGACAAGCTGGCCGGCATGACGGGCACAGCGAAAACGGAAGAGCGCGAATTCCGCGACATCTACGGCTTGGACGTCGTGGTCATTCCGACAAACCAGCCGATGGTGCGCAAAGACGCTTCGGACATCGTTTTCAAAAGCGAAAAGGCGAAGTTCGATTCCGTTGTGGACGAGATTATTGCCGAACACCAGAAGAACCGCCCCGTTCTCGTCGGCACGCGTTCCATCGAGAAGTCGGAGTTGCTCGCCTCGCTCTTGCGGCGCAAAGGCGTCGAATGCAACGTTCTGAACGCGAAGTATCACGAGCAGGAAGCGGAGATCATCAAAGACGCCGGACAGCCCGGGCAAGTCACGATTGCGACGAATATGGCGGGGCGCGGCACCGATATCAAACTCGGCGAGGGTGTCGCCGCGATCGGCGGCCTTGCGATCATCGGCACGGAGCGTCACGAGTCGCGGCGCATCGACAATCAGCTGCGCGGCCGCTCCGGCCGGCAAGGCGATCCCGGGTCCACGCGTTTTTACGTTTCGCTCGAAGACGAAGTGATGCGCCTGTTCGGCGGCGAGCGCATGAACAACATCATGGAGCGCGTCGGATTCACGGACGAGGCGCCGATCGAATCGGGGCTCGTGACCAAGTCGCTCGAACGCGCGCAAAGCAAAGTCGAAGCGCACAACTACGAGATCCGCAAACACGTGCTCGAGTACGACGACGTCATGAACAAGCAGCGCGAAGTCATCTACGGCGACCGGCGCGCCATTCTGCACGGCGAGTTCGATTCGCGCGAATTCATGCTTCAGACGCTTGAGGCGAAGGTCGAGAGCGCCGTTCAAGAAAACGCTCCCGAAAACGCCAATCCCGCCGACTGGGATCTGGAAGAGATGCTTGCGCAGCTCGAACTGATTTTTCCGGTCGGGCAAAAAGTCGGCGTCGCGGACTTGGAAAAACTCAGCCGCGACGAAATACGCCGCACGCTTCTGGACGCCGCGGTGGCCGCGTACGAAGCGAAGGAAGCCGAGATAACGCCGGAGATTTTGCGGGTGGTGGAGCAGCAGTACTTGCTGCTACCGATCATCGACCGCATGTGGGTCGACCATCTTTACGTCATGGATCACCTCAAGACGGGCATCGGCTTGCGCGGCTACGGACAGATCGATCCGCGCGTCGAATACGAAAAAGAAGCGTACAGCATCTTCGAAGATCTCAAGAGCAACATTGCGGACGAGGCGATCAAGGGCGTGTTCCGCGTCGTCATCGAACACGGCGCGCCCGGTGAAATGCAGCAGGTTCCCGTCAATCCCGGCGCGCCCGTCTTCGAGCCCATTCCGGGCGGCCAGATGCTCCCGCAAGCCGCGCCCGCGCTTACGCCGCTGCCGCCGGCGCGCGGACCACGCAACGTGCACACGAACCGCGATGGCGAAGAACCGGCAAAACCGGCGCAGCGCGCGGAGGCGAAGGTCGGACGCAACGATCTTTGTCCGTGCGGGAGCGGCAAGAAGTTCAAGAAGTGTCACGGCGCGGCGGCCTAGCGTATCTTGCGGTTTTCCTGTTCGCGCTCGCGATGCTGTTCGCGGGCTCGTTGCGCCATCCGGTTTACACCCCTGACGGCCTAGTTTACGCGCGTTTCGCGGCGAGGGACGCGGGGCGCACGCCCGAACGCGCAACGCTTGACGCGCGCGCGTTCTATGAGAACACGCCGCTCATGCAATCGCCGCGTTATCGCAATTTGGTGGAGATCTCTACGGCGGTGGCCTTCGAGCGGTCGCAGATTTTTGCAAACCGCGTGCTCTATCCCGCACTTGCCGGCGCGCTGATGCCGCTTGCCGGGTTCCGCGCGCTGTTCGTGGTTTCCGCGCTTTCCTATGTCGCGTTCGCGTTTGCGCTGCTCTGGCTGCTCGTCGCGCTGGGCCGCTCCTGGCTTGCCCTGCTGTTGACGCTTGCAGCGCTTGCGTGTCCGCTTGCGCGCACGTCGTCGGCGAGCGATCTCACCGACATGCTCGCCCTCGCGCTGTGGACGCTTGCGCTCGGCGCGCTGCTGCGCTCGATGGTCCGCGGCCGTTCGAACGCGCTGCTTGCCGTTCTGGCGATCGCATCCGTGCTGCTCGTTCTGACGCGCCCGACGCCGTATCTCATTCTGCTTCCCGCCCTCGCCGCCGCCCTCTTACGCGGAATGTGGATGGAGCTGGCCGCATCGGCTTTGTCGCTCCCGGTTTTTGCTGCCGCCGCGGCCGCCTCGCGCGCATTCGGCGTGAGCGAGCAGCTGCGCTGGATTTACGCGAACGAGCCGCAGCACGCGCGGGGAACGCTCGCTCAGTGGTATCGCGGCGCGCTTGCCGCAACGATCCGCAGCGCGCTTGCGATCGCGGTCCGTTCTATCGCTCCGGTGGTCGCCGTCATCGCTGCCGCGTACGCCGTGATGCGAACGGCGCTGCGCGACGAAGCGTGGGTCCTGATCGCGGCGGCTGCGGCGTGCGTGCTCTCGCTTGCGGTTAATCCCGTTCCGTCCCAAATACCGCGCGTGGTGGGATTGCCGCTCCTTCCCGTTTTCTGTGCCCTTTTCCAATGTGCGTTTGCGCCGCCGCGGGCAGATCGCCGCCGAGCCGTACGTGCTGCGCATGCACGCTGACGTCGACGCCGTGTCCGTTGTCGCCCATGATCGTGGTGATGAGCCCGCCGCGCGCGTTCCGCTCCGTAACCGTTAGCGAACCGTCCCGGCCGCGCTGAACCGACTCGCCGTTGCCCAAGTCCCGGCTCTGACCGCGCTGCAGCGAGAATGTTGTGCCGTCGCGCAGGATGGTCGCGTTGCCGTCTTTGTCCAGACTGACTTGCGTGTTGCCATAAGCGGTGGAAACGGTCGCGCTCTGGTTGTACGTGATGCCGCTTGCGTCCGGCGCCGTGGTCTGCGTCGAAACGCAGTAGCCGCCCGCGAACGAATTCGAATCGAGCAAATCTTGGTGAGCGGACATGCTGTCGAAAGCGGTCTGCTCCGTGCCCTGCGCGTTCTGTCCGGTGAAACACAGGTGCGGATCGCCTTGGGAGGCGGCATCGGCGCTTTGGAAATACGACTCGCCGGAGTTCGTGCCGCCGGAGTTTGCGCCGCCGAAGTTTGAAAGAAACTGCTGGAGCATGCAGAGCAGTTGCTGCAGCATACCCCCGTTGTTACTTGCCGGGCCGTCCATTCCGGCGCTCCATTGCGGCGTCGCCGACGGCTGTACGGAATCACCGCCAAGGGGCGAGATCCGCTCGTTTCGCGCCATGCCCGCACCGGCTGCCGGCATGCCGTCGTTTGAAAGCGCGGCGGCCGCAAAAAGCGTGCGGTCTTGAACGTTCGTCATGGTGCCTCCATCGAAGTGCTTGCGGGCAGCCTTCACGCGAAAGCATACGAACGCAAAGGGGGGTGCGCGCGCACCCCGGAAAATGGGGCGCATGAGCGACTCGCAACTCACCGCCATCGCGCGCCTCTCGGAACGTCTGGTTGCGATCAAGGAGCGTCTTTGACTATGCCGGTAAAGCGCGCTTAGCCAGCGAACTCGAAAACCGCTCGCGCAGCCACAGCTTCTGGAACGACGCCGAATCCGCTCAGCGCGTGATGAAGCAGCTCGCCGACGTTCGTTCGGACGTCGATGCGATGGACGCGGTGTCGCGACAACTGCTCGACGCCCGTGAGATGCTCGATCTGTTCGCCGGCGATTCCCAAGCCGGCGCTGAAGTCGATGCCGCCGTCGCGGCTGCCTCCGCGCAACTCGAAGCGCTGGAAATGGCCGCAAACTTCGACGGCGAATTTGACGCGCACAACGCTATCGTCACGGTTTATGCCGGCGCGGGCGGCGTGGACGCGGCCGACTGGACGCAGATGCTGGCGCGCATGTATCTGCGCTGGGCCGAAACTAAGGGTTACGCCACGCATATCGTTGAGGAATCACCGGCCGAGGAAGCCGGATTAAAGTCCATAACGTTCTTCGTGCGCGGAAAAAACGTGTACGGCATGATGCAGAGTGAACGAGGCGTGCACCGCCTGGTGCGCATCTCGCCGTTCGACGCCGCGCACCGGCGGCACACCTCGTTTACCGCCGTGGATATTATTCCGGAGATCGAGGCCGGCGAAAGCGTGCAGGTCGACATCAAGCCGGACGATCTGCGCATCGAAACGTTTAAGTCGGGCGGCGCGGGCGGCCAGTACGTGAATAAAACGGAATCCGCCGTGCGCATCATTCACGAGCCCAGCGGTGTCATCGTCGCCTCCCAGCAGGAGCGCTCGCAGGCGCAGAACCGCGAAGTGGCGATGAACATTCTGCGCGCGAAGCTCCTGCAGCGGCAGCTCGAGGAGCGCGAGCGGCGCCTCGCGGATCTGCGCGGCGAGCGCAGCGCGAACGAATGGGGATCGCAGATCCGTTCGTACGTGCTCAATCCGTACCAGCTGGTGAAAGATCACCGCACGAACGTCGAGAGCGGCAACACGGCCGCCGTGCTGGACGGCGACATCGACGGATTCATCTGGCCGTACCTGCAGATGCGCCGTGCCTGAAGTCGATGCAATCGTCGTTAACTGGAATGGCCGCGAGCAAACGCCTGTTGCGCTCGATTCGCTTTTGGCGCTCGCCGAGGTTCGCGCCGATCCGCAGCTCGTGCGCATCACCGTGAGCGACAACGGCTCGGCCGACGGCAGCGTGGGCCTACTGCGCAAGCGCTACGGCAGCCGTGTCGAGATCATCGAGAATCGCGCAAATCTCGGGTTCGGCGCCGGCGCGAACCGCGCGATAGCGCAGACCGCTGCACCGTTCATCTTTCTGCTCAATCCCGATGCGGCCGTGAAAGACGGAGCGCTGGCGGCGCTGCTCGCTTTTATGCACGCGCATCCGCGCTGTGCGATAGCCGGGCCGAAAATCTTCACCGCGGACGGACGGGTCGCCGAATCATGCGGCGAGTTCGATACGTGGATCGGCGCTTTTCTGCGTTCGAGCGGGTGGGGCGATTTTAAACCATTGCGGCGCTTTGCGAACGGCGCTTCGCTGCGTACCTGGGACTACGACTCCGAGCGGCGCGTGGATCTCGTTATCGGAGCGGCGCTGCTCGTGCGCCGCAGCGTCATCGAGAAAACCGGCACGTTCGACGAGCGGTACTTCATGTACCACGAAGAAGTCGATTTGGCGCGCCGCGTTGCGGATGCCGGTTTTGAGAGCTGGTTCGTGCCTCAGGCGCAAGCGACGCACACCGGCATGGGCAGCAGCGGCGGCAAGAACGTGGAGCGCTGGAAAACGCGTTCGCGCCGCATGTATTGGGTCAAACATCACGGCCGAGTGTGGTATTACGCTCTTGGCGCCGCCCTCGTGGCGCGGTACGTGCTTTACGCCGGCGCGCTTGCGCTCATTGCGGCCGCGATAGCACGCGCCATACGCTCGGGCCACTGAGCCGCGCCTAAATCGACGAGCGCGTGCGGCGCGGCCCACGGCGACCAGCGAGCCGTTTGCAGCGCGAAGTTGGCGCTCGCATAAGCCGCTGCAACGGGCGTTCCCGTCATCCCGGCCACGTGCGCAGCGCCCGAATCCGGCGCCGCCAAAGCGCGCGCGGCAGCGATAGCGGTTTTCCACGGCTCCAAAGCGCCGAACATCTCGACCTTTAATCCCGTCGCCCGCTCGAAGCGCTCGCAATACGGCGCTTCGAATGCCGCTCCGATCGCGCGCACTTCCCACTCGCGCGATAAGCGCAGCGCGGCATCCGCAACGTCCGAGCATTGCGCGCCAAGCCGCTCCCACTTTTGCGTTACTTGGAAAGCGATACGCCCGTCGCCCTGCGGCTCGTTTTGGACGACCATCGGACGCAGAAACGCCGCATCGCGCGAGGGTGCGGCGGCGCCAAGCAGACGGGCGCCCAGGCCGAAGACGATCTCGCATTCGTGCAGACCGCCGGTGTCCAGGCCCGCGCTCCGGTAGACGGTTCGCGTGCATTGCCGGCGGATCCAGAACGATTTCAACGGCTTACCGCGCAAGCCGTGATCGAAGCCGATGCGCTCGCGAATGGCGGCGTCGCGCGCGATCGCATATGCCGCAGGCTCTTCGGAGGGGATCAGCGCGATGTCGTAACGATCCGCCCGAATCGCTTCGAGCTCGTAGGGCAGATACACCCGGTTCACCGCGCGCGCCGAGAACGCGGCGGCATTTGCCGGCTGCAGCACGGCCCCCACGCGCCGGCCCGCGGCCCGCAGCGCCGCTATCAGCGGGACGGTGACGAGCGCATCGCCGATGGCATCCAAACGGACGATGAGCACCGATGGGGAAGAAGAAGACGGCACAAGACGATGATTGCAAGAGAGAACCTCGTAACCCTCGACCTGCCCGACGGCTACCGCGTCCTGTCTTCGCTGGGCCGCGTCACGGCCGGCGCAAGCCGTCCGCATAACATGCTGCGCGCGACGTTCCGTTCGATCGGCGCGTTCATCGGCCTTGCGCCGCTCGAATACTTGACCGACGCCGAACGCGCGCGCGAAGAAGCGTTGGAAATGCTGCGCGCCAAAGCGGGCGCCCTCGGCGCCGACGCGGTGATAAAAATCCGCTTCGATGCGCTCGAGCAGCAGGACGGTTCGACATCCGTGCTCGCCTATGGCGAAGCCGTGCGTCTGGCGCCGCTTACGTACGCTCAAGAATGAGTTTGCAGGAGCGCTCCCGGCGCGAACGTTTGCTTGCGAACGCCGCCGCCGTTGCTGCAGCGTGCCGCAAATGCCAGATCGGATACGACCGGCGCAACAACGTCTACGGCGAGGGCGACCCGTGCGCGCGCCTGATGGTCATCGGTGAGGGGCCTGGCGAAACCGAAGATCTGCTCGGGCGCCCGTTTGTAGGACGCGCGGGCGAGCTGCTGGAGAAGATGCTGGCGGCAATCGGATTGCCGCGCGAGGACGTCTATATCTGCAACACCGTCAAATGCCGTCCGACGCTGCATGAAGCGAACAAGTTGAAAAACCGCGCCCCGCTGCCGCCCGAAATGAGCAATTGCCGGCCCTTTCTCGACGAGCAAATCGATATTATCGCGCCGGACGTCATCTTAACGATGGGAGCTCCGGCTGCAAAATCGTTCCTCGGACCGGATTTTGCAATCACAAAAGGACGCGGCCGCTGGTACGGCGGCCCGAACGGTACGCCGCTGATGGTCACGTTCCATCCGGCGTACGTCCTGCGCCAAGGCGGCATGGCGCTGACGGAAACGAAGCGCCAGGTGTGGTCGGATCTCAAACAAGTGCGCGCCAAACTTGACGAAAAAGCCGGCGTCGTGCAACCACGCAGCGGGCCGGTTGCGTTAAGCCTGCTGGAGGAACGCCTTTGATCCGCGACGCGCAAACGATTTGGTTCACCGATAAAGTGCGGCGCGCCGGGTTTTCCGGCATAGAAGACTTTGCCCTCCGCTTTGCGCTCAAGCCGTACCGCTTGCGGCAAATCTACCATGCCGCCGTCAAAGAGCTCGCACCGGACATCCAGGACGTGAGTACGCTTCCCAAAGATCTTCGCGCGTCGCTTAAGGACGCGGGCTTTTCGTTCGACTCCGTCGCGCCCGTCGTGGAACAACGCTCGGGCGACAAACAGACCAGCAAAGGGTTGTTCCGCTTAGCCGACGGCGCCGAAGTGGAAGCGGTGCTCATGGAGCATTACGGCGACCGGAACACGGTGTGCATCAGCTCGCAGGCGGGATGCGCTTTTGCCTGTGCCTTTTGCTCGACTGGGCAAGCCGGCTTTACGCGCCAACTGGAACCCACGGAGATCTTCGATCAGGCACGTTTCTTTGCGCGCGAACTTGCAAGCCGCGGCAAGCGCATCACCAACATCGTGTTCATGGGCATGGGCGAGCCGTTTCACAATTACGACGCGGTGATGGACGCCGTCGCGCTGCTCAACGACGGCCAAGGCTTTCATTTAGGTCAGCGGCACATCACCATCTCCACCGTCGGACTCGTCGACAAGATCGATGCCTTCACGGCCGAGGACGTGCAGGTGAACCTGGCGATCTCACTGCACGCGCCGAGTGACGAAGTGCGCAGCTCGATGATGCCGGTGAACCGGCGTTTCAACATGGACGCCCTGCTTGCCGCCTGCGATCGCTACATCGAAAAGACACACCGCAAAGTGTTTTTCGAGTATGTGATGCTGCGCGGTGTGAACGACCGCGAAGAACACGCGCAAGAATTGGCACGCCGCATGAAGGGCCATCTGTACCACGTGAATCTGATTCCGTACAACACAACGCCCGATGACCCGTTCGCGGGCAGCGAAAGCGAAGCCATCTGGAAGTTCGCGGGTATTCTCGATCAGGCCGGCGTTCCCACGACCGTGCGAGCGAACATGGGCCGCGACATTGCGGCGGCGTGCGGGCAGCTGAGGGCGGACACGCAACCTAAGGCGCATCTCGCTGCAAAGTAACGAGGCGTCGCATTACTGCAGCGTACCGGGCGGAGCTTGCCGGCGCAGCGCCCGTCTTGGCGTTCGGGACGCCTCCTTCATACGACGCATCGTGGATCTCGACGATTCTGCAGGAGTCGAGCATTGCTTTCGTCGGCCGTTCCGAAGGCCGGATCCGCGCTTTGAACAGTCTTGCCGAACAGCTCCCTTTCGCCGAGTAGCGCAGGACGCAAAAGCCGCACCCGACAACCTAAGCCTCCCTTATGGAGACCGAGCAAACCCCGAAACCGGACGTTACCCTCGATGACATAACGGCGCTGGCGAAGCGCCGCGGTTTTATCTTTCAATCCAGCGAGATTTACGGCGGTATCGCGGGCTTTTACGATTATGGTCCCCTCGGCGCAGTGCTCAAGCGCAACGTCAAAGACGCGTGGTGGCGGGAGAACGTCGAATTGCGCGACGACGTCGTTCCGTTCGACTCGTCGATCATCATGCATCCGCAGGTGTGGAAGGCCTCGGGACACGTCGATGCGTTCCACGACCGGATGGTGGACTGCAAGGTCTGCAAGCACCGTTTCCGCCCGGATCATCTCAAGTCGCTCGAACAATGCCCCGACTGCGGAAGCAAAGCTTCGCTGACCGAGCCGCGCAATTTCAATCTGATGCTGCGCACGTTTGTCGGGCCCATGGAAGACACGGCTTCGAGCGCGTACCTACGCCCCGAAACCGCTCAGGGCATGTTCGTCAACTTCAAAAATATTTATCAAACGGCGCGTAAACGCCCGCCGTTCGGCATCGCACAGATCGGCAAGTCGTTCCGCAATGAAATCACGCCGGGCAACTTCACGTTTCGCATGCGCGAATTCGAACAAGCGGAATTGGAATATTTCGTTCCGCACGACGGCAGCGACATGGAAATATTCAAGGAATGGGTCGAGCGCCGCAAAGCCTGGTATTCCCAATACGGCGTAAAGCCGGAAAGACTGCGCTTTTACGAGCTTACCGCGCAAGAGCGTCCGCATTATGCTAAGGCGGGCATCGACGTCGAGTACTTGTTTCCTTGGGGCTGGGGCGAGCTGGAGTCGATCGCGCATCGCGGCACGTACGACCTGGACGCGCACATGAAGCTTTCCGGTAAGGACTTGCAGTTCTTCGAGGAATCGACGAAATCGAAGTACACGCCGATTCTGATCGAAAGCTCGGCCGGCATGGATCGCACGACCCTTACCTTCTTGATCGACGCGTACGAGAACGAGACCGGCACAGACCCGAACGGCAAGCAGACCCAGCGCGTCGTGCTGCACTTCCATCCGCAAATCGCGCCGGTGCAAGTGGCTGTCTTTTCGCTCGCACGCAACCGGCCGGAACTGGTCGAGGCGGCGTGCGGAATCGAGCGCTCGCTGCGAGGCCGTTTCCGGACGGCGTATGACGAAGGAAACATCGGACAACTGTACCGCCGCCAGGACGAAATCGGCACGCCGTTCTGCGTCACGTTCGATTTCGATTCGCTGGAGGACAAGGCCGTGACGGTGCGTGAGCGCGACCGGATGACGCAAGAGCGGGTGCCCGTCGCGGGTGTGCGGCGGTATCTCGAGGACCGGATCTACCC
>JBHEMM010000031.1:30598-30885 GCA_046262595.1 Vulcanimicrobiaceae bacterium
AAACGAGGCCCCCCGCTGCCCGGCGGCGTGGCTAGGGTACAAGTAGATCCATTAGGAATCTAATTGACAATGCAGAGTACGTGCGGTAGAGTGTGTATTACATTCGTAATAGCACGGAGGGCTGCTTGTCTCGGAAGAAGTCTCTTATCCTAACAGACCATGAATTGCGTCTCATGGGGGTTTTATGGCAGCGCGAGCTCGCCACCGTGGGGGACGTTGTGCGTGCACTTCCGCCGCCCCCGCTGGCATATAGCACGGTCCTCACGACCCTTCGCACGCTTGAGCAA
>JBHEMM010000032.1:0-11787 GCA_046262595.1 Vulcanimicrobiaceae bacterium
GCATTACTCGCATCAGGACTAAATGAGATTGACCGCCCTTCAGAAACGGCAGCTAAAAAATCTTCTCGTGTCATTGCTCCACACCGACGATAGGCCTCAGCGAGGGGCCCACGACGCATATAGGCTGCGCCGATTCACGAGGCCTTTGGAAGAGGCGCCTCAAACCCAATGCGCTTCTGGGGCTACCTGCGTCGACTGTATGCGCAACTGTATGCGCGTAGGAAAAGAAATAAGGCCCTGCGATGTGCAAAGCCTTATTTTTCATGGCTCCGGATGCTGGACTCGAACCAGCGACCCGCTGATTAACAGTCAGCTGCTCTACCAACTGAGCTAATCCGGAACGTTCTTCTTCGACGGGTGCATGAGCCGGTCGAAGGGGGCCCGCGATTATTAGGCATCCCGCCCCGGCCTCCTTTGCCGGGGCATTGAAGAAAGCGTAAAGTGTCCTCCGTCTTTTCGTCACCCAGCTTTCGCCGCTATTACACGGGTCAAGCGCTCAGTTTGCTCGGCGATGGTCTGCGCGTGCTGGCAGTACCGCTGCTCGTCTATAAGCTGACGGGGTCGGCGCTTTCGACCGGCGTTTCTTACGTGTGCGAGATTGCGCCGTTTTCGATTTTCGGCCTCATCGGCGGGTCGCTCGCGGATCGCCTGGACCGCCGGATGTTGATGATCGGCACGGACGCGGTGCGCTGCGCCATCATGACGGCGTTCGCGCTGCTCTACGCGGCACATGCGCTTACAATCCCCATGCTGTACGGCGGTCTCATTCTGATCTCGATGTGCGCCGCGGTGTTCTTGGGCGGCCAGGCGTCCAGCATTCCGTTTCTGCTCGGCAAAGAGCGTGCGACGCAGGCAATCGCGGCGATCAATGCTGCGGAAAGTTCATCGAACCTGATTACGCCGGCCATCGGCGGCGCGATCTTCAGCATCTTCGGGCCCTTGCCGGCGCTCGCAGTCAATGCTTTCACGTACTTGTGCTCCCAACTCGTACTCGGCAGCATTAAAACGCTAGGGCCTGAAAAAGTGAGCGGGCTGCCCGATTTGCGAACGATCGGCAAAGACATTGCGCTGGGTTTCCGCTTCGTCTTCGGCGATCGCGGAATGCGCGCTCAAGCGTATGCGAGTTGCACGCTCAACCTCATCGGCTTCGGCGGCTTTTCGATCATCATCCCATTCTTGAAGAAAACGTTCGGTGCAAGCGATCCCCAAGTGGGCCTATTCTTCAGCATGACGGCCGTCGGAGCGGTCTGCGGCTCGCTTGCCGCCGCGCGCATCGGTTCGCGCTGGCCCATCGGGCGCATGCTGTGCGTCGCGCTGACGCTGGATTCGCTGCTGTTCATCCCCGTCGTCCTCACGCGCAACATGTGGGTTGCGGGAACGTTCTGGGCCATCGGCAATGGCTGCGCCTACTTCGAGATCGCGCAGATCATCGGATTCCGTTTGCGCATCACGCCCGAGCCGTACGTCGGACGGGTGTTCGGCGTCGTGCGTCTCGTGGTGCTGTGCGGCATGGCGCCCGGCATTTTGGGCTTCGGCTATCTCGCGGACCACTACAATCCGCATGCCGCGATGACGGTGTCGGCGATCGCTTACGTCTTCGTCGCGCTGGGCGCCATCGCAACGCCCGCAATACGCGAAGAGCGCCGCTAAACGCGGCGCTCTTGCATTTGCGGGTCGAGAGGCGTTCTTAGTACGGGCGTCCGGCTTGGCGGCGGACCATCAGCGGACGCGTGAGCGTCAGTTGGAAGTTCGTGCCCTGCTTCATCACGATGTTCGACTTCTTGTTGTAGCCGACCAGGAATCCGCCCACTGCTCCGACGGCTCCGCCCAGGCCGCTGTGGAAAATCGTCTTGCCGATGATGTTGCCGGCGAGCATGCCGCCGATCGTCGTGAGCGCGACGTGGCCGCCGTTGCGCGTTTGCTGCTGCGGCGCGCCGGTGGTCATCACGGCGTTGATCGGATAGCTCGCGCCGTTCTGCAGCGTGATGCTGTCCCACGCGAAGTGCAGTTGGGGCGTGCGGCCTTGGCCGGCCTGAACCACTTTAACGATCGTGCCGTTCACGATCGCATTTTGGAAGGTCGTGTCGTCGTTTGGATACGGTGCTATGACGCGCGCGGTGAAGTGCTGGCCCGCATACGCGTTGCCCGAGTCAACGGTGTCCTGCATCTGCACGTTGACGGCCTGACCTTGCGAAAGCGTCACGGTCTGAGCGAGCGCTGCTACAGGCAGCATGAATGCCAGGAGCATCGCCAGCGCCGGGATTCTGCTTGGATGGATCATGAGTTCTCCTTTTATACCTCTACCGGGGTTGATTCGGTGCCATGGTGCCCATGGTGTCTGTTACGTAGAACGTTGCGCGTCTACGTAAAGTTCGGCACCTTGAGCGCCTGCGTGCCGGCTGCCTTGCGAAGCGCCTCAACCTTGTCCAAGCGCTCCCACGGCAGGTCGAGATCCGGACGCCCGAAGTGCCCGTACGCGGCCGTCTGGCGGTAGATCGGGCGGCGCAAATTCAGATGCTGGATGATGGCGGCCGGGCGCAGATCGAACGTCGTTTTCACGAGCTCGGCAATCTGCTCTTCGGGAATCTTCGCCGTTCCGAATGTCTCCACCAGAACGCTGACCGGATGCGCAACGCCGATCGCATACGCAACCTGCACCTCGCACCGATCGGCCAAACCTGCTGCAACGACGTTTTTTGCAACGTGGCGCGCTGCGTACGCTGCCGAGCGATCGACCTTCGTCGGATCTTTGCCGGAAAACGCGCCGCCGCCGTGACGCGCCATGCCGCCGTACGTGTCGGCGATAATTTTGCGTCCGGTCAGGCCCGCATCGCCCTTCGGCCCGCCGATGACGAAACGGCCCGTCGGATTGACGTAGACGCGCGTACGCTCGTCGCGCAGCGAGGCCGGAATAACGTGGTTTATCACTTTTTCGGTGATCTCGGCCCGAATCGTTTCGAGGGGAATATCCGGATCGTGCTGCGTCGAGATCACGACCGCTTCGACGCGCACCGGCATATCGTTTTCGTACTCGACCGTCACTTGCGATTTGCCGTCGGGCCGCAGATACGGAATGTCGCCGTTCTTGCGCAGCGCGCTCAAATGACGGGTGAGATTGTGCGCCAGCACGATTGGCAGCGGCATGAGCTCCTCGGTTTCGCGGCACGCGTAGCCGAACATCATGCCCTGATCGCCCGCACCGATCGTCTCGAAGGCGTCCTCGGGGTGTTGACCTGTTTTCGCTTCGAGCGACTTGTCGACGCCCATCGCGATATCGGCCGACTGCTCGTCCACCGACACGCTTACGCCGCACGTTTCCGCATCGAATCCGACGGCGGACTTCGTGTAGCCGATGTCGGCAATGACTTCACGAACGATGCGCGGAATATCCACGTACGTCGTCGTGCTGATCTCTCCGGCGATGTGGATCTGACCCGTGATCGCAAATGTCTCGCAGGCGACGCGTCCGTTCGGGTCGGCTGCGAGAATCGCGTCCAGCACGGCATCGGAGATCTGATCCGCGACTTTGTCTGGATGACCTTCGGTGACCGACTCGCTGGTGAAAAGACGACGGTACGCCATTCGCTTACGTTCCCTCGCTCCAAGAAGCCATGTATTTTTGCTGAGCCGGTGTCAGCGTATCGATGTCAACGCCCATCGAGGCAAGTTTGAGCTGTGCGACCTCTTCGTCGATGTGCTCCGGGACGTCGTACACTTCTTTGGCGAGATCGTTGTGGTTCTGCGCCAAGTACGCCGCGGCCATCGCTTGATTGGCGAACGACATATCCATGACCGCTGCAGGATGACCTTCGGCGGCCGAAAGATTGATCAGCCGCCCGTCGGCGAGAATGCAGACCTTGCGCCCATCGTGCAGCTCGTACTGTTCCACGAACGCGCGCGGTTCGGTCTTGCCTTTGGTGATCGTTTTGAGCGCGTCCAGGTTGAGCTCGTCGTTGAAGTGCCCGGAGTTGCAGACGATCGCTCCGTCCTTCATCACTTCGAAATGCTGCCGGTCGATCACGTGATAGTTGCCGGTGACCGTCACGAAGATATCGCCGATCTTTGCAGCGTCGGCCATCGGCATCACCCGATGTCCATCCATCACCGCTTCAAGTGCCTTGCGCGGATCGATCTCCGTGACCACCACATGCGCGCCCATGCCGGTCGCGCGCGAAGCGACGCCCCGCCCGCACCAGCCGTAGCCGACCACGACGAGCGTGCGTCCGGCGAGCAGCACGTTCGTCGCCCGAATGATGCCGTCCAGCGTGGATTGCCCGGTTCCATAGCGGTTGTCGAACATGTGCTTGGTCAGCGCGTTGTTCACCGCGATAACCGGATACGGAAGCACGCCGTCCTTCTGCATCGCTTTCAGACGGATGACGCCTGTGGTCGTCTCTTCGCAGCCGCCGATCATGTCCGCAAGCAGTTCGTTATGCTTGCCATAGATTGTGTTGACGAGATCGCAGCCGTCGTCCATCGACATGTGCGGCTTGGTGGCGATGACCGCTTCGATGTGCGAATAGTACGTGTCGTGGTTCTCGCCTTTGATGGCGTATGCCGGAATGCCGCATTCGCACAGCGCGGCGGCCACGTCGTCTTGCGTCGAGAGCGGGTTGCTTGCGCAGAGCGCGATCTCGGCGCCGCCCGCCTGCAGCGCGAGCATCAAGTTCGCCGTTTCGGTGGTCACGTGCAGACATGCGCCGATGCGCACGCCTTTGAGCGGCTTTTCGCGCGCGAACCGTTCTCGGATCTGCGCGAGCACGGGCATGTATGCACCGGCCCAGGCGATGCGCGAGCGTCCCGCTTCCGCGAGCGAACGATCTTTGACGTCGCCCGAAAGTGACTGGTCTTCCAACACCTGCATTAGGCCGGCTCCCCCTTGTATCAAGGAATATGGTGGAATCCCGGCTTGGTGCCGGGCTGATCATATTCTGCCCGAGGTTTACCCGGCCCGCCACCAAATGTGTCGCATTGTGGATAGTTTGGACGGATATCTGACAAAACTCGCATCCTCCGAGCCCACGCCGGGCGGCGGAAGCGCCGCGATGGTCTGCGGGGCGCTCGCGTGTTCGCTGGTTGCGATGGTCGCGCGCATCTGTCACGCGGAAGGACTTGCCGAAGAAGCTGACGCCCTGCGCGAGCAGATGACCGTCATGCGCGAGCAAGACGAACGGGCGTTCCAAGCCGTCGTGGACGCCAAGGGTGACGCCGATGCGGTGCAGCGGGCGCTGTTCGGCGCGGCGGCAGCGCCGCTTCAAGGCGCTGGCGCGGCGTTTGAAGCGCTCAAGTTATGCGAGCGCGCGCTCGCGCTCAACAACCGGCATCTGATCAGCGACGTCGGATGCGCCGCGGAGTTTGCGCACGCCGCCGTGACGGCATGCGCCTATAACGTGCGCGTGAACCACCGTTACATCAAGGCAAGCCGCGAACGCGCCGATGTTGCCGCGCAGCGCACGGCGCTGGGATCGCTCGAGGCGCAGGCGCGCGCGCTGTATCAGCGCACCGCCGATGCGGTCGCGGGCGGCTTATAACGACGGCGCGGTCCAAAGGCGTTCCTGACGAATTGCGCGCCCGAAGTGGCGTTGATTAGCGCTCTACAGTCCTCAGAAAAGGACGGATGTCGGCTTCGTCAACCTCCATGCCGACGCCCCTGCGGTGATAACGGATGTCGTGGAAATCGGCGCCCGCAGTCATCAATAGGCCGTACTGTTTGGCGCGATCGCGAAAATATTGAATTTGCCCCGCTTCGTGCGTCGGGTAAAACACCTCGAGGCCGCGCAGCCCGCGTTCGGCAAGCGTCCCGATCATCGCGTAATCGCGCAAGCGCCCCGGGTGCGCCAGTACCGGAATACCGCCGGACTCCAAAATGACATCGATCGCCTCGTACGGCGTGATGTGCGTGGACGGCACGTAACCGGGGGTACCGCGGCGTAAGAACTTGCGGAAAGCCGTTTCAATGTCGGGCGCGATGCCCAAAGACACCAAGGCTTTACCCACGTGCGGCCGTCCCAGCGAAGCGCCTTCTTTCGCGTGCGCGTGAACGTCCTCGAGCGTCAGCTCGTGCCCCGCGCCGCGCAGCAGATCGACGATGCGCGCGATGCGCACGCGGCGCGCCGCGCGATTCGCTTCGAGCACGCGCGAGAGCGCTGAGTCACCCAAGGGCAGCCGGTAGCCCAGCACGTGCACTTCGCCGTCATCCCACGTGGTGTTGATTTCGATGCCCGTCACGACCCGCGCGCCGCCCGTATCCAGCGGCTCGCGGTACGCGCCGAGTGTGTCGTGATCCGTAATGGAGAAGACGCAGACGCTGCGTTCGCGCATGAACGCGCACAGCGCCGCAGGTGAAAGCGAACCGTCGCTTTCCCACGTATGGGAATGAAAGTCGACCAGCAAGCCGCTTAAGTCAGGGGGCGCCGCTCGACTGCGAGCGAGATGCCGGTCCGCTCGTTACCGTTGATCTCAACGTCCATGAAGGAAGGCACGCACGCCAGGTCGATCTCTCCGCCCTTCAAATAGCTGCGGGCGATGGCCACCGCCTTGACCGCCTGATTGATCGCACCGGCGCCGACGGCTTGCAGCTCAGCCGCCGTCCGTTCGCGCAGAACGGCCGCGAGTGCGCCTGCAACGGAGTTCGGATTGCTCTTCGCCGAGACTTTGAGCACGCTGCTCGTAAGTTGCCGTACGGGATTTTCAATCATGCTATGCCTCGTTGGAAGATGCGCTTGATCTCCGTAGCGCGGCCGGACCCTACGTCGACTGTTACGACGGCAGCGCAGAATTGTTTGCTTCCGGACTTCTGTACCGAAAACCGCTCGGACACTCCTAAGGTGAAGCGTTCTAAAACAGCGTCCGTTTCCATCCCGATGACGCCGTCCGTCGGGCCGGTCATGCCGACATCGCTCACGTAGGCGGTGCCGCCGGGCAAAAGGTGCTCGTCCGCCGTCTGCACGTGCGTATGCGTGCCGTACACAGCCGAGACGCGTCCGTCGAGGTAGCGCCCCAGGGCGACTTTTTCGCTGGTGGCTTCGGCATGCACGTCCACGACGATGATGCTCGTGCGCTGTTCCATTTCCGCGACGGCGGCTTCCGCAACACGAAACGGGTCGTCCACCGGCGGCATGAACGTGCGGCCCATGATATTGAGAATGCCCACGGTGGCGTCTCCAGCTTTAATGAAGTTGAAGCCGCGGCCCGGAACGCCCGGCGGATAGTTCGCCGGCCGCACGACGCGCTCGCTTTCCTCTAAGTACGTCTTGAACTCGCGCTTATCGAAGATGTGATTGCCGCTTGTAATGAAGTCGACGCCGGACTCAAACATTTCGCGCGCGGTTTGAGCGGTGAGGCCGAAACCGGCTGCCGCGTTCTCGCCGTTAGCGATGCACAGGTCGATGCCGTGCTGGTCGCGCGCCAGAGGCACGCAGCGCTTGAGCGTATCGCGTCCGGGGGAGCCGACGACGTCCCCGATGAGGAGCAGGCGCAGCGAAGTAGCTATCTGCGGGCCGACGCCTTAGCTTTTTTCTGCGCTTTCAGAAAGTACACGAGCACCCGCTTCTCTTCGCGGAAGCCCACCAGACTTCTGGATTGCGCCGGATCGCGCAGCGCCTCGATGGCGGATTCGGCAAGTTCGTCCTGCAGCACGGGATCCTCATCCGGCTGCTCGTCCGGAACGGGGTTGCGCACGAGCGCCGCGCCGAAGCGTTCGCAGAACAGACCCACGAGCATCGCCAATTCGCCGTTGCTGAACGTCTCGAGATCGCGGCTGACATGAACGAAACTCATCGCACGGTCCGACTCGCACTCGACCAGCACGCTGCCCTCGTCACCGCCCAGGGCCAAGAAGCCGTCGACGTGTTCCTCGATGTCCGCCGCCAATGCGCGCTGCGCGCTTTTGTCGATCCGCTGCGAGACCGCAAATGAAAAGCGCACGCTGTTCTCGCCCGACGCCGAACGCATCGAAGCGATCTCCGGATAGCGCACGAGCAGTGCGCAGACCAGCGAAACGGTATCGCTATTTTCGACGGGTAAACGGGCGCTCATAACGGCACGGACCTTCTCTTCCGGGGGTGGGGGTCGGGTCTATTAGACGCCGCCTGAAGGGGCACCCCTCTCCCCTTCTGCGACTTCTAACCCCCCCCGCTAGAGGGCGGGGTTGCACCAAAGGACCCCGGCTAGGGACGCTTTTTGTCCCTGGCCGCGCGGACCGGCAGCCCTCACCAGGGAAGCGGCCGGGGCGGTAAGATTCTTTCACGCTAATGCGATGAGGGGATGACTATGCGCTTTGCCCGCTCCTGGGCCGCTCCTGCGGCAGTTCTGATGCTTTCCTTGCTGGCTGCGTGCGGCGGCGGCGGGGGCGGAGGCTCGGTGACGCCGCCCGGCGGCGGCAACGGCGGCGGCGCAACGCCGACGCCGCACGCGACGGCCACACCGGCTCCTGGCGCGACCGCAACACCCACGCCGGGTGCGACGGCAACGCCTACGCCGACCGCAACCGCCACGCCGACTGCGGCCGCGACCGCAACGCCGACGCCGAGTGCGTCAACGACGCCTTCCGCGCTCAGCTGGGTCGCTGCGGGGACCGGTAACATCAATGGCTCAGACGACCAGTTCGTCAGCAGCGAACCGCACACGGGCAACAGCAACAACGGCGAAGGCAACCTCATGCCGGGCGATCAGGGCGCCCAGCCCAACGGCGGCGGGCAAGGTCCGGTGGGGACCGGCGCGGTGGACGGCATCACGTGCGACGCCTCGATGTCGAACAACTATCATGTCCACGCGTTCGTCGGGCTCTTTGTAAACGGCACCGAGATCGCGATCCAGGACGCGGCCGGCATGGTGAACCCGTACGGCGACTTCGGTCCATCGGCAGACACCGACGGCTATCCGAATCAAGAAATCTACGCCACGTGCTTCTACGATCTGCACACGCATGACGCAAGCGGCATGGTGCACATCGAGAGCACCAACCCAACCGGCGCGACGATCAATCAGTCGATCTACAACGTGAACAACTTCTTCGACGTCTGGGGCGTCATGGTGAACTCCACGCAGTTCGGTAAGTTCAGCGGTCCGGTTGTCGTATACACCTCGGGCCAGCTCTCTCGCGCCGGCCAGTGCCAGGGCCAATACTGCGAGGTGGGCTCGAACAGCTACTCTCTATGGACCGGCGATCCCACGCAGATCCCGCTCTACTCGCACGAAGTGATCTGGTACGAAGTTGGGACTGGCAACCCGGACGCGGCGCATTTGCCCGGCGTTAACTTCGCCATCACCCAGTAGTAAGGCGTCTGGGCGGCGGAGCGCAAGAATCGCGCTCCGCCCTCCGCGCTTCTTGCAGTCGAGCGGCGTTGCTCAGTATGATAGTGGCAGCATGAAAGCACTCTCCCGGCCGGGCCGGGTCATGGCACACGCGCTCGTCGCAGCCGCGCTCGGCCTACCCGTCGCGCTTTTGGCGCATGCCTTCGCGTTCGGAAGCAACCACGCTGTAGCCGGGGCGCTCCAAAGCGCTGCGCTGGCCGGCGGCGCGCTTGTCCTGCTGAGCGTGGTCGCGTTATCGGCGCGCGCGACGGCGCAAGGCACGATCGCCGCGGCGCGCGTGCGCGCGCACTTGCCGCATGCGGTTTGGCTGAGCATCTCCGGCGCCGCCTGGTTCGGGCTGCTCGAGTTGTGTGAATCGCCGCACGCCATCGCGGCAGCCGGTGTTGCCGCTGCACTGATCGTTGCATCTCTAGCCATTCACGCGCTCGTCGGCGCATTCGCGCGCTGGCTTGCCGCCATCGCGATCGCCGTCTGCACCGGACGTTTCGATGCGAGGGCGCGCGCAAACCACGTGCCGGCTTTTTCATTCTTTGCACCGCGTGCGCATCGTCTGCTCGCGCACTCCACGCGGCTGTTTTCGCGGCCGCCCCCTGCCTTTTCCTAAACGCCGCGCGTTTCTTCACCCGTTTAGGAAAGGCTCACCATGTCCGGTTTTTCTTCGGGCGCGCGCAGCTTGTGCGCCGTCGTCCTTCTCCTTCTCGGCGCGCACGCGAACGCGTCGGCGATTCCAGTCTTCGCGAACGGTCAAGGCGTCTCGTGTGAAACGTGCCACACGACGTTTCCGGGCATGACGCGCTACGGCATGTCCGTGATGATGACAAACTTTCAAATTTTGAACCGCCATCTGCAAGACCAGGCGCTGCCGGTTTCCGCGCGTCTATACATCACCTCGCTTCTGGGCAACGGCGATCATCCGGGCTCAACGACGGTGGACGATCTCTCGCTGCTCGCAGGCGGTTTTTTAGGGCGAAACTTCACGTGGTACGGCGAGCAGCATGTTATCGACACCGGAATGCCCGGCGAGACGGAGCAGCTGTGGCTGTCTTGGAACGGCGTGCTGCGTGGAACGAACTCGCTGCAAGTCGGTAAATTGCATACGCCGTTTCCTTTCATGCCGGCGCACGCGTGGACGATAAGCCCGTATCTTTTGGCAACGCAAACGACGGGCGAGAACACGTTCAACCCCAGTGATGCGCGCTGGGGCGCCGCATTCAACGGCATGTCGAACGAGTTCATGTACAGTCTCTCCTGGCTGACCGGCAGCGGGCCCACCGGCGACGCGCTCAATTACAACAAGACAGCCAACCCGCGCGCCCTCGACGCCAACATCTCGTACGGCGGCATGCAGCTGCCCTGGACCGCCGGCTTGGTTGCGATGCGCGGCGATTCGCCGGTGAACGATCCGCTTTCGGGTCGTTTCCTGACCAGCAACGCCTTCACGCGCGCAGGCGTCTACTTCGCATATCAAGATGCGATGTGGCACTATCAAACGATGCTGTACCGCGGTTCGGACGCAAACCCCGGCGTCGGATTGACGAATGTTCCGCTGAGCGGATTTTTCTTTGAGGCGGAGCGCGATCTTGGTTGGCGCAATCATCTTCTTCTGCGTTACGATGTGGCGTCGAGCGACACGCTCAACCGTCAGCTCGTCGCGGACCTCTCGCACAATCTTGCGCCGAACGCGGCGGTCATCGCTGAAGTTGCGGGCTATCCCGGCGCTAAGCCGGCGGTCGGCCTGAGGCTTGCCTACGCCGGCCCCTACGAGAGCGGCAAGCGCTTCTTGCGCAACGCAACCGTTGTGCCGGTAAACACCCAGAGCGCGAAGACTTCCGCGCAGCCGGCTGCCGCGGCGTCCGCGCCGCCCGCAACCAGCGGTGATGCGAACAATGGCGCCAAACTGGTGCAGGCAAACGGCTGCGCCGGTTGTCACGGTGCCGCATTGCGGGGCGGATCCGTCGGCCCCGCGCTCTTCGGCATCGAGCACAAACTCTCGAGCCCGCACATTGCAGACTTCATCGCACACCCTCGGGCGCCCATGCCGAATTTCGGCTTCAGCGCGCAGCAGATTGGCGACATCGTCGCTTACCTCTCGAACTTGGACGGCGGTGCGGCGCAGGGTCCCGTCGTAACGTTCGATCCGACCACGCCGACCGATCACGCAACGATAACCGTGCGCTTCCCCGGAACTCCGCCGGCTGCGGTAAGCGTTGTACCAACGATGCACATGGGCTCGGCGGCAATGGCAGCGCGCGCGGTACCTTTAACGCAATCGGCCTCCGACCCGCACGTTTTCACCGGACCGGTCGTGTTTTCGATGAGCGGACCGTGGACCGTGCGCATCGAGTACGACGGCAAAACGCTCGACGTCCCGCTCAACGTGGGACAGTAACGTGCGCCGCCGCGACTTCCTGGGCGCCGGCGGCGGCGCAATGCTCGCGCTTACGCTGCCGCGTCTCTCGTCCGCGGCTTCCG
>JBHEMM010000032.1:11797-21905 GCA_046262595.1 Vulcanimicrobiaceae bacterium
ATCACGTCCGCACCGCTGATCTTCTCGCCCGTGCCGGAGATGCGTTTCCCCGGGCTCGCGTTTAACGCAACCATTCCGGGCCCGCTGCTGCGCGTTCGCCACGGCCAAAGCCTTCGCGTGACGTTCCGCAACCGCGCCAGCGACGCGGCGACGGTCCATTGGCACGGCATGGTGCTGCCGAACGATATGGACGGTGTGGAGAACGTCACGCAGCGCCCCGTTCCCAAGGGCGGCTCGTTCGAATACCGGTTCACGCCGAATCCGCCGGGAACGCGATGGTATCACGATCACGTCGGCGGCGGCTTGGCGCGCGGTCTGTTCGGCATGATCGTCGTCGAAGATCCGCACGACGATCCCGCCGGTGCGGAGTTCGCGCTCGTGTTTCACGACGTTCCGCGGCTCAGCACATTCGAGAGTGCGATGATGGGCACGAGCTCCGCTCCCATGATCGATCCGCTGGGCTCGCCCGAGATGCTGGAAATGAAAGCGGACGACAAAATGGGCGATGAGGTCGCGTACGCGGCGCATTGCATCAACGGCGCAGTTTACCCGAACACGCAGAAACTTGCCGTGAAAGTAGGACAGCGCGTGCGCTTGCGCATCCTGAACGCCAATCCGACGCAGACGCGATACGTCCGTTTGGCGGGGCACCGCTTGAGCGTGACGCACACCGACGGCAATCCGCTAACCAAGCCCATCGACGTGGATGCACTGCGCATCGGCGTCGGCGAACGCTACGACGCATGGTTTGAAGTCACCGCGCCGGGCTCGTGGCTGCTGCAGGGACTCTCGAGCGATCCGCTCGCATACCAGCAGGCCGCCGTGGTGCATACGCCCGGAATGGAAAACGCTTCACCGCAAAGCAGCTCACAAACGCTCGAGGGCGTCGACTACTTTACGTATGAAAAAGCCGGCGGCGTGTCCCCCGCGCCTCTTGCCCGTCGTGCGGATGCGCGGCACCGCTACGTCTTCACCCTCGGCGGCGGCGCTTACGGCAGCAACCGCTGGACGATCAACGGCAAGACGTTCCCCGATACGCCCAAGATCGACGTGGATCGCGGCGACATCGTGGAAGTGCACTTCAAGAACACGACGGACATGGATCATCCGATGCATCTGCACGGGCACGTCTTCGATCTGATTGAGACGGACGGCACGGTGCTTGCAATGCCGCTGCACAAAGACACGAGCCTGATCCACGGAAACGGCGGCACGGCGACGTGGCGTTTCAAGGCCGATTCACCCGCGGGACGCTGGCTGCTGCACTGCCACAATGAGATTCACATGATGGACGGAATGATGACCGAGGTGGTATACCATCGTTGATGCATGATCTGAGCAAATCGCGCATCGCCGTCACCGGCGGTGCGGGCCTCATCGGCAGCGCGTTGATATGGGCGCTCAACCGGCGGGGCATCAGCGACATCGTCGTTGTCGATCGCCTCGACACAACGGAAAAATGGAAGAATCTGGTGCCGCTGCAATACCGCGACTATGTGGATGCGGACGATTTTCCGGGGCAGCTGGGCGGCATTGGCACCATCGTGCACTTGGGCGCGTGTTCTTCGACGACCGAAGCCGATGCCGGCTACCTCATGCGCAACAACTTCCAGTATACCAAACAGCTGGCGGTCGAGGCGGCGCGCAAAGGCATCCGCTTCGTTTACGCCTCCTCGGCGGCGACGTACGGGCCGCTGGAGGACGATCTGAGCGATGCCGCCGATCTCGACACGCTGCGGCCGCTCAACGCGTACGCCTTCTCGAAGCACCGGTTCGATCTGTACGCGCGCGATCACGGCTTGCTCGAGGCGATCACCGGCATCAAATACTTCAATATCTTCGGCCCGAACGAGCACCACAAAGCCGACATGCGAAGCTTGGTGGATAAAGCGTTCGATCAGATACGCGACACGGGCAGCATCAAACTGTTCAAAAGCTACCGCGCACAGTTTTGCGACGGCGAGCAGCGCCGCGACTTTTTGTATGTGAAAGATGCTGTAGCGATGACGCTGCATCTTACACAAGCGCCGGCATACGGTTTATACAATGTGGGATCCGGGCAAGCGCACACGTGGCTGGAGCTCGTGCGCCCGATCTTCCGTGCGATGGACGTGCCCGAGCGTATCGAGTTCATCGACATGCCGCGAACGCTGCGCGAGAAATACCAATACAGCACGCGCGCGCGCATCGAGAAGCTGCGCGCGAGCGGCTATACCGCGGCAGCGACGCCGTTGGAGGAAGCCGTCACGGATTACGTTTCGAATTACTTAACGCCGGGGCGGCGCCTGGATCCGGCGCAGGCGTAACCGCCCCTAGCAGGCAACGTACCGCGCCATGAGCGAGCCATCTCGAGCCCAACGGCGCCGCGGCGAACGCGGCGGCAGCACAACCCCCAAAAAACGCGATCCGATGGTTCCGGTCTACACCGGTCTGGCGATTTTGCTTGTGCTCGTCTTTGCCGGCTTCGGCATTGCCAACTGGCTGGCGGGCAATGCGCGCGCGAAAGCCATAGCGTTCGATCAGAGCACGCCCACGCCCGGGCCGGCGCCAACGCAAAAGCCCATCCCCGTCAAAGACTTGCAGACTGTCGGTACGCCGACCGGCTTCCCGGTGCCCAACGCACAAAAAGGCATCTTGTCCGATACGAAAGCGGGCGGCCAAAACCAGCCGGTCGACGGAATACCGTGCGAGACCAGCGAGCAGGTCGCGATGCACGTTCATGGCCATCTTGCGCTGATCGTCAACGGAAAGACCGTCCAGATTCCGCCATACATCGGAATGGCCCCGAACGGCACGGGCGGCTGCTTATATTGGCTGCACACGCATGACGCGAGCGGCATCATTCACGTCGAGGCCGGTGACGTGTCCGCTCCCAACGGCGGACCGTTTACGCTTGGTATGTTCTTCGACATCTGGGGACAGCCGCTGACCCGCACGCAAGCCGGCCCCTTCAACGGGCCCGTCACCGCGTACGTGAACGGCGCATCCTATACGGGCGACTTGAAAGCCATTCCGCTGCGTTCGCATCAAGTGATTACGCTCGAGGTCGGCTCGCCGGTCATCCCGCCGCCGAACTACCAGATTCCGAAAACGGATTAGCCGAGCGACGGTGATGAAACGCCTGCTAACCGCTGCCGCTCTCGCGTGTTTTGCCGCCGGATGCTCCTCGCAGAGTCCGGTTGCGAAAACAGCGGCAGGTCCCCCCGCCGCTGCGTTCACGCTGCGCGATCAAGACGGTAAGCCGCAATCGGTCGGCACAGCATCGTCGAGTGCGACCGCGCTGTACTTCGGATACACGCACTGCAAAGATGTCTGCCCGCAGACGCTCGCGATGCTCGGACGCGCGCGCGCCCAGGCGCATCTGACGGCGCAACAGCTTCGCATCGTCATGGTGACGGTCGATCCGGCGCGCGATTCGCGGGCAGCGCTCAAAGCATTCGTGCAGCGCACGGGCGTGAAGATGTCGGCCTTGAGAGGGAGCAACACGCAACTGCACCGCATCTACAAGGCATACGGCGTCGTCATTCAACCGCAGGGCCGCGACTTGGGGCACACCGATTACGCCTACCTGATCGACCGTCATGCGCGCCTGAGCGCAGTTGTCAGCGACCATACTGCGTTAAACGAGGTTGCGCGGCGCCTGCGTTCGCTCTTAAACTGATTCTATAGTGAACGCCCTGCTCGCCGTGCTGCTAGCCGCCGCTGCGCTGGTGCCCGTGCACGCGACCGTCCTGGGGCCGGGACCCCACGCAACGCACGTGGCGCGAATCGACGCTGTGACCGCAACGCTGCCCGCTCAAACGCGCGACGTACGCATCGTTCCCCTACTGCACGTGCCGGCGGGAACCGGCGTCGACGCCTTTCTGGACCGCTCGCGCACGCCGTGGCGCTTGTTTGACGCCGCGATCGCCGCCCGCTTTACGCCGGGGCTTCCCGAAAGCGGGAAAGTGCAGCCGATCGACATCGGATCGCCTTTGCCGCACACGCGCCTTGTCGATCAGCGCGGTAATCCGGTGGACCTTGCGTCGTTCGCGCGCAATAAAGTGCTGCTGCTCGCGTTTATCTTCACGCGCTGCCCCGACCGCGACGAGTGTCCGCTCCTGAGCGCGAAATTTGCGGAACTGCAGGCGCAGCTCGATCCGGCCCGCTTCCGTCTTGCCGAGATCACGCTCGATCCAACGTACGACTCGCCGCAGATCAACGCGGCATACGGGCGGCGCTTCGGTGCGAACCCGGCACGGTGGTCGATCTTGACCGGCCAAGGGCGGGATGTCGCGCATTTGCTTGATCGTTTCGGCATCTCCTCGCTGCGCGTGAACGATGAAAAAGTGCTGCACAACGACAAGGTGTTTCTCGTCTCGCCCGGCGGCAACGTTTCGGACGTTGTGCAGACGACGCAATTTTCAACGGGCGCGCTCGCGGCGCAGGCAAAGCATTTGGCCGGGATTGCTTCCAATCCGTTCGGACGATTGCAACTTTCACTGGTTGCCGGTGCTGTTGCGTTATGCGGCGGTAGTCAATTTGCCGGAGTCGTGCTGCTTGAAACGGTGCTGTTCTTGCTCATCGCCCTATGCGCATTCGTTGCCCTATCGTGGATCGCGCGTATCCTACGGCATAACGCCTGAGGAAATACCACGCGCCCCGCCGCGCGATAACGAAGGCCGAACTCAATCCGAACAGCGCCAGCGCGAGCAGCGCAAGATTCGCGACGAGCGCGAGGGCGATCGCATGAATGTCGGCGTTCGCATTGTGCACGAGACCCCAGCTGTAGCGTTGAAGCGGCACGCCGCCGGCGATCATCGTCGTGTCGCTCGCCGCGACGCAAGCGCACAGGTACCGCGTGCGGACGTAAAT
This sequence comes from Vulcanimicrobiaceae bacterium, assembly GCA_046262595.1. Classification (GTDB taxonomy): domain Bacteria; phylum Vulcanimicrobiota; class Vulcanimicrobiia; order Vulcanimicrobiales; family Vulcanimicrobiaceae; genus DASSRQ01. The sequence continues at coordinate 16,652 of JBHEMM010000032.1, forward strand.
CATGCAGCCGAGGCGATGCGCGTGAGCGCATAAGCGATAGCTGCGGCGCTCTCGTCCGGACTACCGAGCGTGAGACGGTAACACTTGACGCCGTGGAGCGAACCGATGGCGCGCGCGACGCGGTCCACCATGTCCCCGCGGGCGTCGAACCAGCGGCTCACCGAGGGCAGCGCCGCGGCGGTGTCGATCGCCTCCAAGGCCGCGCAGTTCCCCGAACCGCTGAGCACAAAGAGCGCGCGCAGCGGGCGCGGTTGTGCGATGGCATCCCCACCGAAACACGTGCGCATCGAGAGATCCGGCTTCGTGTGCAGCGCATCCACGAGATTTCCGGCGGTGTCGTTTTCCGCCAGCAGCAGGCGCGCACCGGCGGCGCGAACGGACGAACGGCGCAGGAACGGATGCACGATATTGTCGCGCAAAATCGTGCGCTCGTCCGAGTAGACGTGCATGCCGCGCCGCGCGCAGGCGAGCATGGTCGCCGTTTTTCCCGCCGTTGCCGCGCCGGCGATCGCCGCGGCGATCCCCTTGAACTCCACGGCGGCCGCATGCATCGAGGCCAAATGCGGATCGAACCGCACGAGCGCCGCGAGCGCCACGGTGTCGCCTAAAAAAAGCACTGCATCGGCCGGAAGCGCGCCCTGCGACCATCGCCAGGAAGAGCCGTGCCTGCACCAAAACGCATAGCCGCCGCGCACCGTGGCTATATAGTAGCGAAAATCTGCCGCGCGCGTTGCCGGATGATCGCCGTAGCGCATCGCGAAGAGCTGCGCGACTTCAGCTACGTCGGTGCACAGCTCCATAACGACGCCCGCAATCTCACACGTTGCCGTATGGATGCAGTGGCGCTCGAGTGACGCGTTCCCCTCGCCGTTGGCACGAACCAACTGCTCGGCCCGAATCACGCGCATGCGCGCACTGTCCGGACGATCAACTCGGCGGTTTCTTGCGGCCGTCCCGTTTGAAGATCGAACACGGCGACGTTGCGCAGCGCGCGCTTCGCGGCCGCCACTTCGAGCAGCTGGAACGGGCGCGAATACGCGCGCTGCAGCAGCGTGGGAAGGCTGCGCTCCGGATCGCTCGCGCGCGCTTGCGGCTCTTCGCCGCGGTCGCGCAGAATGAAGATTGCGCGCAGCCGGTGGTCGCGTTCTGCGGGCTTTATGCCGCCCAAGTCCTGCGCACCCAAACCGTACCAAAAACGCCCGCGCGCCGTCTGCACGACACGCTGCGATTGCTCGATCGATGCGCGCATCGCGGCGGGAAGAAACGGCAACGCTGCTTCGCGCAGTGCAGGAAGCCGCGCAAGCGCCCGCGCCATGCCCGCACGTAAATCCAGACACACGGTTTCGTCGCCCAAAAGAAGCGCGCCGTTGGCCGCGAGCTGCAGCGCCAAGACGGTCTTGCCGGAATAAGAAGGGCCGATGAGCATCACCGCGGCTCCGTCGATCGTCACCGAGGCCCCGTAAAAGGCCAGCGAACCGGGAACGGCCGCGGAAAAACGCGCGAAGACTTCCTTGAGCGCATAGTACGAGGAGAGCAGCGGCGAGGGCGAAGCGCCTTCGCCCGTGGAAAGCACGCGGCGGTCGAACCGCACGTGAAGCCGGCCATCTCCCATGCGCCGCAGCGCGGCTGTGTGGTGCGCCGTACGGGCCGGGTCGGAACGTAAAGCGCCGTACGTCGAATTCAAGATTTCGGCCGACGGCTCATCACGGACATCCACTGCGAGTGTCCGGCCGGCGAACGCGAAAAGCACCCGCGTTTGGGCGAGCGGACCTGAAGCTAAGCCTGCAGCCATGTGCGCCTCCCCCCTCCTACCGGCATAGCGATCCTCCCGCCGCGGTGCGGCAAGAGTATCGTACCTTTGCCGCTAGCCCCGGCGCGACGGCATAGCAGAACCCTTGAGCGGGCCGCTCGGGGAATGCCAAACTAGGCCGTTCGGTTGTAACGCCGGGCGTTTTTCGCGCCCAAGGCGTTTTGTTGCCCGGCGGGAAAAAGCCACAATCTTCATGGGAGTGCCGCGGAAGCCGATCGAACCGCCGACGCCCGAGCAAGCCGCTTTTTTGGAGGCGGCGATCGAGCAGTACGGCAAGGCAACCTACAACTTTGCCTACCGTCTCACGCACAATGAGGCGGACGCCCGCGACCTCACCCAGGAGGCGTTTATTCGCGTATACCGCGCGTGGCGCAGCTTCGTCCCCGGTACGTCGTTCCTGTCCTGGATCTACCGGATCGTTACAAATCTCTACCGGGACGAACTTCGGCGCCGAAAAGGACGTTATCAGGAAGAGATCCCCGAGGACAACGCGCCGCAGGATTTCGGCGGGGAGCGCCCGCTGGCCGTAAATCCGGTGGACGCGTACGTCGAAGGGCAGTTGAGCGAACCGCTCGCGCGTTCGCTCGAACAGCTCTCGGCGGATCAGCGGCAAGTCATCGTGCTGGCGGATATCGAGGAGTATAGCTACCAGGAAATTGCGGAGATCATGGGGTGTTCCATCGGAACGGTGCGTTCCCGGCTCCACCGCGCAAGAGCGTTGCTACGTCGGTTAATACAGAAACAACAACAAGAACAATAATGATACATTTAACAAACGACACCTTACTCGACTACCTTCACGGTGCGCTGGCGCCCGCCGAGGACGCTGCCGTCTTCTCGCACATGGAGCTGTGCGAGGCGTGCCGGCGCGAACACGACGCCGAAGTCGCGCTCGGCGAAGCGCTGCGCTCACACGCCGCGCAAACCGAACGGGAAATGCCCGCAATGCTGAAGGCCGCGATTTGGAGCGAGATCCGCGCGGCGCAGCCCTCGCGTTGGAGCCGGTTCGCCGCATCCTTGCGCCCGGCGATCGCGTTGCCGCTCGCTGCAGCGGTTGCCCTTGCGGTGTACTTCGGTTCCGGCTCGCTCCACGGCACGTCGGCGCCGCAGATCGAGGCCGCATACTATCTGCAGGATCACGCAGCGCTGAACGGCACGGTGCCGTTCAGCGACCACAACGCTACGCCGGCCGATATGGAAGCTTCCGCCGGTTTAGACTCGCAAACGTCAATCGCGATCGAAGCGGCTTCGTATACGGCGGATGCCGCGCACCGCTAAGCGGGCACTGAGCGCGTTAGCCGCGGCGCTCTTCTTAGCGCCTGCCGCTTCCGTGCATGCGCAGCAAGATCCCTCGCAGCTCCTGCGCGATGCGGTCACGGCATATTCGAGGACCTCGTACATCGGCGAAGTGCAGAACGTGGACTTTGGCAACAAACGCGCCGACGCGGTCATTTTCCGCATCGAGCACCGCGCTCCGAACATCACGCGCCGCTGGTATTTGGCGCCGGAGTCACTGTACGGCGATTCGATTATCTCGCAGGGCGACACCAGCTACGACATCGACACACACGGGAAGCGCATTGTCGTCACCAAAGACGATGCGCTTGACGATCAGGTGGCGCAGGACGAGAACTTCGGGCTGCTGCTGCACAATTACAACGCCGTCTTTGCGCCGGACGACAATATCGCCGGGCGCCGCAGCCTTTCCGTGCTGCTGGTCAACAAGTACACCGGCCAAACCGTCATGCGCATCTCAGTCGATGCGCAAACCAAACTCGTGCTTCAAAAAGCGCGCTACTCGTCCACCGGGGCGGTCTCCCACCAGATGCGTTTCGAGCAGATCCGCTACACGGATGCGCTGCCCAAGCAGCTCTTTCAAATTCCGGGCGGCCTGCCGCGCGTGAACGGACCGACGCACGGAATCTCCTCGAGTGACTTGCCGTCCGTCGTGCGTACCGCCGGCTTTCAAGCGCTGGGTCCGAAGTATCTTCCGGAAGGCTTCCTGCCCATCGCCGGTGACGTGAGCGAGATCAAGGGCGTACGCACGCTGCACTTGCTGTATTCGGACGGACTGCGCACCGTCTCGCTGTTCGAGAACGCGCGCGGCGCCGCTGTGGATATGAGCAAATATGCCACGCACGATACGATGGTCCGTTCGCATACCGCGCAGTACGTCGAAGACGGCCCGACGACGCTTTTGGCGTTTGCCGACGGCGATCTGCACATCGCTCTGGTGGGCGAACTCACGCGCGAGGAGCTCGTGCGGATCGCCTCCTCCGTCGGTCCTTAGAAAAGCGTCTTAAGCAGCTCAGCCTGCGGCTCGGGGATCGCGGCGGCTGCGGCGCCGCTGGCAGCCATTCGCTGTGCGTCACTTGCATTTGCAATCAGCGCGATCGATTGCGCGATAGCACGCGTGTCGTAGCCGCCTTCAAGGACGTACGCCACGCGCCCCTGACAGAACTCGGCGGCAACACCGTTGATAATCGCCGCCAATGCGCCGGCCGCGCTCACGTCAACCCCCAAATCGCCGACCGGATCGCCGGCTGCGTAATCGAAGCCGGCGCTGATGAGCAGCATGTCCGGTTTTACGCGGCGCGCGACGCGCGGCAGCAGCGTTTCCCAAACCGCCAGAAACGCTTCGGTGCCGAAACGGTGGGCCGGAAGCGGAATATTGGCAATAACGTCGGCACCGCGCTCCTCGTTTTCCAGCGCGCTGCCGGTGCCGGGATACGCCGGAAAAGCATGCGTTGAGACGTACGAGAGCCCGCCCCCGCTGACGGCTTGCGTGCCGTTGCCATGATGGTAGTCAAAGTCAGCAATCAGGCAGCGCGCACCGGTTTGCGCCTGAATCGCACGTGCGGCAATCGCAATGTTGTTGAAGACGCAGAAACCCATGCCGCGGCGCGATTCCGCGTGATGGCCCGGCGGCCGTACGAGCGCGAACGCAGGGCGGTGCTGCGCGTATGCGCGTTCCGCCGCGACCACGGCACCGCCGGCCGCGCGCAAGGCGACGCGGAGCGATCGTTCGTCGACCAGCGTGTCGCCCGTGCTCAGATAGCCGGCGCGGCCTTTGAGTGCGGCGACTTCACCGCGCACCAGTTCGAGATAGGCGCCGGCATGAACACGCTCGACCTCGGCGACGCTCGCATCACGCGCCGCGGCGCGATCGCCGAACAAGCCGCGTGCGGATAAAAAAGCCGCCGAATCGGTAACCCGATCCGGCGACTCAGGGTGCGGTACCGCTTGCAGATGGCCGCCGTACAGTTCGTCGTAGACGATCAGCATCGCGGAGCCTTATGCGTGCTTGATCTTTTTCGCCGGTGCGGGCTTTGCCGAGAGCATTGCCACGCGCTTTTGAATGTCGTGATACGTCTTCGTGCCGGGCTTCATCAGTTTGAGCAGACGTTTGAAGGCGTCGGCAGCAAGGCCGTTCTGGTTGAGGTG
>JBHEMM010000032.1:21915-29912 GCA_046262595.1 Vulcanimicrobiaceae bacterium
GTGAGCGTAGGAATCGCCCTCCATGTACAGCAGCTGCGGATTGCGATCCATAAACGTGCGCGCGCCGTGATCGATCGCGTTGAAGATACCGGCGGCTTCTTTATAGTTTTTCATGCTGTAATCCGAACCGGCAACGCATCCTAGTGTATCCGGGCTGCGGCTCATCTGGAACGAGCGGCCGCATGCATCGCGTGCCTTCGTGTACTGATGCGTGCTCACGTACGCCTCGCCCAGGATGGCGAGCGTCTGCGCGCTGGGAGCGACGTCACTGAGCTGCTTGAGATAGGTGATCACGTCGTTCGGGCGGTGCTGCGCTTGTTTAAGCTGCGCCATATCGTACAATGCGTTGACATCGTTGCGGTCGGCGTGGATTGCCGAGAGAAATTCTTGCTCCGCACGGCGCTGATCGTGCTGGCCCAAGAAGTACTCGCCGTACGCGGTATGCAGCGAGGAGACCGCCGGATACGCTTTGATTGCGCCCTCGAACGTTGCTTGCGCCTGCGCCGGCTGCTTGGCGCCGGCGAACATGAGCGCCTTGCGCACGAGCACGGATGCCTTTTCGGCATCGCTCGACGCCGCCGCGACCGCATCGTCGTACGCTGCCGCCGATTTCGTGGTATCGCGCTGCTTGGCGTAGAGGTCGGCGCGGAAAACGAGCACTTGCACGTTTTTCGGATCGGCGGCGATCGCGCGATCGATCACGCCGAGGGCGTTGGGGATGGTGTTTTGCGCGACCCAGGTCTGCGCTTCTTCCATCAACGGGCCGACGTCTTTGGGATTGAGCGCGAACGCTTTTTCGTATTGCGCGCGGGCGTCATCCCATTTTTGTTCCACGCCAAGAACGCCACCGAGCGATTCATATGCCTTGGGATCGTCTTTATTGAACGTAACGGCGCGGTTCGCTATGCGCTCGGCGTCCGCAAGACGGTTCGTCTTGGCGTAGAAATCGGCAAGCGTGCTGAGGATCGCCAAATTCGTCGGTTCGAGGTTCGAGGCGGCTTCAAGGTCCGAAACGGCGGCGCGACCGTTGCCCAGCGCCGCTTGCGCCGTGCCATCAAGATAGTACACTTGCGCCGTCTTCGTACCGAGCTGCAGCAAGCGCTGGGTGAGCGGGACCGCGGCCTCGGGGTGGCCTAGTCCCATGTACTGCCCGGCGAGCTCGATAAGCGCTTGACGGTCGCTCGGGTTCTCCTTGAGCTTCTGCATCAAGCGCGGAATCGCAATGCTCGGGGGCTCCGGCGAAGCGGTCGGCAGCGGAGCCGCCGAAGCGGAGGCCGACGGCGAGGGAGCCGGTTTTGCGGCGCTTGCAGCGCCCGGCGAAAGAACGGCCGCGCCGCAAACGGCGGCGAGGAGAAGCACGGGCAGATAAATGCGTTTCAAACTAGTTGTCCTTACTCGATGAGATGCTACGAATGTTCAACGCCTGCGCCGGGGCAATTGTCACGCATGCGCTTTGGCGCCTCGCACGAGCGTGGTCAGCTCGGGGATGATTTGAAACAAATCGCCCACGACCAGCAAGTCCGCGAACTCAGAAATCGGCACGCCGGCGTCGCGGTTGATGGCGACAATCGTGCCGGCGGATTGCATGCCGACTTTGTGTTGAATCGCGCCGGAAATGCCGACGGCGATGTAGAGCGGCGGGCTCACGACCTTGCCGGTCTGCCCGATCTGTAAACTGTACGGCACCCAGCCGGCATCGGCCGCGGCGCGCGAGGCGCCCACCGCGCCGCCCAACGCATCGGCGAGCGGCTTCAGAAGCGTCGTGAACGGATCGGGACCGCCCAAACCGCGGCCGCCGCTGATAACGACGGGCGCTTCTTCGAGCCCCATCTCGGCTGAAGCTTCTTCCACTTCTTGTTCGATCTTTAGGGCATACGTTTTGCCTGCCGGCTTCTCCAAAGGCACAATTTGTGCGCCCGCGCCGGCGGGCCGGGCATCGAACGCGTTCGGACGAACCGTGGCAACGCCGTATGCCGAATTTATGAAGTCTGCCGCAACGACGCTCGAGCCTTGTAACTTCGGACCGACCGCCAGCACCTTGCCGCCGGAAACGTTAAAAGCGGTGACGTCGGAGTTCAAGCCGGCACTCAAGCGCGCGGCAATCCGTCCGGCCACATCGCGCCCTTCCATGGTATTCGGAATCAGCATGAGCGCGGGACCGGTTTGTTTGGCGGCGGCTTCCAAGTAATCGACGATCGGATCGAGCAGATACGCATCGACATCGCCGTCCTCGCTCACGTAAATCGTATCGAGCGGATAGGTTTTGAGTTTTTCGGCGAGTTGCGACGCGCCCGCGCCAAGCACAACCGCGCTCGCCTTACCGCCGAGCGTATCGGCAAGCACACGCGCTTCCGTGGCCAGCTCGAACGTCACTTTACGGGTTTGGCCGTTCTTCTGTTCGGCGAAAACGATCACGTTCTGCATCAGATCAGCTTTCGCTCGCGCAGAAATTCGAAGATCGCCTTGGCGCCGCTCGCGCCGTCTTCGGCTTGTACGACGCGCGCTTTTTCACGCGTCTTAGGCGCCGAAATTTGCACCACGCCCGTTTTTGCGCCGCCCGTCGCGTCGGCTTGCGTGAGGCCCGCATCGGCCGCGCTCAACACGGTAATCGGCTTTTTCTTCGCCCCCATGATGCCTTTGAGCGATGCGTAACGCGGTTCGCCTACAGCCATCGTCACGGTGATGAGCGCCGGTAAGGGACCGCTCACCACTTGATAGCCGCTGTCCGTTTCGCGCTGCGCTTTTATTTTGCCCTCGCCCGCCTCGTCGATCTTGCGCACGTTGGTCAAACCCGGCACGCCTAAGTATTCCGCGAGTGCACCGGGCACGCCGCCAGAGTTGCCGTCATCGGCAAGGCCGCCGCAAATCAACAAATCAAAGCCCGTCTTCTTCAGTCCCTGCGCCATCGCGTAAGCGGTTGCCCAGACGTCGCTTCCTTCTAAGGCTGGATCGCTGAGCATCACCGCATCGTCGGCGCCCATTGCAAGCGCCTTACGCACGGTATCTTTTGCGCTTTCGGGCGCCATCGTAAAGACCGTCACGGTCGTCTCACCGCCCAATGTTTCTTTCAACTGCAGCGCCGCTTCAATCGCGTATTCATCAAAAGGATTGATGACGGTTTCCAGCCCCGCGCGCACGAGACGGTGCGTCGAAGGATCGATGCGTTTGGCCGCATTCGTGTCCGGAACCAATTTTACAGTCACCACGATCTTCAACGTGGGCTCGACCTCCAAAGGAATGCGGGCTAAATAACGTACGTCCCGCAAACGCGCGAGGCATCTGCGGGGCGAAACAACCCGGGAAGATTGCGCCAGGGCCCTCTGCGGCCCTGCCGGAATATGTGCCGGGCTATGAATTTAGGAATGACTCTCATTTTGACCGCCCTCATGGCTACGGCTCCCCAGCCTTCTCCCTCCGCTTCGCCAGGTGCCGATCCGTGCTCCGGTCCCGGCGGCCACACCGCTGTGCTGGCCGCGCTCGACCGCCCGACCGTCGGCTTCAGCCCTTGCGCGCTCAAGCCCGGCGAGACCCTTCTCGAGGCGGGGTACCAGCATTCTTCGGGCAGCGCTCCGTTTGCGCAGCTCGGGCAGGGCTTTCTGCGGTTCGGCGTGGCAAGGAATCTCGAGGCCGACGCGATCGGCCCGTCGTACGTGCAGCAGCTTGCGCCGCCGCGAGCGTCGGGTTTTGCGGACCCGGGCGCCGGCTTGAAATGGGAGTTCGCCCACGGCGCTTCGAGCGCCGGCGCCCTCGACGTGCTGCTGACCGTGCCGGCCGGTTCACGTGCATTCACGTCGGGCGCGCCAACGCAGACGGTGAATGTGGATTACTCCGCTTCGTTCGGTAAGTTCGGCTTCGCCTCGACGCTGGGCGTTGTTCACGCCGCAGGATACGACGCGGTGCTGCCGTCGGTAGTCGCGAGCAATCAGTACAACGCGCGCACGCAGTTGTATCTGGAGGCGTTCGGGCAAAGCCGCACGGGCGTGCAAACCGGCGGCCTTTTCGGTTTTGACGGCGGCGCGCAGTATCTGCTTACGCCGCAGTTGGAAGTAGACGCCGAGTTCGGGCATACCGCTTCACAAAGCGCGGGCGCGCCGTACGTGGGATTCGGTTTCGGCGTGCGCCTGTAGCGCTAGAGGTGTTCTTCCGAGTCGGCGTGGTGCGCGTCGCGCTGGTCGTCGCGATTCGCATCGATATCCGTCTCGCCGTACACCGGCGCATCCACCTCGGGCGTTTCCCGCTCCGGGTCGTTTCCGTCCTCAAATCGCTCGCGTTCCACTACTGTTGCTCCTTTACGTTCACACCGGTTTCATGCAGGCGGCGGCGCAGTTCTTCGGGATCCGCATACACGCGAAAGGCACCCGCAGCGGTCATCTCGCTCTCCGCGTACCCTCCCGTGAGCAGGCCCACACCCAAAGCGTGCGCGCGGCGCGCGGCGAGCATGTCCCAAACACTGTCGCCGACGACGACGGCACCGGAAGCGTCCACTTCCAATCGTTTCGCCGCCTCGAGAAACAGCTGGGGATCGGGCTTTGCATTCGGCGCGTCCTGCTGCGTCACAACCGGAACGCCCGAATCCAGCCGCAGCATCTCAAGAAATGGACCGACATCTTTCATGTTACCGCTCGAAGCGATCGCGTAGGGCACGCGCGCTTCGTTGAGGCGATCGAACAATTGGCGAACGCCCGGAAAAACACGCACGCTGCCCGATAAACGCTTCATCTCTTCGGTGTGCGCCGATTCCAAACGCTTTGCGGTTTGCTCGTCAATCGTGTGTCCGAGTTCGAGCTCGAGCGCGCTCATGAGGAGCGTGCCGCTCATGCCGATCTTGCGGTGGATGCGCCACATCGGCATCTCGAATCCGGCGCCGCTTAACGCCGCATGCCACGCAATCACGTGCTGGTACACGGTGTCGACCAGCGTCCCGTCGAGATCGAAGATGAACGCCGTCAACGCGTTTAAGGCTTTTTCGGTTCGGTGTTCTCGATGTCCGGGTCGAGCCGGAGCCCGTGGTCGACGTCATCGCGCACGGAGCCGCGCGCCTTGCTTTCGTTCTCGGTCAACGCATCTTGGAAAATTTCACCCGCGCGGTCGGTCGTTTTTTTGACATCTTTCGTATCGGCCATGTTGCCTCTTACCCGGCCTGTGAGGCGCAGCAGGAGGTGGGCGGCCCATCGCTTACAATCCGAGCGATATGAAATTTGCCGCTGCCATTCTTTTGACTGCTGCCCTGCTGGCCGGCCCAGCCGTGCAAGCGCAGACCGCCGATGATGCGTACGCCCCCGAAACACCGACCGCCGGTTCGTACGCGACGCAGGCCGAGCCGATGACGCTCGTGCTCGACGCGCGCAGCGCCGAGCGCGGCCTGATGTATTCTCGCATGACGATCCCGGTGCGGCCGGGCGCGTTTTCGTTCGTGTATCCGAAGTGGATCCCGGGCGAGCACGGCCCGACGGGACCGCTCGGGAACGTCACGGAGATCCGCGTGAGCGCGAACGGTCACGCACTTTCTTGGCGCCGCGACGTCACGGACTTGTACAAGTTTCACGTCGAGGTACCGGCCGGCGTATCCGCTATCGACGCCGGGTTCACCGTCGTGACGAACGCGCGCGGCGATACGATGTCCGGGCGTAACGTTGCGGTCATCAACTGGAACCGCGATCTCTTCTACCAAGCCGGCATCAATTCGCACGAGTACTACGTCAAGCCGAGCATCATTCTTCCGCACGGATGGGATTACGCAAGCGCGCTTTACGGCGCGAAGCGCACGGGGGACCGCATCGATTTTGCCGTTGCGCCGCTCAACCTGCTCGTCGACTCGCCGCTCGACATGGGGCGCTACTACAAGCATTACCTGCTGTGGAAGTCGGGCAGCGCAAGCCAATGGCTGGACATCTTTGCCGACAAGCCGCAGGACCTGGACATTTCACCGAAGCTGATCGCGGCGTACAAACATATGCCGCGCCAGGCGTTCGCGCTTTACGGCTCGCGCCACTGGACGTGGTATCACTCGCTTCTGGCGCTCAGCGATGCGATCGGCTTTCAAGGCATCGAACATCACCAGAGCAGCGACGACCGCGCCGACGACAACTTTATGACCGATCCCGTACAACAGCTTTCCGGCGGCGACTTGGTGACGCACGAGCTCTCGCATTCATGGAACGGCAAGTACCGCCGGCCCTACGATCTCACGACGCTCAATTTCCAGATCGTGCAGCGTACCGATCTGCTTTGGGTGTACGAAGGGATGAATCAATATCTGGGGGATCTGCTTTCGTTCCGCGCCGGCATCCGTCAGCCGAAAGACTATCCGGAGTATTTGGCAACCGTGTACGCCGCGCTCGACAGCGAGCCCGGCCGCCTCACCACGCCGCTCATCGATTTAACGACCGGGGCACCGCACTTTTACACGGCGCGCGGCGATTATGGATCGCTGCGCCGCAACGCCGGTGATTTTTACAGCGAGGGCGAACTGATTTGGCTCGACGCCGATACGATCATCCGCGAGAAAACCGGCGGAAAGAAATCGATCGACGATTTCCTCCACGCCTTCACGGCGCCCGAAGTGACCGGCCCGATTACCAAAACGTACACGCGTGAGGACGTGGAGCAGCTGCTCAACGCTACCGCGCCATACGACTGGCACAATTTTTTCGATCGCTACGTGTATCAAGTCTCCGTGCATCCGCCCAACGACGACCTGGCACGCGCGGGCTGGAAGCTCGTCTACAGCGACAAGCCGAACAAGTTCCTAAGCGCCCGCCGCGGCGGTTCGATCAACGAGTGGTATTCCTTCGGCACGCGCATCGGCAGCGACGGCTCCGTGCAGGACGTCCGCGAAAGCTCACCCGCATGGAATGCGGGTCTTGCGCCCGGAATGAAACTTGTCGCCGTCAACGGTCAGGCATGGGATCCGGGCGCCCTCGACTACGCGATGAAAACCACGCAACACTCGCACGGCAACCTCGTGTTTATCGCAAATAACGGCGGCGCCGTTGGCACGTACACGGTTAATTATCACGGCGGCCAACGCTACCCGCACCTGGTGCGCATCACCGGCACACCCGACATGCTTGCCAAGATCATGGCCCCACGGTAAGGCGGCGTTGGCATTGCGCGTTGATGCTAAAACGAAAGAGCCGAGTTCCGGCACGCCGCCCGAAATCACGGATGGTGAGTGAAAGCCTGTTTTGGCGAAATCGGACGCCCGCGTAAATCGATCCAATGGACGATGTCTCGAGCATCTTGCAGGTTGTATACCAAACAGCCGGACGTGCAGCGGAACGAGTGGACCACGCGCGCAGGCAAATAAACATAGTCGCCCGCCTGCAAAGCTTTGGGCGTGCGGTTACCGAGTTCGTGCGTGCCCCGGCCACTGATAAAGATGAGCCGTGTATTCGCGGTGTGCCAATGGCGGGGAATAAAGCAACCGGGAGCGATGCGCGCCAATTCAATTGAAGGACCGCTACGTGGGTCACCCTGCACCATTGCCACCGTCATGCATGAGGGCAAAAATGGCAGGCGGACGAATTTTGCGGATGCCGGCGTAGCAACAAGGGCCGGGAAATCTTGGGCCCGTCCACCAATCGTCATCGATGCTAGTGCCGCAACGCTGACAGTTAGCAAATAGACGTACTTCATTCATCGCTTCCTAACTCCGTGCGCTTGATCTCGGCGTATTCCATACTTGCTGCGTCAAAGACGCCTAGCGGTTCAGCAGTCGGCCGACCTGCACGGCGTTCCACGGCTTCTCCGGCAGCGATATTCCGCTTTGCGTCATCGCCCTCACGTCGTCAATGATAGCGCTGTACGCTTCGTCAGCCTCGCGGCCGCGAGCGAGCGGCAGTAGCCGTTGCGTGCAGAAAGAGGCCCGCTTAACCGTTTGCCGGACCGCAAGGAACCGCGTCATGTTTCCAACAGTTGCTTTGAAAGCGATTTGAATCTGCGTCGGTTTCTCGTCGCCCACTTTCTAGGCAACCTAGATCGTCACATAATTATTC
>JBHEMM010000033.1:0-12955 GCA_046262595.1 Vulcanimicrobiaceae bacterium
ATCTAAGGGCGAACAGGCGAGCATCACTTCGGCATGCGCGCGTTCTCCGCGCGTTTCGCCCGCCTCGACGAGCGGAACCAGCGCCGGTGCAGCGCTTTCTTTCACCTGAGCGTCCGGCATACGGGCAACGATGTGGCGCGCGTACGTGCCGCTGCGTGCCGTTGCGGCGGTGGCAACGACACCGATATGCTTTGCGCCGCTCTGCTGCACGGCGATGGCGGCGGATTCGATGAGATCCAGCACCGGTACGCGCGCCGCCGGCCATCCGTACTTATCGGCAATAGCGCAGGACGTGTTGCATGCCGTGACGATGAGGTTCACGCCCTGCGTTTGCAAAAACGCGAGGTTTTGAGCCAGCAGTCCGAGCAGTTCGGGCTCGGCCCGATCGCCGTACGGCACGTGAGCTTGATCGGCGAAATAGACGACGTCGTGCCGCGGCAGCACTTCGCGAAGACGGCGCACGACGCTCAGACCGCCTAAGCCCGAATCAAAGACGCCGATCATTTACTGGCCGGGTGATTGCCCGGCCGCGGGCGGCGGACCCGCATAGTCGCCGATGGCGTCCGCAATCGCTTGCGCGATGCTTTGGCGCCATGCGGGCGTCTGCAGCAGCGCGCGGTCATCGGGATTCGAAACGTAGGCTGTCTCAACCAGTGCGGCGGGCATGTCTGCATGATGAAGCACATACAGCATATCTTTGACGGTGCCGTCGTCTTTTACGGCCACATGCGCGGCGATGCGGCGGTTAAGCGCCTGCGCCAGCGAGTAATCTTCCGGCTTGTAATAATAGACGGTCGCGCCGTGCGGCCCGGAATTGATGAAGCTGTTCACGTGGATGCTCAGAAAAAGGCGTGCCCCGTTGTTGTTTGCGACGTCGTCGCGTGCTTGCAGTTCGTCGGCCGCCGAGTCGTTGGGCGCGTACACGTCGCGGTCATCCTCGCGCGTCATCATCACTTGCCAGCCGCGGCGCAGCAAGATATCGCGAACGCGCTTCGCCATATCGAGCGCGAGCGTTTTTTCCGTCGCGTCACCGCGCGCGGCGCCCGGGTCGCTGCCGCCGTGACCCGGATCGATGACGATGAGCCGCGGATTCGCCGGAACGTAGGTTGCGCCCGGCGAGGAACGCGGTGAAAACTTCCATGTGCCCGGTGATACACGCGGTTGTGCGAGCGCGGCAACTGAGGGCGCGGTGCCGGTCATACCGGATCCGGCGCGCGGGGCATCGTCCCGTGCAAGCTGCGAGCCGACCGTAAGCGTCACGCCTTGTTCGTCCCCCGCGACCTGAATCGTTTGATAGGCCGCAAGCGAAACGGCAATGCGTACGGTGTCGGTATTTTGCTGATGCACGCGCACCGGCGTATCGGTGGGCGGCATTCCGAGGCGCGCGCCGTGCACGTCAATCCAGACACGGTTGTCCGGCGGGCGCAGGCGATGCCATTCGAACGGCGCAGCGCCGTCGACGGCGACATGCAGCGTAAAACCGCCGCCCTCGTTTTGCATTTGTGCCGCGGTGACGTGAACGATTCCGGCCGCCTGCTGGGAAGGCGATGCCGCAGGCGTTGCGCCCGCGCCGCCGCTGGCGAGTGCGAGCGTAAAATCTCGGCCGTCATCGGTTGCGGCGACTGCGCGTCCGCCATCGGATGACGTGTAAAGCGTAAGGGTGGTGCGCGGGTGCAGCGCAGAACCGGACGTCACGCTGTCGATGCGCCGCACCGGGCCGCCATCGACGACGCGCGAAGGCGGCAGCGCGCTGCCCGTTTCTGCAAACGCTACGACGATTTTGCCGTTGCCCTGTGCGAGGATCGTTCCGTCGAGCGGCAGTGCGCCGCGCGCGATGACCTTTGCGCCGCCGCCGGCGGGCTGCTGCACGTCGAGCGATGTGATTTGCGGCTGCAAAACCTGCTGCGTGCCTTGCGTCTTTGCCGCAAGGCCCAAGCCGTGCAGCAACTCATCAAGCGGGACGAACGCTTCTCCGTCGAGCAAAAACGGTGCAAAGGGCGCCGTCTGCGTGACAGGGCCGACGTCATAGCGGCGATCGCCCAGCGCAAAACTGATAACTTCGGGTTGCGCCGTAGTCACAAGAATGTAGCGCTGATCCGGCTGCCAGGTCACCGTGGCGGCAAGACGTTCCAATAATGCGCGCACGCCGGGATCGTCGATGCCGACCGCACGGCCGCCCTGCTCGTCGACGACCCGTTCGAACGTAACGGTTTTCCCATCGAACACGTACGAAGCACGCTGCGCGGCAAGCGCAGGACAGGCGGCGAGCGCCACGCTCAAGACGAGCGCTGCTGCTTTAAAAATCCGAACGGCGTAGCGGCTCATCGAGTTCCAGATGTCCCCCGGGCAATGTTTTGAGTTGCTGGCCTTGCACGCGTACGGCGACGCGATCGATTCCCGGCAGCGCCGTCAGCGTCCACACAAGCGCTTTGAACTCGCCCGTTTCGGAGGTGACGTCGGCATGTTGATTGTTGATGTCCGCCGAAATATCGACTGTTGCCGTCGTACCGCTAACGCTTGCGGAGAGCACATGCGTTCCGGCCGGAAAACGAATTGCCGGTTTATCGCTCTCGGGCCCCGCAACCGCTTGCGTTGCCGCATACAGCACAGTGTTACGCGCGTGTTCGCTCTCGGACTCGCCGGCAACGCGTGGACGCGTGCTTACGGGCCACGCAACTTCCGTGCGGCCGTCATCCTTCGTGTAATAGACGGTAATGCCGCCGCTCTGAACGTTCGGCGGCCGCCGCGCCCAGTACCATGACGCTGCGGCGACCGCAACTAAGGCGAGCAGAAGTAAAAAGACCCGCGAAGTTTTCACGGGCGTTGTTCTTCGAGGCTCCATTACGCGAGGCCTCGCGTAATGGTGTGGTGCTTGCGTGTGTTAGGACGCTCGTTCGCGCGAAGGTGCCGGATTTGGGCTGTGGGCCCGCCGGGTCACCGGAAGCACGGCGCGGACCACAAAGCCGTCGTCGCGGCGGTATTCGAAGTGGCAAGCAAAGTGCTTAACGAGATACAGTCCGCGGCCCGACTCCGAGGACGGGTCAGGCAGCGCGAAGGTGGCATTTTCAAGGCCCTTGCCATTTCCGGCGTCTTGAATGCAGAGCGCGTAGCGGTCACCTGCCGGCTCGAGCCACACGCGTACGCCGCCGCCCGGCGCGTGCTTGATCACGTTAGAGATCAACTCGCCGAACACGATGGTGGCCGGAAAAAGGTCGGCTTCTTCGCAATGATTGGAGAGATAACGCTCGAGCAGATGCCGCCCTTCGACCGCGTCCCCCGCGGTGTCCGTCTCGAAATACCAGGGACGCGGCGCTGTGGTCATACGGCCTACGTTCCCGTTCCCAAGAGTATTAACCCGAAAACGTTACACAAAAGACAGTTCACGTAAGGATTTTTCGCAATTGTATCGCGTCACGCGGTGCAGCGGCCTGCACGTCGTTATTGAAATAGACGAATACGTCGTTCGCTTGCTCGGACAGTGTCCGAATGCGATTTGCCCACCGTCTGAGCGCGCGTTTTGGATACGAGCCCGCATATAACGCGGTATACCCGTGCAGGCGCACATACGCGAATTCCGGTGAAGTGACGGCGTCGGCCATGTCTAGACCGGGATAATCATGGATGCAGAACCCAATATTGCGCTCGCGCAGCAGCGTTTCGATCTCCGGTGAAAACCACGATTGATGACGGAATTCCACGACGTACCGGAATTCGGGCGGCAACTTGGCCAGGAAAGCGCGCAGAAATTCGTCATCGCGCTGAAGATACGGCGGAAACTGCACGAGAATCTGTGCGACTTTTCCCGCGGAGAAACAACGTGCGCGCTGCATATAGTTTGCAATGAACTCGTCCACGCGTGCCGGCAGCGTGCGGCGATGCGTGATGAGCCGGCTCAGTTTGACGGTATAAAGGAAGCCCGGCGCCACGGTTTCGCACCACGTTTGAATTTGCGATTCTTTCGGCAGGCGGTACGTCGTCGCGTTGAGTTCGACCGTATCGAATTGTTCGCAGTAATAGGCGAGCCAGCCGCGGGGGCCTAGTCCTTTAGGATAGAAGCGGCCGCGCCAATCGGCATACGCCCAGCCGCTGGTCCCGATGCGAATCAAGCGGCGAGCGGTACGAACTCCCGCACGAGCGCCAGCATGCTGACAATTTCTTCGCGGTGACGCGCGGCCAACGCGGCGGTGGACGAATACCCCAACGCGCGTGCATTCGTTTCAAGCATAAGCGTCGCGGCTTGCGCCAAGCTGAAGTTGGAGTAGTTATCGCGCATCGCTTTGGCGAGCGCAATCTCGCACGCCGGCTGCGCGCCATCGTCGATCTCACCCAGCAGCGCTCCGCCGCCCAAACGCTGCAGATGTTCCGCGAGCTCGTCGGCGTGGGCGCTGAGCATGCTTACCATGCGCTCGACCAGCCAGCAGCCGCGCTGCGACTGCCGCACGTGCGGGGAACGCAGCTGAGCGCCTGCGGGCCCTAAGAACGCGCGGGTGGTCGCCAGCATGTCGAACACGTAGGCGCGAATCTGATGGATGCCGTTGCCCACTTTGTTGTACCTCAACCCTAACTATCACCCCGGCGCGGGCTGCGCAAACGCATCGCAAGCCGCACCGCTCTAGACTTTCGGCCTAATCGATGGACCGGAACGCGAGGCGGGACCAACCGGCGTTCATACGCAATAAGCGCGCTTATGCTGATCGTCCTGGCGCTTGCCGCCGCCTTGAATCTTCCGCGGCCCGAACACGTGGTCGTCGTGATTGAAGAGAACCACACGCTGGCGCAAGTCATCGCGAAACCCGGCGCCGCTATGTACTTACAGCAAGTCGCGCACCAGGGCGCGCTTTTCACCAACGCGCACGGCGTAACGCACCCGAGCTTGCCGAATTACATAGCGCTGTTCGCCGGGCTTACGAACTCCAACGGCGATGCCTGTCCGCCTCGCGGAATCGATTCCAATGCGCCGAATTTGGCCAGTGAATTAGCGCGCGCGCATTTGAGCTTTGCCGGCTATTCCGAAGGCCTGCCGGCCGCAGGCTCCACGGTGTGCTGGGCCGGCCCGTACGCGCGCAAACATGCGCCGTGGGTCGACTTCACCAACGTTCCCGCGCAGGACAATCTGCCGCTCACACTTTTTCCGTCGTTTGACCGCCTGCCGTCGGTGTCGTTCGTGGTGCCGAATGTTGATAACGACATGCACGACGGCACGGTGCAGCAAGCCGATGCTTGGGCGCGCGAACATATCGCACCGCTGCTCGCATGGGCGCGCACTCACAGCACGCTCGTCGTATTCACTTGGGACGAGGGATACGACGAAGCGAATTCCATACCGGTCATTTTTGCGGGCCCGATGGTCCGGCCCGGCACCTACCAGCAGCGCATCGACCACTATACCGTTTTGCACACGATCGAAGCGATGTACGGATTACCGCCGACGGGCCGCGCGGCGCAGGCCGGTGTCATTCGTTCGTGCTGGCGGTGAGCAGCGCGCTTAGCGGTTAGCGGCCACGTCCGATAGCGCTTGGTCGAAGCGCGTTAGCGCCGAATAGCGGTGGATCGCGAGCAGATTGTCCGAGTCGCCCGCGTTGCCCCAGTCTTCCGTGAATGCGAGTTCATAGCCGTTCTGGAACGCGAGGCGTTCGGTGCGTTCGTCATAGTTGTCTTCGGGGTACACGAGCGCGTAAATTGTATGGTTCCGGCCAAGATGATACTGCAGCGAGCTGCGCGAGAGCTGCAGCTCGTGACGAATGCCGCTGTCCGAAAGTGCGCGCAGATCGGGCGGATGATTGGCCGTCTGGCTTTGAATCTCGATCAGGCCGCTGCGCGCCATCCTTTGCAGTTGCGCCCAGGTATTATGGCGTTTTCCGTGCGTCGTGCGGCCGACGTAGTTCGTGTGCACGAACACGGCGGCGGGATACTGGTAGCGGGCAAGCAGCGGGTAGGCATTCTCGAAAATCCCATGGCCGTCATCATCGAACGTCAAAACAAGCGGGCGAGAGGGGAGCGGCGCGCCCCGCTCTAAGTGGCGGCGCAGAGCCTCAAGTGTAACGACATGGTAGCCGCCCGTGCGGATGCTTTCAAGTTGGGCTCGAAACGTTTGGGTCGTGGTGTCGAACCAGAGTTCTTTGGCGGGCACCACATCGTGCCAAACGATCACTGCGACATACGGTTTGTGGCCGCCGGGCGCAACCTGCGGGCAACACGTCAGCGCAATCAGAGCGAGGAGTTTCTTGACCATCCGCCGTGTAGTTATCGCAGCCGCCGCCCTATTCATGCTCGCGGTCCTTGCCGGTTCGCTGCGCAATCCTCTTCGCCGCGTCTTGTATGAACTTTCATTCAATGCAACTACCGGCGCCCGGCTGCACATCGTCTCGCTCTCGCAACGAGGCGCGGACGTCACGTTCCGCGGCGTCACGATCACCGCCGCCGGCGGAGATGCGGTTTTTTCGGCGGCGCGCATACGCGTCTACCAAGCGCATGGGCAGCGCACCGTGGCCATCGATGCGCCGTATGCGACGCTGCGCCTGGGGCACGACACGCTGCGCCGCCTCCGCCGCCTGCGCGCCGGTTTGGCGCTGCTTGCGCCGGGCGCGGCGAGCGTTTCTATAACGGACGGCACCTTGAATGCCTCGCGCGCCGGCTCGGATGCAGCACCGCTTGCTCTGCGCGCTTTTAACGGCAGCGTCGTGCTGGCAGCGCACACAGCGCTGCTTGAGGGAAACGCGCAGATGAGATCCGGCGCGCAGCGCTATCCTGTGGCTGTCTCCGGCGGCCGCGTGCGTGCGGCAGAGCTGCCGCTTGCGCCGCTCTGGGCGCTTCTGCCTGCCTCCGACCTGTCGGTCAGCGCCGGTTTCGCGCAGAACGTCGACGTGGCTCTGTTAGGCCGCATGTCTGGAACCCTCGCCGTCCGCGGCGTCGAAGGAACGTATGCCGGACATGTGCTGCACGCGTTGCACGGAACGATCCTGCTCGCGCCTGACGGTTTAGCGACGCGCGCGGTTGCAGGAAACCTGGACGGCCTGCCGCTTCAGCTGAGCGGCGAAGTGCATGACGTACATGATTGGAATCTTGCTTTGCGTACGGGGACGCCCAATCTGCGCGGAGTGGCACGCGTCTTTGGGATGATCGCGTCCACGCCGCAGCTGCGTTGGCTGCGTCTGGAAACCACGGCGCCCGGGATCGCTTTCGCGCAATACGGCATGGTGCTCTCCGGCGCGCCGCGCGTCGTTCAACTGCTCACCATCGACCCGCGCGAGAAAACGGTGCATTTCAATACAGCGCTCTCGGGCGATCATCTTGTCTCGAGCGGCGAGCGCACCTCGCAGATGGGCGTGCGCACCGGTGCCGTTGCCGGACTGAACGGCGACTACTTCGACATCGCGCGCACGTACCAGCCGCAGGGTTTGTTCATGCGCTCGGGACGCCTGGTGCGCGGACCGGCGAACCGCCAAGCGTTGATCGTGGATCGAAACAACAACGTGCATTTCGACGAGTTCCGGTTGGAAGGCAGCGCGCAGATCGGCACGCGGACGCTGCCCGTAACGCAATACAACGATTGGCCGCTGGGTTACGTCACGATCGTTACGCCGGATTTCGGCGGAGATCTTCCCCCGGTTTCCGGATTGCGGTTCCTCACGCTGCAGTACGTGCGGGGCGATCGCTACCGCGTGACGGGCGTGACGCTCGGGCGGGTTCCTTCGCCGCTGCGTTTCGGTATCGCGCTCGGCGCGGATGTGAAAAATCTTCGTTTGCCGGCAGTCGGCGATGAAGTGCGCCTTTCATACCATATCGATCCGCCGGTTACGAATGCCGTTGCCGCCATCGGCGGCGGTCCGCTGCTGCTGCGCGACGGCAAATGGTACGAAGATCCGCATGCGCCCGCACCCGATGAGCGCGACGTACGCTGGCCGGTGGATGCACTCGGCGTGCTCGACGACAAAACGCTGATCATGGTCGCGGTCGACGGCCGGCACCCCGAGCGTTCGGCAGGAATGACGCGCCCCGAGTTCGGCCATCTGCTGCAAGATCTTGGCGTCACGGATGCGATGGCGCTCGATTCGGGCGGTTCGGTGACGCTCGTCGCGCGCTCCCCCGGCGATACCGGCGTCAGCTTGCACAACGTTCCATCAGACGACAGCGCCGAGCGTTACGTTTCGAACGGGATCTTTGTGTATAGCTCGGCGCCGCAAGATTCGCTGCTGCAGAACACGCCGGCCGCTTCGGTTTCTACGCGCAACTAGCGCCTGCGCGCTACGCGTCGGCGCGTTGGCGGTCGGGTGAGGCGCCGTCACCACGGTCATTGCGCGCGACACGCCGCTGATATCGAGCGACGGGCGGCAGCGCAAAAATCGGGTTATCACGGGGTTCGCAAAAATAGCGCAAGCAATGCAGCCGCGCACGCGGCGATTGCGCAGGCGAAAGCGGCCGACGTGAAGGCCGTTGCGTAAGCCGCGTGCAAGCGCGCAAGCAATGCCGGATCGGCGCCGGCTGCAAAGGCGCCGGTAATAAGCGCGCCGTGAGGCGCACCTTTGCCGAACGTCCGGTCGCCGACATTCACGACCAGGATGCTGCCCCCAGCGATCGCGAGCATTCCCGCAGCGCGCGATACCGCATTGTTCACCCCTGATGCAGCGCCGGCGAACTCCGATCCGGCGCTATTCATGACCGCGGTCGTCAACGGCGCAACAAACATGGTCATGCCGATCCCCATCACGACGAACGCCGGAAACAGCGAGACCCAGTACGATCCGTTAGGATTCAAAAACCCGGCGAGCGCGAAGCCGGCGCCGGCGATCAGCGCGCCGGCAAAAAGCGGGATGCGATATCCGATCCGCTCGCCCATCCGCCCCGCATAACGCGAAAAGGACGTCATAATCGCGACAAGCGGCAGCATCGCCGCCCCCGCCGCAGCGGGCGTATAATCGCGAATGTTGATGAGATCGAACGGCAGAAAGAACATGATAGCGCCGATCGCCGCGTACATCGCCAGTGTGTACAAATTGCCGACGGTAAACTGCGCGGATGCAAAAAGCACCAGCGGCACCATCGGTTCAGGCGCGTTGTGCTCCACGAGCGCAAACAGTCCGAGCAGCGCTAGTCCCGCTGCGATCACCGCAAGAGAAACGGTATCGAAGCCTTGCACCGGAATGCGGTCCAAGCCCCAGGTGAGGGCGCCCAGGGCGACGGTCGCGAGCGTCGCGCCCGCAAAGTCCAAGCGTTTGCTCTGCGGATTGCGGCTTTCGCGCACGCCGAACCACAAAAGACACAGCGCGCCCAGCGCGAGCGGCACGTTGATGTAAAAGATCGCGCGCCAAGAAACGGTTTGAGCCAGCCAACCGCCGGCAACCGGACCCGCCGCAGCTGCAAGTGCGATTGCCGCAGACCACGTACCGATCGCCGCGCCGCGTTTTTCCGGCGGGTACGCCGCGGAGATCAGCGCCAAGCTCTCCGGAATCATCAGTGCGCCGCCGACTCCTTGCACGCAGCGTGCCGCCACGAGAAACGCGGGCGCCGCTGCAAGCGCGCATGCGATGGACGCGCCGGTAAAAAGCGCGATGCCCGCACACAGCATGCGCCTTCGTCCGTACCGGTCGCCGAGCGCACCGCCGATCAGCAGCAAGGCCGATAAAAATAGCGTATAGCCCAAAACGACCCACTGCAGGTGCGTCGCGTCCGCATGCAGGTCGCGCTGAATCAGCGGCAGTGCGACGTTCGTGGCGGTACCGTCGAGCAGGCCCATGCTGGATGCGAGGATTGCCGCGTAAAGCGCAGCGCGCATCTTTATGGGAGTGAAGGCGTATTCGCGCCGCTCAAAAGGACGCACACGCACTCGCCGGCAGCCGGAACGTAGCGCTTCGCAAGCAGCGCGGCAAACGCCGCCGCGCCGCCCGGCTCCACGAGCACGCTGAGATCGCGCCATAATGCCGATTGCGCGCGCATGATGTCGTCGTCGCTCACGAGCACGACACGTTCGACGAACTGCTGCGCAATTGGAAACATCAGTTCGCCCGCGCGTTTAGGCGCGAGCGAATCGTTCGCGATGCTGCCTGCAGGCGCATCCACCGGACGCCCCGCTTCAAGCGCCCACGTAAGTGTGGGCGCACCTTCCGGCTCGACGCCGATGACGCGAACCGTGCCGCCGAAATACGCAGCGATACCGCCGATTAACCCGCCGCCGCCGACCGCAACGAGCATCGTATCGATCTGCGGCAGCTGCTGCTGCGTTTCGAGCGCGATCGTGCCTTGCCCAAGCAGCGTGTGCGGCTGGTCGAACGCATGCACCGCCATTGCGTTGGTGCTGCCAATCCATTCTTCGCTCGCGCGTAAGGCGTCGGCGTACCGCTCTCCGCCCACCTCAAGCCGGGCGCCATAGGAGCGGATGCGCTCGATCTTCGCCGCCGACGACACGGCCGGCACGAAGATTTTTGCGGGAACGCCCAGTTTCATCGCTGCATACGCGACGGCGGCGCCATGGTTGCCGCCCGAGGCCGCCACGACGCCCACGCCGGGCACTGGACGCGCCAGCAGATTCGCGAAGGCGCCGCGCGTTTTGAACGAACCCGCGTGCTGCATGTGTTCGAGCTTGAAGAACAGCCGCGTGCCGTCGAGCCCGAACTCCGCGCCATCCGCCGCGGCAACCGCCGTGCGCCGCACGTGCGGCGCGATCCGGGCAGCGGTTTCAACGATGGAATTGCGATCGATGGTGACGGATTGCATGAACGGCCCTGTACCCGCAAGGGGCGGCAGGCCCCTATTTCCGATGCGTTTCGGGGCGAGTTTGCTGCGGGCCCGCAACGGGTGCGACCGGCCGTTCAGCGTCGTGGTCGCGCCGGGATCATCCAGCGCGTTATGCAGATCAGCAAAGTCGAAGGCACGCTCGGCGTCCGGTACGACGCCGGCTCGGACGAGCTCTAGCGGTCAGTCCAGCGCTTCGAGTGCGTTGACCAGCCGCTCCCATTCCGCGAGCCGCAGTGCGGCGCTTTCATCGAGCGCCGCTTTTTCCGTTTGCAGCGCGCGCATGCGCACGCCATCGGTATAGATCGACGGATCGGTGAAGAGCGCATCGATCTCGCTCCGCCGCCCGTCGGCTTTTGCAATCTCGCGCTCCATTCGCGCGATCTGCGTTTCCACTTGAGAGCGGCCTTTGAGCGGCGTGATTTTTGAGGACTTTTGTTTCTTGCCTTGCTGCGCAGATGCAACGGGCTCGCGCAAGCGCGCTTCGTACGCTTCGTAACCGCCGTCGAGCAGTCCCCACGCGCCCTCTTCGATCCAAAGGACCCGATCGCACAAGCGGTCGAGCAGGTAGCGATCGTGCGAAACGACGAGAATCGCGCCTTCATATTCGTTCAGCACGGATTCAAGCGCCTCACGGCTGGCAATGTCGAGATCGTTCGTCGGCTCGTCGAGCAGCAGCACGTCGGCTTTGCGCGCCGTCAGCAGCGCGAGCATGATGCGCCGGCGCTCGCCCCCCGAAAACGCACCGACCGGCTTGTCCGCCTCATCGCCGCTGATGCGCATCCGGCCAAGCAGCGAACGCGCTTGCTCTTCCGTAACCGGCGCCGCAGCGAGCACCGCTTGCACGGCGGTCAGGGCCGGATCGAGCTGATCGTGCGAGTTTTGCGCAAAGTAGGCGTGCTGCGCCGCGGGATTATACCGCACGGTGCCTTGATCCGCGGGCAATTCGCCCGCGATGATGCGCAGCAGGGTTGATTTACCGGCACCGTTGGGGCCGGCGATGCCGATGCGTTCGCCCTGCTGCACATCGAACTCCAAGCCGGTAAACAGGGTCTGCGCGTACGCCTTCTTCAGGCCGGACACTTCGATCGCGAACGCGCCGCTCGAACGCCGCGCCGACTCCAAGCGTACCGCGATGCTGCGCGCGGCGGGCGCAGGTGCGGGAGCGTGCATCTTTGCTTCCGTGCGCGCGAGCTGTTTTTCGCGGCTGCGCACCTGGCTGTAATCCGACGAGGTGTGCGTAGCGCGCAACCCGGCAACCGTCGCGCGCATCTTATCCCGTTCCGCGGTGAACGCTTCATAGTCGCGCCGCTGTTTCTCCAAGCGCGTTTCTTTTTGGCTTACGTACGACGTGTACGCCCGCTTCGCCGGCGCGTACGTGTGGAGATCGCCGCGCTCGATTTCCCAAATCTGCGTAGCGACGCGATCGAGAAAATAGCGGTCGTGCGAGACGATGAGATACGCATGCTTACTTGCGGCGATGAACTCTTCAAGCCAGCGAACCGTTTCAATGTCCAGATGATTCGTCGGCTCGTCCAAAATCAAGTAGTCGGGATCGTCGATCAGCAGGTGCGCGAGCGCAGCTTTGGCGCGCTGGCCGCCCGAAAACTCGCGCAGCGGACGATCGAACGCCTCGGGCGCGAAGCCGAATGCGCCGAGCATCGTGCGCAGCATCTTGTTGCGATAGCCGAATTCCTCGTGCGGAGCGTGCTCGAGCGCGGCATCGACGAGCTGCGCAAGCGTTTGCTGCGTTTCGTCGGAAACGCTTTGCGAAAGGTAACCCATCTTCGCATCGCGCGCACGCGCAATGCGCCCGCCGAAGGGTGCTTCCACGCCCGCGAGCAGGCGCAGCAAACTCGACTTGCCCGCGCCGTTCGCGCCGACGAGCCCGACGCGTTCGCCGTCGCTCAAAACGCCGCTTACACCCGAGAAAATCTCTCGCGAGCCGTAGTGACATTCGAGTTGTGTGAATCTGAGCAGTTCCAAAACGTGCGTCGAGCTCCTTAGTCCGCTCGTTTGTGCAGCACGGCCGGGGAAAACTCCGCTATTGCCCGGCGCCTCAAGCTCGGGTGAGCCGTGCCAGGACCTTGCGGTCGCCTTTGTAGCGCACGCCGCGCCGGGCCGCACTTGCAAGCGGCGCCTGAGCAAGCAGCACGCGAACCAGCTCGCGCGCCGGCCCGCTGATGACTGCGTCCGGCCGAGCCGTGCTTCCCAAGCGCGAACGCAC